>NZ_CATNVB010000001.1 GCF_951230165.1 Lentilactobacillus sp. Marseille-Q4993
TTGAGAGAACGAAGTTCTCTTATGAATATAGTGTGGTGGCGATAGCCAAAAGGATACACCTGTTCCCATGCCGAACACAGAAGTTAAGCTTTTGCACGCCGATAGTAGTTGGGGGATCGCCCCCTGCGAGGGTAGGACGTTGCCACGCGATTATTCCGGCATAGCTCAGTTGGTAGAGCACCTGACTGTTAATCAGGTTGTCGACGGTTCGAGCCCGCCTGCCGGAGCTTATGTAAAATGCTAACCCATTGAGTTAGCATTTTTGTTTATATCATGCCGGCTTAGCTCAGCTGGTAGAGCATCGGTATCGTAAACCGAGGGTCACAGGTTCAAGTCCTGCAGCCGGCATAGTTATAACATTAAGAACCAACCATTATCTGGTTGGTTCTTTTTTTATGTATAGTGGTTTTTCTAAATTGGTATAATTGTATCAATACGGAAATCTGCTAACTAAAAATAATTGGTATATATTTATAAATTGAATTGGTATATGAAGTTCCGTAGATGTAAATGCTGTTATATAGCGATTCCGGAAAAATAAAAAAAGAAATAGGTTTGCATAAAGTCGTTCCGTGTGATAATCTGTATAGTATCAAAGGGGATGACATATATGAAAAAAGTATTATTGGTATGTGAAAGTGGAATTTCAAGTAAATTTTTAGCAAAATCCGCTGAACGATTTATTGAAGCGGGGAATATTCAAATTGAAATTGAAAGTACGGATTTAAGCCAGTGTGCTACATATTTAACAAGCGATGTAGATCTAGTGCTTCTTGCTCCTCAAGCATCTTTTAAGGACGAGGAAATCAGACTGATTGGAAGTAAAAAGGCAGTAGAAGTTATTCCAGACGACGTTTATGGATGGGCGAACGGAGAGAGACTGGTTAAGTTCATTAATAAAATGATTCCTAGCCACGCTGAAGCAATTTAATGAATCTAGAAATGTTAAACAATATTTCCATGAAAATTTTAACTCTTTCTGGGAATGCCAAGAAAAAGCTGACCGATGCGTTAACGTTAGCTGAAACCGATTGTGATTCTAAGAAAGTGAACAGCCTTCTTGAAGAGGCTCATGTTCTATTGGTAAATGCTCATGTGGAACAGAATAAGGTGATTGCTGAAGTAGAAACGCTTGAGTATTCGGTGCTCTTTACCCACGCACAGGATACCTTGGCTAACACAGAAACAATCGAATTTTTGACTAGACACTTAATTAAACTAACAAAGTAAGAGTTATCCTGAATAAAAGGGATAACTTTTTTGCATTTTATACTGATTGTGGCATCATTAAATGTGGTGTTCGTACTATAAGGGAACGCTGAAATTGATTGAATTCATCTTAGAAAAAGATTATAATTGATTTTATGATTTTGCTTATAGACGCAATTAATCAAGATAATATTCTTAATCAGTAAGTACATATTCTGATTATATTTTGGAGGGTATCAAATGCAACAACAAGAACAATCTGATAGAGAAAGACGGTCCGATTCTTCATTCTTCGGCCAGCCTAGAGGATTGCAAACACTGTTCTTCACAGAGTTGTGGGAACGGTTCAGTTACTACGGTATGCGTGCCATTCTTTTGTACTACATGTACTTTAGCGTGGCTAAGGGTGGTTTAGGATTCTCACAATCCACAGCCGCTTCTGTCATGGCCATTTATGGTTCGTTAGTCTACTTATCTTCAGTTGTCGGTGGCTTCATGAGTGATCGGGTCTGGGGTAGTCGGAAGACTGTTTTCTACGGTGGTGTTTTAATTATGTTTGGGCACATTGCCCTTTCACTACCACTTGGTGCAATTGCGTTATTCGTCTCAATTGCCTTGATTGTCGTTGGTACTGGTTTGCTAAAGCCAAACATTTCTGAAATGGTTGGTGGCTTATATACTGAAGATGATATGAGACGTGATTCTGGATTCACTATTTTCGTGTTCGGAATCAACCTTGGATCATTCGTATCACCACTATTAGTAGGATGGGTTCAAGGAGCCGTCAACTTCCATGCTGGTTTTTCACTAGCAGCTATCGGAATGTTCTTCGGACTATTGTTCTACTACCTTGGCGGAAAGAAACATCTTCCAAGTCCAAGCTTGTACCCAACTGATCCATTAGAACCAGAAGATGTTAAAAAGCTTTCGGTTCGAGTTGGAATTGGGGTTGTTGCCTTCGCACTGATTTTACTTTTGATGAAGGTAATGGGCTCATTGACCATTGATTCATTTGTTACATTATTGAGTATCATTGCAATTATTACTCCAATCGTTTACTTTATTATGATGATTTCTAGTAAGAAGGTTACCAAAAAAGAACGATCACGAGTTATTGCTTATATCCCATTGTTTATTGCAGCAGCTGTATTCTGGGCAATTGAGGAGCAAGGCTCAGTTGTTTTGGCCTTGTTTGCTGGTAATCAAACCAACAATAATCTTGGTTTCTTAAATATTCAACCGGCGTGGTATCAATCACTTAATCCATTCTTTATCATGCTATACACACCATTCTTTGCATGGATGTGGACTAAGCTGGGTAAGAAGCAACCAAGCTCACCATCGAAGTTTTCAATCGGAATGGTGATTGCTGGACTATCCTACTTGTTTATGGTTATTCCAGTCATGTTATTTGGAACATCAGCCAAAGTTAGTCCATTATGGCTAATTGGAAGCTGGGCTATCGTCGAAATTGCTGAACTTCTTATTTCACCAATTGGTTTGTCAGTAACGACAAAACTTGCTCCTAAGGCGTTCGAGTCACAGATGATGAGTATGTGGTTCTTGGCTGATTCTGCTGGTCAAGCTGTAAACTCACAAATTGTCAAGTTCTACACGCCTGAAAATGAGATTAATTACTTCTTGATTGTTGGGTTGGTAGCAATTGTTGCCGGAATTATTTTGATGACAATGATTAAACCAATTAAACGATTAATGGAAGGTGTCAGATAAAAAATTATGCTATCCTAAACGGGATAGCATTTTTTGATGGAGAAAAATAATGGTTAATATATATGCATCAAGTGATAATCATTTTGATCTGAATAACATAGATCCCGCATCTGTTATAAAGGCGCAGGTAGAATATTTAAATGAAATTAGAGCTGATTACTACTTAATTGCTGGTGATTTATTCAACGATTTTCAAAAATCATTAACCTACGTTGCAAATTTACAGTCTGAGTTAACCAACACCAAGGTTCTATTTATAGCTGGTAATCATGATATGGTAAATGGGGTCACTTACGATGAGCTGGAAAATGGTCGATGGCCTGGATATCTAAATAATCGATATATTGACGTGCCAAATAGTGATATCAGAATCATTGGTTTAAACGGGTGGTATGATTATTCGTTTGCGGTGAATGTTGATAAAAGTGAGCATCAGTTTTACACCTGGAAAGAAACCTATTGGATTGATCGGTTGATTTCTCAGCCAATGAGTGACATTGAGCGTGAACGAATCGTTTTAACCCAGTTAGAAAGCCAGCTGGAGGCCGCTAAAGCTGATTCAAGGCAAGTAGTCCTAATGACTCATTTTGTCCCAAATCAAGCGTTTATTCGCTATTCTAAGGACTTCCGATTTTGGAATATGGCAAATGCAGTGATGGGCAGCTTAAAGTTTGAAAAAATACTTGATAAATATCAGGTCAAAGCCGTTGTTTTTGGCCATATCCACGAACACCTCAATCCGAGAAGGGTTAACGATACTGTGTACTATAATTCTGCAGTGGGGTATAACAGAAAAAGACATAAAGAATGGCAAACCGATAACTTTTTAAGCGAGTGGAAGCTTCAGTTGAAAAAGATTGAAACTTTTTAACTAAATTCTATTGACGGAAACTCTGATTTTCGGTATTATTATATTCGCTGGTTGAGTGAGAGCCAGCGTGCTGACTGTCTACAGTATTTGGAGGGGTAGCGAAGTCTGGCTAAACGCGGCGGACTGTAAATCCGCTCCTTCGGGTTCGGTGGTTCGAATCCACTCCCCTCCATTTTTATTATTGGGCTATAGCCAAGTGGTAAGGCAACGGGTTTTGATCCCGTGATGCGCTGGTTCGAACCCAGCTAGCCCAATCGTTACGCCTTTCGTCGTTTTATCAGGTTTATCTGACCTGATATAGCGGCTTTTTTTATTCCTAGTTTTGTCATGATTATTAGATTGTGTTTGGCTATTAGAGTCAAATTATGGGTTTGATCAAGATAAAGCTGATTAAATCAAACTTTTTCGCTAATTGTCTATTGACGAAAATGGGATTATTCGGTATTATTATATTTGTTGTTTTGATTGAAACAAACAGAGCGAGTATTTCGGAGGGGTAGCGAAGTCTGGCTAAACGCGGCGGACTGTAAATCCGCTCCTTCGGGTTCGGTGGTTCGAATCCACTCCCCTCCATTTTATTATTGGGCTATAGCCAAGTGGTAAGGCAACGGGTTTTGATCCCGTGATGCGCTGGTTCGAACCCAGCTAGCCCAACTAACTGCAACTCCGGAAACGGAGTTGCTTTTTTTATTCTAAAATTTCTGGTTTCCAGATTAAGCCATTTTAGCGTATAATTGGCATAGACAATTTATTTAACGGAGGACAGGCATATGAAAGTTGGTTTTATTGGTGTTGGCGCAATGGCGAAAGCAATAATCCGCGGAATGGTAAGGGCGAACCTAGTTCCTTCAGCTGACATTTTGGTTCACAGTGCTCATAAAGAAAACTATGAGACATTTGCGACAGAATTATCACTTACACCAGTTGCGACAAACAAACAGTTGGCTGCCGATAGTGATATTTTAGTCTTGGCAGTTGTTCCTGGAGTAGTTAAACAGGTAATAACAGAAATTGATGGATCTATTTCTAAAGAGACTACAGTGGTATCAATTGTCTCGGGCTTGTCACTATCACGAATTGAAGAGCTAACTAGTTATAATCAGCCAATCTTGAGAACGTTGCCCAACGTTAATTCAGCTTACGGGCAGGGAATGACCGCCGTAATTGCTAATGAGAATTTAACTGGGAATTCTTTAAAGCAGGCGTTATCGATTTTTGAATCAACCGGACAGACGATTGAACTTCCAGAATCGCAATTCGCCAATTTTAGTGCAATTTCCGGTAGTGCAGTTGCTTACGTTGATTTCTTTATTGATGCTCTAAGCAGAGCCGGAGTTAAATACGGTTTTACCAAAGAAGTAGCAACAAAAATCGCTACGCAAACTACTTTGGGATCAGCCAGTTCGCTTCTTGAATCTGGAAAATCACCAGCGGAGGTCATTGACGAAGTTTGTTCACCAGGTGGGGATACGATTGCGGGAATTCTAGCTATGGAAGAAAAGGGCTTCTTACCGGCAGTTGTTCACGGAATTGACGCAACGATCAAGAAGTCAACGGGCAATTAATTTGACCTGGGGGATTTGAGGCATGACATTATTGAAAAACGTCACCATTTACACTGGGGAAAATAAAATTGAGAATGGCTATGTAAATTTCGACCAAACAATTAATGAAGTTGGCCAAATGAGCAGTTTGAGTCACTTTAATGACTCAGATGTGATTGACGGAAACCATCAAATTTTGGTTCCTGGCTTTATTGACGTTCATTGCCACGGTGGTTATGATACTGATTTCATGGATGGCGACCCAGAGAGTATTGTTTCGATGGTAGACGAGTTTGCTGCTAATGGAGTTACTAGTGTGTTTGCGACGACAATGACTCAGAGCGACGGCAAAATCGAAGCGGCTATTCAAGGAATCAAAACTGCTATGAATATGACTAATAAGCTGGTTGGGATTCACCTTGAAGGACCGTTTATCAATGGTAAACACCGAGGGGCTCAACCTGAAGAATGTATTCGTAACTTTGACTCAAAAATAATCACAAGCTGGCAGAGGCTAGCTGATGATAACATTAAGCTAGTCACAGTTGCACCTGAAAAAGTCGGATACAGTGAGTTTGCGAAAACCTGTGATGATTTAGGCATCAAATTGTCAGCTGGCCATACAGATGCAAAATTTGCAGAATTAGAAGCTGCCAATATTAAGCGGATTACTCACTTATATGATGCTCAGCGTGAATTTCACCACCGAGAAGTTGGTCCATTGGGATATACCCTTTTGAGAAAACCAATGGTTGAAATAATCACTGATGGATTTCACGTTTCAAATGAAGCTATCAAAATCGCTTACCAGTCATTGGGGAGCTCTAATATTGAATTAGTGACTGACTCGATGCGAGCTAGGCATTCGCACCAAACGATATCTGAACTTGGTGGCCAACGGGTTATAGTTAGCGGTGGTCAGGCAAGACTCGAAAATGGCAAACTAGCTGGATCAGTTCTTGATTTCACAACGGCATTCAAAAATATTATTTCGATGACCGGGTGTGAGATTGAGGATGCCGTTAAAATGAGTTCAACAAATCAGGCCAGAGAATTTGGCCTCACTAAGAAGGGGAAACTACTTGTGGGGTTTGATGCAGATTTTAACCTTCTTAATCACGATTTAGACCTTATCAAAACGTATTCTTTAGGGAAAGCAACAAATTAAATCAAAGGAGTTGGTAACATGGGTTTACCAATTTATATCCAAATTCATAATGATATCAAACGAAATATTGAGGCCAATAAATGGAAGGTTGGCGATAGAATTCCATCAGAAAGGGAGTTATCACTGCAATTTGGCGTTAGTCGGATGACGTTACGGCAGGCGATTCAAACTTTAGTTGACGAAGGAATTTTGGAACGTAGAGTTGGTTCGGGAACCTTTGTTGCCAACCAAAAGGTTCAGGAGAAGATGGCGGGAGTTACCGGTTTTACGGACTTGATGATTGCTCAGGGCAAAAAACCGTCAAGCAAGACGATTTCGTATCATACGATGGAACCTTCACTTTCAGAGATGGAAAAATTAGGAATCAAGCAAGACGAACTAGTTTTAAGGATGGAACGAATTCGTTATGGGGATGACGTGCCAATTTGCTTTGAAGTTGCAACCGTGCCAGAGAGTATCATTGATGGGCTAAACAAATCCGAAGTAACTAGTTCTCTTTACCGAACCCTAGAGCAGAAAAAAGATCTTAGCTTGGGCAAGGCTCAACAGACTGTTTCAGCCATGTTGGCATCCGAGAGAATTTCTGAATTTTTGGATATTAAACGGGGAGACCCAATCCTTAGGCTTCGCCAGATTACGTATCTTCAGGATGGCCGCCCATTTGAATACGTGCGTACTCAGTATGTAGGTGAACGGTTTGAGTTTTATCTTGAAAAGGAATAGAAAAGGAAATTGCCGAGGCAATTTCCTTTTTTTACTATTATTTTTGCTTGCGAACTTTAAGCAAATATTTTGGTAGGACTGCTAATCTAGATATTCTTGCGGGTTCTTTGATCACTCGATATAGCCATTCAAGATGGGCATTTTGCCAAAACTTAGGTGCCCGTTTGACACTGCCTGTAAGAACGTCAAATGAACCGCCAATCCCCATGAACAAACCATTGGTAGTGTTGAGATTGCGTTGGATAAATTCTTCTTGTTTTGGTGAGCCGGTGGCAACAAAGACCATGTCTGGTTGAGATTCTTTGATTGCTTCAACGATAGGGGCCTCATCCTTAAAGTAACCGTCATACGCACCAGCGATTTCTAAACCGCTAAATTTAGTTGAGATAACCTGATTTAGTTTGGCGATTACTTCTGGCTTGGCTCCAAGAAAGAAGGCTTTCTTGTGATTAGCTGCGCCCCAAGTAAGTAGTTGCTCAAAGATATCATAGCCGGTAACTCGTTCGGGTAGCGGATCTTTTATTAATCGTGATCCTATAACAATACCGATGCCGTCTGCCACTACGTAATCCGCATTTTGAATGATTCGTAGAAATTTTTCGTGTTCATTAGCATACATCACGATTTCTGGGTTGGCTGTAACCACAAATGTTCGCTGATTTGCCTCGATTCTGTCAGTTAATTCGGGAATTATGCTGGAGATTGTTGTTTTTATGAACGGAACGTTTAAAATGGTTACAAAGTCGTGTTTTGAGATGATAACCAATCCTTTCAAAATTATTTGGTAAATAAATGCTGCCAATTACGGCTTTAATGCTAGAATTATAGTTATTATATATCATTTTCCTTAGGAGGAACTGACGATAATCATGACTGATGAAGCAAACTTGACCCTACATACCGATTTTTATGAAATCAATATGATGGCGACGTACTTTGAAAAGCATATGCAGGACCGGAAGGCCGTTTTTGAGGTTTTCTTTAGAAAACTACCTTTTGGTAATGGCTATGCAGTATTTGCAGGTTTGGAACATGTAATCTCATATATCAAGAATCTTAACTTTACTGACGATGATATTGATTATCTCCGGACCGTAACGGATTATCCAGAGGAGTTTTTGGAATATTTGAGAAACTTTAAGTTTAAGGGGAATATCCGATCTGCGATTGAAGGGGACTTGGTGTTTGCTAACGAACCTATTTTTCAAGTTGAGGGTACTTTAGCCGAATGTCAATTAGTTGAAACGGCTGTGCTCAATATGATCAACTATCAAACCCTAATTGCCACTAAGGCTTCAAGAATCAGAGTAGCTGTCGGAGACGACCCACTGATGGAATTTGGTAGTCGTCGAGCTCAAGAAGTGTCTGCTGCAGTGTGGGGCACTAGGGCTGCAATTATTGGCGGCTTTGATTCGACCTCTAACGTGCTCGCTGGTAAGAAGTTTGATATTCCGGTTAGTGGAACTCATGCGCACTCGTTAGTTGAATCGTTTGGTAATGATTATGAC
The DNA here is from genome assembly GCF_951230165.1 of Lentilactobacillus sp. Marseille-Q4993. GTDB lineage: Bacteria > Bacillota > Bacilli > Lactobacillales > Lactobacillaceae > Lentilactobacillus. The sequence goes on from NZ_CATNVB010000001.1 coordinate 8,755, forward strand.
GCATTTAAAGCCTACGCTGAAACTCACCACAATTGCGTTTTCCTCGTGGATACATACGACACCCTGAGAAGTGGAGTTCCGAGCGCAATTAAGGTAGCAGATGAGCTTGGTGATAAAATTAATTTCCAAGGAGTTCGAATTGATTCAGGGGATATGGCTTACCTATCAAAACGAGTTCGGGAACTTCTTGATGAAGCTGGCTATCCAAATGCCAAGATATTTGCTTCAAATGACCTCGACGAAACTACAATTGCTAGTTTGAAAATGCAACACGCCAAGATTGATGTTTGGGGAGTGGGAACTAAGGTTATTACTGCATTTGATCAACCTGCTTTAGGGGCTGTCTACAAGATGGTCAGCATCGAGAATAAAGATGGCAAAATGGAAGATACCATCAAGATATCCGGGAATGCAGAAAAAATTTCTACCCCGGGTAAAAAACAAGTATGGCGAATTACTGATACTAAGGATGGCAAGTCAGAAGGAGATTACGTAACTCTTGATAGTGAAGACCCTCGACAAGAAAAATCCATCTACATGTTCCATCCAGAGCACACGTACATCAGTAAGACTGTTGAGGACTTTGATGCCAAACCATTGCTTAAAGATATCTTCAAGGATGGTGAGTTGGTGTATAAGCAACCAACCATGAAGGAAATCAAGAAGTATGCTGATGCATCGCTAGACTCACTTTGGCCAGAATATAAGCGGGAACTTAATCCTCAGTTTTACCCAGTCGATCTTTCACAGAAGTGTTGGGATAACAAGAAGGCAATTATTGAGAAGGTTCATAAGTACGTGAAAAGTATTGATTTTAGCTCGGAGAATAAATAATGACACCAAAACAAAGCGAAATTATTAGTGCGTTAAAAGTACAACCGGAAATTGATGTTGAACAAGAAATTCGTAGAAGCGTTGATTTTCTTAAAGACTACTTGATGAAGTATGATTTTCTAAAGAGTTTGGTGCTCGGCATCTCTGGTGGTCAGGATTCGACGCTAGCCGGAAAGTTGGCAGAGATGGCGATTTCTGAGCTTCGTGATGAGACGGGGGATGAAAGTTACCGTTTTATCGCAGTCAGACTTCCGTATGGAACCCAGGCTGATGAATCAGATGCTCTTGAGGCAATTGACTTTATGAACGCTGACCAGGTTGCGAGAGTTGATATCAAACCAGCTGTGGATGCAGCGGTTGCATCAGTTACTGAAAACAATCTGACGGTTACTGATTTTAATAAGGGGAATATCAAGGCTCGTCAACGGATGATTGCTCAGTACGCCATTGCGTCAGCTAGTCAAGGGGCTGTTGTCGGCACGGATCATGCTGCTGAGGCAGTTACTGGATTTTACACGAAGTTTGGAGATGGGGCAGCCGATATTACCCCACTTTGGCGATTAGATAAACGGCAAGGAAGAGCTTTACTAGAATTTTTAGGTGCTCCTAAAAATCTTTATGAAAAGACTCCAACCGCTGATTTAGAGGACGACAGACCGGCTCTACCTGACGAAATTGCCCTGGGAGTTTCGTATAAAGATATTGACGATTACCTTGAAGGTAAAGATGTTTCTGAATCGGCATCAAGCAAGATTGAGGAGTGGTACGATAAAACGGAGCATAAGCGCCATACGCCGATTAATGTTTATGATGAGTTCTGGAAGTAAAGTTTTAGTAATTAAAAAATGACAACTTTTTATTTAATCGCTATAATAGTGATTAAACAAGGGAGTAACCGACAATCTTTGATTGTGACAATCTCGTCAACGTGAAATATTATATTTCCGGGATGTCTTAAATGGTGAGACTTATGGATCAAAAAGAGATTCATAGGTCTCTTTTTATGTAGGAGGAAGATAATGGCGGAAAAGAAACAAACGATTTATCAAATGTCGGTCGATGAGGTTTTGAGTAAGGTAAGTTCTACTCAAAATGGATTGACAAGTGAAGAGGTTAAGGCTAGACGTGAGGAGTTTGGCGAAAATAAACTTCAAGCAACAAAACGGACTACAATGCTTCAAAAATTCATTGCCCAGTTTAAGGACCTAATGATCATTATTTTGATCGTTGCGGCAGTTATTGCTGGGATTGCGGGCGAGCACGTTGATGCGATTATTATTCTTGCGGTGGTCATTTTAAATGCAATTTTTGGGGTATTTCAAGAGTCAAAGGCGGAAAACGCAATTGATTCATTGAAGGAAATGTCCGCACCGATGGCTACTGTTCAGCGGGATGGAGAATCTAGAACTGTAAAAAGTGAAGAGATCGTGCCTGGCGATATCGTAATGCTTGAGGCTGGGGATGTCGTTCCCGCAGACTTGAGATTGATTGAGGCAAACTCGTTAAAGATTGAAGAAGCTGCTTTGACTGGCGAATCCGTGCCGGTTGATAAGTCAGTGGCTGTAATTGAAGCAGATGACCTGCCACTCGGTGATCGCGATAACTTGGCTTTTATGAACAGTAATGTAACGACTGGAAGGGCCGTTGGAGTTGCTGTTCATACGGGGATGGATACCGAAGTTGGTAAGATTGCCCATATGTTGAATACAACTGAGGAGCAATCAACCCCACTTCAAGATAACCTGCAATCTCTTGGTAAGATGCTGACTTACTTGATTTTAATTATTGCTGTAATCACGTTTGTAGTCGGTATGCTTCGGGGAAGTGAAAGCTTGCTGAACATGCTGCTTACTGCAATTTCGTTGGCGGTTGCGGCAATTCCTGAAGGACTACCAGCAATCGTTACGGTTACTCTTGCCTTAGGAACTCAGCAAATGGCACGTCACAATGCCTTGATCAGAAAACTGCCAGCAGTAGAAACGCTGGGAAGTACGGATATTATTTGTTCTGATAAAACTGGTACTTTGACTCAAAACAAGATGACGGTTGAAAAAGTCTTCCTGAATGAACAATTAACGGACTCTCAGGACACTGACTTGACCATGGATGACAAGATTGCTCAGGTTATGGCATTGAGTAATGATACTAAATTCCAACAATCTGAATTGGTTGGAGATCCAACTGAAACCGCATTGATCCAGTTTTACTTAAATAAAAAACAAGCAGTTCGTGAGTTCATCGATAGTCACGAACGAGTTGGTGAAATTCCATTTGATTCTGACCGAAAGTTAATGTCAACTTACAACAAGTTCGACAATGGTCAAATTGTGATGAATGTTAAGGGTGCTCCCGACCAACTGTTAATGAGAGTCACTAAGATTCTTGATAACGGTACAGTTAGAGACATTACCGAAACAGATTTCGAAAAGATTAGAACAGTTAACCATGATCTTGCAACTCAAGCATTACGGGTACTTGGTTTTGCTTACAAAGACGTTGATAGTGTTCCTAGTGAACCGACAACTGAAGCTGATGAGCAAGATTTAATCTTCATCGGGTTGATTGGAATGATTGATCCAGAGCGGCCAGAAGTTGAACAAGCGGTTGCTGAAGCCAAGACGGCGGGAATTAAATCAATCATGATTACTGGAGACCACCAAGACACTGCTCGGGCAATTTCAGAACGGTTGGGGATTATTGATCCAGCTAGTTCTGATAAGGCAGTCTTAAGCGGGTCACAGCTAGAAGAATTATCTGATGCAGAATTTGATAATCGGGTCAAAGATATTTCAGTCTACGCTCGAGTTTCGCCCGAACATAAGGTTCGAATTGTTAAGGCTTGGCAAAAACAGGGGAAAGTGGTTGCCATGACAGGTGATGGGGTTAACGATGCCCCAGCTCTAAAGACTGCTGATATTGGTGTCGGGATGGGAATCACAGGAACAGAGGTCTCTAAGGAAGCTTCTGATATGGTCCTTGCTGACGATAATTTTGCCACGATTGTTACTGCTGTTAAGGCAGGTCGAAAGGTGTTCTCAAATATTCAAAAAGCCCTTCAGTACCTGTTGTCAGCTAACTTAGGTGAAGTGTTGACATTGTTTGTTATGACTCTGATGGGTTGGCAAATTTTGGCTCCAGTTCAGATTCTGTGGATCAACTTAGTTACCGATACATTCCCCGCAATTGCCTTGGGTGTTGAACCTGCTGAGCCAGGAATTATGAAACGGCAACCAAGAGGGCGGTCATCAAACTTCCTTTCCGGGGGAATTATGACTAACATCCTCTATCAAGGATTCTTTGAAGGATTTATCACCCTCTGTGTTTACGCATACGCAATTGCAAACCCGGTTCATTCAGGGGATGCATTGATCCATGCGGATGCTTTAACGATGGCATACGCAACGTTGGGACTAATTCAGTTATTCCACGCGTTTAACTCAAAAACGATTCATCAATCAATATTCTCAGTTGGTTTGTTCAAAAACAAATTCTTCAACTGGGCAATGCTTGCATCAACAATTCTGTTGATTGTCACGATTGTTGTGCCAGGATTTAACCAAATGTTCCACGTAACCCATTTGGATTTATCACAATGGGTGGTAGTATTATTTGGTGGGGTTATGATCGTTGTAATTTCTGAAGTTGTTAAGTTATTCCAACGTAAAGTGCTTCATCAAGAATAAAGAACAGGAGAACTATGTATGAAACCAAGAGATACTCAACACTATGCTCAAGTAATCTCAGATGTTATTGACTTCACGGGGACAAATGGCGAGGATTTGAATGATGATTTTGAAACACTGAGAAAGGCTGTCGATGCTGATAACGTTTCTGATATTAGCACCGAAGAGTTGACTCGTATCCGAGATCATTTTCAGTCTGGCACCGATAAGTACAAGGATAGAGTTAACCAACTCCAACAGGTATCAGTTCCCGTTAGAATTTTGGGCCGTCACAAAACGATGGTGTCTGCTTACACTGACTATGCTAATGCATGTCAGGCGATGACTGATAGTATCAAACCGGAAGAATCAACAGTTGATGCTGATGCATTCAATCAATCTGAAAAGGATCAAGAGGCTAGTATCGACCGTTTCTCAAAGGCAGCTAACCGAGTAATGACTAATTTAATGTAAAACCATTAATATCAGGCTGTGAGGCTCAATAAGCCCCATCAAAAACTGCAGTGGTAATTTCAACAAAATGAAATTATCGTTGCAGTTTTTTTGGTATTTGGACCATTTTTTTAACTAAAAATAACCAGTGAAAATGTTACAATAATCAAGTGGTTTAATATTAAACGAGGTGAAATAAGTGGCTGATAATTTAGCAAAAAAGATTGCCGAACAGGTTAAAGAAGTTCGGGTTCACCAGATTGAAGAAACCTTAAAGATGCTTGATGAAGGGGATACAGTTCCGTTTATCGCTAGGTATCGAAAGGAACGAACTGGTAATTTAGACGAAGTTCAAATTCGGGATATTCAAGAAGCAGCTCATAAGATTGAGTCACTGGATAAACGAAAAGCAGAAGTTATCAAGATTATTGGAGAAAACGATCAGCTAACTCCAAGTCTAGAGAAAAAAATCAACCAAGCCGAAACTTTACAACAAGTTGAAGATTTATACTTGCCATACAAACAAAAGCGCCGGACTAAGGCAACAATTGCCAAGGAACAGGGCTTAATGCCATTGGCTGAATCGGTATTAAAGTTTGAATCTAATATTAGTGAGTTGGCTGAACAGTTTGTTGATCCCGAAAAGGAGCTGGCTGACAAGGATGCCGTTTTAGCTGGGGTCCATGAAATTCTGGCTGAACAGATTGGTGATCATGCTGAGTTTCGTGAGTGGATTCGGCGAGAAACGTCTGACCATGGTACGATTGAATCAACCGTTAAGAAGAAGATAGCTGATGAAGAAGATGCCCAAACCTATCAGCAGTACTTTGAATTTGAGCAACCAGTTAACAAAATCCCTCCGTTTAGAACGTTAGCTATCAACCGTGGTGAAAAAGAAGGGTATCTTAACGTTAAGATTCTTACGGATGTTGATGAAATTACTAACTATCTTCACTTTAAATTAATCGGTAATCATGCCGGAGAAGCAGCTGATTTGATTCAGGATGCTGCTGAAGATGCGTATAAACGATTTATTGGCCCAGCGATTGAACGAGAGATCAGGTCTAACCTTTCTGAAGTGGCATCAGACCACGCAATCGAAATTTTTGGGAAGAATTTATATAATCTATTGATGCAAGCCCCACTAAAGGGACGAATTGTAATGGGATTTGATCCAGCATACCGGACAGGGTGTAAATTAGCCGTGATTGACCAAAATGGTAAGTTCATGGATAAAATGGTTATTTATCCTCATAAACCGGCACCAGAAGCTAAGCGGAAGGCTGCTAAGCAACAATTCATCGACTTTATCAATAAAAATAACGTTCAAATGATTGCTATTGGTAACGGAACAGCGAGCCGGGAATCAGAACAGTTTGTTTCCGATGCAATTAAGGAAATCAAACACGAGATTTTTTACGTAATTGTTAATGAGGCGGGTGCGTCCGTTTACTCTGCAAGTGATGTTGCTAGAAAGGAGTTTCCCGACTTCAGCGTTGAGCAACGGTCGGCAGTAAGTATTGGTCGGCGAATCCAGGATCCATTAGCGGAGTTAGTTAAGATTGATCCCCAGTCAATTGGAGTTGGTCAGTATCAACATGATGTTCCCCAAAAGCGGCTATCGGAGCAATTGGACCAAGTTGTCGAAACAGCTGTCAACCAAGTTGGTATCAATTTGAATACGGCAAGTCCGGACTTATTGATTCATATTTCGGGATTATCTGGGACCATTGCCAGTAATATTGTTAAGTACCGTGAAGAGACCGGCGAGTTTAGCGATAGAAAACAATTAAAGAAAGTTCCCCGTTTGGGACCGAAAGCTTTTGAGCAATCAGTTGGGTTTCTGCGAATCCCAAATGGAAAGAATCCATTGGATAATACTGATATTCACCCCGAAAGTTATTCAGTTGCCACTAAAGTGTTGAAGATGGTTGGACTATCATCTGATCAGATGGGAACAGATGTAGCTAAACAAGCATTTGACCATTTTGACTTCAAACAAAAGGCGGCGGAACTCGAGGTGGGTGAAGCGACCTTACGCGATATTGTGGATGGTTTGGTTCAGCCCGGTCGAGATCTTCGTGATGACATGCCGGCTCCTCTTTTGAAGGCGGATGTTTTAAAAATGAGCGATTTGAAACCAGGGATGAAGTTGCAAGGTACCGTCAGAAACGTTGTGGATTTCGGAGCGTTTGTTGATATTGGAGTTAAGCAGGACGGTTTGGTACACATTTCCAAATTAAGTAATAAGTTCGTTAGTGATCCAAGTACGGTTGTTTCAGTCGGGGACATTGTCAATGTTACTGTCGAATCTATTGATGAGAATCGAGGACGCATCCAGCTATCAATGATAGAGGATTAGGGATGAGACTTTGGAAAACAAAGAATTACAGAGACTAGTTGAACAAATATCAGTGGAGTATTTTGCTAAACCATTCAGTCATAAAGCTCGTTTTAATGGGCGGTTGAGAACGACGGGTGGTAGGTATATTCTGCAGAGCCATGACATTGAGATTAATCCTAAGATGGTTGCTAATTTTTCTCAGGATGTATTGGTTGGAATAGTGAAACATGAGTTATGTCATTATCATCTGCATCTTGCCGGTAAGACAGGCAAGCATAACACGAAGGAATTTCAGACATTGTTAAAGGCCGTTGGTGGGAGTAGGTATGCACCGGCAGTCCCAAAACCAAGTAAGTACCAATACGTTTGTAGTGAATGTGGATTAATTTATAAGCGGCAACGGAAAATCAATACAAAAAGGTATGTCTGTGGTCGGTGTCATGGTAAATTAGAATTAGTGGAAATAAATAATTGATGAATCGAGGAATAAGTTTATGGCAAAGATAATTGTTAGGGTGCCAGCAACATCTGCCAACTTAGGGGCTGGATTTGATTCCCTTGGCTTAGCTTTGAAGTTATATTATACGGTGATCGTTGAGGAGCCCACTGCTGAGTGGAAAGTCAACCATGCACTAGGAGAAGACATTCCAACGGATAAGAACAACCTCATTGTTCAAAGTATTCTAGCTGTTGATCCTAAAATTCAACCACATCAATTAACGGTTATTTCGGATGTTCCGATTGCCCACGGCCTTGGCTCAAGTACAACGGCGGTTGTTGCCGGAATTAAAATTGCAAATTCGCTTGGGGAACTTAATCTATCCGCTGATGAACAGATAACGCTTGGATCTAAAATTGAAGGACACCCTGAGAATGTTGCTTCAGCTATTTTAGGTGGATTGACGGTCTCAACATATGAAAATGAAGTAGCCACCTCGACCTCACTTGAAACGGGTGACTTAGCAACGTTGATGTACATTAGACCGGATGGTATTAGTGAAGTTGCTAGCCGAAAGAAATTACCAAGAAAGTTAGACTTTTTTGAAGCTGTTGCCTCAAGCGCAAGAGCCAATGTGTTTGTTGCCCTAATGGCTCAACAAAAATATAAGGAAGCCCTTAAATTTATTGAGGGTGACAAGTTTCATGAACCATTCAGGGAGGACTTAGTTCCCGAAATTGCAACGATCAGGGAAGCCGCCCATAAGCTTTCGATTGACGGGACTTACTTAAGTGGTGCCGGCCCTACAATCGCAACGATTGGCAGTAAAGATGAATTAATTCAATTAAGACTCGAACTACAAAAAATGGACCTAAATGGTAGTCTCAGAATCCTTGATATTGATAAGGATGGGGCAACTGTTAGAGGAGAATAAAAAAAGCTATTGTCAACCGCGTTTCTGTCTGATATAATATTTCTTGTTGATGCGGCCATGGCGGAATTGGCAGACGCGCAAGATTAAGGATCTTGTCGGGATTATCCCGGTGGAAGTTCGAATCTTCTTGGCCGCATAATTAGAGTTCGAGTCACTAAATTGTGATTCGGACTTTTTTTGTTTGATAAAATTGGAGGAAGCTATGGAAGCATATATTTTTGACGTTGATGGTACATTGATTGATACAGAAACGATGTATTTAAAGCCCCTTAGCCAGGTTTTAGCTAATAATGGATACCAAGTATCAAAGGATGAGTTAAACGCCGTATTCGGCATTACAGCCATTGATGCTTTAAAGAGACTGGGGGTTACTGATCCACAGAAGATCAAAGATGAGTGGTTTAGTAAGGTTCCAGATTTTAGGGATACGGTTACGGTGTTTGATGGAATCGAGGATGCCCTTGCTGAATTAAGCAAAACAAAGAAGGTTGCCGTTGCAACTTCTAAAGCAAGTGATGAATTCAAGCGAGACGTAACCCCATTTGGATTGGACAAGTATTTTAGTGAATTTGTGTTTCTAGACGACGTGGAGTATGGGAAACCCGCTCCTGATCCTGTATTAAAGGGAATTGAAAAATTAGGTTCACGTGCCGAAATGACTGTATACGTTGGTGATACAGAATATGATCTACAGGCTGCTCACGCGGCTGGATCAAAGTTTGCACTGGCAGGGTGGCAAACGCCAATGAATCCTAAATTCAGTGCCACTGATTTTTATTTAAAAGAACCGGCAGATTTACTTAAAATTTAACCAGGCTTTTTTGATAAGCTGAAATTGTTAAATGTTAAACTATTAGTAAACAAACGATTGTTAAAAGGGGGAGACAAGTAGTGTTATCAATAATTGTTGCTACGCATGGTGGTTTTGGTGCGGAACTGATAAACTCGGCGGAAATTATTTTTGGTCATCGGGAAAAGGTCTATCCGATTTCCATGGATCCAAGCTTTGGGTTAGATAAAGTCAAGGAAGTATTTTCAACAACTTTAGCTGAAATTGGAAACAATAAGGTGGTTATCTTAACTGATTTATTTGGGGGCACACCATTTAATGTAGCTGCGCAGTTTGTTGCCGAAGATCATGATCGGCGAGCGTTGATTTCCGGGGTGTCACTTCCAATGCTGATTGAGGCTTTCCAAGCTAATGAAAGTGAAAGTTTGAACGAGGTATGTAATCGATTAATTGAAACGGCCCAAACTGGAATTCGTCAGTTTGAACTCCATAATAATGATAGTGAGGATGATTTATAAAATGAAGATTAAACTAGCTCGGGTTGACACGAGATTACTTCACGGCCAAGTGGCTACATTATGGACGCGTGATGTTAACCCCAACCGAATTCTTGTTGTTTCTGATTCAGTGGCTAATGATCCACTAAGAAAGACTTTGATTACCCAAGTAGCACCTGCGGATATAAAGGCAAATGTTATTACCAAGTCAAAGTTTACGAATATTTATTCTGACCCGAAGTTTGAATCTATGGAAGCACTACTATTAACGGAAACGGTTGCTGATATGCTTGATTTGATTAAATCCGGGTTGGATTTATCAAATGTTGGGGTAAACATTGGTAATTTGGCTTATTCTGAAGGGATGAAGATGATTACTGACACCATTTCGGTAGACGATGAGATTATTGATCAAATCAAAGAAATCAGCGACCAATTTGGGGTTAGAGTTTATGCCCAAACAGTTCCAAATGACAAAAAACAAGATATCTTGACCTTGCTTTAAAAGATGGTGACAAAATGACCGGATCAACTATAGTATTAACCATTGGATTAGCCTTCATTGCTGGAATGGCGGGAATTTTAGATGAGTGGCAGGTGTATCAGCCACTAGTTGTCTGTTCCTTAATGGGGCTTGTTTTTGGTGACTTACAAACCGGAATTATGTTTGGAGCGACCCTACAAATGATTGTAATCGGGTGGATGAATATTGGTTCAGCTGTATCCCCTGATATAACTTTGGCGGCAGTAATTTCTGGCTTGTTTGTGGCCGGACCATCCCAATTAACAATTGAACAAGGTGTTATCGTTGCGTTGGTATTCGGTGTGATCGGTCAGTATTTAAATATCGGAACAAGAAAACAGGTTCTCAAGGTAGTCCATCGAGCTGACCAATATGTAGCGGTTGGAGATATTAGCGGGGTAGGCCGTAGTCATCTAAAGGCACTATCTTTGCAAGGGCTCAGAGTTGCTGTTCCCACTGCTATTGCAATGGCCTTTATGAATAATTCCACTAAAGAGGTCTTTGACGCTATTCCACCGCAGGTAAATAGTGGATTAAAAGTAGGGGTATCATTGATTGCACTCGTTGGGTTTTCAATCATTATTAATATGTTTGCAACGAGACATAACTGGGGTTGGTTATTTTTGGGAGTTGGAACGACAATACTACTCCGGGTCAATTTTATGATCATGGTATTAATTGGACTAATATTTGCGATTGCTTGGGTGGTTATTAGCAACCATCAAGAGGCAAAGGAATCTTCAAGTGATGATGACTTTGATGATCTAGATGATCTGTAAACGAGGTGGTAGCAGTGGGTTACGATGCTTCAAAAAAGAAACAAATTAGTAAAAAAACGAGGTTCTATGTCTTTTTGAGATCCTCTCTAGAACAGGGTTCTTGGAATTTTGAACGGATGCATAACCTTGGCTTTACATACTCAGTAATTCCGGTAATCAAGCAGTTGTATCCAGACCATGATCATATAACCAGAGCACTTAAACGACATATGACCTTTTTTAATACTACCCCGATTATGCAGTCGTTTATTGCTGGGGTTATCATCAATTTAGAGGAAAGGTATGCTAGCAAACAAATAACAGAGCCACAAATCAATCAAATTAAAACGGCGATGATGGGACCATTAGCTTCCATAGGAGATCCATTATGGTGGGGGATAACACGGCCAGTTATTGCAGCCTGTGGGGCAGCCCTTTGTTACTCTGCGGTGCCGGTTGCCGGGCCACTCTTCTTTTTTATTGCCTGGAACATACTTAGAGTTAGTTTTCGAGCCATCACTCAAGTTGTTGGGTACCATGAAGGAGTTAAAGTGATTTCAATTTTTAATACTGGGTTTCTAAAGAATTTAACCAAAGGAATGCCAGTATTTGGAATGTTTATGATGGGATGTATAATTGCGACGTTTGTAAAGATTACAGGCGTCGTTGGCTTTACCGACCAAATAACCGGCAGTGGCTATTTGGGTAGTGTGCTAGCCTCTTCGATTTCGGCTCTTGTTGCATTATTGTTGCTTTTTATTTGCTTAAGATTGTTGAAAAAGCGAATAAGACCAATCTGGATTATTACTGGAATATTGATTGTTTCTATAGTAATCGAATTTGGGATCAAGATATTCGTTATGTAATTAAAAAGGCAACTGATTTCAGTTTTGAAATCAGTTGCCTTTTTGATTTGGAATAATTATTTGTTAATATCCATTACCAGTTGTTCCTGACTGGGTAGTCGTATCTGTGGTTTGGTCAGTAGTTGTTTGAGCATTTGTTAATTTAGTAGACTTTCTCAATCCTAACGAAGCACGGATTGAATTGGATACTCGCATTAATTCTTTTTGGGGAACATCTTGATATGAAATTCCGTCGATCATTGCATCTTGACCTTGGAGAGTCTGTGACTTGATATGGTGAGTTGCATCTCCGTATTTGGCTCTGATGGCAATTAGGTCATCGAAGGTTAAGTCGGTCTTTAGGTTTCCCTTGAGGGAAGTTAATATGTTCTTATAACGAGGTAATGATGTAACTTTGATTCCCTTCATAACCATCGTTTTGATAACTTGGCGTTGCCGAATTTGACGACCATAATCACCGAGAGGATCGGTTTCTCTCATACGGGCGTAGTCTAATGCTTGGCGACCGTTAAGGTGGATTTTCTTGCCCTTAACAACGTTAGCATGACCATATTTGAAAGTTAACGTTGGTTTCACAGTTACTCCACCAACAGCATTTACCATCTTTTCTAGCCCACCCATGTTGACTAGGGCATAGTAATCGATTGGAATATCTAATAAATTCTGAACGGTTTTAATTGTAGTAGCTGGTCCACCGATTGTGTAGGCAGCGTTGATCTTTTCGTAAGCAACAGTGTCTCCTGGAATTGATACTCGGGTATCACGTGCAATACTTGTTAAATGCACGGTTTCCTTTTTGGGATTGACCGTTGCAACAATGATTGTGTCGGTTCTCCCAGTATCGTGGCGTCCAAGGGCACCTGTATCAGTCCCTAGCAACAGAATAGATAACGGTTTACCTTTCTTAATAACGCTAGAAACATTTCGTGATTTTTGAATCTTAGAAGAATCATAGGTTGACTTGAAGGTGTTTTGAGCGTCCTTCCAGGCTGCATAGCCCCAAATTAGGCCACCGCCGATCAAAGCAAGAATGGCTACAAAAATTGTCCAGCCGATTACTCTTTTTTTCTTTGAGTGCTTGAAATGTGGTTTTTCTTTGGAACGACGACTAGTAACTGGTTCAAAATCATTATCTTTTTTTATTGGCATATTAGTTCCTCATCTATAAAAATGTCTTTCAAAATTATATTGCAGAATGAGAGTATTATAAAACAATTCCGGTTTACTTTAAATATTTTTAATAATTATTCCGCATACACGCTTTTTATTATATCAAATACGGGTAGTCAATTGTGGTACAATATTGAAAGTATTCTACTTAAAAAGGGGTGATGTGGTAATGATGCCAGTGTTTTTTAAAGCTATTACGGGTGTTTTAGTTATTTTAATTATGATTGTGGTTGGTTTTTTACTGGCTAGAAATAATTGGTTTGACAGTAAAAGTACTAGTTTGATAGCTAGATTAGTTACACAAATTGCGTTGCCAGCGTACATGATGGCGACAATTTTAGAAAAGTTTGACACCAAGACGCTGTTGTCAACGTTGCCTGATTTGTTATTCCCGGTAATATCGATGTTCTTACTGTATATTTTATCGATTGTTATCGTTAGACTGTTTAAAATTCCAAAGTCTCATAGTGGGCTGTTTCAATCTATGTTTGCCAATTCCAACACGGTGTTTGTTGGATTACCAGTGAACATTGCCTTGTTCGGTAAGCACAGTTTGCCTTTTGTGTTGGTTTACTACATGGCCAATACAACCTTTTTCTGGACCCTCGGAGTATACCTGATTCAAAAGGATGGTCGTGGTGAGGGAAAGTTTGACCTTGCCAAAACGGTTAAAAAAGTATTTTCACCACCTCTACTTGGTTTTATGGTTGGAGTGGTATTAGTACTATTTCACGTGTCGCTCCCAGACTTCATTATGCAGGACCTTACATATGTTGGTAGTTTGACGATTCCTTTGTCTATGTTCTTTATAGGAATCTCAGTAAATAGTGTTAACCTGACAAACGTTCACTTTGATCGTAGCAATTTTTTGATCTTGATTGGTCGGTTTATTCTTGCCCCCGCTTTAATGGCCTTACTAGTAGGATTCACATCAATGCCATTATTGATGAAGCAAGTGTTTATTTTACAGGCTGCAATGCCCGTCATGACTAACGCTCCCGTTGTATCGAGGCTTTATGGTGCCGATTCGGAATTTGCCTCAGTGATGGTAACGGAGACAACCTTACTGAGTTTAATAGTAATTCCAATCTTAATGGTGTTAGTTCAAAATCTATAAGGAGAATTAGTTTTGAGAAAGACAATTTTGTACGTTTTTATTTCAACCCTGATGTTTAGTTCAATGGAAATCGCTCTGAAGACGGTTGCCAATGCTTACAGTCCTATTCAGTTAAACTTGATTCGGTTTTTTATCGGTGGATTAGTGCTACTACCACTTGCAAATCGATCCTTAAAAAAGATGGGGCAGAGATTATTTATTAAGGACTGGCTGATTTTTGCTTTGACCGGCTTTCTTTGTATCATTCTAAGCATGACGCTTTATCAATTAGCAATTGTGTACGATAAGGCTGCAACAGTCGCTGTCTTGTTTAGTTGTAATCCAATCTTTGCTTTGATTTTTGCTTTTGTGATTCTTCATGAAAAACTAAACCGAACTGCAATTATTTCATTGGTAATTTCGTTTATTGGCTTGTTAGTAATCGTTAATCCTGTTAACCTAACTAATCCGTTAGGAACCACCTTGGGCGTTCTAGCAGCTCTGTTTTTTGGCCTTTACAGTATCATTTCTCGTTGGGGTTCGATTCTTGAAGGATTTAATGGGATCACAATGACTGCCTATACGTTTATAGCAGGGTCAATCGAATTATTTATAATTGTGTTATTGACTAGGATTCCAGTTGTTGCTCACGCAATGAGAGGTGTTTCATTTTTAAAACAGTTTGCCGATACCCCGATTTTAAAGAACGTTAACTTAGAACATTTTTGGATTCTATTTTTCATTGGCGTTTGTGTTACTGGTGGTGGATTTGCCTTCTACTTCCTAGCAATGGAAACGGGTGGTGTGTCAATGGCATCGTTGGTATTTTTCATCAAACCAGCACTTGCCCCTGTACTTGCAATGATTTTGATTCATGAGCATATAACTGTTACGATGATAGTTGGAATTATCATAATTTTGATTGGGTCAGTAGTAACCTTTATTGGTAATATGAACCAAGATAAGGAACTTAAAAATAATGAAGCACTATCCAATCAGTAGAAGAGGATGGCAAAATGGCTAAGTTGGTGATTATGCGGCACGGCCAAAGTCAGGCAAACCGCGATAATATTTTTACTGGCTGGAGTGATGTCGATTTAACTGAACAGGGAATCGAGCAAGCCCATACAGCTGGGAAAAAGTTAAGAAAAACCGGGTTAATGATTGACGAGGTTCATACCTCATTTTTAAAACGGGCAATCTTAACATCATATATCATCCTAGACGAAATTCATCAAAACTATTTGCCGATCCATAAGACCTGGCGTCTCAATGAACGGCATTATGGTGCTCTTCGTGGCAAGAATAAAAAAGTCGTTGAAGATGAAGTGGGGAAGGAACAACTGAAGATTTGGCGGCGTAGTTATAATGTCGTTCCGCCGTTGTTGAACCATGAAGACAATGAGCCACGATATGAAAAACTAGGAGTTAAGATGCCACTTGGTGAAAGCCTTGAAATGGCTTGGCAACGTTCATTTCCTTACTGGGAAGATAAAATTGCTCCAGAATTGCTGGACAATAAGAACGTGCTGATTGTTGCTCATGGCAGTACTTTAAGGGCATTGATAAAGTATATCGATGGCATCTCTGATGATAAAATCCAGGAAGTTGAGGTTCCTAACGGGAAACCAATTCTTTATGATTTCGATGAAAAATTAAATGTGATAAACAAAAATACGGTAGATTAGAGGATTTCCTCCAATCTACCGTATTTACTATTGTAGATATTTGATTATTTGATTATGCTAAGGCACCCATTGGATCCCATGGCTTAAGAACAGTTGGTTCTTGTGCTTGAGCCTTCAATTGTTCTTCTGAAAGGTATTTTTTGTTAATAACAAACTGGTAAACAAATTGATCTAACCATTCGTCACTCATTACAAAGTAACCTTTAGTACCAACCTTTTCACCCCAGCTGTTTTCGACCTTCCACTTTGTTGGTTTGCCGTCCACTAGGTCAACCCCGGTGATAACCATCGCGTGGGTCATCAAACTCTCACCAAAATCGAGACGTTCTGCCTTTGAAAGTGAGAGATCAGTTCCAAACAATTCATCTGGAGCGTACAGGCCAGTATCCATGATTCCCTTTTTAGAATCAGAGCTTTGGCCAACATCACTACCAAACCAAACAGTTTCACCGTTTTCAAGTTGCATAATGGCAAGTTTCTTGAGAGCATCCATATCTAAGTTCAAATGCTTTACTTGCCGGCCATTAACAACGTTGCCTAGCATTTCAATTGTGTAGGTTTTGTTGAAAGGTTTGTCATCAGTAGGTGAGTTGATCAAAGATACGTAATCATCAAGGTTCAAATTAACGTACTTTTTGAAGAATTCTTGAGGAGTAATTCCCCGGTCAATGTGGTAATTGTTATCTTTATCTCTGAATTCAAAGTCGAACGCATCGACTGGGTTACCAAGTGTGTATACCAACATCCGGTAAATGTCATTAAGCATTTCTTCTTTAGTTGAGCTTATTTTTTCGGCTGATTCGTTGTTAGCAACGAGTTCACGAAGAATAACAGCATCGTGACGAAGTTTTAAGTTCAAGAACTTGTTGAGTTCGCGTGATTTTGAACTACTATAAGTTTCTGGCATTGCTGACTTTGGCACGATTCCGTACTTTTCAATCAATGCGCAAAGCATATCCCATTGGCCACCGTCTTGTTGTGGAGTAGCCATCAACCAAGCAACCTTCCGAGAATCAAGGGGCTCGTTAGCTGTTTTTAATACGTTTTCTAAGAAGTAGTTTGATTTTTCAAACTTGTCCCAGAAGTTGGTGTAGTTTTGAGATAATTCAAAGTCATCACCAACTTTGAATGTGTTCATTAAACGAACTCGCATCGTATTTAGAGCAGCAAACATCCAGCACCGGCCACTTTGCTTTTGGTCTGCAACTTTTCCAGTCGATAAGTCGATTGAAAATACAGGTTGCATTGCACTATCTGACTTATAGTCAGAGCTAGTTGCTAAAATTCCTTGGTGGGAAACGGCTCTGGTAAGAACAGCTGCGTTCTTATCATCGTCTAAGTTCTTTTGGAACTTACTGAGTTGATCTAAATTAATTTCTGATGTCAAAAATAATCACTCTCCTTAATGATTATTTATTTTACTCTCATTTTGCCATAAAAAAAACCGTTTCTCGAAAAACGGTTTTGGTTCGGATGACACGATTTATCTGGCATTCAAAATCTCTGGTCCGTTTGGTCGACCTACAATGACAGTGTTAACCAAATCAAGGAATAATCCGTGTTCCACAATCCCAGTCATGGAATCAAGTTCTGCTGCTAAAGCAAATGGGTCATTGATTCGGTGCATGTGAAGGTCAATCACATAATTCTTAGAATCGGTAAGGACATGATGGCCATCTGCCATCCGGAACTCTGGATTGTAGTTTAGTTTTTGAAGTCGTTTGAATAATTGTTTACTACCGTACGGAGTTACCTCTAGTGGTAATGGAAAAGAACCGAGTTGCTGAGTCATCTTGCTTTCATCAACGATCCACATATTCTTTTCAGAATTAATTGCTACGATTTTTTCCCAGAGGTGAGCGGCACCACCACCCTTAATTCCCTGAAAGTTTTCATCGATTTGATCAGCACCATCGATTGTTAGATCAATGTGGTCAACATCATCGACCCCCTTGGTGATAATGCCAAGACTATTAGCTTGTTTTTCCGTTCTTTCAGAAGTTGGGACCCCGATTATTTTAATACCCTCTTCCTGAACTTTTTTTCCAAGCGCATCGACCATGTATTTCACAGTTGAACCAGTGCCAAGACCAACGATCATTCCATCATGAATGTAGTCCACCGCAGCCTCACCGACTAGCTTTTTTAATTCATTTTGCTCCATTATGATTCTCCCCTTAGTGGTTAAGTTAAATGTTTTACCTAACTAGTATTTTGCCTTGTTCAACCCTATTTGTCAATCTATTAAAAGTCTGGCTGATAGTTTATACTTAATCAGAATAAATTATGAAAGAGTGATTTTTGTGCATAGAGGATTTGAAGTAGTTTCAAAGTATGAGGGGAAGGGAATCCATCTTCCTTATCGGTCCACTGAAAATGCTGCTGGCTACGATTTTGAAAGTTCCGTTGATATGGTGATTCCTTCAATTTGGAAACTTGGAGTCATGAATGCGTTCAAACGGCTCCACGACAAAAGTGAACTGACCACGGACGAATTAAAGCAGGCTAACAGTGATTTAAAGCCATTCTTAGTTCCAACTGGAATTAAGTCATATATGGAACCAAATGAAGTTTTGATCATTGCCAACCGCTCAAGCAATCCTCTGAAAAGGGGATTGATTTTGCCAAACGGTATTGGTGTGATTGATGCGGATTATTATAATAACGATAGTAATGAGGGAGAGATTTTTGTCCAACTCTTTAATTACTCGATTACTGATTATCACGTTAAGAAAGGCGACCGGATTGCCCAAGGAATCTTTATGCCATTTCTATTGAGTGATCAAGATGATGCCAATGCCAAACAAACCAGAACTGGTGGTTTTGGTTCTTCTGGAAATTAATCAAATGTAAAGATGTGTAAAAAAAGCCGATTGCCCCCTTAAAAAGGCTTTTTTTGCATGGTACAATTTAGATTGCTACGATAAGAGTAGAGTAAGGACGTTAGGAGAATTTAATTGGCAAAGGTAAAAACACAATTTGTATGTCAAAATTGCGGTTACATTTCACCTAGATACTTAGGTAGGTGTCCAAACTGTAATGAGTGGAATACACTGGTAGAAGAAACAGTACAAAAAGAATCCTCGACCTCAGTAAAAGCCGTAAGGAACACCAGAACCCATAACACTGAGCCGGAGCCAATCAATTCAGTTAAGTTTGAAGAAGAGGATCGGTTTAAAACTGGTAATGAAGAACTTAACCGCGTTCTTGGGGGTGGTGTCGTCCCTGGCTCACTCGTATTAATAGGTGGGGACCCAGGAATTGGAAAGTCAACCCTATTGTTACAAGTTTCCGGAGAATTGTGCAAGCGATTTAAGGTCCTCTATGTATCAGGTGAAGAGAGTGCTAGCCAAATCAAAATGAGAGCTGACAGACTTGATGTTAGTGGCTCGGACTTACTAGTTTTTCCTGAGACAGACATGAATGTAATTAAAAATACTATCAATGATGTTCAACCAGATGTAGTAATCATCGACTCGGTTCAGACAATGCAGATTCCAGAGTTACAGTCTGCCACTGGTTCGGTTGCACAAATTCGGGAAGTTACGGCCGATCTTATGAGTGTTGCAAAGGACCAGGGCATTACCGTGTTTGTTGTTGGCCACGTTACAAAGGGTGGAGCAATTGCGGGCCCCAAGATTCTTGAACACATGGTGGATACAGTGCTTTACTTTGAAGGTGATCTGCACCATTCCTACCGGATTTTAAGAGCAGTAAAAAACCGGTTTGGGTCGACCAATGAACTTGGTGTCTTTGAAATGAGAGAAACCGGTCTGGTTGAGGTAAACAATCCATCAGAAATTTTTCTTGAAGAACGGTTGAAGGATGCTACCGGCTCTGCAATTGTTGTTTCAATGGAAGGAACCAGACCAATTTTGGTTGAAATTCAAGCACTGATTACCGCGTCCGTCTTTGGAAATGCCCAGCGAACGGCCACTGGGGTCGATCGAAATAGGGTATCTCTAATCATGGCCGTTCTTGAGAAACGAGCGGGATTGCTACTTCAAAATCAGGATGCGTATCTTAAGGCTGCCGGTGGGGTTAAATTAAATGAACCCGCAATTGACTTGGCGATTGCTGTCAGTATCGCGTCTTCTTATAAGAACAAAGGGACGTTGCCAAACGATTGCTTTATTGGCGAACTCGGCCTGACTGGTGAAGTTAGACGGGTTACCAGAATTGAGCAGCGAGTTGCAGAGGCTCAAAAATTAGGATTTAAACGGGTAATTTTACCCGCTAACAATCTATCCGGTTGGACCGCACCTAGCGGAATTGAGGTGGTTGGGGTTAAAACACTTGCCCAAGCACTAAAAGTAGCGTTAGATTAAACTATGAAGGAGGTGAAATGATGAGAAAAAGAGTCGTACAAGGTATCTTTACCCTTGCTGGAGCTGCACTTGGAGCGAGCTATTTTCCACTTCTCTGGTTGTTGTTTCAAATAAGGTACGGAACCTTAATCAATAATTCAATCACCAACGCAATTTTGGGTGCAATTATTTTCTATATTATTTCGTTACTAGTTGGTGGCTATGTATTAAAGATTATCGATCGAATTGAAAGTAATTTATCTAAACAGAGTCCTGTTTCATTGGTGTTTGGGACCCTTGGCCTGATAATTGGATTGGTGGTTGCAGCGCTGATATCAATAGTGTTCTTTAGAACCCATACCGTATTTCTTAATACCATGGTTCCAACACTGTTGATGATAATTCTTGGTTACTTTGGATTTAGAATTGGAACAACGCAGTCTGACCGGTACAAAAAAGGATTTTCACTTAGTCGTAAGTCTAAAGATAATAATAAAGCCGATAGCTCAATTATCGATAAGCCCTTAGATAAGAATTACCATCACTACAAAATTTTGGACACAAACATCTTAATTGATGGTCGAATCTACGATGTTGTTAAGACTGGATTTATTGAGGGAACATTGTTAGTACCCAAGTTTGTTCTTTATGAGTTGCAATATATTGCGGATTCAGCAGACAGTGTTAAACGGGTTCGTGGTCGTCGCGGTTTGGATATCCTTAACAAGCTGCAAAATGAAGATTTGATTCCAATTGAGATTTCTGATCGAGACTATGAGGATATCGATGAGGTTGATACCAAATTGATTCAGCTGGCAAAGGATGTCAACGGGATCATAATCACCAACGATTACAACCTGAATAAAGTTATCCAGTTCCAAAACGTTGAGGTGTTTAATATTAACGCCTTAGCAAATTCATTACGGCAAAAGATTTTGCCTGGCCAAAAACTGAACGTAATGGTTGTGAAGAACGGAACTGAGCGTCAGCAAGGAGTTGCTTATTTAGACGATGGGACGATGGTGGTTGTTGAAGAAGGTAAGTTCTTCCTTAACGAACACATTGATGTTGTTGTAACAAGTGCAATTCAAACTGATGCTGGGAAAATGATTTTTGCTCGTCCCGAGCATTCAACTAAGAATATTAATGAATCAAATGAGGAAGCTCATAAAAAGTCAAAAAACAAGAAGTAAAAATGCCAGTGAATAAAGGGTAATCACCCTTTATTTTTTTAGGGCTTCATTGTACACTAAAAGCACTGACAAAAATTGAAATTGAGAAAGAGGCGTTATGATTTTGGCAAACGACGCAATTCGAGTTCGTTATGCTCCAAGTCCTACTGGTCACTTACACATTGGTAATGCCAGAACAGCAATCTTCAACTATCTTTTTGCCCGTCACAACAAGGGTAAATTTATCATTAGAATTGAAGATACAGATACAAAGAGAAACGTAGCTGACGGTGAAAAGAGTCAACTAGATAACCTTAAGTGGTTAGGGTTGGATTGGGATGAAGGTCCTGATAAGCCTGGCGATGTAGGCCCATACCGTCAATCAGAAAGAAAAGAAATTTATACTCCACTTATCCAACAATTGTTAGATGAAGGTAAGGCGTATGAATCATACCGAACTGAGGAACAACTTGAAGCAGACCGTGAGGCTCAAAAGGCTCGGGGGGAAATGCCTCATTATGAATACGAATATGCTGGTATGTCTGAGGAAGAAAAACAACAGGCTATCGATGATGCTAAGGCCCAAGGATTAAAACCAGTTATTCGTTTCAGAGTTCCAAAGGATAAAGATTATGCGTGGGACGACATGGTAAAGGGTAATGTTTCGTTTAACTCCGATACCATTGGTGGTGATTTCGTCATTGTTAAACGTGACGGAATGCCTACTTATAACTTTGCGGTTGTTATCGATGATCATATGATGAAGATCAGCCACGTTTTCCGTGGTGATGATCACGTTGCTAATACACCAAAGCAATTAATGATTTACGAGGCATTTGGTTGGAACGCTCCTAAGTTTGGTCACATGAGCTTGATTATCAGTGCTGACACTGGTAAGAAATTAAGTAAGCGTGATGAAACAGTTCTCCAATTCATCGAACAGTATAAGAACCTAGGTTACCTACCTGAAGCAATGTTTAACTTTATTTTGCTTCTTGGTTGGTCACCAGTTGGTGAGGATGAAATCTTTAGCAAGAAAGAATTCATCAAGATGTACGATGAAAAACGCCTCAGTAAGTCCCCAGCCAAGTTTGATTCAAAGAAACTTGAGTGGATCAACAACCAGTACGTTAAATCTTCTGACGAAGATGTAGTGATGGATTTGGCCCTTAAGCAATTGATTCAGGCTGGCAACATTCCTGCCGATGCCGATTCAAAGACGATTGAGTGGGCTCGTAAGCTTATCAATGTTTATAAGCAACAAATGAGCTACATGGCCCAAATTAACGAGATGGCGGATGTATTCTTCAACGAACCTGAAAAGGTCGATGGGGAAGCCCTTGATGAAATTTCCAATGAAGATGCTAAGACTGTTCTTCAAGCGTTTAGACAAAAAATTGATGATATGGAAATTTTTGATAAGGTTCAAATTCTTCAATCAATTAAGTCAATTCAAAAAGAAACTGGAATTAAAGGACGTAAGTTGTGGATGCCAATTAGAATTGCGGTTACCCACGAAATGCACGGACCAGAATTACCAGAATCAATTGAATTGATTGGTCGCGAAAAAGCAAAGCAACACGTTGATGAAGTTTTATCACAAATTAATAACATTTAATCTTTAAAAAATATTTTTATTTAAATTGGTCTTGTTTTGGCAAGGCCAATTTTATTATTCTAGACGAATTGGTACTCGAGAGTAGCCAATCTATGCTATCATTCTTATTAGAAAAAACGAAAAGAGGAATTATTATGCTGCAGATTTTTAATACACTGACACGCAATAAAGAAAAGTTCGAACCAATCAAACCGGGCGAAGTTAGTATGTATGTCTGTGGCCCCACCGTATATAACTACATTCATATTGGAAACGCTCGTAGTGCCATTGCTTTTGATACTATCCGGCGGTATTTGGAATATCGTGGTTATAAAGTTAACTATGTGTCAAACTTCACCGACGTGGACGACAAAATGATCAATGCCGCTCGTGAGAACAATACCACGGTTCAGGCAATTGCTGATAAATATATTGATGCATTCATGGAAGATATGGATCAATTAAATATCTCAAAAGATATTTATCACCCACGAGCAACCGAAAATATTAAAGATATTATCGAGTTTGTCGAGACATTGATTGATAAGGGATACGCCTACAACGTTGATGGTAATGTCTACTATCGAGCAAGAAAGTTTGAATCGTATGGTGAGTTGCCTCATATTAATGTTGATGACTTAGAGATTGGTGCCAGTCAACACGTTGAGGCTGGTGAGTTTGATCAGAAAGAAGATCCCGTTGATTTCGCGCTATGGAAAAAGTCTAAGGGTGACGAGATTTCTTGGGATTCTCCTTGGGGCAAGGGCCGGCCTGGGTGGCATATTGAATGCTCGGTTATGTCCACTAAGTATCTGGGTGATACTATTGATATTCACGGTGGCGGTGAGGATTTGATTTTTCCACATCACGAAAACGAACGCGCCCAAAGTGAAGCTGAAACGGGGCACCAGTTTGTAAAGTACTGGATGCATAACGGCTTCGTTACTATTGGTGAAGATAACGAAAAGATGAGTAAGTCATTGGGCAACTTTATCACCGTTCATGATTTATTGAAGCAAGCTGACGGCCAGTTGATTCGGTTCTTAATGTCAACCACCCATTATCGCCGGCCAATTCAATACAGTGATAGTAGCATTCAAGAAGCAGAAAGTAATTTGAAGAAGTTACAAGCAGCCTTTGATAATTTGACATACCGGTTGGACAGTTCTGAACCTGGTTCAGACGTTAAGGTTGATCAAGAAGTTCGAGAAATTGAAGCCGATTTTGTTTCTCAAATGGACGATGATTTTAATGTTCAAAACGGGATTGCTGCAGTTTACGAGCTGGCAAAATTTGCTAATACTTACGTTCAAAGACCAATCGTTAATAAGGACTCAATTCAATTTATTATTGATACTTTCACAGCGATGACGGCAGTGTTTGGAATTACATTTACCAAGACAGAGCTTGATGATGAACAGATTGTGTCATTGATCAACGAGCGTGAAGAGGCTAGAAAAAACAAAGACTTCATTCGAAGCGATGAAATTCGTGAAGAACTGAAGGCACGCGGTGTGATTCTCGAGGATACCCCTCAAGGAACGCGGTACAGAAAGGAAAAGTAATTTTAATGAGTGAAGATTTTTCCCAGGTAAATGGGATTGCCTTAGCCTATATGGGTGATGCGGCGTACGAAATATTTATCAGACGGCATTTGATTGAACAGGGACTAACAAAGCCAACTCGTCTTCATCACGTTGCCACCAATTATGTTTCAGCTAAGGCTCAGGCAGCGCTTATCAAATTGATGGAAGAACAGTCTGTATTAAGTGAGGAAGAGTGGGATTACTTCAAACGAGGTCGTAACCAAAAGAGTCACACGCACGCCAAGAATACAGATGTTGTCACATACCGAATCTCCACTGGGTTTGAAGCGGTGTTTGGTTTTCTGTTTTTAAGTAATAATTATGACCGGTTGAGTGAACTAGCCGGCTGGTGCATTGAGCAAGTTGAAAGTGGGAAGATAGTCCATGGAAAAAAGTAATGAACCAGAAGAATTTGTAATCGGTCGTCATCCCGTTGAATCTGCCTTGAAAGCCGGTCAAGAGGTTAATAAGCTGTTTATTCAAGTTGGAATCAAGGAAGAGGATCCGACAGTTACGGAGATCATCAAGTTAGCTAAGAAACAAAAATTAGTTATCTCTAAGGTGCCCAAGCAAAAGTTGGATCAACTAGCCAACAACCAAAATCATCAAGGTGTTGTGTTAGGTGTAGCTGCCTTCAAATATGCCTCAATCGATGATTTGTTTGCTAATTCAGAGAAAATGGGGGTTGCCCCATTCTTTGCAATTCTTGATAACATTGAAGACCCACACAACCTGGGCTCAATCATTAGAACTGCAGATGCAGCGGGTGTTACTGGTGTAATTATTCCAAAGCACCGGGCAGTTGGCTTGACCGCTACTGTCGCCAAAACTTCTGCCGGAGCAATTGAACGGGTCCCAGTTGCTAGGGTGACTAATTTGGTTGCGACAATCAAAGAGTTGAAGAATCGTGGCGTTTGGATTTTTGGTACAGATATGAAGGGTACCGACTACCGACGCTGGGATGCTAACGGACCTGTGGCTGTTGTTATTGGTAATGAAGGGAAGGGTATCGCCCCCCTTGTTAAAAAACATGTGGATGAAATGCTGACGATTCCGATGGTTGGTGACATTCAAAGTTTGAACGCTAGTGTGGCTGCCAGTGTTTTAATTTATCAGGGTTATAACTCACGAAATCCACTTGCTGGAAAGTAGGTGGCATCGTGAAAGAAGAATTGTTGATTGTTGATGCTTACAATATGATTGGTAATTGGCCTCATTTGACTAAATTAAAACTAGCTGACCGGCTTGAGGACGCCAGGGATGAGCTCCTTGATGAATTGGCTGAGTATAAAAAGTATCGGGGCATCAATATGATTGTCGTGTTTGATGCAATGTACGTCCCTGGAAATTCGAAGAGTTATCAGAAATACGATATGGAAATCGTTTGGACAAGCAAAGACCAAACGGCTGATAGCTACATTGAGGCCTTAGCCAAACAAAAATCTGACCGATTTACGCAAGTTATCGTTGCGACTAGTGATCAAGCAGAGCAGTGGACGATATTTGCGTCTGGGGCATTAAGAATCCCCGCATTAGAGTTTTTAACTGATGTTAAGCGAACTAAAAAAGAGGTTGATAGTGAAGCCGAGCAGATGACTGCAGAGGGACAAGTGTTTGGCCGGAATGTTTTTACTGAAGATCAGCTTGAGAGACTTAAACGGTTACGTGACGATTTATCAAAAAAATAAATATATTTATAAAATATAATTGGTCTACCTAGTTATATTTTGATAAAACATTGGTTCGCTTGTTCGATATTTTGACCTTTTGTATTCTTGTATGCAAAATTACAAAAGGGAGATAAGTAAGATGTTTGACAAGGATGAACTAGATTTGATTGAAAAGGTTACTCAAAAGGATGATGAGGCGTTTGCCCAACTATTTAAACAGTACTATCCAGTAGTTAATAAACTCAGAACGGAGTACTATGTAAATGGAATGGACAACGATGATTGGGATCAAGAGGCGAGAATTATTATGTATCGGGCTGCCAGAAAATTCGATCCCAATTACCGATCGAATTTCGGGTCGTTTTATTCAAGGTTATTGAAACATCGAATCTTTGATTTGATTAGGCGCCACAATGCCCAAAAACGACTTCCGGCTGAGCCATTAGTTTCAATTGATAGTGATGAGAGTTATTATGAAGCAACGGTAGAGGATCCGCGAGTAAACTGTCCAGAAGGGACAACTGTTATGAAAGATACCCTTGCCAATGTTCTTGACCAGTGTACCCCGCTTGAACGGGATGCCCTGCTAGAGATTATATCGCGTCCATCTGAAGCGTTTGACGAGAACGCACATCGGGTATTCTTAAATGCGTTTGACCGGGTAAAACGAAAGTATCTTAAAGAACGAAATTGACGTTGGCGGTAATGAATGCTAGAATTATTTTGCTACGAGGAGGTGCCTAAATGGCACAAAAGAAAGTTGCTTTAGCTTGCACGGTTTGTGGATCTCGGAACTATACGATTCCTGCCAATCCTAACCGGACAGAACGACTAGAGCTTAATAAATTTTGTAAGTATTGTGGAAAGTACACACTCCACAAGGAAACCAGATAATTGGAACCTTAACTGAGGGAGATATAACATTGAGATTATTTAAATTTTTCAAATCAGTAGTTACGGAAATGAAAGTTGTTACTTGGCCAAACGCCAAGGAAACTAAGCGAGACACATCAACAGTTATTGGGACTGCCATTATTATGGCAATCTTTTTAGGTGCTGTTGACTGGATCGTTCAGTGGGCATTAACACTTCTTGCTTAATGACAGTGGCAAAGAAGTTGAAATTCTGATATTATCTATTTGAGACCTGACAAAGTTGCAGGTTTTTTTATTTGATTAAAAAAGAGTATAAAACGAAGGGAAGACGCATCGTGGTCGAATCAGCAGAGAAAAAATGGTATGTTCTCCATACTTATTCAGGATATGAAAATAAAGTTAAAATGAACCTTGACAGTAGAAAAGAGTCAATGGGGATGGAGGACTACATTTACCGGGTAGTTGTTCCAGAACAAGAGGAACACGAAGTTAAAGACGGTAAGGATAAGGTCAAGATGGATAAGACATTCCCAGGATACGTTCTGGTTGAAATGGTTATGACTGATCAGGCTTGGTATATTGTTCGAAATACACCAGGAGTTACCGGATTCGTGGGTTCTCATGGTCAAGGTAGTAAGCCAACGCCACTATTAGATGATGAGGTTAGCCTTGTTTTGGGTCGCCTTGGAATGAGTTCTCGTCATGAAGAACTTGATGTCAATGTTGGTGATACTGTTAAGATCATTGATGGCGCCTTTACTGGACTTGATGGTAAGGTTACTGAGATCGATAACGAAAAGATGCGCTTAAAAGTTAATATTGATATGTTTGGTCGGGAGACCAGTACTGAACTTGAATTCAACCAGGTTGATGAAATTGATTAGTTAACCAAAGCGGGTGATCCCAATGGTCAATGAATTAATAGTTACCGCCGTTATTTTCTTAATAGCGGTTTTTATTATCTATAAATATGATTCGTATGCTAGGCCAATCAAAGTTAAGCATCCTGAGTCACAAGTGAATCGGCAAATGATACCAACAATTTTTATTCCAGGTTTTTTAGGAAATCGCTTTTCATTTGGCTCAATGCAAAAGCGACTTGTTAAACAAGGAATCGCTGATAAAACGCTAGTGATTATCGTAAAGCGAGATGGGGCTTTAAAGGTTCGCGGCAGTTTAATCGGTAAGAATCCAATGGTTCAAGTTCTGTTTAGCCAAAACACGGTCAGGCCTAAAGGGCAAGTCAGGGCAATTTTTGATATCTGCCAATTATTAGTCGATGACTATGGAGTTACTAGTTGTAATTTTGTTGGCCATTCGATGGGGTGTATTTCGATTATTTGGTTTATTTCTCATCAGTTAAAAGAGCTAGAACTCACCGTTCACAAAGTAGTAACGATTGCGGGACCGTTTAATGACAATGAGGTATCTAAGGACACGTATCCAATAGATAAGACTTATTTAACGAAGCAGGGACCGGCTGACAAAAGCCAAACATATCGAGCATTGAAACGAGATATTAGCGGTATTCCAAGGACAGTATCAATTTTGAATATTGCAGGGTTGTCTGATAGCAAGACTTTATCAGATGGGTCTGTTTCGGTAAATAGTGTTCGGGCATTGAAGTATTTGACTCAGGAAATTGTAAAATCCTACCGAGAATTGATTTTCAAGGGAGATAGGGCTGGTCATCGTTTACTTCATGAAAATGGTGATGTCGACAAAGCAATTCAAAGATTCTTATGGTCAAGTGAAAATTAGGTTGAGATAGTTAGATTTGTGTGGTATATTGTGTAAGTATGTTTGTGCATACTTACGTGGGAGGAGAAATACGTATCTCCATTAACCACACACGGACTTAAGGAGGTTATGTCTCGTGGCAAAGAAAGTAGCTAACGTTGTTAAATTGCAAATTCCTGCGGGAAAAGCAACACCCGCTCCTCCTGTTGGTCCTGCTTTAGGACAAGCAGGTATCAACATCATGGGCTTTACAAAGGAATTTAATGCTAGAACTGCTGATCAAGCAGGGATGATTATTCCAGTTGTAATTACTGTGTACGAAGATCGTTCATTCGACTTCATCACAAAGACCCCACCTGCTGCTGTGTTACTCAAGAAAGCTGCTGGTGTTCAAAAGGGTTCCGGTGAACCAAATGTAAACAAGGTCGCTAGTGTTACTAAAGACCAAGTTAAAGAAATTGCCGAAACTAAAATGAAGGACCTTAACGCAGCTGATGTTGAAGCAGCAATGCGAATCATTGAAGGTACTGCTCGTAGTATGGGATTCACTGTCGAAGGTTAATTCAAACTATAAGTATTATTTTTAATGACGCATTGAAGCTTTGCGTCGCGTGGGAGGTTAATCCGTTATAACCACATTAAGGAGGAAAACACACATGGCTCGTAAAAGAGGTAAGAAGTACGCTGCAGCCTTAGAACAAGTGGATCAAGTTAAGGCTTATCCAGTTGAAGAAGCTGTAGATTTAGTTAAGAAAATTGATTTTGCAAAATTTGATGCAACTGTTGAAGTTGTTTTCAATTTAAACGTTGATACAAAACAAGCTGATCAACAATTACGTGGTGCCGTTGTTTTACCAAACGGAACTGGTAAAGATCAAACTGTTGTTGTATTCGCTAAAGGTGACAAGGCTAAAGAAGCTGAAGAAGCCGGTGCAGACTTTGTTGGTGAAACTGACTTAGTTGAAAAGATTCAAGATGGTTGGTTGGACTTTGATGTTGCTATTGCAACTCCTGACATGATGGCTCAAGTTGGTCGTCTTGGTCGTGTCCTTGGACCTAAAGGTTTAATGCCTAACCCTAAGACAGGTACTGTTACCATGGACGTAGCAAAAGCTGTCTCAGAATCTAAAGCCGGAAAGGTTACTTACAGAACTGACCGTGACGGAAACGTTGCAGTTCCAGTTGGTAAGGTATCTTTCGATGCTGAAAAACTTCTTGGCAACATCAAGACTATTGAAGAAGTTATTGTTCGTGCCCGTCCTGCATCAGTTCGTGGTACTTATGTTCAAAACGTTTCAATTGCTTCGACATTTGGCCCTGGTGTTAAGGTTGATATTGATTCATTCTAAATCAACTTTAAAAAAATCCCTAATTGACGGCGCAAGCTGTTAATGGTATTATATTACATGTTTGATATCTGCCCTAAGACTCAGGTGGCTTTTGCCTTAATATCCTGCCGAGGAAACTTTTAGTTTTTTCCTATGTCTGGGTGGCATAGGGATTTTTTTAAGTCCCAACAATATTTTTTTGGGAGGTGAAACTTGTGAGTGAACAAACTATTGCTGTTAAAGCAAAACAAGTTGAAGAGATTGTTGAAAAAATGAACAATGCTTCATCTATGGTTGTTGTAGATTACCGTGGACTTACTGTTGAAGAGGTTACTGATCTTCGTAACCAACTTCGTGAAAACGGGGTTTCAATGAGCGTTCTTAAGAACAAGTTATTACAGAGAGCTGCCGATAAGGTTGGTCTTGAAGACTTGAAGGACACTTTTAATGGTCCTACTGCCGTTGCGTTTGCATCTGACGATGCTGTTGCCGGCCCTAAGGTATTACACAACTTTGCAAAGGATCATGCTGCTCTTGAACTTAAGGGTGGCGTTATCGACGGTAAGGTAGCTTCAGTAGACGAAATTTCTAAATTCGCTACATTGCCTAGCCGTGAAGAATTGTTATCTACTCTTGCTAACATTCTTCAAGCACCAGTTCGTAACGTTGCTTATGCTGTTAAGGCTGTTGCCGACAGTAAAGATGATGGCGACGCTGCATAAAAATAAACTTAATATACTTAAATTAGAAGTATAAAACGGAGGAAAACAAAATGGCTTTCGATAAAGATAACATTATTGAACAAATCAAAGATGCTTCAATCAGCGACTTAAACGACTTAGTTTCAGCTATTGAAGAAGAATTCGGTGTTTCAGCTGCTGCTCCAGTTGCAGCTGCAGGTGCTGCTGGTGGCGACGCTGCTGCTAAGGATTCATACGACGTTGAGTTGACTGAATCAGGTGACCAAAAGGTTAAAGCAATCAAGGCTGTTCGTGAAATCACAGGTCTTGGCTTGAAAGACGCTAAGGGTCTTGTTGATGGCGTACCTTCAGTTATCAAGGAAGGCGTATCAGAAGACGAAGCTAACGACATCAAGGCTAAGCTTGAAGAAGTTGGTGGAGTTGTAACTCTTAAGTAGTTTCCTACTTCTGAGTTTCTTCTCAGAAAAGCTCATATCCGCTTAATGCGAATATGGGCTTTTTTATTGTCTTTGGATTGGGGAAAGAACTCTTTTGGTAGACTCAACTTCAGTGTTAATTGTTAGTGACTGCTATAATAATAGGTAACAGCTAGTGAGTCTAAACCAAATATTTTAATAATAGTCAAAAGGGGGAGACTAATGGTTAAAAAAATTCGGACATTTATTGACAGCCACATGACCCTAATTAAGTTTGTGTTTGTTTTTTCAGTTTTTATTTTCGTAATCCGTCAGTTGATCAAAATAGTTAAGGAAGTCAGGGGAGAACAACTTCACGCGGTCCTTGCTGATCAGTCACCACTTAATATTGGAATCATGTTGGTATTGGGATTGATTTCGATTCTGCCAATGATGGTGTATGACTTTTCAATTGTTCAATTCTTACCGACAACTTTCAAAAAGAGCTACATTTTAAAAAGTGGTTGGGTAGTTAACACATTTACCAATTTACTCGGGTTTGGTGGCCTACTTGGAGCCAGCTTGCGAGCTAATTTTTATGGTAAGAAAGTCGAAAAGAAGCAAATAATATATGCAATCTCTAAAGTGGCGTTATTTCTGGTCGCTGGGTTGTCGCTGCTATGTATGGTTTCACTGGCAATGATTTTTGGGTTTGGAATCGGTAGTCAGTATTCACACTACTTTATCTGGTTGATTGGTGGGGCTCTTTATTTTCCAATTATGTTTTTATTTACTAGGCTCAACCAATCAAGTTTCTTTGATGATTTATCTGTAAGACAAGAACTGACAATGACCACTGGCTCATTTTTTGAGTGGGGCAGTGCCCTAGGATTCTTTTTAATGGTTGGCTACCTAATGGGAATATCAACTAACTTTGCTGCAATAATTCCTTTGTTTGTTGTTGCAAACGTAGCTGGGGTTGTTTCACTGATTCCCGGTGGGATTGGTTCCTTTGATGTTTTCATGATCATTGGTCTTGGCTTTGTTGGGGTTGGCCGTAGCGACGCGCTGGTTTGGATAATGCTTTATCGGCTGTTCTATTACTTGATTCCTTTTATTATTGGAGTTGGGCTATTTATCCATGAGACTGGAAGCTCGATTAATGAGTATTTGGACGGCTTGCCAAAGGTTATTATTCAAAGATTTGCTCAAATCGTTCTAACTGTATTTATGTATTTTTCTGGAATTATGATGCTCTTGTTTGCTACTATTCCTACGGTTGTTGTTGAAAATAAAGTCTATCTGAAACTATTTCCGTATACGATTTTCTTTGTTAGTCATTTGACCAATATTATAATGGCATTTCTACTGATTGGACTTGCAAATGGAATTTGGGCTAGGACTAAGAGGGCATTTATACCGACAGTTATTGTTTTAATAGGTTCGATTGGTTATACAGTACTAAATGAGTCGTTTACATGGAGAATGATTTTGGTTCTTATCATTAGTTTGGTAGTTCTCGCTTTATCAAAGGGCGGTTTATACCGGGAGAGGATGACAACTTCGTGGGGGATGGTAACTCTAAACGGGGCGATTTTTGTCAGCACTTTCATGTTTTATGCCTGGGTTGGACTTTCGTTTAGACATCATCGAGTTGGGTTTAACAATGCCTTCCTGTTTCCCTCTGAGGGAGCGTGGTTAGTTGGATTCGTTGGTTTAATAGTAGCCGTGGTGGTCTGGATTGGACTGACAAGGTATTTGGCCAAGGGAAGCCCTAGTTGGTTTGAAGATCAGTTTGATGAGCAAAGAGTTGAGGGGGTATTAAACGAGTTTGGTGGCAATGAAAATAGCCATCTTGCCTTCCTTCGTGATAAGAATATCTACTTTTACCAAGAAGATGGTCATGACCAGATATTCTTCATGTATAAACAATTTGCTGACAAGTTAGTCATTATGGGAGAGCCAGTTGGTAATTCTGATAAGGTTGAGGCCGCAGTTGATGATTTTATGACCCAAGCCGACAGGTACGATTACAAATTGGTGTTCTATGAAGTAAACCAGGAAACGACGATGACGCTTCACGAAAAGGGATTTGATTTTATCAAGACTGGTGAAGATGGCTTGGTTGATGTCCAGAACTTCACGTTAGCTGGGAAACGGCATCGGGGAGAACGGGCATTAGTGAACAAATTTGACCGGGAAGGTTACACTTTTGAAATAATCGAACCGCCGTTTTCAGACGATGTTTTTGACCGCCTCGAAACAATCTCAAAGGAATGGTTAGCTGGGAAAAGTGAAAAGGGGTTTTCGCTTGGCTTTTTTGACCGGTATTACCTTGAGAAGGCACCCGTCGCGGTGATGAGAAATGCTGACGGTAGAATCGTTGCGTTTGCGAACCTAATGCCAAGTGATACGGCTGAATATAATTCCATTGATTTGATGAGATCAAGTTCAGATGCCCCTTCAGGAGCGATGGACGGCATCTTTATCAAGCTCTATGATCATTCAAAGGAACAGGGATATCGGTATTTCGATCTAGGAATGTCACCATTATCGAATGTTGGAACGTCTAGGTTTAGTTTTATTCAGGAAAGAGTTGTTCACTTGATTTACAAATATGGTTATCGTCTCTACAGCTTTGAGGGGTTGCGGACGTATAAAGAAAAATATGTGGATGAGTGGAAACCTAAGTATATTTCATACTTTAGAGGCTCTTCGCTGGCGTTTACTGTTCTGCAAATCATGTCATTAGTAAATCAGCGGGTTGGTGAAAGACCCAAGTCTAAGCTTAGATTCAGGCTGATTTCGATGATTAGTTCGATCTCAAATCGAGAACGATAGAGAAGCCATGTGTTTTACTATGTAAATAAATGATAAAAAAACTTTGACGTCAATCTGAATGGTTATGATTAGCGTCAAAGTTTTTATGCTTTCGTTTGATTCGAAAGAATTGGTCTTATTAAGTTGGCAAATCGTTCAACTTCACTAATTTTAGGTGAGTTAGGAAGGTAAACAATATTGAGATCATGGGTGATGTCAAATCCGACTAACTTAAATGTTTTGAGGTTGAATTGCTTTGGTAAAGAATTAATTGCTGATTGGTACATGAAACTGATTCCTTGATTATTATTCAGTAGTTGTTGCAACGTCCTAATATCACCAACGGCAATCACCTTGAAAAAGTCGTCGAGATGGTGATTTTGACCATTAAGCCAGTTTTCAAAGATGAATCGACTACCAGACCCGGGTTCTCTGACTAGTAGGCGGTTTGCGAGACATTCATCTATCGTTACGGTTTGATTATGGAATGGATGGTCCGCTGCACATACCCCCACAAATTGATCTTGACCCAGTAAGAGAGAATCAAAATTATGACGATCAAAGTTTCCCTCAACCAGGCCAAACTCTAGCTCGCCGGCACTGATGTCTTTGAGTATTGCCTCGGTATTAGCAACCTTACAGTTTATTTTGGCATAGTCGTTACTAATTGATTCAATAAATTGAGGCTCAAGAACTTCATTCATTGAGAGAGTTGATCCAAATGAAAGAGACTTTGGTTGACCTGGGGCAGCGATTTCTCGAATTCTTTGTTGAGTTTGGATGTCGATCCTTCTAATTAGATTTGCCAGTTCAACTCCTTGTGAGGTAAACGAAAGTCGGGAGTGAGAATATGTTACGAGATCCATTTTTAATTCTGATTGTAGTGCCTTTATCTGCTGGGAGACGGCGGGCTGGGTTATAAATAGCTTTTCAGCGGTTTTTGTAAACGATTTAGTCTCATATAATGTCCAAAAAGTGAAGTATTTATTATCTAGCATGAAGCGCCTCCATAAAATTATCTAATAGCATTATCATAGCTAATAATTAGAATTGATACAACATATTTGATACTATTGTTATTGTTATGGAGGAAAGAGAATGAAGAATTATAGTATTTTAGAAATGAAGAGTTTTGGATTAGCTGCAATCCTTACCTTGATTTGTGCACTTATTGGAACTTTTGCAGCTGGATTGCCATACCTTAGTTTGATTGGTGCCTTGGTTATTTCATTGATCATGGGAATGGTTTTCCAAGTATTTAAGAAACCGATTGAAAATGCCAAAATCGGAATCGGGTTCATCTCAAATAAGTTTTTACGATTAGGAATTATTTTACTTGGATTTAAATTGAATTTGATTGATTTAGCGCGTGCCGGTGTAAAAACAATTTTGCTCGCCATTGTGGTCGTTACTGGGACGATTGTCGTTACCTATACAATCGCTAGGAAAATGAAGGTTGAAAAGGAACTTGCAATTCTTGCTGCCGGTGGAACTGGTATTTGTGGAGCGGCTGCCGTTATGGGAATCTCTCCTCAAATTAAAGTCCCAGAAGAACAAGCAGAACATCAACACGAAAACGAAGTGTTGGCTGTGGCAATCGTGGCGATCCTAGGAACAGTATTCACTTTAGTTGATATTGGTATCAAACCATTGCTACACCTAACGCCAACTCAGTTTGGGGTAATGACTGGTGCTTCTCTTCATGAAATCGCTCATGCGGTTGCAGCCGGTAGTGCTGGCGGCCCAGTTGCCCTTGATTCTTCAATCATCACTAAGTTGTCACGGGTACTTATGCTTGCCCCTGCTTCATTAATAATCGGTGCTTGGTATCAACGATCATCTGCAAAGACTAATAGTGGAGCAGAGAAGGCCAAACTACCAATTCCTTGGTTTATGGCAGGATTCATTGCTGCCAGTGTGATTGGGACTTTCTTGCCATTGGGTACTAACTTACTTCAATTGCTGGTTAAAGCTGCATACCTATTCTTAGGAATGGCAATGGCTGCTCTTGGAATGAGCGTTAATTTTAAAGTGATTTTTCAGCGTGGTAAGAACATTTTCATCGCTGCCATCACTTCATCCGTTATTCTATTAGTATTCTCGATTATCGTAGTTAAGTTATTCTTCTAGAAAAATAAAATTTTAAATACCATTTGATTAAAATAACAGTCAGAATTTCAATTTTTGAGATTCTGGCTGTTTTTGTAACCACCTGACCTTAAAGTGGGGAATGAAGTTGGCTGTTTTACTGTTTTTTACTTTCACTAAGTAACCATTGTTTAACCAAAAATGCTCAAAAAGCCTGTAAGCGTAAACAACGGTTGTATACTGGCATTTGTAATCGGTTAAATTAATAAAAAAAGTTCGATAGTGTTGACACATTTCACAAAAGGGAGTACCTTTAATTAAGTAAAGTTTACTAAAACAAAAAGGGATGAATATAATGATTACTGAAGATGCAAAGCAAAAGTTTAATGAGCTATTTGGATATGAGTCACAACGACTATTTTTCTCACCAGGAAGAATTAACCTGATTGGTGAACATACTGATTACAATGGTGGAAATGTTTTTCCCTGTGCGATTAGTTTAGGGATTTATGCCGCTTATGGTGATCGTGATGACAATACGGTGAGAATGTATTCGATGAACCTTCCGGATCAAGGAACCGTTGAATTCTCACTTGACGACCTTCACTTTGATAAAGCGGATGGTTGGTCAAACTATCCAAAGGGTATGATTGCTGAAATCATTAACCAAGGACACAAATTGAGCCATGGCTTTGATGTTGTTGTTAATGGTAATTTGCCTGATGGTGCTGGTTTGTCATCTTCAGCTTCAATTGAATTATTAACTGCAGAGATTGTTAACGACGTATTCTCATTCGGTATTGACCAGCAAGAATTGGTTAACTACGGTAAGTTAGTTGAAAACAACTTTATCGGGGTTAATTCCGGAATTATGGATCAATTTGCCATCGGTATGGGAAAGAAAGACAAGGCAATCCTACTTGATACTAATTCGATGAAGTTTGAGTACGTTCCAGTTGAGCTTGGCAACCACGTGATCGTTATTATGAACACTAAGAAGCATCGTGAGCTTGCTGATTCAAAATATAACGAACGTCGGGCAGAATGTGAAGAAGCCTTGAAACGACTTCAAACCGGTGTCAAAATAGATTCGTTAGGTGACTTAAGTGAGGCTGAGTTTGACGAAAATAGTTACCTAATCAATGATGAAACTTTGATTAAACGTGCTCGTCATGCGGTGTTTGAAAACCAACGGACATTGCTTGCTAAGGCAGCGCTTATTGATAGCGACTTGGAAACGTTTGGTAAGTTAGTTAACGCTTCTCATGTTTCTCTTCACTATGATTACGATGTAACTGGTAAGGAATTGGATACCCTTGCTGAAACGGCTTGGGAACAACCTGGTGTTGTTGGAGCCAGAATGACGGGTGCTGGGTTCGGTGGCTGTGCTATCGCAATTGTTGAAAAGGATAAGGTTGACGACTTTATTAAAAACGTTGGCGATACTTATGAAAAAACAATCGGTCACCCAGGCGAATTCTATATCGCTGAAATTTCAGATGGTCCTAGAGAGATCAAGTAGTTTTTAATTGAGAGAAAAAGAATATTTAGGAGGCAGCATTCATGGCAGTTTTAGTTTTAGGTGGAGCAGGATATATTGGTTCTCATACAGTAGATCGTTTGGTTGAAAATGGTTACGATGTTGTTGTAGTTGATAACTTGGTAACTGGTCACGTTGATGCAATTAACAAAAAGGCCCGGTTTTATGAAGGAGACGTTCGCGATAAGGAATTTCTAAGTGGTGTCTTTGATAAGGAAGATATCGAAGGGGTAATTCACTTTGCTGCCTTTTCAGTTGTTCCCGAATCAATGGAAAAACCACTCAAGTACTTTGACAACAACACTGGTGGGATGATTACTTTGCTTGAAGTAATGCATGATCACGACGTTAAGAAGATCGTCTTCTCATCGACTGCTGCTACCTATGGTGAGCCAAAGCAAATTCCAATTAAGGAAACTGACCCTCAAGTACCAACTAATCCTTACGGTGAAAGTAAGCTGGCAATGGAAAAGATTATGCACTGGAGTGATATGGCTTACGGAATTAAGTTTGTTGCTCTTCGGTACTTCAACGTTGCTGGTGCTAAGCCGGATGGAACAATTGGTGAGGATCATAACCCTGAGACCCACTTGGTTCCAATTATTCTTCAAGTTGCTGCTGGTGAAAGAAAAGAATTGACTATTTTTGGTGATGATTATGACACCAAGGATGGTACTAACGTCCGTGATTACGTTCACGTTGTTGACCTTGCAGATGCCCATATTCTTGCATTGGAATACCTAAAGAAGGGCAATGATAGCCAAGCGTTCAACCTTGGTTCATCAACTGGTTTCTCTAACAAAGAAATATTGGAAGCTGCCCGTGAAGCAACTGGTAAACCAATTCCAGCCAAAATGGGTCCTAGACGGGCCGGTGATCCAAGTACGTTGATTGCTTCTAGCGAAAAGGCTCGTGAGATTCTTGGTTGGGATCCACAGTTTGATGATGTTAGAGAGATTATCAAAACCGCTTGGAACTGGAAGGTTGGTCATCCAAACGGATATAACGACAAGAAGGGAAACTAGTCTGATGGCAGAAACAGCAGTTGATAAGTTTATTGAATTTATAGTTGATTCAGATTCACCATACCAAGATGTTGATCGGGTATACGTTCGAAATTTAATTTACCGGCTAATCGGTGATGGTGATGGCGAAGCTACCACTGATACCGAAGTTGTGGATGTTGCTAATGATTTGGTAAACCTTGCAATTATTCACGGTAAGATTGAAGATTCGATTACCAATAGAGAAATATTGGAAGATCAATTAATGGATCTATTAACGCCGATTCCATCAAAGGTTAACGAAATCTTTTGGAATAAGTATCAAGTTTCACCAAAGGCCGCAACTGACTACTTTTATAAGTTAAGTCAGTTTAACGACTATATTAAGACAAGAGCGATTGCCAAGAATATTTCTTACGAGACAAAGACTGATTATGGAAACTTGGAGATTACTATTAATCTGTCTAAGCCTGAAAAGGATCCTAAGGCAATTGCTGCCGCTGGAAAGAAAAAAGCAACCTCATACCCAGTTGGCCCGTTAGCAATCGAGAATGAAGGCTATTTAGGTAGATTGGGCTACGCTGCCAGAAGTAATCACCGGGTTATCCGAATGATGATTGGTGGCCAGCTTTGGGGATTCCAGTACTCACCATACGCATATTTTGGTGAGCATGCTATCTTCCTCAATTTGAAACACGTGCCAATGGCAATTAATCACCAAACTTTTGTTAATTTGACTGATATCATTCGTCAATTCCCAGAATACTTCGTTGGAAGTAACGCTGATCTACCAATCGTTGGTGGCTCCTTGCTTGCTCAGGATCATTACCAAGGTGGCCGTCACTCATTCCCAATGATGAAGGCAAAGATTGACCGCAAGGTTGACTTAGGTATCGATGGTCTTGATGCGGGCATCGTGAAGTGGCCAATGGCAACTATCAGGCTTGAAAGTGAAGACCAAACTAAAGTGGTTGAAGCAGCAACGAAGATTTTTGCCAGTTGGAAAGAATATTCTGATGAGAGTGTTGATATTCGAGCATATACTGATGGTACTCGCCATCACACAGTTACCCCAATTGCTCATCGAAACGGTGATAAGTACGTTCTGGATGTTGTTCTTCGTGATAATCAAACCTCCGCTGAGTATCCAGATGGTATCTTCCATCCTCATAAGGATGTTCAACACATCAAGAAAGAAAATATCGGCTTGATTGAGGTTATGGGACGAGCAATTCTACCAGCCCGTTTGAAGGAAGAAATGAAAGAAGTTCAGAATTACTTGATTGGTAAGGACAATAATATTGCTGACTACCACAAGGAGTGGGCTGACCAAATTAAGGCCAACAATGACTTGACCGAATCAAACGTTGAGGAAGTTGTTGATCGTGAAGTTGGCCTTGTCTTTTCACGAGTGCTTGAGGACGCCGGTGTCTTCAAGTGGGATGATAAGGGACAAAAAGCTTTCGATAAATTTATTTCACAAATCTAATATTTTGATGATAAAGCGATTGGAAAAGGGCTTCCAATCGCTTTTTTTGATAAAATTAATTTATGAGTAAAGGTTAGTAGCTGTCATCTTTTCTTCCGCTATTACTAGTGAAGAAAATGTTGGTAACACTGACGGGTGAATGCGGATTAACCGAAACCTTATTTTAGAATGACGATTGATAATCAACATTTGAGAATAGGCGAAATGGATAATCGGCATTCAATAATATATTGAAAGTAGGAATAAATCATGAAGTTGATTGCTTATAACGTTAGGGACGATGAAATTCCATTCTTAACCAAATGGGGTTTAGAGCACGGAGTAGATGTTGATTACGACACCGAGACTCTAACTATCGATACCCTTTCAAAGGCAGAGGGCTTTGACGGTATTTCTGGGTTGCAGACGATTCCTTATGATGCTGACTTGTTTGCTGCGATGAAAGATATGGGAATTAAGTTTTTAGCATTAAGAAACGTTGGATTAGACAACGTTGATCTTAACGCTGCTAAGAAAAACGGAATTTCAGTCACTAATGTCCCTGCGTACAGTCCAGCCAGTATTGCTGAATTTGCAGTTACTTTAGCCCTTAATGTTAATCGAAAAGTTGGCTACATGTACCAACAACTTCACGACAAGGGAGAATTTCATTTCTCTGCGGATTTTATGGGCAGACTAATGAGAAACCTCACCGTTGGGGTGGTTGGAACTGGTAGAATTGGTCGGGAAGCAATTTCAATGTTTGCTGGATTGGGAGCAAAAGTGATTGCGTATGATAAATTTCCGATGAGTGATTCAGAGTTGCCGTTCAATTACGTTGACTCAATGGATGAGTTAGTAGAACAGGCAGATGTTGTTGATTTACACATGCCCGGACTGCCAGAAAACGATCATTTATTCAACGATGATACTTTTAAGCGGATGAAAAATTCGGCTGTCTTAATCAACACCGCTCGTGGCTCGATTGTTGACACCAAGGCTTTAATCAATGCCTTGAAGACGGGGGAAATCGCGGGGGCTGGAATTGATACCCTTGAAAATGAAACTGCAGAACTTCAGGATTCTCGCTCTACGGCAAAAGTTACGGATGAAGATGTTCTAGAATTGTCAAAATTACCAAATGTTATTTTGACTCCTCATTCGGCATTCCATACTGATGAAGCGGTGGCTAATATGATTGGTCTTTCATTGGGGAATTTGGAAAAGATGGTCAATGGCGAGGCAGTAGATAATTTAGCAAAATA
Organism: Lentilactobacillus sp. Marseille-Q4993; assembly: GCF_951230165.1. Classification (GTDB taxonomy): domain Bacteria; phylum Bacillota; class Bacilli; order Lactobacillales; family Lactobacillaceae; genus Lentilactobacillus. The sequence continues at coordinate 50,365 of NZ_CATNVB010000001.1, forward strand.
ATAGTTCATGGTATAAGAAAAGCCTGAATCCAGATGGAATCAGGCTTTTTTGTGTGGTATTAGATATCGTAATCACTGTCGTTCATTGCTTCAACGTTTCCAAGAAGATAACCATTACCAACTTGTGAGAAGAAGTCATGGTTAGCTGTTGTGGTTGAGATACCATTCATGACAACTGGGTTTACGTTCTCAGCTGTGTCTGGGAAAAGGGGATCTTGACCTAGGTTCATCAGTGCCTTGTTAGCGTTATAACGAATAAAGGTCAAAACATCCTCAGTCCAGCCAGTTTGGTCATACAACATGTGGGTGTAGTTTTCTTCGTTTGAGTACAGTTGGTAAAGGAAATCATACATCCAGTCTTTAAGCTCTTGCTTCTTGCTGTCGTCTAATTGGTTAAAACTAACTTGGAACTTATAACCAATGTAGGTACCATGGACAGACTCATCGCGGAGAATCAACTTAATGATCTCTGCAACGTTAGCAAGTTTGTTGTGACCCAAATAGTAAAGAGGAGTGTAGAAACCAGAGTAGAATAAGAAGGTTTCGAGAAAGACACTGGCAATCTTTTTCTTAAGTGGATCCATTAATGGATCTGAGTAGATACTTTCGATCTTGATTGCTTTATTCTGAAGGAATTCTTCTGTGTCGGTCCAGTTGAAAACTTCTTCAATTTCATCAGGAGTGTTAAGCGTTGAGAAAATTGAAGAATAACTCTTAGCGTGCACTGACTCCATGAACTGGATATTGTTTAACACAGCAGTTTCATGTTGCGTCTTAACGTCGTGTCTCAATGAAGCCATTCCTTCTTGAGATTGAAGGGTATCAAGTAAAGTCAAACCGCCAAACACGTGGGCAACGACCCATTTGTGGTCGTCATCTAATTCCCGCCAGTCGCTAAGGTCGTTTGAAAGGGGAATTCTAGTGTCAAGCCAGAACTGTTCAGTAAGTTTTTCCCAGGTTGCCTTATCGATTTGATCATCGATGGCATTCCAGTTGATTGCTTTATAGTTTTCGGTCATTTGTGGTATTCCTTTCTAAATTACGCAGCTTTCACATTCGTTTGAACCAACTTCTTCTTTGTCATCGGTGAATGTTCTGATGTAGTAGATTGATTTGATGCCTTTCTTGTGAGCGTAGTTTCTAAGAATATTAAGATCACGAGTTGTCATCTTATCAGTTCTACCAGCTTTCCATTCATAAATGCCGGCTGGAATTGTTGATCTCATGAATAGGGTCAAACTCATTCCTTGGTCAACGTGCTCTTGAGCAGCTGCGTAAATGTCGATAACTTTTCTCATATCCATATCGTAAGCAGATTTGTAATATGGCATAGTATCGTTTGAAAGGTATGGTGCAGGATAGTAGATTTTACCAATCTTGGATTCTTGGCGTTCTTCGATACGGTTGATGATTGGGTGCAAACTAGCGGTCGTATCGTTGATATATGAAATTGAACCGTTAGGAGCGACAGCCATCCGGTTTTGATGGTACAAACCATATTTCATGACTGATTCCTTGAGTGCTGCCCAGTCTTGCTTAGTTGGGACGTGAATGCCGTTGAATAGTTCCTTAACTTTATCGTCCTTTGGAGCATAGTCATTCTCAAGGTACTTATCAAAATAGGTACCATCAGCATACTTACTCTTGTCAAAGTCTACGAAAGTAGTTTTCCGTTCCTTAGCAATTTGGTTTGAAGATACTAAGCTATAGTAGTTAAGTAGCATGAAGTAGGTGCCAGTAAATTCGATTGATTCAGGTGAGCCGTAGTACATGTGGTGATTAGCAAAGAAGCTGTGAAGGCCCATTGCTCCCAAACCGATTGAGTGAGACTCTTCGTTTCCTTTTTGAATTGAAGGCACAACGTCAATGTTAGAGTGATCAGTAACAAACGTTAGCGCTCTAACCATTGAGTCAACAGAATGACCAAAGTCCTTAGATTTCATAAGGTTGTTGATATTGGTTGAACCAAGGTTACATGAGATATCCTTGCCCATCTTGATGTAATTTTGACCGTTATCAACGGTTGATGGAGTTTGAACTTGAAGAATCTCAGAACAAAGGTTGCTCATTACGATTCGACCGTTGATTGGATTGACCCGGTTGGCAGTATCGATATTGATAACGTATGGATAACCAGATTCTTGTTGTAACTTACTAATTTCAGTTTCAAGATCCCGAGCTTTGATTTTTTTCTTAGTGATTTTTTCGTTAGCAACTAAGTTGTCGTATTCCTTAGTGATGTCAACGTATGAGAATGGTTTGCCGTATTCACGTTCAACGTCATAAGGACTGAATAAGTACATGTCCTCGTCATTTTTAATTAATTCGTAGAACTTATCGGGTACGATTACACCTAAGGATAGCGTCTTTAGCCGAATCTTTTCATCAGCATTTTCCTTCTTGGCTGCAAGAAAATCAATGATATCAGGATGGAAGACGTTTAAGTAAACAACACCAGCTCCTTGACGTTGGCCAAGTTGGTTTGAGTACGAAAAGCTATCCTCAAGTAATTTCATAACTGGAACAACCCCAGATGCAGCTCCTTCAATATGCTTGATTGGAGCACCAGCACCACGAAGGTTTGAAAGGTTGATTCCAACCCCGCCACCAATTCTAGAAAGTTGGAGGGCTGAGTTGATTGTCCGGCCGATGGTGTTCATGTCATCAGTTGATTGAATCAAGAAACAAGAAACGAATTCGCCACGGTTTTCGCGACCGGCGTTAAGGAACGTTGGGGTAGCGGGTTGGTAACGCTGGTGAATAATTTCATCGGCTAGATCCATAGCAAGTTGCTCGTTGCCATCAGCAAAGTAAAGGGCGTTAGCAGCAACTCTGTCCACAAAAGTTTCGAGATAAGAATCATTATCATTAGTTTTAAGAGCATACTGGGCGTAAAACTTATATGCCGCCATGAATGATTTAAATTGAAAGTTTTGGTCATTCAAATAATCGTAAAGTTTTTCAATGAACGAAAAGTTGTACTTACTAATAAAGTCTTTTTCGTAATAGTTATTTTCAATCAAGTAATCGAATCGGTCTTTTAATGAATCGAATTTTACTAAGTTAGGTTTGACGTTTTCTTTGATGAAAGCATCTAAAGCTTCCTTATCTTTATTCAGAGGAATTTGACCATCCACCGGAATGTTGATTTGGTTGTTAAGGTCAAAGTAGGAGACGTCTTCTAGTTTGTGAAGAGACATATTTTTACCACTCTTTCTTATTTTTGCGAAATAAAATAGGCGAGAACCTAAAAAAGTTTCGCCCGTTTGTAAAAGTCAATATGTTAGAATTAACAAGGACTATCCGGCAATCGAATTTAGTTGATCAGGACGAAAGCCACTGAACGCGTCTTTGCCGTCGACATCGACGACAGGTAGTGCCATGAAACCACGTTGTTTTAAGTAGTCAACGTATTCAGGTTGTTCGTTGATGTTGTGTTCTTCAAAGTCAATGTTGTGTTCTGAAAGATAACGCTTTGTCATTTTGCATTGCATGCAGTTGTTTTTTGAGTATACTGTAACTTTAGCCATATTATTCACCCTCCAAATATGTAGCTATCAATTTCTTCATGTTTATATACTACACTATAAATTCTAAAAATCAATCAAAAAACACTATATATTGTGATTGCACAAAAAATAAGTACAAAATATTGTGACCCGCCCTCAACCGCTAGTATAAGGAGTTTTACCATGACAGATAATCAATTTTACTATTCTAAACACCCAGATGTTGTGTCTGATCCAATTGAATGGAACTTTCCGTTACTTGGAAACAACATTAAGTTTACTTCAGATAACGGAGTGTTTTCTAAAAAGACCGTTGATTACGGTACCAGAGTGCTACTAGGTAACATCGACTTTGAAAAAATGCCTGCTGGCAAAATTCTTGACCTGGGGTGTGGTTATGGTCCCATTGGTTTGGCTATCGCTAAGAAGTTTCCTAGTAGGACAGTTGAAATGGTCGATGTTAATGAGTTAGCCCTAGCCTTAGCTGAACAAAATGCTGCTAACAATAAAATCGAAAATGTTCAGATATACGCCAGTGATGCGTATCAAAACGTAGAGGGTCAGTTTGCTGCAATTATAACGAATCCGCCAGTTAGAGCAGGTAAGAAGGTTGTTGATACAATGATCAGTGAATCAATCGATCATTTATTACCAAACGGAACTTTATCCGTAGTTCTCCAAAAGAAGCAAGGGGCTCCCTCTGCCAAAAAGTTAATGACGGAAGTTTTTGGTAACTGCGAAATATTAAAGCGGGATAAGGGGTATTACATTTTAGAAAGTATTAAGGAAGATAATTAATGGTTTCAGAGCAAGAATTTTTTATGAATGAAGCCCTAACTGAGGCAAAGAAGGCATATTTGTTAGGGGAGGTGCCGATTGGGGCAGTCGTTGTTCACAATGGCAAGGTGATTGGTCGTGGCCATAATCTTCGTGAACGATTTCAGGATGCAACTGCGCATGCTGAAGTAATGGCAATCCAGGAAGCTGGTAGGGCAGTTGGTAATTGGCGGTTAGTTGATTGCGACCTGTACGTTACGATTGAACCGTGTTTAATGTGTTCCGGAGCGATTGTCAATGCCCGGGTTTCTAGAGTGTTTTATGGTGCCCCTGATAATAAAGCAGGGGCCGTAGATACTCTTTACGACACGTTGAGGGATGATCGGCTTAATCATCAGGTTGAAGTTCATTCGGGAATTTTGAGAGAAAAATGTGCATCTATAATGAAGCAATTTTTCAAAGAAGCTCGGAAAAGAAGAAAACAGCTAAAATAAACTGGCATTTTTTCTGAATTTACGTTATGATATTAAATGCCGCAAGGCCTTGAGACAAGGGTTGGTTTACGAACCGTGTCAGATCCGGAAGGAAGCAGCACTAAGTATTCTCGATCTTGTGTCTCTCGTTATATGAAATCAACAGCCAGGATAAAACGGTGTTTTATCTTGGCTTTTTACTATCTAAAAAGCCAGTTTGAATTAACGGTTCCAATTTTAAGATTGCCTGATTTTGAATGGAAACTTTCCGTTATTCATACTATAATATTCAGGAGTGAAATTATTTATTAACGGAGGCTGAGGCATGAGTTATCAAGCACTATATCGGGTTTGGCGGCCCCAAAGGTTTGACGAGATTGTTGGTCAAGAGATTATTACTCAGACGTTAAAGAACGCTCTGATCACTAACCAAACCAGCCATGCCTATCTGTTTACTGGGCCCCGAGGAACTGGAAAAACGTCAGCTGCTAAGATATTTGCTAAGGCGGTCAACTGCCATTTTAGAAAAGACGGCGAACCATGTAACGAATGTGAAACCTGTAAGGCAATCACTGATGGTAGTTTGAGTGATGTTATTGAAATCGATGCCGCTTCAAACAACGGGGTTGAAGAAATTCGGGATATTCGCGATAAGGTAAAGTACGCTCCAACCCAAGCCGACTATAAAGTTTATATAATTGATGAAGTTCATATGTTGTCAACGGGAGCATTTAACGCCTTGTTAAAAACGCTAGAGGAGCCACCAGCTAACGTTATCTTCATTCTGGCTACTACTGAGCCTCATAAGATTCCCGCCACAATTATTTCACGGACTCAGCGGTTTGACTTTAAGCGTATCAAGCCCCAAGTTATTTTAAAACGGATGGAGTACATCCTTAACGAGAAAAATGTCGAATATGATGACAAAGCCCTTCGCTTGATTGCAAAGTCGGCTGAGGGTGGAATGCGGGACGCGTTATCGATTCTTGATCAGGCTATGTCATATGGTGATAATCAGATTACTTATGACAATGCGTTACTTGTCACTGGTAGTGTCAAGAATGATCTGCTACTGACTTATATGAAGCAGATCATTGATGGTCAAACGACAGATGCTCTCAAGACCGTTCAACAAATTATTGATGAGGGTAGTGATCCAAGTCGGTTTGTTGAAGACGTGACTGGATTGTGCCAAGATATTCTTCTGTACAATCAGGATCCAGAGATGGTTGAAGCTATGGAACTTGGAATCGTTGATGATTCTTTTAAGGACCTTGCTGGCCAGACCACTAACGAAATGGTCTATCAGATGATCAATGCTCTTAATGATGTGGCAAATTCATTGCGGTTTACCAATCATCCTGATGTTTACTTGGAAGTGTTAACGGTTAAAATGGCTACTCGGGATTCACAGCCATCTGCAGAAACAGGAGTGACCACATCGGTTGATGATGCCACAGTTCAGCAGCTTAACCAAACAATTTCGCAGCTGAGTCGGAAAGTTAATGACTTGGAGTCAAAGCTTGACCATCAAGGGAGTAATGAATCTGCTCAGGCAGTTAAGCCGGAAATCAAGCCGGCAAATGCTGCTCCTAAACTAGATTCAAAAGTTGAATTAACTAAAATCTATCCAATTTTGGATAGCGCAACAAGAAATGAATTGAATCAGTTCAAACAAGTTTGGCCAGAATTAATGAACAGTTTGTCAGTAACCCAACGGGCAGTGATGCACGTGTCAGAACCGGTTGCAGCTAGTGATGATGGGGTGATTGTTTCCTTCGAATACCTATTCCTATACCAGAAGGCAAAAAGTGATATTGAATTGCGCGATGCCCTTGAAAATAGTCTGGATAGAATCGTCGGTAAGGTACCGAAATTGGTGTTCGTCCCTGAGAGTCAGTGGCCAGATATTAGGTCGGGATACTTAAAGAACAATCGGGGTAAGAAGGTCACTCCAACTGAATCGGTTGATAAGAGTGAAGCCCCACAATCGGCAGAAGTGGCAGAACAGCCAGCAGACATGCCACCAGATGACGATGATCCTGACAAGGATCCAGTTGTTGACAAGGCTGAGGAGTTGTTTGGCCCTGATGTAGTTGATGTTAAAGAAGATTAATTAAAATGGAGGCCAATTTCAATGATGAATGGCATGAACATGAACAAAATGATGAAACAAATGAAAAAAATGCAAAAACAAATGGCTGAGGAACAAGAAAACCTTAAGGAACAGGAGTTTGTTGGGACTGACCCAAGTGAAATGGTCACCGCTAAGTTTTATGGCGAAAAGAAGATGACTGATTTGAGTATAAAACCAGAAGCGATTGATCCTGATGATCCAGACATGCTTGCTGATTTGATTTTAACTGCTGTAAATGATGGAATCACGAAAGTCGAAAAGGCAACTCAAGATACGATGGGCAAGTATACAAAGGGACTTCCTGGACTTTAATTTGCAGAATAGAAGGGTGAAGATATGCAATACCCAGAACCAATCGCAAAACTAATTGATAGCTTCATGAAATTACCGGGAATTGGAAGTAAAACCGCCACGAGGTTGGCCTTTTATGTCGTTGACATGAATGAAGATGACGTGAAGGGGTTTGCCAAGTCGCTCGAAGCTAGTAAAAATGACCTTCGATATTGTTCGATTTGCGGCAACCTGACTGAAGAGGATCCTTGTGAGATTTGCCAAGACAAGACTAGGGATCAGTCAACAATTCTTGTGGTAGAACAACCTAAAGACGTGATGGTAATGGAAAAGATGAATCAGTATCGTGGATTGTATCACGTTTTACACGGTGTTCTTTCACCAATTGAGGGAATTGGCCCAGAAGATTTGAATGTGAGTTCCTTGATCAAACGACTTCAGCAAAACGAAGCAGTGAAGGAAGTCATTGTGGCCACTAATGCAACGCCTGAGGGTGAATCAACCGCAATGTACTTATCTAAACTAATTAAACCAGCTGGAATCAAAGTAACAAGGCTTGCCCATGGTTTGTCAATGGGAGCCGATATTGAATACGCCGATGAAATGACTTTGTTTAAAGCTGTTGAAGGTAGAACTGAACTTTAAGGTGGCCAGAATAAATGTTTAACTTTTTCAAAAAACGGGACATTAAGTCAGAGTATGATGCCCAATTATTGGATCTTATCAATCAGTTAAAGGAAAATTGGGATTACGCTCAAAAGACCCAAGATGCTGTTGCTGACGCAGATATCCAAATTCAACAAGAAACAGCGTTGGCCAAGCAGAAGTATTTCTACATTTATAAAGAGGCCAGAAGACGAAGGGTCAGAAATGATCATATTCAGCCATCGGTAATCAATTATGATCGGACCGAATAGTAATCGAATCGATAAGTATTTCAAATTTTGGAATATTTACCGATTTTTATTAGGTTAGGTCACATAGACAATAAAAAAAGCATCAAGTACAATGAACTAAGATAAGAAAAGTGGAGTTGATTTTGGTGGATGGATTGTTTTTGACTTTTGAAGGTCCAGATGGTGCTGGGAAAACAACCGTGATGAATGCGATTGTGGACCAAATCAGTGAAAAACTGGGAGATAAATTGTTGGTCACTAGAGAGCCGGGTGGCAACAAAATTTCTGAACAAATCAGGAATATTATTTTGGATCGTGATAATACTGAAATGGATGCAAGAACTGAGGCACTATTGTATTCAGCTGCTAGGAGACAACATTTGGTTGAAACAATCATTCCAGCTTTAGAGGATGGTAAACTAGTCTTATGCGACCGCTACGTTGATAGTTCAGTTGCATATCAAGGGTCTGGTCGTGAGATTGGCATGGAACAGGTCTATGAGATGAACCGGTTTGCTACGGAGGATCGACTGCCAGATGCGACGATTTATTTTGATATTCCAGTGGAGGTCGGTCTTGACAGAATTCAGGCTAACCGGCCTGCAGGAGATGTTGATAGATTAGATGTTGAGACTAAGGCATTTCACGAACGAGTTCATGATGGTTACCTTAAGGTTGCTAGTCAAAATAAAGATAGATTTAAAATCGTGGACGCTACTCAACCACTTGCTAAAGTTGAATCAGATACTTTAGCGATTATAAGACAAATCGCACAGAATTATTTTAAGGGGTAATACTAGATGAAATTAGTTATCGCAATCGTTCAAGATAAAGATGCAAACAAGTTGAGATCAGTCTTTGTTGCTCACGATATTATCGCAACTAGATTCTCAACGACTGGAAGTTTTTTGCGGGCCGGTAACACGACCTACTTGGTTGGAGTTGACGATGATAAGGTTGACTTAACCCTTCAACTTATCAAGGAAACATGTTCATCGAGGCAACAATTCATGACACCACCCGTAAGTCTAAGCGGAGATACATCAGAGCATACGTTCCCAATCGAAGTTCAGGTTGGTGGAGCAACCGTAATGGTGTTACCAATTGAATCATTCCATCAATTTTAGAGTGGTAGGCGGAAAAATTGGAAGATAACGTTTTTACAATTGCACAGGATAAGCAGGCTGAGCTAGTTGACCGGTTTATGGAAATAATTAACCGGGGGACGCTGTCTCATGCTTATTTGTTTTCCGGTGAGGAAGGTGCTGGTGAGTTTGAGGTCGCGATGACCATTGCCATGCGCCTTTTTTGCCAGAATGTCGTGAATGGCAAACCGTGCGGAAAATGCAATGAATGTCGGCGAATCATGAGTTTGGACCATCCTGATGTTGTTGTAGAAACTCCAGATGAGAGAAGCATTAAGGTCGACCAGATTCGCCATATCAAAAGTGAGTTTACAAAGAGTGCAGTTGAAGGGAACAAGAAGATTTTTATTATTTCAGGGGCTGAGACGATGACTACTGGCGCAGCAAACAGCCTGCTTAAGTTTATCGAGGAACCGAGCTCTGATATAACGACCATTTTGATTACCACAAACAAAAACATCGTCTTACCAACAATCATCTCGAGAACGCAGGTAATCGATTTTCCCGAAGCAACCCGCGAGGATTTGGTAAGTCGATTGCGCAGTAATGGGGTCAAACAAAATAGTATTAATTTACTACTTACATTGACTAATAGTGTAAGTGAGATTAACAGCTGGCTAGAGGATGATTGGTTTTACCATGCCCAGGAAAAAGTTGAGCAGTGGTTTAAGTACCTTGTAAAGGACGATCGAATGGCGTTTACCTTCATTCAAACTGACATTATGCCGGTCGTTAACAATCGTCAGCAACAACAACTAGTTTTAGCGATGATGGTTGAAATTTTTCGTGATTTAATGGAACTCCGTTATGGGGCTACTGATAGCGATAAGTTGAGTTTTCCAGGGTTGGTGAAAGTTTTGACCACTCAGGCAGAACGAATTAGTAGTCACCAGGTTATTGATAACATGAACATTTTATTAGATACAAATACCAGTTTTAAAGGGAACATGAACTTCCAAAACATTTTGGAGTCAACAACCTTAAAGCTGTTAGACGTAATGGTGTGATTAAACGTAGAGGGATGATCAGGTGGATTCAAACAGTCTATATGATGAATTAAAAGACTTAGATAGTCGGTTAAGCAGTACGGCGGAACAATTCACTAATTTACACGAAACCATCATTAAGTTAATGGAAGAGAACGCCGAATTAAAAATTGAAAATCAAAATTTAAGGGATAAGCTGAAAGATGACAGGGCCCAGGAGAATCCTGAGAACGAAAACCAGCTTTCAAAATCCCGATTAAACCTAGAAAAGTTATACCATGAAGGTTTCCATGTATGTAGTGACTATTATGGCAAACGTCGTGAAGATGGTGAAGAATGTATTTTCTGTACCGAGATAATTTACGGCAGACGTTGATTGGAGTAATAAATTGCAGACCCAAAAGAGTTTTGAACAAAATACGAATATTGGAACGTTGTACCTTGTGCCCACACCGATTGGGAACCTTGATGACATGACTTTTCGGACAATTAATATTTTAAAGGAAGTTGATTTGATAGCAGCTGAAGATACTAGAAATACAGCTAAGTTGTTGAATCATTTTGAAATTCATACCCACCAAATTAGCTTTCATGAGCACAATACTCAAAGTCGAATTCCTGAGTTGATTGGGATGCTAAAGGAGGGGCAAAGTATCGCTCAGGTTAGTGATGCTGGAATGCCTTCGATTAGCGACCCTGGTAAGGAATTAGTGGCTGCCTGTATTGATGCTAATATTACGGTGGTACCGTTGCCTGGGGCTAATGCAGCGTTGACAGCCTTGATTGCTTCGGGAATATCACCCCAACCATTCATGTTTTACGGTTTCTTACCACGAAAAAATCAGGAGCAGAAGGATGCTCTTGTAGCCCTTGCAAAAAAACCGGAAACGGTAATTTTGTACGAAGCTCCCCATAGGTTAAAACAAACCCTTAAGGTACTGCAAAAGGCATTTGGAGAAGACCGCAAGGCTGCTTTATGCCGTGAACTAACAAAAAAGCATGAGGAATTTATCCGTGGTACGCTGGATGAATTATTACAATGGGCCACAGAAACGGAAATAAGAGGCGAATTCGTAATTATTATTAGTGGCAATGACTCAGTTGAGGATACTGACGACAAGGTTGAAGAAGTTATTACCAGTTTGCCTGTAACCGTGCAGGTTCAACGATATATTGACCAAGGAATGACTACTAATGATGCGATTAAAAAAGTTGCTAAGGACAACGGAGTTAGAAAACAAGTAATTTACAACCAGTATCATAATTTATAATGAAAAGAGATCTTCATGAGCGCAAAAGAATTTAGCGAATTTCATACTGTGCCTTACTACGAGGCTGACGTTACTAACCACGTCACAATTGCAATGTTATTAAATATATTAATTTTGATATCTGAGCATCAAAATAAGGAATTAGGAGTTGATCATACCGAGTTGATCAATAACTATTCCTCTGGGTGGATTGTTACCTCGTATTCAATTAAGATAACTGAGATGCCAACTGTTGAATCCAAAATTAAGGTAACCACGCGCGGAACGTCGTACAATAAGTACTTTGCATACCGTGAATTTTGGGTTCATGATGAATCTGGTGCCGAGATGGTCAAGGTTGATAGTATTTGGGTGCTCATGAATGAAGAAACTAGAAAAGTCCAGACAATAACGGATAATTTTATTGAACCCTATGAATCTGACCAAGTTAAAAAAGTTCCCCGGCTACCAAGACCTGAGAAATTAGTTGGTGATCCCGATGCTGTTAAGCAATACCAAGTTCGTTCAAATGATATTGACTTTAACGGCCACGTAAACAATTCTCATTATCTGGAGTGGATGGTTGATGTGTTACCAATGGATTTCTTGATTAGTCATCAACCAGTTCAAACCGATATTCGATTTGAAAATGAAGTGAAGTATGGCCAGATAGTAGAGAGTAAAGTTTCTCAGACTGAAGTAGATGATAAAGTAAAAACCGTGCATTTAGTTACGTGTGGTGGTAATATTTCAGCTATTGCTACAATTGTTTGGAAAAAAGTGAAGGATTAACTATGGCAAAAATACTTTCAATTGATACATCAAACACCCCGTTATCCATTTCGGTAGTAGAAGATGATTTTGTGATGGCGTCTGAAACCCTGACGACTCATAAGAAGCACGCGGAATATATGCTTCCAATCATCGAGGATTTGGTGAAAAAATCAGGATTAACCCCTGCAGGAATTGACAAAATTGTTGTTGCGACCGGTCCTGGATCATATACAGGCATTAGGATGGCTACCACGGTGGCCAAAACCCTAGCAAGCACTCTCGAGATACCGTTGATAACCGTGTCTAGCTTGTGGTCATTAGCGCTTAATCGATTTGATTCAGATGCCTTGATAAATCCAATTTTCGATGCCCGAAATGGCAACATGTTTACTGGTTTATACAAGAGAAATGGTAATAAGCTGGAATCTGTCGTTGCTGACCAACACACAAACATTGACAATTGGATTCCAGTATTGAAGAATTATAGTGATAAAATTGAGGTATTGGGGGATATTGGTGAGCTTTCAGCACAACTTACTGCGGAAGTATCGACATTAACGGTCTTGCCAAGACAGTTTGCTGTACCAAATGCAACGTTAATGGCAATTCATGCTAATGATTTTAAACCAGTAGATAATGTTGATGCAGTTGTCCCTAACTATTTAAGGCTGACAAAAGCTGAAGCGGACTGGCAAAAAGCTCACCCTAATGAGGGAAATGACAACTATGTGGAAAAATATTAAGGGGTGGTACGAAAACCACTTCTATAATAAAGAAAAAGCTCTTAGGGAAAAGTACTTGGATATTAAGAATCATGACGTTGATATCAACGGAACTGAGTTTTTTCTTGCTAAGGCAATGATTCCTGACATTCCAGAAATTTTGGGAATTGAACGGGCGGTGTATGGTGGCCAGACTCCGTGGGATGAACGGGCGTTTAGATCTGAACTGATGAGATCAGACGATCGGCTCTATTTGGTATTACGTCGAAATGACTGGTTGGTGGCCTTCATTGGCTGTTCTTGGAATTTTAATACTCAAGACTGCCATATTACAAACGTGGCGGTTGCACCTAACTTCCAAAATCGGGGATTGGGGTATTTTCTTGTGACTACGATTATCAAAAAAGCAAGACAAATGGAATTCAATAAAGTTACGCTTGAGGTCAGGATGAGCAATACCCGAGCTCAGCAGTTGTACAAGGATATTGGGTTTGTTGAGGATGGAATTACTAAGGACTATTACTTTAACGACCGTGAAGATGCTTTGAACATGACAATGGATATAACAAAGATTGGTTGAGTGGATTTATGAACAGAAATTTAATTTTAGCATTTGAAACTAGCTGTGATGAAACCTCAGTTGCCGTAATCGAAAATGGCGACAAAATTCTGTCCAATATTGTTGCGACTCAAATTAAGAGTCACCAGCGATTTGGTGGGGTTGTTCCAGAAGTAGCTAGTCGTCACCATATAGAACAAATCACTGGGTGTATTGATGATGCCTTGACTAAAGCAAACGTTTCTTATGATGATTTAACGGCAGTTGCAGTAACATATGGTCCCGGTCTAGTTGGGGCCCTGTTAATTGGGGTAACAGCCGCAAAAGCAGTTGCTTGGGCGCATAATTTACCATTGATTCCAGTTAATCATATTGCGGGTCATATTTATGGGGCTCGCTTGGTCAAACCGATTGAATTTCCTGCCATGGCTCTTGTTGTTTCCGGTGGCCATACTGAACTTGTATACATGAAAGAAGAAAACTCCTTTGAAATTATCGGTGAAACTAGGGATGATGCTGCTGGTGAAGCTTACGACAAAGTTGGTCGGGTTCTCTCAATCAATTATCCAGCTGGTAAAGAGGTTGACGAACTTGCTCATAAAGGGAATGATACGTTTAACTTCCCTCGGGCAATGGATCAAGATGACAACTTTGATTTTAGCTTTAGTGGCTTAAAGAGCGCATTTATCAACACCGTCCATCATGCGGATCAGATTCATGAATCATTATCGCGTGAAGATTTAGCCGCTTCTTTTCAGCAATCAGTTGTTGACGTATTAGCTGATAAAACAGTCCGGGCTCTTCATGAATACCCAGTTAAACAATTAATCCTAGCCGGAGGAGTTGCTGCCAATCGGGGAATCCGTGAACGACTCACCGATGAATTAGCTAAATTTTCGAATACCGAATTAGTCCTCGTGCCACTTTCACTTTGTGGTGATAATGCCGCAATGATTGGTGCTGCTGGTGAGATGCTTTATCGGCATTCAATAAGCTCCGATGCGACCCTCAATGCAGACCCATCGCTTGATTTTGATTGGATTGGCGAGGCTTAATAATAAATAATCAAAAAAACGTTTGATAGCACCTAAAAATCAATTTGATTTAAGGGTTGCTACCAAACGTTTTTTGTTTAATCAAAATCTTCGAGCTCAAGGCTTTTTGACTCCCATTCAGTCTCAGTCTGGGTAATTTCTTCGCTAAGATTATCGACTTGTGCTTGCAGTTCCGTTAGTTTGCCTAAGTCATTAAAAGTATCAGGTTGAGTCATTTCAGCTTCAGTTTGCTCTTTTTGTTGGTTTAACTTTTCGAGGGTAGCTTCAAGTGACTCTACTTCCCTTGAAAGTTTCCGCTTTTTCTTTTGGTCTTCCTTTGATAATTGGTACTGATTTTTCTTGGCAGATATCACCTTGGTGTTTGTGGCTGGTGATTGTTGCTCTAATTCGTGTTCCTTAACAGCTGCCATTTCCTCTTTTTTAGCAATATAGTAGTCGTAGTTTCCTAAATAAGCGTGGCTCCCATCTTTTGATATTTCGACTGTCCCAGTCGCAATTTGATTAATGAAGTACCTATCATGGGAAACAAACAAGATTGTGCCGTCAAATTCTCGTAGGGCCTTTTCAAGAACTTCACGACTATCGATATCCAAATGGTTAGTTGGCTCATCAAGAATCAAAAAATTGTTGTGCTTCATAGCTAGTTTAGTTAACAAAAGGCGGGCCTTTTCGCCCCCTGACAAATCAGCTACTAGTTTGTCGACGTCGTCACCGCTAAACAAGAAACTTCCGAGAATGCTACGAATGTCACCTTCGTTTACAGTTGGGTGGTCGTCCCAAAGTTCGTTTAGGACTTTTTTGTTTCGGTGCAGAGATTTTTGTTCCTGATCATAGTAACCAGTGTCGATTCCAGTTCCAAATTGGACACCACCTTTGATGAAGGGGATTTGCCCAAGGATACTCTTTAGGAGCGTCGATTTACCGACACCGTTAGGACCGACGATGGCAATTGCTTGGTGTCTCTTAACTTCAAAATTGATAGGTTCACTTAGAATCTCAGTGTAACCAATTGCGGCATCGGATACTTTAATGATATTGTCGCCGCTTTTTCTGTTTGGGGTAAATGAAAAGCGAGCAACCTTGTTGTCGTCTTTTGGTTTTTCAATCCGATCCATTTTCTCAAGTTGCTTTCGCCGTGCTTGCGCTTGTTTGGTTGATGATGCTCTCACAATATTCTTGTCAACAAACTCCTGCATTTTTTCAATCTTTGCTTGCTGTTTTTCGTACTCCTTCATCTGTGTTTTTTCAATTTGGGCCTTTTCTTCAACGTATTTTGAATAATTACCCTTGAAATGATGCAGAGTTCCCGTTGCCATCTCGTAAACTTCGTTGACGATTTGATCTAAAAAGTACCGGTCATGAGAAATAATCAGCAAAGCGCCAGGATAATTCTTTATGTATCCTTCTAGCCAGGTGATCGTAGCTACATCCAAATGATTAGTTGGCTCATCTAAAATCAATAAGTCTGGCTTTTCAAGTAGGAGTTTTGCCAAAGCAAGTTGGGTCTTCTGACCACCAGATAATTCTGTGATTTTGCGATTGTAATCTTTTTCACCAAATCCAAATCCATGAAGAACCCCACGAATTTCGGCCTCGTACGAGTAACCGTTCTTTTGTTCGAAGTCCGCCCGGAGATTATCGTAAGTTGACGATAATTCCTCAAGTTCAGCGGGTGAGGCTGTAGCCATTTGTTGTTCAATTTGCCGAAGCTTTGCCTCTGTTGCTTTTAACGCTGCAAAGACAGATTCCATTTCATCGTAAATTGATTTGTCAGAGTCAAGACCAGTATCCTGGGCAAGGTAGCCGATGTTGAGGCCTCGCTTTTGTGAAACTTCGCCTTCATCAGCGTTTATTTCTCCCGTGATAATTTTAACGAGAGTTGATTTGCCTGCTCCGTTACGACCAACAAGAGCAATCCGGCTTTTTTCTTGAACGGCAAGGTTCACATTTGAGAAGATATCCTCGCCGTTAAATCGCTTGGCGACGTTTTGTGTTTGTAGGATTATCACTATTGCCATCCACCTTTCTAAGTCCTAACCATTTTAGCATAATCAAGCTAGTTTATAAAAACATAAATAAAATTGAAATTTATTTCACAAAGTCCCAACTTATGATAGAATATTAGCTGAAGAGGGTTTCACAAACTAACAAAAAAGGAGGAGTTAATCTTGACGGCAGAAAATATACCTCGTGCCACCGCAAAACGGTTGCCCATCTACTATAGGTATTTAAACATTCTCCATGATACTGGCAAGCAAAGAATATCTTCAACCGAGCTAGCTGACGCTGTCCAAGTAGATTCTGCGACCATTAGGCGAGACTTTTCGTATTTTGGGGCACTTGGTAAGCGAGGCTATGGCTATGATGTTGATAGTTTGCTATCATTCTTCAAACAGATCCTGAACCAAGAACACTTAACTAATGTGGGATTGATTGGGGTTGGTAATCTGGGGCATGCCTTACTGAACTTTAATTTTCACAAAGACGGTAACGTTAGAATTTCGGCTGCATTTGATGCTGATGATTCGCTAGTAAACACAATTGAGGATGGCGTTCCTGTATACCCCGTGAACGAATTAGTCAGTCAATTAAAGGAACAACAAATTCAAGTAATCATTCTGACTGTTCCATCTTCTGTTGCCCAATCGGTAGCTGATAAGGCCGTTGAAGGAGGAGTTAAGGGGATTTTAAACTTTACTCCATTAAGGTTGTCAGTTCCAGATGATGTATTAGTTCAAAATGTCGATTTGACAAACGAGTTACAGACTTTGATTTACTTCATTGAAAACTTTGGTAAGTAGGTTGATGTTTAATTTATGTGGTTAAGTAATTATTTTTTAAATTGGCAATCATTTATTGATACTGCTAATTGAGCGGTTTAAGACCGGTTGATTAGTGGTATTTTTTTGTTTTTTGGCGGTCTAACCTTGCTTTTTTTTAGGAAAAATAATATAGTAATAGACAGTGATTAGCACTTTTAACATATGAGTGCCAATTATGCTAAAACTTTCATAATCTGGAGGGACTAACGTGTTAAAACCATTAGGAGATCGCGTTTTAGTTGAAACGCAAAGTGAAGAAGAAAAGACAGTTGGTGGCATTGTCCTAGCAAGTAATGCTAAGGAAAAACCCCAAACTGGAAAAGTTGTTGCCGTTGGTTCGGGTCGAGTATTAGAAAATGGTCAAACTGTCGCACTTACCGTTAAGGTTGGCGATGAAGTTATGTTTGACAAGTACGCCGGAACTGAAGTTGAAGACAATGATAATTCCTATTTAGTTTTACATGAAAAAGATATCGTAGCTATTGTTGAATAGTGAGAATTAAAAAATACTTTTGAGGTGAAATATAGTAATGGCTAAAGAAATAAAGTTTTCTGAAGACGCTAGAACTAAAATGTTACAAGGTGTCGATAAATTAGCAGATACTGTTAAGACGACAATTGGTCCAAAGGGACGTAACGTCGTTTTGGAGCAAACCGCTGGTAATCCAACAATTACTAACGATGGTGTTACCATCGCAAAGTCGATTGAACTTCCAGATCATTTTGAGAACATGGGTGCCAAGTTAGTTTCTGAAGTTGCTTCAAAGACTAATGATGTTGCCGGTGACGGTACGACTACTGCCACAGTTTTGACTCAAGCAATCGTTAATGAAGGGATGAAGAACGTTACTGCCGGTGCAAACCCAGTCGGAATTCGTCGCGGAATTGAAAAGGCAACAAAGGCTGCGGTTGAAGCTCTTCACAAGATGTCTCATGAAGTTGCAACTAAGGATGACATTGCTCAAATCGCTTCGATTTCTTCTGCTAACGAAGAGGTTGGTAAGTTGATTGCTGATGCCATGGAAAAGGTTGGTAACGATGGTGTTATTACCATTGAGGAATCACGTGGTGTTGATACTAGCCTTGATGTTGTTGAAGGAATGCAATTTGATCGTGGTTACATGTCACAATACATGGTAACTGATAACGACAAGATGGAAGCAAACCTTGATAACCCATACATTTTAGTAACTGACAAAAAGATTACTAACATTCAAGATATTTTGCCACTTCTTCAACAAATCGTTGAACAAGGTAAGTCATTATTGATTATTGCTGATGACATTGGTGGTGAGGCCCTTCCAACCCTTGTTCTTAACAAGATGAGAGGAACATTCAACGTTGTTGCCGTTAAGGCTCCTGGTTTTGGTGATCGTCGTAAGGACCAACTTCAAGATATTGCTTACTTGACTGGTGCCACTGTAATTACAGACGATCTTGGTTTGAACTTGAAGGATGCCACCATTGATCAATTAGGCCAAGCTGGTAAGGTTAATGTAACTAAGGATTCAACTACAATCGTTGAAGGCTCAGGTTCTAAGGAGCAAATCAGTGGTCGGGTTGAAGAAATCAAAGCTCAGATTGAAAAGACCACTTCAGACTTTGACCGTGATAAGTTAAAGGAACGTCTTGCTAAGTTATCAGGTGGAGTTGCCGTTGTCCGTGTTGGTGCCGCAACTGAAACCGAATTAAAAGAACGTAAATACAGAATTGAAGATGCATTGAACGCCACAAGAGCCGCCGTAGAAGAAGGCTTTGTTCCTGGTGGTGGTACTGCATTGATCAATGTCATGAAGGACGTTGATGGGGTTAGTGCAACTGGTGATGAAGCAACTGGTGTTAAGATCGTTCGCCGTGCTTTGGAAGAACCTGTTCGCCAAATTGCTGAAAACGCTGGGATTGAAGGATCTGTCATTGTTGAAAAACTTAAGAACGAAAAGGATGGGATTGGTTACAATGCCGCCGAAGATAAGTTTGAAGATATGATTAGTGCTGGAATCGTCGATCCAACCAAGGTTACCCGTTCAGCCCTTCAAAACGCAGCCTCAGTTTCTGCTTTGCTATTAACAACCGAAGCTGTTGTTGCTGATGAACCAAAGGATGATAGTGCTGCAATGCCTGCAATGCCAAATCCAGGAATGGGAATGTAATAACTAAATTATTGGATAATTAATCCACATTAAAAGAGCTTCCGCACTTGTCGGAGGCTCTTTTGTGTTGTATTGTTGTTTTGTTGATTTAAAATACTGCTTGTTTTTAAATCGAATATGAATTATCATTCTATGGACATTCAAACAAGTCACGAAAAGTGACAAATACTGTAAATGTAAAAGGGGAAAGAGTTTATGTGGCGATTGTTAAAGCGGGTTCTAATTGGGAAACCGTTAAAGACTGCCGATGAGGGTGGTCAATCGTTAACTAAGTTTAAAGCACTAGCACTGCTTTCGTCAGATGCTTTATCGTCTATTGCTTATGGTACTGAGCAAATTACGACGATATTGATTACACTTTCTGCTGCGGCAATGATGTATCAAATTTGGGTTGCGGCCCTTGTTTTGGTTCTTTTGGCAGCAATCACAATATCCTACCAGCAAATTATTCATGCCTACCCATCAGGTGGGGGTGCATATGTTGTTGCTAGTACTAATTGGGGTCGTTCTGCTGGTTTAGTTGCCGGTGGTTCGCTCCTAGTTGATTATATGCTTACCGTTGCCGTTTCAACGACGTCAGCGACTGAGGCTATCACCTCGGCCATACCGAGTTTGTACAAACACCAGGTATTGATATCTTGTATTATTGTTATTTTGATTATGCTATTAAACCTGCGTGGGATGCGCGAATCAGCTGCAATTTTAACGGTACCGGTGTATCTGTTTATTCTAGTTATTCTCAGTATGATTGTTTATGGTGGTTTTAAAATTGCAACTGGATCAATTCAGTACCATGCAGCAGCAAATGTTGGTTCACCAGTTGCTGGAATGACCCTGATTCTATTCTTTAGAGCCTTCTCGAGTGGATCATCATCACTTACTGGGGTTGAAGCCATTAGTAATGCTGTTCCAAACTTCAAAGATCCTAAGAGTAAGAATGCCTCTCACACATTGGCGATTATGGCTGTAATCCTTGGGTTCTTCTTTGGTGGAATTACCATCTTGAGTTTTTACATGGGAATCGCACCAAACACCCACGAAACTGTGCTTTCACAAATTGGTGAAGGGATATTCGGCCACGGGTTGCTTTACTACGTACTTCAAATGTCAACTGCCTTAATTTTGGCTGTTGCGGCAAACACTGGTTTTTCAGCATTCCCAATCTTGGCTTATAACTTAGCAAAGGACAAGTTTTTGCCTCACGCTTATCTTGATAAGGGGGATCGGCTCGGATACTCTAACGGAATTATTTCGTTAGCGTTAGGAGCCATTGTCCTAATTCAAATTTTCGGTGGTAAAACTAATTCTTTGATTCCACTCTACGCGGTCGGAGTTTTCGTACCATTTACTCTCTCTCAGTCAGGAATGATTATTCACTGGCGTCGAAATAAGGGTAAGAATTGGCAGTTGAAATCAATCGTCAACTTTGTTGGGGCATTCATTTCGGTTGCACTAGTTATTTTCTTGTTCCTGCTTAGATTTGAAAACGTATGGCCATACCTGATTGTTATGCCAATCGTGCTCAGAATTTTCTATAAAATTAATATTCATTATCAAAAGGTTGCCAAACAGCTTAAAGTGGCTGAAGAAGCAGCCGAGTTGACGCCTATTCACCACTTTGACGGTTCAACAGTTATCGTTTTAGTTGGTGGGGTTACCAGAGTTACTGCGCGGGCAATCAGTTATGCTCAGTCGATTGGTGATTACGTGATTGCAATGCACGTTTCGTTTGATGCTAATCCGGAGAAAGAGCATAAGATTTCAGAGGAATTTAGAAAGGAATTCCCTGACGTGAGGTTCGTCGATATTCACTCGTCATACAGGTCAATAACGCAACCAACGTTGAGGTTCTGTGATGTAATTGCCAAACGAGCCGCTGACCGGAACTTCTCGACTACAGTCTTGGTTCCTCAATTTGTGCCACGCCATAGATGGGAACGAGTTTTGCATAACCAAACTGCTTTAAGACTAAGGGCAATTCTTAATTCAAGACAAAATATTATTATTTCAACCTATAACTACCACCTGCGTGAGTAGTTAATGAACGATATAAGCAATGATTTTTCTCGATTTGTTGAGAAAATCATTGCTTTTTTTGATCTCTTGAAAATAACCACTAATGCTTCTTTGTAGTCAATTAATATAAGGGAGTTTAAGCTAGTTTAAGGTTTGCATGATAAAGTATCAGTATCCAATGAAAGTAATGGTTACAGGCCGTTTAATTGGCCGTTAAAGGTGACTGAGTTTGTTTAGTCACTTATTCAATGTAGTTTTGGAGTGCTGATTTGGAAAAGTAATAAATTTGCGTAAAAAAAAACACCCCGAAGGATGTTTTTTGATTATTAGATAAGTCCCATCATACTTGCAAATGGAGGAACAATTAAGTCAACAACGATTGAGATAATAACAACCGCGATGGCAGCCATGGCACCAGGAACAGAACCGATTTGAATAGCTTTAGCTGATCCAACAGTATGTCCGGCAGTTCCAAGACCAAGTCCCATACCAACTGGTTCTTTCAAATGGAAAATCTTGAGTAACCAGTTAGCCAATGCGTAAATAAGAACGGCGTTAAGGATACATGCCATAGCAGTGATGGCTGGTGTACCACCGATAGCGCCTGAAATTGGCATTGCGATAGCAGTAGTTGCTGCTTGTGGAAGTAATGATGCGATACCTGAGTTGTTCAATCCCATGATCTTTGCAAGGAAGTAAATCAAGAATAGTGAAATACCAAGTCCAACGATTAATGAGAGAACAATTTCAAGCCAGAAACGTTTAACAACATCGTTACGTCTGTAAAGAGGAATGGCAAAGGCGATAGTAGCAGGGTTCAAGAACCAGAAGATGATGTCTCCACCTGGTTTGTATGCGTTGGTGTAGAACCAAGTAGTATCAACACCGAACATTTTTGCCATTAACCATAGAATAAAAATACCTAAAACCATACCAACAAACAGAGGTTGGAAAATAAATAGTCCCTTACTGATCTTAAATAGCCATTGGCCAAGTAAGAATACGGCAAGCGATAGACAGATACCGAAAATCGGTGTGCCTAGATAAGTAATAATTGTCGTTTGCATTATAAGTTCACCCTTTCGTTATTTAATTGTTAATCTTCGATTGTTGCGTCTTTATGGAAAACTTTGGTTCTGATCATGATGAAGAATGAGGTGGTGTAGGCAACAACAACAAGTAAGATAACGGTGGAAATAATAATTGCAATGATTAGTTGTAGCCCTTGGGCCTTCATGATATCGAGTGATGCAGTCAATTGAATACCAGATGGTACGAACATGAATGCAATCAAACCGATCATAAAGTCAGCAAACTTTTCAACCCACTCTAACTTAATAATGTGTAGCGTTAGTAGTAAGTATAGAAGAACTAACCCAATAACTGGTGTTGGAACTGGGAACTTAGGTGGAAATAGTGGTGAAATTAAACTTGAAACGAATAACACGGCAGCGAAAATACCCATTTGAACTAAAATTGGGGCTTCTTTTTTCTCCGCTTGTGTAGTATTTGCTTTATCAGCCATAACAAAAACTCCTTTCACTTATTAAAATTAACACGTTTACAAAACCTGTTATCTTACATTTTCCAGTATAATTGTTTTTGTGAAATAACACAAATAGAAACACTGTTTAATGCAAAGAATGTGAAAATTACAACAATCTTTTGCCAGGGCCATTTTCAAATTAAGTTTTCTTCATATTCGTCGAAGTTACCTTGTTTTTATAAAATGGGGTTTGTATAATTGAAATAATAATTATTGAGAGGTTTCAACATTGAAATTTGAAATAATCGTCTTTTTATTTGCGACAATGCTTTTGTCAGCATTATTAACTCCATTTGTGAGAAAGTTAGCTTTCAAGGTCGGAGCAGTTGATAAGCCCAACGCTCGGCGGGTTAATAAAATACCGATGCCAACCATCGGCGGGTTGGCAATTTTTATTGCTTACACATTCTCGACAATGGTTCTTCTTCGTAACCAGATGCCCACTAAAATATTGTGGGGGATGTTTGGTGGCGAAATGATTATTATTCTTACCGGAATAATCGACGATATCTATGAACTGAGGCCTCGCCAAAAGGTATACGGAATATCGCTAGCCGCACTGTGGGTTTACTTTGTGGCCGGAATTAGGATGACTACAATTACCCTGCCATTTACCACGATTCATCTTGGCTGGATGAGTTCACCGATAACCTGGCTCTGGATTCTTGCTATCACCAATGCCGTAAACTTGATTGACGGTTTGGATGGGTTGGCAACTGGGGTTGGAATGATTGGCCTCACAACGATGGGAATCACTGGAATGTTTTTCTTAAACATCGGCAACGTTTTTGTTTCGATTATGTGTTTCTCTTTAGTGGCAGCGTGTCTAGGTTTCTTACCATATAATTTCTTCCCAGCACGAATATACCTTGGAGATACTGGGGCCCTGTTCATTGGTTTCATGATCGCAACGTTTTCACTATTTGGACTTAAAAACGCAACGTTTATCACGGTGCTTATTCCTGTAATGATTCTTGGTGTTCCAATTACAGATACGGTTTATGCAATCTTTAGACGACTTTTAAATCGGGAGCCAATTTCCCACGCGGATAAACGTCATTTACATCATCGATTGATGCAGATTGGGTTAACTCATCGGCAAACCGTGTTGGTTATCTATGGGATTGCCTTGATCTTTTCGTTTATTTCATTGCTTTACCCAATCTCAAACCTTTGGGGTTCGGTATTGCTTACAATCGCGGTTTTAATCGGTCTTGAACTGTTTGTCGAGACAATTGGGTTGGTCGGTGAAAAACGCCAACCAATGTTAAACGGAATAAAGAAGCTGGTTAAGGGAACAACTAGTAAAGAGAATCATTAGCAAGTACTTAGATAAAAGAAAAAAGGTGGAGTGTGACGAAAGCATACGAAGATGTTTTCGTCGTCCCACCACCGCAGAGAGCACTACAGAAATCTTTAATTTCGTTTTAGTGCCCCAGCAAGAACAACAATTTGGATGAAAGCAAAAAAGTAGCGATGAAATTTCAAAAAAATGAAATTTATCGCTACTTTTTTTCGGTTTACCTAGTTATGTCCTATGTCCCGACCACGCTTTCTTAGTGCCTTAAGATAATTAATTCTTTGAATATGGAACCTCAGAGATTACGTCATCACCGATTTTTAAGGTGAATTTATCAGCTAATAAATTTTTGATGTCAGCTGTGAAGGATTCAATTTTGGTTTCGTCAACTGGTACAGATAAAGTAACGTTTTCTGTAAATGAAGGTTCATCAATTTGATAGCCATTTTCAGTTAAAAAGTAGTTCAGTTTGTCATAAAGGGGATATTCAACTGTGATAATGAGTTGTTTTTGAGGAACTAGGTCGACAATGCCGACTTTTTCAATCGCCTTTGATGCAGAATTACTATATGCTCTGATCAGTCCCCCAGCACCGAGCTTGATTCCGCCAAAGTATCTAGTTACTACTGCTAGGACATTATGGAGTTCGTTTTTCTTCAGTACTTCCAGAATTGGGACCCCAGCCGTCCCTGATGGTTCTCCGTTGTCACTTTCACGCTGGATTTGATCTTGGTCACCAGTCATATAGGCGTAACAGTTGTGAGTTGCCTTTGCATGGATGGTAGTGATCTCACTAAGGAGACGTTTAGCATCGTCCTCGTCTTTGATTCGGCGAATGTTACAAATGAACTTTGATTTTTTGATATCTAGCTCGTTTGTTCCGTCTTCTTTAATTGTTAATGATGGTTTTCTTTCCATAAATGTTAATCTCCCAAAAAAGTAATAATGATTATGTCGGAATTAATTATTGAGGTGATTCTTCATGATTAATGATATATCAGAGTTGTACGGACGCCAAATTGAATCTTCAAATGTCAGTGATTGGCTTTTAACCGACCACCGAATTCAGCGAATTCCTGCGATTAGTGACGGTAAGTGCAACCGCTGTGGGTATCTGTTGCCATTGAAGGAATCCCGGTTGCCAAACGGGCACGTGTATTGTCGTCAGTGCATTCAAATGGGAAGAATGGCAACGGTTAGTGAATTGATTACGGTTAAAGAGCCAAATCAGTTTAGTTTTCCTCCTAAAGTGTTGTCATGGCATGGGCAATTGACAGTTGAACAGACGAAATGTGCTAATGAAATTGTTAATGTCTTTACGAACCGTCAAACCCATTTGCTGTGGGCGGTCACGGGGGCAGGAAAAACCGAGATGCTGTTTCGGGGGATTGAGAAGGCTATCCTTGCAGGCAAACGAATCGCCGTTGCTTCTCCCCGGGTGGATGTTTGCATAGAGTTGTTTCCGCGTCTTCAGGCGGCTTTTGATCAAATTGATATGATTTTACTTCATGGACAGGGCGAAACAAAATATCGCTATACTCAGTTAGTGGTTTGTACCACCCATCAGCTACTAAGATTTAAGGAGGCATTTGATGTTGTCATCATTGATGAGGTTGATGTGTTTCCGTTTAGTGGGAACGATATGCTCCACTTCGCAGTAAAGCAGGCAGCAAAACCTAAAGCTGCTAAATTATACTTAACTGCCACTCCCGACCGCCAGTTACTAATGATGATTCGGCGAAAGCAAATCTCTGTTAGTTATTTGCCGCTTAGGTTCCATCGTCATTTATTACCAACGATTTCAGTGATTAAAGATAAGCAGTACCTGGAAAAGATTGGTAAATTAAAGTGTCCAACGGAGATCAAACAATTTTTGAACCGGAGGTTGGCTGATGGGAGACCATTTTTAATTTTTGCACCAAGAATTTCGGATTTGGACAGGATGATGCTACTAATTAAGCCACATATTGGCGGTTTAGCGATTCAAACTGTGTTTTCAGCGGATTCTCATCGATTAGAAAAGGTTCAAATGATGCGTCAAGGGCAGCTGAATGGGTTGATAACAACGACGATTTTAGAAAGAGGAGTCACGTTTAGTAAGCTTCACGTCTTGATAGTTGGAGCTGACAATGAAATTTTTAGTGCTGCCGCGTTAGTTCAGATTGCTGGAAGAGTGGGGCGCAAAGCTGACTGTCCCGATGGCGAGGTAAGACTATTAGTTTCAAGGCACTCAGCCACGGTTCGAGAAGCTGAAAAGCAGATTATTATGATGAACAGGCGGGCAAGTGAAGTTGAATAAATGCGTGTTATGTAACCAAACAATATCCACTCGCTTTGAATTACGTGATGTACTCGTTTTGACTAAGGCATACCCACAAAGTCGAGTTTGTGAGGAGTGTAAAAGCAATTTTTCTTATTTGGAGGATTATCCACTGTGCCCGGAGTGTGGACGGAAGATGTTCCCCGTAGTGCGGTTTGCTATGACTGCCAAAGGTGGGATAAAAAGGGCGATAGGTTTAAAAATGAAGCTATTTTTGAATACAACGATGCCATGAAAGAATATATGCATCGGTATAAGTTTTTAGGGGATTATTACCTTCGGAAGGCGTTTCAAGGAGAGATAAAAAGGAAAGTAAGGAACTTTAAAGGGGTAATTGTTCCGATTCCAGTCAATCCGGTAACTTACAAGCGTCGAGGATTCAATCAAGTTGAGGGACTGCTTGATGGCTTGAAATATGTAGATGCTATGAGATGTGTGATTAATAAAAAAATTGATCAATCAGCTAAAAATCGAAGTCAACGATTGAAAGCAGAACAAACTTTTCAGCTCCGTGAAAACATGATAGAAAAGCTCCGTGACCAAAACGTATTGTTAGTTGATGATGTCTACACAACTGGGACGACAATTAGGCATGCTACAGAAGTTTTAAAAGTGGCTAATCCGTTGCAAATAAAGGGGTTAACCTTAGCAAGGTAAATTTAGGGGTTCTAATGATTGTTAAAAAACGAACTTTAATCTATACTTGAATTATAGCCAAGGATGAAACGTTTACAACGCTTTGTTTTTGGACCATCATACCGTAATGGTGAAGGGAGAGAGTGTTATGTTAATCTTTAACATTCGTGGAGAAAATATTGAAGTAACTCAATCAATTCGTGAATACGTTGAAAAACGGATCAGTAAGCTGGAAAAATACTTTGAAAATGATGTGAAAAATACAGCACATGTAAATATGAAGGTATATCCAGATAAGCAAGCAAAAGTTGAGGTTACAATTCCTTTGCCATATCTAACATTGCGTGCAGAAGAAATGTCAAATGACTTGTATGCCAGCGTAGACTTGGTAACTGATAAATTGGAACGTCAAATTCGTAAGTACAAGACTAAGGTCAACAGAAAGTCTCGTGAAAAAGGCTTTAAGAATCTTGAGTTTGCAGCTCCTGAGGCATCAGCTGATACTGATGAGCAATCAGATTCCAAGTTCGAAGTTGTTAGAACTAAGCGAATTTCATTAAAACCAATGGATAACGAAGAAGCAATTCTTCAAATGGACATGCTTGGTCATGACTTCTTCATCTATGAAGATGCGGAAACATCAGGAATTGACATTGTCTATCGTCGTAATGATGGTCGGTACGGCTTGATTGAAACTGGCGAATAACTTAAATAATATTCTAAAACCGCTTTAACGTGTACCCCAAGAGTTAAATTTAACTTTTGGGGTACATTTGTTTCTGAAAATAGTTTATATTAGAAGTATTATGTATGCCGTTATGGTTTAAAAACCAATTGGTAGATGATACAATTGGATAGTATGTAAATGAAAACATTAATTTACCAAGTAATATTCTGAGACACAAGAAGGGAAAATGACTAGATGCGTAATGTCTTAAAAAAATGGGTTGAAAGTGATAAGCACGAACTCAAACGCTTAAGTAAGCTAGCCGATAAGGTTGGTTCTTATGCTGAGGAATATCGTCAACTTTCAGATGATGATTTAAAAGCTAAAACACCAGAGTTTCAAGAAAGATATAAAAAGGGTGAAACTCTCGATGATCTTCTTCCAGAAGCGTTTGCCGTTGCTCGAGAGGGTGCCAAACGGGTTCTTGGCCTATATCCATTCCACGTTCAAATCATGGGTGGAATCGTTCTTCATGAAGGTAACATTGCTGAAATGAAGACTGGTGAAGGTAAGACCTTGACTGCCACAATGCCCGTATATTTGAATGCTTTAGCAGGCAAGGGTGTTCACGTTGTTACCGTTAACGAGTACCTATCACAACGTGATGCCACTGAAATGGGTGAGTTGTATAACTGGTTGGGACTAACTGTTGGGGTCAACCTAACTGAAATGGGCCCTGATGAAAAGCGGGCAGCCTATGCAGCTGATATCACTTACTCAACTAACAGTGAAATTGGTTTCGATTATCTTCGTGATAACATGGTTGCTTACAAAGAAGAAATGGTTCAACGACCATTGAACTTTGCTATCGTTGATGAGGTTGATTCAATCCTAATTGATGAAGCTAGAACCCCATTGATCATTTCTGGTCAAGCAACTGGAACTTCAGAACTTTACCAAAGTACTGACCGGTTCGCCAAGACACTTCACGAAGGTGAAGACTTTAAGTTGGATTTGGAAACTAAGACGGTTTCACTAACTGATCAAGGAATTGAAAAGGGTGAAAAGTACTTCAACCTTAACAATCTTTACGATACAGACAACACTGCATTGACCCACCATTTGGATCAAGCTCTTCGGGCTAATTTCATTATGCTTCGTGATAAGGACTACGTTGTCCAAGATGACGAGGTACTGATTGTTGATTCATTTACTGGTCGGATCATGGATGGTCGTCGATTCTCTGACGGACTTCACCAAGCTATTGAAGCTAAAGAAGGCGTAACAATTCAAGAGGAAAGTAAGACAATGGCTAACATTACTTACCAAAACCTCTTCCGGATGTACCATAAACTTGCTGGTATGACTGGTACTGCCAAGACTGAAGCCGAAGAATTCCGTGAAATTTACAACATGGAAATTATCACGGTGCCAACTAACAAGCCTGTTATCCGATTGGATGAACCAGATATTTTATATCCAACTCTTCAAGCTAAGTTTGATGCTGTTATTGATAAAATCAAAGAACTTCATTCAAAGGGCCAACCTCTTTTGAT
Organism: Lentilactobacillus sp. Marseille-Q4993; assembly: GCF_951230165.1. Lineage (GTDB taxonomy): Bacteria > Bacillota > Bacilli > Lactobacillales > Lactobacillaceae > Lentilactobacillus. The sequence goes on from NZ_CATNVB010000001.1 coordinate 79,952, forward strand.
TGGTACTGTTGCCGTTGAAACTTCAGAATACCTATCAGACCGCCTCGACAAAGAAGGCATTGATCACGTTGTCTTGAACGCTAAGAACCATGCTAAGGAAGCCGATATTGTTACTAATGCTGGTCAAAAGGGTGCCGTTACAATCGCCACCAACATGGCTGGTCGTGGTACCGATATCAAACTTGGCCCTGGGGTAGTTGAAGCCGGTGGCCTTGCAGTTATTGGTACTGAACGACACGAGTCTAGACGTATTGATAACCAACTTCGTGGCCGTTCTGGTCGTCAAGGTGATCCTGGTTTGTCACAATTCTTCCTTTCACTTGAAGATGACTTGATGCTTAGATTCGGTTCTGAAAAAATCAAGAACTTCCTTGAGAAGATGAATGTTGATGGCGATGACGCTGTTATTCGTTCAAAGATGATCACTAAGCAAGTTGAATCAGCTCAAAAACGAGTTGAAGGTAACAACTATGATTCTCGTAAGAACGTCCTTCAATATGATGATGTTATGAGACAACAACGTGAAGTTATTTACGGTGAACGTCAAGAAATCATCGGTGAAGATAAGTCACTTAAGTGGGTTATCATTCCAATGATTGAAAGAACTGTTAACCGAATTGTTGACCTTCATACTCAAGGTGAGAAGGAAGATTGGGACCTCCAAACAATTCTTGATTTTGCAATTACTGCAATGGTAAATCCTGACCAAGTTGGTTTGGATGACTTCAAGGATAAGTCAGCAGATGAAATCAAGGCATTCTTGATGGATCTTGCTAACAAGGAATACGACGAAAAGAAAGCAGAACTTTACGACGAATCACAAATGCTTGAATTCGAAAAGGTTGTTATTCTTAGAGTTGTTGATTCCCACTGGACTGATCACATTGACATGATGGATCAACTTCGTCAGTCAATTGGTCTTCGTGGTTATGGCCAACAAAACCCATTGGTTGAATACCAACGTGAAGGTTACAAAATGTTTGAAGAAATGATTGCTGATATCGACTATGATGCAACTCGTCTCTTCATGAAGGCTGAAATTAGACAAAACATGCAACGGTAGTACTGATGAACCGTTGAAATAGAACTATTGGAGGAGACCAGAAGTCTGAATTAAGATTTCTGGTCCCTTTGTCATTAAGAAACGAGGCAAATTATGGCTTTTGAAATAAGTGAAGCAAAAAATCAAATCGCAGATATGCAACAAACCATCGCTGGTTTTAGGAGGTCACTTTGACTTCGATGCCCTAAGTGAAAACATCGAAATTAATGAGTCCAAAATGGCCGAACCTGGCTTTTGGGATCATCAAGAGGACGCTCAGAAATTAATTGATGAAACCAATCAGTTGAAAACCAAGCATGATGACTTTATAAAGTTACAGCAAGGAATTGAAGATCTTGAGGTTAGTCTGGAACTGCTGGCCGATGATCAGGATCCAGAGATTATTTCTGAATTTGAAAGTAATCGGGATGAACTCAAGAAAGAATTGGCCAGTTATCAATTGAAGTTGTTGCTGAATGGTAAGTATGACCATAATAATGCAATTCTTGAAATCCACCCTGGTGCTGGTGGAACTGAATCCCAGGACTGGGGCTCAATGTTGCTGAGAATGTATACAAGGTGGGCGGAGAGTCACGATTTTAAAGTTGAAACGCTGGATTATCAGGTAGGAGAAGTTGCTGGAATCAGTAGTGTTTCATTACTGATTCAGGGTCCAGACGCCTATGGTTATTTACGATCAGAAAAAGGAGTTCATCGATTGGTTCGAATCTCACCGTTTGATTCAGCTGGTCGGCGGCATACGTCATTTGCATCTGTGGATGTAATGCCTGAATTAAATGATGATGTCTCGATCGAAATTAGCCCCGACGAAATTAAGGTTGATGTCTATCGGGCTAGCGGGGCTGGTGGCCAGCACGTCAATAAAACATCTTCAGCGGTGCGAATCACCCATCTCAAGACTGGAATCGTTGTCGCTAGCCAGGCTCAACGGTCTCAACTCCAAAACCGGCAAACGGCGATGAATATGTTGAAATCGAAGTTGTATGAATTAGAAGAACAGAAGAAGGCTGAGGAAAAAGCTCAGCTTGAAGGCGAGCAATTAGATATTGGTTGGGGTTCACAGATTAGATCTTATGTTTTTCACCCGTATTCAATGGTTAAGGACCACCGAACAAATCACGAAACGGCGAATGCCAACGGCGTAATGGATGGTGACCTAGATCCGTTTATCAATGCTTATCTTCAATGGAAACTAAGTAAAGAAAATCCAGATTAATATTTTTCTGGCAAGCTATCAGCATGAAAACTCATGTTTGGTGGCTTTTTTTGGTTGGAGGACCTTTTCTAATTGGCGTTTCCCTAAAAATTAATAAATGATATACTAAAATCAAATAAGTACAGGGGATATTGGAATGAAAATATTAGTTTTAATACTGTTTTTTATTCTTCAACCGGTTTTATGGGTTGGGGTGCTCAAATCATACATAACATTTAATAATCGAATCAAACGAGAAAGAAAGATGTTCAGTTCCGCTATTTACGAAGACTATTTTGAGGGGCGCCATTTTGCACGAGCTCTGCTAATTTTAGGGATAATTGGTTCAATTTTAGGGTCATTCATCGCAGTTAGTGGTGGGCTTATTGGGGCGTATGTGATAATTGCGTTAGTATTAAGTGTTGTTTTTTTTACCAGGCCGTTTCCAGTTCTAACTGCCCTGGTTGCCAGTGGGTCAGCTTTACTAATCCCAGGTGTAGCTAAATATCCGGTTGTTTCGAGCATTGTTTCGTTCACTGGTGGTTTACCGGCGCCTGTTCCCGCGACAAGTTTAATTGCATTCGTTGGCTTAGTCATCATTCTGAATGTTTTGTTTATTAAGATAAGCTTTGGAAATTACTCATCGCCAGTTCTTAGTCGTAACAAACGGAACAATTTAGTTGCTAAGTATCGGCTAGAAGAATCAACCGTGGTTCCACTATTATTGATGATGCCTGGTGATTGGTTTACCAGTCATCTTGCTTTTTGGCCGGTGTTTTCGTATGGGGGCCATACGTATACTTTTGTCTTTTTACCATTGGTTCTTGGCCTTAGAGCGACAATTCAGCATTCAGATCCCAAAGCCTTTACAAGACGCTTAAGCAATGCCCAACTGATTATTGGGGTGGTTGCTCTGACCTTGGCGGTAGCTGGTAAGTATTTACCTAAGTTTGCCGGTTATGGTCTGATAGTGGTGGCAATTGGTTATCTTATCACGTTGGTTGCCCTCAAGCACCAGGACAAGCAGAATCCGTTTGAATATACTCAGGTAATGGATGGAGTCCGGGTGTTGGGAATTAAACCGGCCACCCCAGCTGCTAAGATGAATCTTAATATTGGCGATGTGATTCTAACAGTCAATGGTCTTGATGTGACCAATGAAACTGAGCTATATCAAGGGCTATCACGTGATTCTACCTACGTAAAAATGCGGGTTCGTGATCGTAATGACCAGCTTAAGATTACTGAGACTGCAATATTTAAGAATTCACCTCATGAAATTGGAATCAAGACGTATACGGATTAATCACTTTGGAGGAAAACCATGAAAAAAGTGTTAGTTGTAGATGATGAACCGTCGATCGTAACTTTGCTGGAGTATAACTTGAAAAAGGCTAGTTTCGAGGTGGACAAGGCGACAGATGGGGCAACCGCCTTGAAGAAGATTCAGGAAAATAAGTATGATATCGTACTTTTGGATTTGATGCTGCCAGAGATGAGTGGTGAGGATGTTCTTAAGCAGGTGCGAATGGATAAGAATGAAACCCCAGTTATCGTTTTGACAGCTAAAGACACCGAGTTTGATAAGGTATTTGGGTTAGAAATGGGGGCTGATGACTATATTGCCAAACCATTTAGTCCTCGTGAAGTCCTTGCCAGAATAAATGCAGTATTACGAAGGTACCAACCTACAAATCAGTCTGAAAAAGATGTTCCTGCCACCAATGACGAGCGAGTGAAAGCTGTAGGACCATTTACCATTGATAAGCATCAGTATCGAGTTCTCCAAGGGAATAAAAACCTGAAACTAACGCCAAAGGAATTTGAACTCTTTGAATATTTGGCAAGCCATAAAAACCAAGTGTTTAGCCGTGAGCAATTGCTTTCTGGAGTTTGGGGCTTTGATTATTCTGGCCAGAGTCGAATGGTTGACATCCAAATTGCCCATCTCCGGGATAAAATTGAGGAAAACCCAAAGAACCCCCAGTTTTTGAGAACTGTCCGTGGGTTCGGTTACGAATTTCTAATTGGAAGTGATGAGGGTGAATAAACTAAATAAACAAATTCTCATTACGGGAGTTATCGGGACATTGGCGGTTATTTCATTAATAATCGCTGTTTTTGACTCAGACTCTTTTTTTGAATATGTATCATTGATTTTGGGAGTGGTTTGGTTGTTGGCTATGGGGCAACTGCTGATTACAAATTATCAGAGTCACAGAGTCCTAAGAAGAATTCATCATTCAGTTGATAAATTGGTCAATGATAATGATGCAATCCCTATTTTGGTTAGGCCAGGGGATGACTATAAACGATTAGCGGACAGTGTTAACGACTTAATCGATAAGAAAGAAAATCAGGATGAGGAGAGTAATTACCAGGCGTCCGAAACAGAAAAAATTATGAATGTGTTACCAATTGGGGTAATGGTGATTGGCGAAAATAAAGATGTTATTTATTCAAACTCCCAAATGGAAACAATTCTGAGTAAGCCAATCGGAGAAGAGAAACACCTGTACACAGATGACATTACTAATTACGAATTACTGACGATGATCGATAGTGTGTTTGATAAGAAAGAAACTCAAAAGAGTGAAATCACTGAGGTTGCTGATGATCCAAAGACCACTGAGGTTCAGGTAATGTACAACCACATTAACTCATCGTTTCATATTATTGTAATTGCCTACGATATCACTGAAGTAATTAATATAAAACAAATGCAAATTGATTTTCTTAGAAACGCCAGTCACGAATTGAAAACGCCAGTCACGGCAATCTCTGGATTTGCAAAGACGTTATTGGACGGAGCAATGGAAGATCATGATGATTTGGCCGAATTTTTAACAATTATTGATAAGCAGAGTGAACAGCTAACGTCGTTGATTAACGATATTTTAACAATTTCTCATGTTCAGAACCATGAGTCTAGCGCTGTCAATCTGATTGATTTAGCAAGTTTTATTGATGCTGAGTTTAAAACGCAACAAAATCAGGCGAATAAATTAAACGTTTCGCTGATCAATGAAATTGAACCCGATTTGCAGGTTCGGATGGATAATAACTCACTGCAACGAATTGCTAGAAATCTCATTTCAAATGCGATTAAATATAACCGCCAGGGTGGTCAAGTCACCGTCAATGCCAACCGTGAGGGGGATATTTGGTACTTTAAGGTAGCTGATACTGGTACGGGAATTGCCCAGAAGGAGATTGGGCGGATCTTTGAACGCTTTTACAGAACGGACGCCTCCAGAAATAAGCAGAAGATTGCTGGAACCGGCTTGGGACTATCAATTGTAAAAGAATTGGTTGATTCGTTGTCTGGTAAGATAACGGTGGAGAGCCAGCGTGGGGTTGGCACCACGTTTACGGTGAGGTTGCCGTATGTGAAAGGTTAGAGTGGGAGTGGGACAGAAAGCATACGAAGATGCTTTCGTTGTCTCACCCCCGCAAGACCAACAGTAACTGAGGACCATAAATAAATGGTCCTCAGTCCTGATGGTCACTGCGAGTTGACCTATCAAGAACTTAACCAAACAGGTAATAATAGTCTTGCCAATACTACTTGCTTTTAGCTAATAAGGACTATCACGACTGCAGTATCTCGTGATAGTCCTTATTTTGATGGGAACTGCAAACTTGTCCATTAAAAGTAAATACAATACCCCTATCAACTATTTACATAACTTTTACAAACGGGTGGCCAAATATTTACATTGGTTTTATATGATTAATCTTGTGAATGGAGGATTAGCGATGCGAAAACAAACATTATTTAAATTCTTAATTGGATTTTTGATTATTTTTGGAGTTACATACGCATATGCCAGTCGGGACAAGTCCGAAACTGGTGGGGAATCAATAACTGCGGTGGGCTCCACAGCTCTTCAGCCATTAGTTGAAGCTGCCAGTGAAGAATATCTTGCCAGTCATCCTGGGGTGTTCATTAATGTTCAAGGTGGAGGATCGGGAACTGGTCTTAGTCAAATTGAGTCAGGGGCTGTTGAAATGGGGAATTCTGACCTATTTGCCCAGGAAAAAAGTGGTATTGACTCAAAGGGATTGGTTGATCACCGAATTGCGGTCGTGGGGGTTGCTCCAATCGTTAATAAAGATACTGGGGTAAGGAACTTAACTAGTAAGCAATTGATTGGGATTTTTACAGGTAAAATAAAAAATTGGCGCGAAGTTGGTGGTAAAAATTTGGATGTTACTTTAATTAACCGTTCTCAAGGAAGCGGAACTCGGGTAACCTTCGAAAATTATGGTCTTGGTGGTAAGCAAAGTGCAGTTGCTCAGGAGCAAGACTCCTCTGGAACAGTTCGCCAAATTGTTTCCACAACTCCCGGTGCAATTAGTTATGTTGCCTTTGGTTATTTGAATGACTCAATTCATCCATTGTCTGTTAACGGAGTAAAACCAACGGCCAAGAATGTTGAAAGTAATAAGTGGAAAATTTGGTCATATGAGCATATCTACACGAAAGGCCAACCAACTGGGCTCACTAAGAAGTTTATGAACTACCTTAAGAGTGAACATATTCAAAGAAAGTTATTTAATAGTTTAGGTTATATTTCCGTAAAGGACATGCAGTTCCAACGGACATGGCAAGGAAAAATTCTGAAGGGGTCGGGTGAATAAAATGCAGAACGAAAAACTTGCAAAGCAATTAATGAAAAAATCAAAAACTGCCCGGTATGAACGCTTTGGAAAAGCTATCAGTTTGTTGGCACTGCTTCTAATCATGGTGATTGTGATTGGAATTATTATCTTCGTTGCCTCTAAAGGGTTGTCCACGTTCTTTAAGGATCATGTCAAACTGTCTGAATTCTTTGGTGGAACACTTTGGAACCCAGGGACAACGACTCCAGATGGGAAACAGTCGGTTGGGGCGTTACCAATGATCGTTGGTTCCTTCTTAGTGACTTTGTTGGCAGCAGTAGTTGCGACGCCGTTTGCAATTGGTACCGCGGTCTATATGACTGAAATTTCCCCAAAGCGGGGAGCCAAAATTTTACAACCAGTTACGGAGTTATTAGTTGGGATTCCTTCGGTTGTTTATGGATTTATCGGTTTATCAGTCGTTGTTCCATTTGTTCGTCACGTTTTTGGTGGTAGTGGATTCGGAATCCTGTCAGGAACATTTGTATTGTTTGTAATGATTCTACCGACAATTGTATCGATGACTGTTGATTCTTTGAAATCAGTACCAGGATACTATCGGCAAGCGTCATTAGCCTTAGGGGCAACTCAATGGCAGACAATTTTTAAAGTGGTGCTACGAGCTGCCACTCCTGGAATCTTAACGGCGATTGTTTTTGGAATGGCCAGAGCGTTTGGTGAAGCCCTTGCCGTTCAAATGGTTATCGGGAACGCTGCTCTGATGCCACATAACTTGGTGTCACCAGCTTCAACGCTAACTTCTGTGCTGACGGCTGGAATGGGGAACACGGTAATGGGGTCATTAGAAAACGACGCCTTGTGGTCACTTGCCCTAGTGTTGTTGGCAATGTCACTGTTCTTCAACCTGTTAGTTCACTTTATCGGTCGGAAAGGAGCCTTTAAGAAATGAAAGATACTCAACTTCAAAGTAAGATTGCAATTGGGATCCTAAAGGGAATCGCATTCTCAGTGGTATTGATTCTTGCGTTTCTAATTGGCTATATTTTCGTTACGGGATTACCAAATATAAGTTGGGGATTCCTTACAAGACCAGCTCGGGCATTTCAAGCTGGCGGTGGTATTGGAATTCAACTCTTCAATTCGTTTTATCTTCTGATTCTGGCAATGTTGATCTCGATTCCAATCGCCCTTGGTGCAGCAGTTTACCTTAACGAATATGCAAAGGATAACCTGTTTACATCGATTATCAGAACGTCAATTGAAATTCTAAGTTCGTTACCATCTGTGGTTGTGGGATTGTTTGGTTTTCTGCTCTTCGTAATCCAGTTTGGCTATGGCTTCTCAATTTTATCTGGAGCGTTAACCCTAACGATTTTCAACTTGCCACTACTAACCAGAAATATTGAGGAATCCTTATCGAGTGTTTCTGATGATCAACGGCAAGGAGGACTTGGACTTGGCTTATCCAAGTTTGAAACGATTGTTCACATTGTGATTCCGGCTGCATTACCTGGGATTATTAGTGGGGTGATTCTCTGTTCAGGACGGGTTTTTGGTGAAGCCGCTGCGTTGATTTATACAGCAGGTCAAAGTGCTCCAGCCCTTAACTTTGCAGACTGGAACCCATTCAACATTGATAGTCCTCTAAGTCCATTGAGACCAGCTGAAACTCTAGCAGTTCACATTTGGAAAATTAATTCAGAGGGAATCATGCCAGACTTATCTCAAGTATCATCAGGTTCGTCTGCGGTCCTAGTTCTCGCAATTCTAATTTTTAACCTTTCTGCTCGTTATATCGGGAAGAAAATCTTTGAAAAAATGACCTCAGAAATTTAGGAGGAATGATGATGGAATCAAAAATTCATAAAACTGGTGAGCAAGACCGGTTCATCTACAATTTCAACGATGATCCTTCCCAAGTGGTAATGGAAACGATTGGAATGAAGGTATATTACGGTGATGAACTGGCAATGCATAATGATGATATTCAATTTAAAAAGAATAACATCACATCCTTGATTGGCCCATCCGGGTCTGGAAAGTCAACGTACTTAAGGTCACTCAACCGAATGAATGATGACGTAGCGAGAGTTACTGGAAAAATTCTGTATCAAGGTGTTGATATCAATCAACCTGGAATCGATGTTTACGAAGTTCGGCGGAAAATTGGGATGGTATTTCAACGCCCAAATCCATTTGCCAAATCAATCTACGACAACATCACTTTTGCTTTGAAACGGCGGGGTCTAACGGATAAGAAAAAGTTAGATGAGATTGTTGAAACTACACTGAAGCAAGCTGCTGTTTGGGACCAAGTAAAGGATAGTTTGCATAAGAGTGCGCTTTATCTTTCAGGTGGTCAGGCTCAACGGGTCTGTATTGCTCGCGCATTAGCGGTCAAACCTGAAGTGTTGTTACTGGATGAACCTGCGTCAGCACTAGATCCTGTTTCAACCGTTCAACTTGAGCAAACCCTTCGTGAATTAAAGAAGGACTATACAATCATTATCGTGACTCATAACATGCAACAAGCAGCTCGGCTTAGCGACTATACTGTGTTCTTTAACATGGGTGAAGCGATTGAGTATAACGAGACTAGAAAAGTATTTACACGACCAAAGGTTCAGCTGACAGAAGATTACGTTTCAGGGAACTTTGGTTAGGAGGAAAAACGATGAGTGAATCAATTATTTCTTCAAAACATTTAGATTTATATTACGGAGACTTCCAAGCTCTGCATGACATTCATCTGGATTTTCAAAAAAACGAAATTTCAGCGTTGATTGGCCCATCAGGTTGTGGTAAATCAACATTTCTGAGATGCCTTAATCGGATGAATGACATGATTGATAACGTAACGATTACCGGGTCGGTCCAGTTTGAAGACAAGAATATCTATGCTCCTCAAACAAACCTAGTTGAACTACGTAAGCAGATTGGAATGGTGTTTCAGCAACCTAATCCATTTCCGTTCTCAGTGTACGATAACGTTACTTATGGCTTAAAGATTGCGGGAATCAAGGATAAAGAAGTTCTTGATGAAATCGTTGAACGGAGTTTGAAGCAAGCTGCCGTTTGGGATGAGGTTAAGGACCATTTGTATGACAACGCCTTGTCGTTCTCAGGTGGTCAGCAACAACGAATTTGTATTGCTAGAGTGCTTGCAGTTTCGCCATCAATTATCCTAATGGATGAGCCAACTTCAGCCCTAGACCCAATTTCCAGTGCCAAAATTGAAAATACGCTATTGGATTTGAAGGAAAAGTATACGATAATTATCGTAACTCACAACTTGCAACAAGCATCTAGAATATCTGACCGGACGGCATTCTTTATGGACGGGACGGTAATCGAATTTGATAAAACGAGAAAAATATTCACCAACCCGGCGAGTCAAAAAACAGAAGACTATGTTTCTGGTCGGTTTGGTTAGGAGGAAACTAAATGGCAAAGGTGTTTGACGACGAACTAATTAGTCTAAAATCAGATTTTATGAAAATGGCTGCCCTTGTTGGTGAGGCGGTAAGCAAAGCGGGAAATTCATTCATCAACCATGATGTCGACCTCGCTAAAAGTGTAATTGAAAGCGATCACCAAATTAATGATCTGCAAATTCATTTGGAAAAGCGATCATTTGAGCTGATCGCTTTGTACCAACCCGTAACAACTGATTTGCGAGAAGTAGTTGGTATTTTGAAGTCAGTTACTGATTTGGAACGGGCTGGGGATCATGCAAGAAACGTTTCTCGATCAACGATTAAAATCAAGGGGCAGGATCGGATTGCTGAAGTTGAAAAAGTAATTGCAACTTTGGTTAACGAGGTTAGTAAGGAATACAACGATTCTATCGACGCATACAATATGGCTGATGAGACCAAAGCAGTTGAAACTGCTAAAACTTTTGATGAAGAAATCAGCGACCTATATAATGGAATTGCTTCACCAAGTTACCGGACAATGGCTGACAATCCAGCGATTCTCAACTCCGCGATTATCTATTTAAATGTTGCTAAGGATTTGAGCCGGATATCTGATTACAGTACAAATATGTGTGAATGGACGGTTTACCTAGCTACCGGTAAGTTCATTGAGTTAAATTAATATAAATAATTTGGTTTACGGGGGTTGCATACTTGAATGCGTCCCCGTTTTTTACTAATCTTAAGGTAGTTATATTGGAGGTTAGAATATGAAAAAGGATAAAAAAATAACTCGCTCCAACACTGATGCTTGGATAACAGGTGTCATTGGCGGTGTTTCTGAGTATTTTGACTGGAATTCGACTTTAGTTCGGGTGTTATTTATCGTTCTTTGTTTCACCCCAGCCTTTATATTTATGGTGGTGGGGTACATTATTGCAGCAATGACGATACCCGGAGATTCAAATTCCACGAGTTTATTTAAAGTGTTTAAAAACGAAATCAAAGAAAGTCACCAAAAGAACACAAGAAAGGTTATTCATGGCGTTGAAGAACACGACGTTGATGAAGACAAGAAGAGGATCAACAAATGAGATTTTTGACTAACCTTATTATCAACACAATTTTGTTTATGGCGATCAGTGGTTTCTTGCCAAACAGCTTTTACGTTTCTAGCTTTGGAGTTGCTTTAGGAGCAGCTCTAGTTCTGGCTATTCTTAATTTCCTAGTTAAACCATTACTGACGTTGTTTACATTGCCAATTAACTTTTTGACCTTTGGACTATTTTCGTTGATCATTAACGGTTTGATGTTAGAGATGACCTCGATGTTTATTGGCAACCAATTTAAGTTTTCATCATTCTGGACTGCGGTTCTGGTGGCAATTTTAATGTCAATCGTTAATTCGATTTTGGCGAGCTATTTTTCAAGGGAATAAACATTGATAACGCTTAAAGTGGTAAAATTGTGATAGATTATTTACCTTAAAAAGGAGGGCTAGTATTGGCTGAAAGCGTAACGATTGCTGACCTAGTTGAAAACGCAAGATTGGATGTCTATTATGGCGAGGAGTTACTCGAAGAAAAAACAGTTTCCACGAGCGATATTTCGCGACCAGGACTTGAGTTAACTGGTTATTTTAATTACTATCCATCTAAGCGAGTTCAGTTATTAGGTATCACTGAAATATCGTACTCAAAGGGGCTTGATCATGATGAACTGCTGGGAGTGTTCCGGCAAATGTGTCAACCAGAGACCCCGGCTTTTGTTGTGTCAACTCAATTGGAACCACCAGAGGAATTAGTTGAAGCGGCTAAAGAAGCTAAAATCCCGGTTCTCGGGTCTAAACTGACTACTTCTAGAGTCCTCAGTAACATGACTAATTTTCTCGAAGATAATTTGGCTGAACGAAAGTCACTTCATGGTGTCTTGGTTGACGTTTATGGCTTGGGAATTCTAATTACCGGTGATAGTGGAATCGGTAAGAGTGAAACCGCACTAGAATTGGTAAAACGGGGCCATAGATTGATTGCCGATGATCGGGTCGAAGTCTATCAACAAGACGAGCAAACGCTAATGGGAACGGCCCCCGCAATTTTGAGACACTTACTTGAAATTCGGGGAATTGGAATCATTGACGTTATGATGCTGTTTGGAACCGGTGCTGTTAGAAGCAAGACTAGAGTGGCACTAATTATCCACCTGGCAAACTTCTCCAAAGACGCTAATTATGACCGACTTGGGAATAATACTGAGGATGTTAAGCTTTTTGATGTTCATGTGCCTAAGCTTACAATTCCGGTTAAGACAGGACGGAACTTGGCTATTATCATTGAGGCAGCGGCGATGAACTTTAGGGCCCAATCGATGGGATACGATGCTACGGAAACGTTTGATCGTAACCTGAATAATTTAATCAAACAAAATAGTAAACAAGATGCCAAGAAAAAATCAGCTGACGATAAAAATCAAGTTGATTCTAAAGCAAAATCAGTTGATAATACAAATGAACCAAAAACTACTGATAAAAAGAAATGATAGGTGAACAGTTTGTTTGATTTTACAACGTTAGCTTTGAACCCAATTGCGATTCATCTTGGTCCAATCGCAGTTCATTGGTATGGAGTAATAATCGCCACAGGTGTTATTCTGGCGGTTATTTTAGCAGTTAGAGAAGGAAAACGAGTTGGAATTAAGGCAGATGATATCTATGACATGATTTTGTATGCCTTACCAGTTGCTTTGATTTCAGCAAGGTTATATTACGTTATCTTTCAATGGAGTTACTATAAAAATAATCCAAGTGAAATTATCAAAATATGGGATGGCGGAATTGCGATATACGGATCGCTGATTGGCGCAATGATTGTTGTGGTCTGGTTTTGTCACAGTCGCTTTATTCCAGTTTGGAAAATGTTAGACGTTGCGGCGCCCACGGTTATTATGGCCCAGGCAATTGGCCGGTGGGGTAATTTTATGAACCAAGAAGCGTTTGGCAAAATTACTTCCCTTCATTTTTTGCAGGGGTTGCACCTACCAGAATGGATCATTACTCAGATGAATATTTCTGGAGCGTATCGCCAGCCTACTTTTTTGTATGAATCAATGTGGAGCTTTCTAGGGTTCTTGGTATTGATTTCACTACGCCACAATCCCAATTTGTTCAAACGGGGAGAGATATTTTTAGCGTACGTGATGTGGTATTCGTTCGGTCGCTTCTTTATTGAAGGGATGAGAACTGATAGTCTGATGTTTGGTGGGATTCGGGTTTCCCAAATTCTGTCTATCGTCTTGTTTGTTGGGGCGGTTGGACTGATTTGGTACCGCCGTAAGGATAAATTTAATCCTTATTACACCAGTGAAGAAAATAAAAAATCGTTAGCATAATTTAAGGAGAATGATGATGACAAGCAAAATTGCAGTTTTAGGTGCAGGTTCATGGGGCAGTGTGTTAGCAAGTATTTTAGACGAAAATGGGCACGATGTTAGACTTTGGTCGTATTCAAAGGAGCAGGTCAATACATTTAACACTACTCACACCAATCCTGGTTACATTAAGGATCACGTATTTTCTGATACGTTGGTTGCATATAATGACTTGAAACTAGCTATTGATGGGGTGGACTACATTTTGTTCGTAGTGCCAACCCAAGTTACTCGTTCTGTGGCCACCCAAGTTGCCAAGATTTTGGAAGACACCAACCAAAGTGTCAACTTAATTCACGCATCTAAAGGAATTGAAGAAAAGACCTACAAGCGGTTGTCACAAGTGCTGGCAGAAGAAATCAAACCAGCTAACCGTAAGTCGATTTCAGTTTTATCGGGTCCTAGTCATGCTGAAGATGCTATTCAAAAAGATATTACTTTAGTGACGGTTGCTAGTGAAAACGTCAAGGACGCAGAGGCGGTTCAAGATTTATTTATGAATGACTACTTCCGGGTTTATACAAGTGATGACGTGATTGGGGTTGAGATTGGTGCTGCCCTTAAGAATATTATTGCAATTGGAGCCGGAGCATTAAATGGATTGGGATACAAAGATAATGCTAAGGCAGCGCTAATGACTCGTGGGTTAGCTGAAATTTCTCGTTTGGGAACATCCTTCGGTGCAAACCCACTAACTTTCATCGGATTATCTGGAGTTGGTGACGTTATTGTTACTGGGACAAGTACTAATTCTAGAAATTGGCGGGCTGGTAACGAACTTGGTCAAGGTAAGACCGTCAAAGAAGTTATTGATGGTATGGGTATGGTTATTGAAGGAATTGCGACAACCAGAGCTGCGTATGAGTTAGCTAAACAACGCAATGTTGATATGCCAATTACTAGTGCAATTTACCATGTGCTGTATGAAGGTGCTGACATTAGAGAAACGGTTAAGGCATTGATGACTCGCGAAGGTCGGTCGGAACTAGCTTAATAAATTTGTTGTTAGGAGTTATTTGATAATGGTAAAAAAAGTAACTAAGGCAGTTATTCCTGCAGCGGGGCTAGGAACTAGATTTTTGCCTGAAACCAAAGCACTACCAAAAGAAATGTTGCCTATCGTTGATACGCCAACGATTCAGTTTATCGTCGAAGAAGCCAAACAGTCGGGTATTAAGGATATCGTTATTGTTATTGGCAAGGGAAAGCGCTCAATTGAAGATCATTTTGATTCAAATCCTGAATTGGAAATGAACCTCGAGCAAAAGCAGAAGAACGATATTCTTGAGACAATTCGGAAGACAAATGATATGAATATTTATTTCATTCGTCAATCACACCCACGTGGCCTAGGTGACGCGGTGTATACTGCCCGTAGCTTTATTGGCAATGAACCATTTGTTGTTATGCTTGGTGATGATGTCATGCAGGATAAGGTTCCTTTGACCAAGCAATTAATGGATAGTTATCACAAGACGGGTGCGTCGACCCTTGCTGTAAAGAAGGTTCCGCATAAAGATATCTCTAAGTATGGGGTTATTGATCCTTCTGAGGAAGTAGTTCCGGGTCTGTATAATGTTAAAAAATTTGTTGAAAAACCATCTCCAGAGAAGGCACCTAGTGACCTTGCTATTATCGGTCGTTATTTACTGACGCCTGAGATATTTGGAATTTTGGAACAAACTAAACCTGATAAGTCAGGAGAAATTCAGTTGACATCAGCAATCGATGCTTTGAATCAAACTCAACGGGTTTTTGCCCACGAGTTTAAGGGTGAACGCTTTGATACTGGTAATAAGTTAAGTTGGCTAAAAACCAATATCATCTTTGGCCTCCGTCATGATGAGATTGCTGACGGGTTAAGAGACTACATTGTCGACTTAGCTGACCAAATTCAGAAAAAAGCTAAGAAATAAAAACTCTTTTCTTTACATGCTTACAAAAAGATAGTAAATTTAATCAAGGATAAAAAACAGGAGGGACCATAATGGCAAAAAGTTATGATGTAGTAGTGATTGGTGCTGGCCCTGGTGGAATGACAGCAGCTCTTTATGCTTCAAGAGCAAATTTATCAGTAGCAATGATTGATCGGGGAATTTACGGTGGCCAAATGAACAATACGGCCGAAATTGAAAATTACCCTGGTTTTAAATCAGTTATGGGCCCAGACCTTGCTCAACAAATGTATGACGGCTCAATCAACTTTGGAGCAGAATACGTTTATGGTTCCGTTGAGTCAATCGAAGATAAGGGTGAAGTAAAGCTTATTAAGACTGACAGTGATGAGATTGAGGCCAAGGCTGTCGTGATTGCCACTGGTTCTGAGTATAAGAAACTTGGAGTGCCTGGTGAGAAAGAATACGGTGGCAAGGGTGTTTCCTACTGTGCCGTATGTGATGGTGCATTCTTTAGAAATAAAGACGTTGTTGTTGTGGGTGGTGGTGACTCCGCAATCGAAGAAAGTCTCTATCTATCAAAGATTGTCAACAGCGTCACTGTGATTCATCGTCGTGATCAGTTGAGAGCTCAAAAGGTTATTCAGGATAGAGCTTTTGCTGACGAAAAAATCAACTTTATTTGGAACTCAAACGTTGTTGAAGTTTTAGGTGATGGCGCAAAGGTTTCTGGTGTTAAGGTAGTAAACAACCAAACGAATGAAGAGTCAGTTGTTGATGCTTCTGGTGCCTTTATTTACGTTGGTTTGTTACCAATGACCGACCCATTCAAGGACCTAGGAATCACTGATGAAAATGGTTGGATTCCAACGAATGATCACATGGAAACATCAATTCCTGGTATCTTTGCGATCGGTGATGTTCGTGAAAAAGAACTTCGTCAAATCACAACTGCTGTTGGCGATGGTGGTCTTGCCGGCCAACAAGTTTTTAAGTATATTGAAGAACTTAATTCAAACAAGGCAAAGCAACAAGCATAATTTTAATTTAATTGGCGAAAGTATGTTCGTATGGTAAAATACTTTTGTTAGTAAGGCTGAAACAAAACCTGGTTTTGCTGATGCCTTTTTTATTTGCTGTAAGTTTTAAGTCCGAATAGGGGGCGTAACCTTGATAGAGCGTCAAGATGATAAAAAATTCGATTTAGTATCTAAATACAAACCAACTGGGGATCAACCTCAAGCAATCTCAGAATTGGTACAAGGAATCAATGATGGTGACAAAGCTCAGATTTTACTTGGAGCGACCGGGACTGGTAAGACGTTTACGATTTCTAATGTAATCGCTCAGGTTAATAAACCAACGCTGGTTTTATCGCATAACAAAACGTTAGCTGGTCAGTTATATAGTGAGTTCAAAGAGTTCTTCCCCAATAATGCGGTGGAATACTTTGTGTCTTACTATGATTATTACCAACCCGAGGCCTATGTTCCTTCAAGTGATACGTACATTGAAAAAGATTCCTCGATCAATGATGAAATTGATAAACTTCGGCATTCAGCAACTAGTTCGCTGTTGGAGAGAAATGATGTAATCGTTGTTGCTTCAGTATCATCAATCTTCGGACTAGGTAGTCCAATTGAGTATAAAAACCACGTTGTGTCATTAAGAGTCGGCCAGCAAATTGACCGGGATTATTTGTTGCGTCAACTAGTTTCAATTCAGTTTGATAGAAATGACATTGATTTTCAACGCGGTCGGTTCAGAGTTCATGGAGATGTGGTTGAAGTATTTCCTGCTTCCCTCGATGACCACGCACTAAGAATTGAATTCTTTGGTGACGAAATCGATCGAATCAGGGAAGTTGATGTATTGACGGGTGAAATCGTTGGCGATCGGGAACACGTCGCAATCTTCCCCGCCACCCACTTTTTGACGAGTGATGACATTATGAACAAGGCCCTCCCAGAAATCAAAGAGGAAATGGAACAGCAGGTGAAGAAGTTTGAAGCTGAAGGTAAGCTTCTCGAAGCTCAACGTCTTCAACAGCGAACTACGTACGATATTGAAATGATGCGTGAAATGGGCTATACCAGCGGAATCGAAAACTACTCTCGGTTCATGGATCGGCGTGAGCCTGGTTACCCACCATTTACGTTGCTCGATTTCTTTCCACAGGATTTTTTAATGGTCGTTGACGAGTCTCACCAAACGATGCCTCAAATCAGAGGAATGTATAACGGTGACCGAGCAAGAAAGCAACAATTAGTGGATTACGGTTTTCGGTTGCCAAGCGCTTTAGATAACCGACCTTTGAAGTTGGAAGAGTTTGAGAAACATGTTAACCAAGTGATTTATATGTCTGCCACTCCAGGTCCTTATGAAGAAGCTCAAACTGATAAAGTCGTTCAACAAATTATTCGGCCTACTGGATTACTGGATCCAATTATTGATGTAAGGCCAATTATGGGGCAAATGGATGATTTGGTTGGTGAAATCAATAAGCGAGTTGAGCGTAATGAGCGGGTGTTTGTTACGACTCTAACTAAGAAAATGGCTGAAGATCTAACTGATTATATGAAAGACTTGGGCATTAAGGTTAAGTATCTTCATTCTGATATCAAAACATTAGAGCGAACTCAAATCTTACGTGATTTAAGACTTGGGAAGTTTGATGTTTTGGTTGGAATCAATCTTCTTCGTGAAGGAATTGATGTTCCTGAAGTTTCGCTTGTGGCCATTCTTGATGCTGATAAGGAAGGTTTCCTTCGTAATGAGCGGTCGTTGATTCAAACGATTGGTCGGGCAGCTAGAAATGAAAACGGAATGGTTATTATGTATGCTGATCAGGTAACGGATTCAATGAAGGTAGCCATTGATGAAACTGCTCGTCGCCGGGCAATTCAAGAGCAGTACAATAAGGAACATGGAATTACACCCCATACAATCAAGAAGGAGATTAGGGATGTTATTTCATCGACGAAAGAAACTGGCGATACCGGTGAAAAGGATGACTTTGTTGAAAGTGACTTCCAGCAAATGTCAAAGAAGGATCAACAAGCAATGATTAAGCGTCTTGATGCTGAAATGAAGAACGCCGCCAAGGAATTAGACTTTGAACAAGCAGCAACCCTAAGAGATACGATTATTGAGCTTAAGGGTGAGATGCACTAAAAAGGGGACTTGCAAACGTGGTAATGAATAACATTGTGATTCGCGGTGCGCGAGCGCATAATCTAAAAAATATTGATGTAACCATTCCAAAGAACAAATTAGTTGTAATGACCGGTTTGTCAGGCTCTGGAAAGAGTTCATTGGCTTTTGATACTCTTTATGCTGAAGGTCAACGCCGATATGTCGAAAGTTTATCGTCATATGCCCGCCAGTTTTTGGGGCAAATGGATAAACCGGATGTTGATTCAATTGAGGGGCTCAGTCCCGCAATCTCAATCGATCAGAAGACAACATCCAAAAACCCGCGTTCAACTGTTGGGACAGTCACTGAAATCAATGATTATTTGCGATTGTTGTGGGCCAGAGTCGGCACACCAATTTGTCCAAACGATGGGACGGTCATTTCGAGTCAATCAGTTGACCAGATGATCAGCCAAATTTTGGCACTTCCGGAGAGAACCAAACTTCAGATTTTGTCGCCAATTGTTCGTGGTAAAAAAGGTGAACATAAAAAAATCTTTGAGAAAATCAAACGTGAGGGGTTTGTCCGGGTACAAGTTGATGGGGAAACTTACGATATTGACGACTCGATTGAGTTAGAGAAGAACAAACAGCACGATATCAACATCATTATTGATAGAATCATCGTTAAGGACGGCATTAACAATCGGCTATCTGATTCACTTGAAGCTGCATTAAGGCTGTCAGGTGGTTACGCAATCGCGGATTTCTTGGGTGAACGAGACCCACTGATGTTTTCTGAACATTATGCTTGTCCAGTATGTGGGTTTACTGTTGGCGAATTAGAACCAAGACTTTTTTCATTCAACTCACCCCTTGGGGCTTGTCCGGACTGTGACGGTTTAGGAATGAAACTTGAGGTGGACCCTGACCTGATTATCCCTGATGCGGATAAGTCGATTAATGAGGGAGCTGTTGCCCCATGGAACTCTTCAAGTTCAAAGTACTACCCTAACATGCTTGAGCAGGTATGCCGGGAAGAAAATATTGACATGGATACGCCATTCAAAAAGTTGCCCAAAAAGCAGCGAGAATTAATTTTGTACGGTGCCAAGGCAAAGATATATCATTTTCACTTACAGAGTGATTTTGGTGGAATTAGGGATGTTGATGGCCCATTTGAAGGGGTTGTCAATAACGTTGATCGTCGATACCACAACACTTCATCTGATTTTGTGCGGGATCAATTAGGCCAATATATGACTGAGTTGACCTGTGCTACTTGTCATGGATTTAGATTGAATCGGAAAGCATTGGCTGTGAAGGTCGATGGTCAAAATATTGCAGAGGTGTCTGCATTAAATATCATCAAGGAATTAAATTTTTTTGATCAGGTAACTTTCGGTGAACAAAACACGATGATTGCTCAACCGATTATTAAGGAAATAAGCGATCGCTTAACGTTCCTTCAAAATGTTGGGTTGGATTATTTGACCTTATCGCGGTCTGCTCGGACGCTTTCAGGTGGTGAAGCTCAACGAATTCGGCTGGCTACCCAAATCGGCTCAAACTTGACTGGAGTTTTATATATCCTTGATGAGCCTTCAATTGGATTACATCAGCGAGATAATGACCGATTGATTCAATCGCTTAAGAATATGAGAGACCTTGGAAATACACTAGTGGTTGTTGAGCATGATGAAGACACAATGCGGGCTGCTGATTATATTGTTGATATCGGCCCAGGTGCCGGTCAAGCCGGTGGTCATGTAATGGCTACAGGTACCCCAGAAGAGGTTGAAAAAGTTCAAGAATCAATCACTGGTCAGTATTTGGCTGGGAAGAAATTTATTCCGGTTCCAGAAACTAGGAGAACTGGAAATGGTAAGAAAATTACCGTTACAGGCGCTAGTGAAAACAACCTGAAGGATTTGAAAGTTGATTTTCCCCTAGGCGAGTTCGTTGTGGTAACGGGGGTTTCTGGATCTGGAAAATCAACGCTAGTTAATGACATTTTGAAAAAAGCACTGGCTCAAAAAATCAACCGGAACTCTGAAAAGCCGGGTGCATACAAGTCTATTTCTGGCTATAAGAACATTGAAAAAATTATTAATATTGATCAAACCCCAATTGGCCGAACGCCTAGGAGTAATCCCGCAACTTATACGGGGGTATTTGACGATATTAGGGACTTGTTTGCAAGTACTAACGATGCAAAACTTAGGGGCTATAAGAAGGGCCGGTTCTCCTTCAACATTAAGGGTGGTCGCTGTGAAACCTGTCATGGGGATGGAATTCTCAAAATTGAGATGAACTTCCTACCAGATGTTTACGTTCCGTGTGAGGTTTGTCATGGAAAACGGTACAATGCTGAGACCTTGGAAGTGGAATATAAGGGAAAAAACATCGCTGATGTTCTTGATATGACCGTGGATGAAGCACTTGATTTCTTCGCTGCCATTCCAAAGATTTCTCGGAAACTAGAAACCATTAAAGATGTTGGCCTTGGTTACGTTTCTTTGGGTCAACCGGCAACCACGTTGTCAGGTGGTGAGGCTCAACGAATGAAGTTGGCTTCTGAATTGCATAAAAAATCAGCTGGTAATAATTTCTATATTCTTGATGAGCCAACGACTGGTCTTCATAGTGAGGATATTAGAAAGCTGCTGGGAGTACTTCAACAGTTAGTTGATCAAGGAAACACCGTATTAATTATTGAGCATAATCTTGATGTTATTAAGAGTGCTGATTATTTGATTGACCTAGGCCCAGAAGGTGGCGATGGTGGCGGTACTATTGTTGCTACGGGAACGCCTGAAGAAGTTGCTGAGGTTGAAAGTAGTTACACCGGTCAGTATCTAAAACCAGTTTTAAAGCGAGATATGGCATTAACTAAACAGAATAAGTAACTAGTAGTGTGTCAGCTTCTTTATCAAAGAGAGCTGACTTTTTTATTTTTGGGTGAAAAGTTATATTATTGTTTATATTAAGCGGTTTGACTTAAAACGGAACGCCCGGTATGTTATACTGAAACGAGTTTGTTAACGAAAGGACATTGCAATGGCTTTAAATAATCGGTTTGTGATAATTACCGGAATGAGTGGCGCAGGAAAAACTGTCGCTGCCCAGAGTTTCGAAGACTTGGGTTATTTTGTTGTTGATAACATGCCACCAACTTTATTGCCAAAGTTTATGGACTTGATTAGTTCAGAAAGAGAAATCAATCGAATTGCTTTAGTGGTAGATTTGAGATCTCAAGTTTTTTATGAAGAAATTTTAGATATGAACGAACGACTGAAGGAAGATACCAAAAACTCAGTTGATTTGATTTTTCTAGAGTCGTCAGATGCTAAACTAGTTTCGCGCTATAAGGAATCCAGAAGGTCGCATCCACTGGCTCGTAATGGTCGGGTGATTGATGGAATCAGACAGGAACGAGACCTGCTCGCTAACATCAAAAAGGCGGCGGATTTAGTTGTTGATACAACAAATTTGGCACCACGGCAGCTGAGAGAAGAGATTTTTCATAACTTTCAATCAACGACTACAACTACCTCTTTTCACGTTGAGGTAATGTCATTTGGTTTTAAGTACGGCTTGCCTTTAGATGCGGATATCGTTATGGATGTAAGGTTCTTACCAAATCCGTACTATGATCCAAAGATGCGCTACGAAACTGGTCTTGATAAGGACGTTAGTGATTTTGTCATGCAGTCCGATGGAGCTCATGAATTTTATGATAAACTTCATGATTTGATTGAGTTCACACTACCGGGTTACAAGGCTGAAGGTAAGTCTAGCTTAACAATTGCAATTGGTTGTACGGGGGGCCAGCATCGGTCGGTAACCATTGCTGAAAAACTTGCGAGTGATTTGAAAGAGAAATACCCAGTTAATATTACGCACCGGGATATCAGTCGCATTAAGCAAAAGGGGGGAGATTAATGTATAACGCATTAGTCAGTCATAAGCCAAAAATTGTTGTGATTGGCGGAGGAACTGGTTTACCAGTTATCCTAAAAAATTTAAAAAATCGGAATGTCGATATTACTGCCATCGTGACGGTTGCGGATGATGGGGGCTCATCCGGAATTTTAAGAAATTATATTAACGTTGTGCCGCCTGGAGATATTAGAAATGTCATGGTGGCATTGTCTGAACTACCAAAGACGGTTCTTGATTTATTCCAGTATCGATTCAAAAGTGAAGACCAGTTTTTTGCCGGTCATGCGATCGGTAATCTAATTATCGCTGCCTTATCTGAGATGAAGAGTGGTATCTTTGATGCTGTGCAGTATCTTAGCAAAGCGATGGAAGTTGATGGCCATATTTACCCAGCGGCAAATACTCCACTCGAACTGAATGCTGAATTTAGTGATGGGACTACCTTAAGTGGGGAATCTGAAATTACTGCGGCTGATAAGTTGATCAAACGAGTTTGGGTTGAAAAAACCGATGGTGACGGCAAACCAGAAGCTGTTGATGAGGTGATTGATGCCATAATGCAGGCAGATCAAATCGTCCTAGGCCCTGGTAGCTTATTCACCAGTATCTTGCCAAATTTGATGATTGAAAACGTTGGTGAAGCCCTTCGGTTGACCAGCGCCGATGTTGTGTATATATGTAATATCATGACCCAAAAAGGTGAAACGGAAAACTTCACCGAGGCAGATCATGTTCGGGTGCTGAACGATCATCTTGGAATGAATTTTATCGATACAGTTCTTGTTAACATAAAGGAAGTTCCAAGTGAGTATATTGATTTCAAAAAATGGAACGAAGTATCACAACCAGTGAAACACGATTTTGAAGGTTTACGAGCAATGGGTTGTCGAGTTATCTCGGCTGACTTTCTTGAACTGAAGGATCGGGGAGCGTTTCATAATGGTCAGGAAGTTGCTGATGAGTTAATCAACTTAATTGGCAGACCAAACGAATAATTAAGGAGGTGGCCGTTTGTCATATGCAAGTGAAGTCAAGAAGGAATTAACATCCTTAACCGTTCACAGAGATAATGCTAAGGCTGAGCTGATGGCACTTATAAGAATGAACGGGACATTGACAATAAAAAACCACCACTTTGTACTAAACGTAGCATCCGAAAATCCGGCGATTGCTAGACGGGTGTACCAGTTGCTAACGAAGTTTTATGGGATTACCGGGGAACTTAGTGTCCGGAAAAAAATGAAACTGAAGAAAAATAACCTGTATATTTTACGGGTTGCTGATAAGGCAACGGAATTACTAGGAGATTTAAATATCTTTGATGGTGTTCAACTGGTAGATCGACTACCTGAATCAGTGTTGAAGAATGATGGCCAAATTAGATCATATTTGAGAGGAGCTTTTTTGGCTGGTGGTTCGGTGAATAATCCTGAAACATCTAGATATCATCTTGAAATATATTCATTGTATGAAAACCAGAACGATATGATTGCGGAGCTGATGCAGAAGTACCATTTGCCCGCACGGACTACCAAACGACGGAGTGGATACATCACTTATCTAAAAGAAGCCGAGAAGATAGCGGACTTTTTGCAGCTAATTGGTGCAACCAGTTCAATGCTGAAGTTTGAGGATATTAGAATTGTTCGGGATATGAGAAACTCTGTAAACCGGTTGGTCAATTGCGAAAATGCTAATCTGAACAAAGTCGCAAATGCTGCAAGTAAGCAAATTGAGAGTATCAAACTGATTGATGAATCAATGGGGATTGAGAAGCTACCAGATAAGTTAGCTCAGATTGCTAGGACAAGGTTAGAACACCCTGAAGTTAGCTTGAAAGAGTTAGGTGAAATTGTTCCGGGTGGGCCGATTTCAAAATCAGGAGTTAATCACCGACTAAGGAAAATCAACGAAGTGGCCGAAAAGATTAATGAAGGTCGCGTTGAAGTATAAAAAACAGCTGTAATTGGCAATTTGATTGCCAACTATCAGCTGTTTTTATTTGTTATTTAGAATTTTGTTATTTGATTTTTTCGCCCTGCTTTTTACGCATTTCAAGCTCAATATCCTCTAGTGTTTTACCCCTTGTTTCAGGGACAACATAAATTACGAAGAAAATTGATAGAATTGCGAAGAAGGTAAATACTCCGAATGGGCCACCAATATTATTATGGAACGCATCAAGAAGTACTAAGAAAAATTGAGAAACGATAAAGTTACCGATCCAGTTGGCTGCTGAACCAATTGAGGCACCAATTCCCCGCACGTTTAGTGGGAAAATTTCACCAATCATTAACCAAGCAATTGGTCCCCAAGAAACGGCAAAACCGAGGATGTAAAAAGCAATAAGGATAATTGTTGGCACGGCAACCTGTTTGACGTTCATCGTAAAGTTGAGAACTGAAAGAATTCCAATTGCTAGGGCCATTACGATTGAACCAAAGAGAAGAATCTTCTTTCGGTCAAATTTATCCATAATTTTGTATGCCACAACGGTGCAAAGAAAGTTTACAACTCCAATGAACACGGAAATCCAAATTGCATCTCCTTCAGGGAAACTAAACGCTTTGATAAAGACTTGTGGTAGGAAGTAGATGACAGAATTAATTCCCACTAGTTGTTGGAGGAACATTAAACCCACAGCAACGATTACGGCAGGGCGGGCTATCGTGAATAACTCCTTAATTCCGCCGTGTGGTTGATTAGCAACTAATTGAATTTCTTTTAATTCCTTTTCTGGATCCTCGTCTGGATTGTTTTTTCTTAAATTATTCAGAACTGACCTAGCTTCGTCAATATTTCCTTTTTCAACAAGGTAACGAGGGGATTCCGGTAGGACGATTGAGCCGAAAAATAGAATCAAGGCAGGAATCAAAGCAGATCCAAGCATCCACCGCCAGTCCCGCATTCCAAGCAAATTGTGGTGCAGAAATCCTAGGTTAGAAACATAAGCCATCAAAATACCAAAGGTCAGCATTAATTGAAACATTGTTCCTAAGGAGCCACGATGAGGTGCATCCGCCAATTCCGCCAGATACGCAGGGGTTAAAGCTGAAGCCGAACCAACTGCTAATCCAAGGATAATTCGGGCAACAATCATTGAAACAAAGCCCACCGCTAACATCGACATTGTAGATCCAATTAGAAATAAAATTGAAGCGACAATTAATAGTTTTTTGCGGCCAAATTTATCTGATAATGGACCGATTGAAAGGGCACCAACAGAAGAACCAATCAACACTGATGATGTTATAAAAGCGGTTTGCTCAACGTTGAGTTGAAAGTTGGTTTCAATCAACGGGGAAGCACCAGAAATAATTCCAGTATCAAATCCAAATAGCAGACCACCTAACGCACCTATGAAGAAAATAACAGAGGTGTTAAGCTGTTTTTTTGCCATTATAATTCCTCTTTTCGTTCAATTTGATCATCGGTTAAATAATTGCAGAACAATGGTAAATACCGGTGACTCACATTAAATTTTACTCAAAATTATCGGCTAGGCAAACGGTTACACTTATAAACAAGCACAAAAAAACCGAAGTCAAAATAGACTCCGGTTGAAAGATAATTAGATTATTTTTTCTCACTACTTGAGTTCATAATACCGTCAAGCAAACCATAATCAACGGCCTCTTGGGCAGTTAAGTAATGATCCCGTTCAGTATCTTTATTAACTCGGTTGATTGATTGACCAGAATTCTCAGCTAAGAGTTCGTTGATCATCTTACGAGCCTTTAGAATCTCTTCAGCAGCAATTTCAATTTCAGTTTGTTGTCCTTGAGCACCACCTGATGGTTGGTGAATAAGAACCTGTGCGTGTGGCAATGCGAATCGCTTACCCTTAGTTCCTGATGATGCTAGAACTGAGGCCATAGAAGCAGCCATTCCCATAACGATAGTTTGAACGTCAGCTTTAATGAAGTTCATTGTATCGTAAATTGCCATTCCTGATGTAATAACTCCACCAGGTGAGTTGATGTAAAGGTAAATATCTTTTTCAGAATCTTGAGCATCCAAGAATAGTAATTGTGCAATGATGGCGTTTGCCATGTCGTCTTCGATAGGGCCTGATAACATAATGATTCGGTCTTTCAACAAACGAGAGTAGATGTCATATGCACGTTCACCGCCTGATGATTGTTCAATAACGGTTGGCACTAAATTCATAGAAGAATGCCTCCTTATTTGTTTTTGTGATAGATGGTCTCTACCAAGTTCACGATAATAGTTTACTCGAAAGGTCAAAAAAGGTCAAATGGTTTGCCCCTTTTTACCATAGGTGACCGCTAGGCTTATTTTGAAAGAGTTTACATTCTAAATGTTATAATTTAGGAAAGCAAACGGGGAGGATTTAAATAATGCAAACTCATCATATTTCACTTTTGACCAAGGATGCAAAACAAAATATTGATTTTTATACTAGGGTATTAGGGATGCGCTTGATAAAGAATACCGTCAATCAGGAAAATATTAAAGTGCGTCACCTGTTTTATGGGGACTACTTAGGAACTCCAGGGTCAGTAGTAACGTTTTTTGTTCTGCCTTTACTTGGGCAAAGGACTGATGGTAATCATTTCTTTAGCGGGTTTAGATTGTCTATTCCAAAAGGGAGCTCGTCTTTCTGGATTGATAGATTAGCGGCTGAAAATATCAAGGCCGAAAAAACTGATTATGGACTAAAATTTGCCGACCCTGAAGAGATTGAAATTAAAATGGTGGAAACTGATGAAGTTCTAACAGAATGGAGAATCGTTCCGAATAATGGTATCGAACCTCAGTATCAAATAACTAGACTATTGGGGACCGAACTTCATATTCTGGATCCTAAAGCTACTGGTGAGTTTTTCCACAATTGGTTAGGATTAGCCGTTGATAATAATGTCGTTAAATTAACAAATAATCAGAGTATTGAGTTATATCAGACTGATTCGGGTGCTACTAAAAGTAGATTTGGCAAGGGTAGTATTGACCATTTTGCCCTAGCGGTAGAGAATCAAGAGGTTTTGGACAGCTATTATCAAAAGGCGAAGGATCAACATCTGAATATCGAAGAATTAACTGATCGTGGGTGGTTCAAGAGCCTGTATGTTAGGGACCCAGGTGATAACAGAATTGAGCTGGCCACGATGGGACCAGGCTTCAGTTTGGATGAACCAATATTGACAATGGGTAGCAGTCTGGGCTTACCTCCAAAATTCGAAGGTAAACGTGATGAAATCATGGAATACTATAGTCGTGATGGAATTGATTTTGCTGAGAATAATTAGTGAAAATAAAGGGCACGAAACCCCATTTTTGGGCTAAAAAATGTTAAAATTTAGTCAAACAATAGGGGGGAGGGATCACTATGAAACCGGGGAATAGCGATCCGTTTTATTCAGAAGAAAACCAAGATTTTTTGAAGAAATCACTGGCTGAAATGGAACCTCAATCATCGAAAGATAAAGTTATGCAGTCAGTTGATGTTGCTGATTTTATTAAAAACGTTGGCGACTATGTGCACAATGTTAGTAAGTCGTCTCGGCGAATTACCGTTACGGGTGATGATAACCGGAAAGTGGTGCTCCTTAGTCAAAATGACTATGATGATTTAATTGAAAAAATTTATTTATTAGAAAAAACAAGAGAATAGTTACGAAGGAATTCGGGTTGACGCACAGCCGTTATCTTGGATTCCTTCTTTTTTTTATTTATGTTAGGATGTTGGTAACCAAATTGGAGGGACCCGCTTGTATGAGAAAATGGTCTTTAAAAAGAATTTCATTAACTTTAATTTTGTTATCAGCTTTCTTTCAAGTAATAATTGCTGTTGATCTAATTCCGATTTTAAACACTCTGTTTAGTGTTGCTTCGGTTGGAATGCTCTTAATTACGTTGATTTTGGTAGTTCACAACAATATGAAGAAGGCGGCTGACAAAAGGTAATCTTTTCAGCTGATTTTGATCGCTAGTCTATTCAAAAGAGACTAGCTTTTTTTATTAGAAATAATCTATAATTATTAGGATATGCTTTGGCAACTTTTAATTAAGGAGAATTTTTACTGTGGCAGAGATGAAATTAAAGTGGTTAGCAATTGGGTCATTTACCAGTAGCATTGGAATGAGTTTTATTTGGCCACTTACAAGTGTTTATTTACATAATAGGTTAGGAGTTTCGCTCACAATCGTGGGAATAGTCCTCCTATTCAATTCACTGGCTAGCGTTGTTGGTAGTTATATCGGTGGCCATATGTATGATCGGTTTAATCCATACAAACTGCTGATAGCTAGCGTGATTGTCACGCTGGCAGTGTTATTACTTTTAATTCCATTTCATGGGTGGCCAATTTTTGGTTTTTTGCTATTCGTAAACGGGCTAACATCGGGCTGGAACATTACAATGGTTAACGCAATCGGTTCGAACATCAAGGGTCAAGATACTAGGTATGTGTTTAACGCCCTTTACTTTGCCCAGAATATTGGAATTGTTTTGGGAACATCACTAGTGGGCTTTGTATATGGAATCAGTGTTACCTTGCTATTTATTATTGCCAGCACTCTGTACGCTGTTTTTCTGATAATTGTTGTGACTAAATACAAGCCGGCAGCAAACAAAGGCTCAAAGGCTCTAATCAGGAACAATAAAGGAATAAAGAGTAACTTTGTGCCAAAACCTAATTTGATTATTTTGTATACTTTTTTTGTTTCACTGCTCATTATCTGGGTGATGTATCAACAATGGGTTTCAAATTTGTCGGTATACATGACTACTCAAGGGATTCCACTGAGTGCTTATAGCATTTTATGGACGCTGAATGCAGGGCTGATTGTTATTACTCAGGTGGTTATAAACTGGATCTCAAGATATCATGAAAATTTATTATTTCAAATTTTATTTGGTGTTTTAATGTTTGCTATTTCATTTTTTGTCCTGATCTTTGCAAAGGATTATTACCAGTTTGTGATTGCAATGATCGTTTTAACGATTGGAGAAGCGACAGCTATGCCAACGATTCCTGCGATTGTTAACGTTTTGACTCCAGTGGAGGTCAAGGGAAAGTATCAGGGCCTAATCAATGCGTGGGCATCAAGTGGTCGGGCAATTGGTCCGCTATTCGGTGGCCTGGTTATTGACCTTCAATCGTATTCAGCTTTGTTTATAATTGCAGCTACGTTCAACTTGATTATTTTTATTTGGATCGCATTTACTTGGCAAAGTGTAAAGCCACGCCTAAAGACTTACAGATAGATATTATTTTGTGGCTAGTAAGGCTTGGTAAAACTCAGGGATTCGCCGTTTAATATTTATGATTTTGCCGTTTTTATCAAGGAATCCATGTTCACTTTTACCTTCAAAAACCAAAACATTGTCAACTTTCATTTGGTACTTCAATGTTAGTTTAGCAACTTTGACATCTTCAACTTCTGTGGTGATAGTGATTACGTCAGGAAAATCTGTTGGCTTAATGTACTTTCCAGTAACGGAAGCCACTGGGGAGGTAATTCCCTGCTGCTCGAGCTTATCGAATGGCCAGCCAATCTTGTTAAGAAAGTCAGTTCTGGCTTCTTCCATGTAACGAATGTAATTTGAGTGGTGAGTGATCTGCATTCTGTCGGTTTCGTAATACTGAACTTGATGTTTGTATGTAGTAATCATAGTTATTGTCCTCCTGATTTGTGATTTAATTGTAAGCCCATGTGATTAATGGCTGTCAATAGAAAAAATTCAATAAGAGAAGGTTAATACTTTGAAACGACTTGAAAAATTAGGCGTTTAAATACTTGCTAGATTTAAATTATTAAGACCCTTGTCCAAAATTCAATTGGGGGCGGGCTTTTTGCTTCCAAAAAATTCTATTGTCGCTTTACCGCTCAATCGGTCAAAATAAATATCATTAAGTGGAGATAGGAGATTAAAATCTATTGTTTTCAAGCACTCATGCTTTATTCCATATCAAACTGAAAGCATAAGCCGTTGAAAGTATTGATTATTATTAGCTTATATCTAATCAAATTAGTTAAAACAGAATTTAATTAAATTAAATCTCATTTAAATGTTTACATTTTTTTGAGAGGGAACTATTATGTTTGTAATAACAGCGTACCTAAGCGGTTTGGAGGAGATACCATTGAAAAAATATTGATTTCAAAAAACACACTTAATTAACGGTAAATTATCTGTATAAACTCAAACTTCTTAGCGCTTACATACAAAACTAAAACACCACCAGCTAAATTCTAATTACACATGTGTTACTGATTGTTTGTACTTTGAATAAGAGTAATCAATTTATTCTTGCCACTTGAAAGTTGGTGATTTATATGAGTGAAACACAGCTGTTGAAATTTATCCGTCCAAAAGACTATATTCCGTTATTGATTAGCAAAATTTATATAAATGGATTTAATGTATTCGTATCGATCATGATTCAATTTGGAGTTGGAGCGGCACTGGATAAGCAGATTTTAGCTCTTTATAAAATATTGTTTATCCTAGTTCTTGCTTCTCTGCTATATGCCCTGATCTACTATTTTTATTCTATGTATTCAGAAAGATTAAAAAAACGAATTGTTGAATATGTTGCCAAGGGGTTGATTTCTAGCGCGTTAATGAAAGTTGATCTTACTCAAGACAATGGAACAATGGTCAATTTAGTCAACCAAGATGCAAATAACGTAGCCAACTATTTTATGATGGGGCTAATGCCAACGATAGATTTTTTGATGATAATCACTGGTGGCTTGACGTATACATTTATTAATTCTTGGATTTTTGGAATTGTTTATAGCACTATTGGTATCATTATCTATGTGATATCTCGATACTATTATGTTAAAGATGTTGAGTTTCGAGTAGAGTTCCAAAAGGACGATGATAATCAGAAAAACTTTATTCCAGATGTATACAATAATTTACCGATTATTCGAGTCTTTAACGTCCGAAACTGGGTGCTATCAGTAAACAATAGACTATATCAATATAAGCAGCGCTCTTTAGAGAAAGATGTAACGGCCACGTCTTCAAGTGCGGGAATCGTCCGCGGTGGGATATACGTGGTAGAAATTATGGCCTTATCCATCGGTCTTCTGTTAGTAAATATGCAACAGCTTAGATTTGATGTTATGTTAGGAATTTGGAATGTGGGGATTGGATCGGTGTTTGATCCATTCTTATCCTTGCCGATTGTGTTGTCATTTATGGCACAACAGCAGGCATCCATGAAAAGGATCCGCAATAATTTTATTTATCAAGGTACAACAACTGATGTTGGCGGAAACGACTCCGAGGTAGATATAACTGATATTGAGGCAAAACAGATAACCTATAAGTACCCAAACAATCAAGCAGTCGCTATAAAAGACCTTTCCTTCCACATTGCGGCAAAGAAAATTACATTTATCGTTGGTAAAAATGGTGCTGGAAAAACTACGCTACTTAGCATATTACAGGGAGTATTACCGAATTTTAGTGGGTCAATTGTTGTTAATACAAAGCAGAAGATGGTTTTGCCTTCTTTAAATGGTCAATCAGCTTTTGTCCCGCAGAAAGGGCAATTGTTTTCAAACACGATTAATTCTAATTTGACACTGGATAAGCCAATAGATAAAGCAAAAGTTATAGAAGTGCTTTCAAAAGTAAACATGTGGGAGACAATAAAAGAACTCCCAAAGGGATTAAAAAGTGTTGTTGGTGAGGATACTAATTTCTCTAAAGGGCAGATCAGACGGTTGGCTATTGCAAGAGCCCTATTGTTGAATAGACAGTTCTTAGTACTTGACGAGCCGTTTTCTGACATTGATTTTGATACTCAAAAGACACTAATGGAACTTCTTAGAAAGTTATCTTCTAATATGGGTATCATCATTGTGACCCATACATATGATTTTGTGAAAAGCACAGACGGAATTATTAGGGTAGGTGGTTTGAATGAATAAGAAAACTATCAACTATTATTGGAATGTTCTAAAACGATTGGGTTATCGTCCGTTGTTGGTGACTGTGGTTGTGATATCTATTTTAGAGTTTCTGCTTGCATATTCATTGAATTACTTTGTCCAACTACTTCAACAGGTATCGATGACCACTTTTGCTATAGCTGCGGTAGTGCTGTCAGCAGTTGGTGTAGTCATTGGGGTTCTTCACCGCCACGTTAAGATAAAAGAGGGGATTTTAAGTTTAAAACTTGAAAATCAACTTACCGATGAAATCATAGACTATTCAAATAAAAATATTGTCGAACAGAATCCTAATTATGATTCTGGATCATGGTTGTCGCTGTGTAATTCAGATGCTCCTCTTATTTCTCAAGCATTATCCGTTACCCTAACTGATTTTTTTGCAGGATTGACTTCCTTCTCAGCCGCTTTTGTGTTTGGCATGATAGTTTCACCTTTACTGACAATTATTGTTCTGCTTTTGGGATTAACGTCTATGATTATTCCCAAATATACTGGTAAGTTAATTTTAAAAAATCAACAAAAACGTCAGCAAGATCAAGACAGTATGCAAACAATACTTCTGCAATTATTCAATGCTAAAGTGCTTTTGTACACTATGAAAGCTCAAAAATTTGCCGAAAAGATGTTTGCAAATAAATATAATAAATTTACTCAAAGTCAGCTGGAAAACGCCCGCAATGAACATCTAGTGGGTAGTGTCAGTGTTGGTACAGGGTTTGTATTTGATGTTACGATCCTCATCATTAGTTTGGTGTTTGTAGCAAAGTCGAAAATTACGATAGGGCAGTTTATGGGGTTTAATGTACTGAATAGCAACTTCCTGTGGATTTTTTACACGATGCCCTCGTTATATAGTCAGTTACTAAGAGGCAGGGTTTCATCACAACGTATTTTTCAATTGTTAAGGCAGAATGATAAGACAGCCCAAAACACCGTTTCGAAGGTCCCAGCGAAAGAAATCGTCATGAAAGATATTGGCTATCATTACCCTAACTCAAGCAAGCAAGTTCTCAACGATGTCACCGTTAATTGGCGAGTAGACAATTTTGCTAAGATTTTAATTACCGGTCCTAGTGGAGTAGGCAAAAGTACATTATTAGACCTTTTATTAGGGTTTAAGAGGCCTAGCATAGGTGAGGCATATTATCTTGATGAAAACAATAAGCAATTACAACCGTCTCAAATACGGCTATCATATGTTCCCCAGCAGGTTAAACTATTTAATCTTTCCCTGAAAGAGAATATTTTGCTAGGGAGAAGAGTGAATAAAAAAAAATATTCAAATATTGAAGCAGGCTGATCTTTATGATTTTGTAGAATGTTTACCTAAGAAAAGTCAAACATTGCTAGTTTCAAACAATGGCAGCAATTTATCGTCCGGGCAGATTCAAAAAATTGGGTTAGCGCGGGCATTAGTTACTTCAACTAATTTACTATTATTAGATGAACCAACTGCAAACTTAGATGAAGGCTCTGCTGTTGAATTTGAGAATATTATTCAAACACTTGATTTATCAGTAATTATAGTTACTCATAGGTCTGAACGACTAAAAAAATGGATGACAAATTATGAATTGAAAAATTCGGCTCTAAGGAAGATAAGTTAATAATTGGATTAAGAGAATACAGTTGTGTATTTGATCATTACTCCAAAACTAAAAAAAGTCCGGCTATTAGCCGGGCTTTTTTGCATATTCATAATCCAAGTCTTTTCGAAAATTAGTTAATTAATAGATAATGCATAAAAGAATAAGAATTAAACATTTAAGCGCTTGTAGAATTTAGAACAAATAAAAAAGCCGATATGACAATAGGCTTTAGTTGATTTATAGAGTTGTGAAACTTTTAAATGCGCCTGGAGGGAATCGAACCCCCATTTCAAGAACCGGAATCTTACGTGCGATCCATTACACTACAGGCGCAACTACAATATAATAATATACAGAATAATCTTCAAAAACTCAACCCCAAAAAGAATCAATTTATGTAAGCGATTACTAAACGGCAAGTTATTGCAAACAATTTATTCTCTGATATACTTGTTTCTGGGTATTGAACGAAGGCCCTCAGCACTCGTTTGAAACTTTTTTCACATGGGGTGCTGACTTTGTTTATTTTTAGTGGTACGATTATCTCTGTACGGTGGTATGATTTAATTCGTATCATTATAATTTTTCTGATTTCCTAAAGGAGGAAAACACAGTATGACTGTAAAGATTGGTATTAATGGTTTTGGCCGTATTGGTCGTTTGGCATTCAAGCGTATTCACGAATTGCACTCTGATGAAATTGAAGTTGTTGCAATTAACGATTTGACTACACCTGACATGTTAGCTTACTTACTTAAGTATGACTCAACTCATGGTCGTTTTAACGGCGAAGTTTCATCAGATGACAAGGGTATCATTGTTGATGGTAAGGAAATCCCTGTTTACGCTGAAAGAGATGCTGCTAACTTACAATGGGTTAAGAATGATGGTGTTGACTACGTTCTTGAATGTACTGGTTTTTACACTTCAGAAGAAAAATCACAAGCTCACATCAAGGCTGGTGCAAAGCGTGTATTGATCTCAGCTCCTGCTGGTAAGATCAAGACTGTTGTTCCTGGTGTTAACTTGGACATCTTGAACTCAGATGACGTTATCGTTTCTGCTGGTTCATGTACTACTAACTGTTTAGCACCTATGACTTACTTCTTGAACAAAGAATTCGGCATCAAAGTTGGTACTATGACAACTGTTCATGCCTTCACTGCTTCACAACAAATTCTTGATGGTCCTAAGTCAAAGAAGAAGCGTACAAACCGTACTGCTAGTGCAAACACTATTCCTCATTCAACTGGTGCTGCTAAGGCTATTGGTTTGGTTATTCCAGAACTTGACGGTAAACTTCAAGGACACGCACAACGTGTTGGTGTTGTAGATGGTTCATTAACTGAATTGACTACTATCCTTGACAAGAAGGTTACTGCTGACGAAGTTAATGCTGCTATCAAGAAGTACACTGTTGATAACGATGCATTTGGCTGGAACGAAGACGAAATCGTATCATCAGATATTATTGATGATTCACACGGTTCAGTATTCGACCCAACTCAAACTGAAGTTACTACTGCTGGTGACTCACAACTTGTTAAGACCGTTGCTTGGTATGACAACGAATGGGGCTTCACTTGCAACATGGTACGTACATTATTGAAGTTTGCTACTCTTTAATAAGTAGTTTGACAATTAACGGAGGAGTGCAACTTCTCCGTTTTTTATTATCTAACAGGCAGTTTTAAATCAATTAATAAACAAATTAGGAGGCAATAAAATGGCAAAACTTACAGTTTCTGACTTGGAACTCGAAGGCAAAAAAGTTTTAATGCGTGTTGACTTCAATGTTCCAATCAAAGACGGAGTTATTGGTGATGACAACAGAATCCAAGCTGCATTACCAACAATCAATTACGTATTGGATCACGATGGAAAGGCAGTTTTATTCTCCCATCTTGGCCGGATCAAGAAGGAAGACGACAAGAAGGGACTTTCACTTCGCCCAGTTGCTGAAAGACTTTCAAACTTGTTAAACAAGCCAGTTATCTTCGTACCAGTTACTGAAGGTGCACAACTTGAAGAAGCAATTGACAAGATGGAAAACGGTAGTGTTCTTTTGTTTGAAAACACTCGTTATGAAGATGTTGTTGATGGCGAATATGTAAAGCGTGAATCAGGAAACGATGCTAAGCTTGGCGAATACTGGGCTTCATTGGGTGACGAGTTTGTAAACGATGCCTTTGGTACCGCTCACCGTTCACACGCATCAAATGCTGGTATTGCAGAAGCAATGCACAAAGCTGGCAAGCCAGTTGCTGCTGGTTTCTTGATGGAAAAGGAAATCCAATTCTTGGGCGAAGCTGTTAATAGTCCTAAGAGACCATTCGTTGCCATTCTTGGTGGTGCTAAGGTTTCTGATAAGATTGGTGTTATTGACAACTTACTCGACAAAGCTGACAAGATCATTATTGGTGGTGGAATGACTTATACATTCTACGCTGCTAAGGGAATCAAGATTGGTGGTTCACTTGTAGAAACTGATAAGATTGATACTGCTAAGTCAATTCTTGACAAGGGTGGAGACAAGATTGTTCTCCCTGTTGACAACGTTGTTGCTACAGAGTTTAAGAACGATGCAGAACACAAGGTTGTTGAAGGCGATATTGACGATGGTTGGATGGCATTAGACATTGGACCTAAGTCAGTTGATCAATTCAAGGATGTTCTTAAAGATGCAAAGACGGTTGTTTGGAATGGACCTATGGGTGTGTTTGAAATGGAAAACTTTGCAAAGGGAACTCTTGAAGTAGGTAAATTCTTAGGAAGTCTTTCAGATGCTACTACAATCGTTGGTGGTGGCGATTCTACTGCCGCTGTTAAGCAATTAGGTGTATCTGACAAGCTTACTCATATTTCTACCGGTGGTGGAGCTTCTCTTGAGTATCTTGAAGGTAAGACTTTACCTGGTATCGCAGCAATCGATAACAAGTAATCAAATAAGATCCGCCAGAGGCGGGTCTTTTTTTGATATAGTTAATGATTTGATATGGTAAAATTAATTGTAAGGCGATTTTTTGTCGAATTGCTCAACTATAATCAAATCAAAGGGATGATTTAAAATGCGAATACCGTTTATTGCTGGTAACTGGAAAATGAATCTTTCAGTTGACGAAGCAGTCGATTTCTTGAAAGCAATGAAGGATAAATTGCCTGATCCTAGTGTTACTGAAACTGCAATTGCTGCGTCACCCCTGTTTTTGGAAAGCATGGTTAAGAATCGTGACGAACTGCCACTGATTATTGCAGCCGAAAATTGTTTTTACGAAGATGAAGGGGCATACACTGGTGAGACTAGTCCTAAGGCACTTGCTGAAATGGGTGTTACTCATGTAATTATTGGTCATTCCGAGAGACGTAAGTACTTTAAGGAAACAGACGACGTTATCAATAAAAAGGTTCATGCTGCTTTTAGGAATGGCCTAACCCCAATTATTTGCTGTGATGAAACGATGAGTCGGCGTGAGTCACCAAATAAGATTTCGTGGGTGGTAAGCCAGGTTACTAACGCTTTAAAGGGAATCGATAATGAGCAAGCTAAAACCTTGATCATTGCATACGAACCAAGTTGGGCGATTGGTAGCGGTAAAACTGCTAGTTCAGATGAGGCGGAAGAGGGATGTTACTTGATTCGACAAACCGTTGCGGATCTCTATTCTGATGAAATTGCTAATCAGGTTAGAGTTTTGTATGGTGGAAGTGTCAATGATAACAACGCTGATGAAATTTTAAGTCAAAATGATATTGATGGCGTTTTGGCTGGTGGTGCGAGTTTAAAGGCGGATTCGTTCCTCCGACTTGCAAATTTTTTACAAAAATAGCGTGAATGAGCTTTTTATTATTGAAAGTTTGCGCCTAAACTAATAAAATTAAGTTGAACCTTGTACAAGAGGTCACAACTTTCGTTAAGGAGAGAAAAAAGACATGTCAATTATTTCTGATATTTATGCTCGTGAAGTTCTTGATTCACGTGGTAACCCAACTGTTGAAGTTGAATTGTATACTGAAGCAGGTGCTATGGGTCGCGGAATCGTACCTTCAGGTGCTTCAACAGGTGAACATGAAGCCGTTGAACTACGTGATGGTGACAAAGACCGTTTCATGGGTAAAGGCGTTCAAAAGGCCGTTGACAACGTAAACAACGTTATTGCAAAGGAAATCGTTGGTTACGATGTAACTGACCAATTAGCAATCGATAAGGCTATGATCGAATTGGACGGTACTCCTAACAAGGGTAAGCTTGGTGCAAATGCTATTTTGGGTGTTTCACTTGCTGCTGCTCGTGCTGCTGCTGATGAATTAGAAATGCCATTGTACAACTACTTGGGTGGTTTTAACGCTAACTTATTACCTACTCCAATGTTGAACGTTATCAATGGTGGAAAGCACGCTAACAACAAGGTTGATTTCCAAGAATTCATGATTATGCCTGTTGGTGCACCAACTATCAAGGAAGCTGTTCGTTGGAGTTCAGAAACATTCCACAATTTGAAAAACTTATTGAACGAACGCGGTTACTCAACTGCTGTTGGTGATGAAGGTGGATTCGCACCTGATTTGAAGAACAACGAGGAACCATTTGAAATTCTTGTTGAAGCTATCCAACGTGCAGGTTACAAGCCAGGTAAGGACATCGCCATTGCCTTTGACTGTGCCGCATCAGAATTCTACAACACTGAGACTAAGAAGTATGACCTTGTTGGTGACGGCAAGTCATACACTGCTGACGAATTCGTTGGTTTACTTGAAGAAATCGTTGACAAGTACCCAGTTATTTCAATCGAAGACCCACTTGATGAAAACGAATGGGAAGATTGGAAGATGGCTACTGACCGTCTTGGCAAGAAGGTTCAAATCGTTGGTGATGACTTGTTCGTTACTAACACTGACTACTTGAAGAAGGGTATTGAAAGTGGCGTTGCCAATGCTATCCTTATCAAGCTTAACCAAATCGGTACTTTGACTGAAACAGTTCAAGCTGTTGAAATGGCCAAAGAAGCAGGTTACACTGCTATCATTTCACACCGTTCTGGTGAAACTGAAGATACTACAATTTCTGACTTGGTTGTTGCTCTTAACGCTGGTCAAATCAAGACTGGTTCAATGAGCCGTGGCGAACGTATCGCTAAGTACAACCAATTGATGAGAATTGAAGATCAATTGGGCGACATCGCTAACTACAAGGGTGTTGACTCATTCTACAACCTTTCAAAGGAAGCTCGTCAAAACATTTTAAACAAGTAATTTTAAATTACTAAAATAACTAGCCTTCATTTTTTCGGATTTAATTTATGAATCGAAAAAAATGGAGGTTTTTTATTGTGAAAAAATTGATTCTCTTTTCAACAGCTGTATTAGGAATGACAATGGTAGGTGGGGTTGGTGCTTCCGCGGACCAACAAATGGCAGCATCACAAAATAGTGCTGCAAAGGTAGAAAATAGTGACTTGATTTTGGTGAGAACAACGTTCTGTTCCTCAAATAGTGAAGGCAAACAGCAAATTGTCAATCGGTACCAATGGCTAAAGGGTGATTATAAGGTTGGCAACGCAGTATCGGCACCAACCTATGCTGGCTATACCCCATCTGCAAAAGCTGCCAGTGTATCACCACAAAAAGATATGGCATTTACTTATCTTCAGGACGAAGAGTTCGTTGGGGAACGTTATGCGGTTGATTTTACAGTTGATGAGGACAAGCCAGGTCGGACCAATGTTGATCAGTCAAAAGTAACTGACAAATTAATTGGTGATGACAGCGGAAGAATTAAGGGGGAAGGTCAAAGAGTTACTGGAAATGATAGTGACCAAAAGCCTGACACCGGTACTAGTATAGAAAAACCTAAGGATGAGGATATTAATCCTGCAGACGATGGAAAAATTAAGGATGATACCAGTGTCTCTGGGTCTGGTAAAACTGAGAACCAACCAACTACCGATAAACGGGATGAGGGGACCATTACTGATCAACCTAACACGAGTGATCAAGGTACCGAAACTAAAGAAATTGACGCTAAGGACGAATCAACTGCAACTGACATTAGTAAGAGCAAGGATACTGGTGTTGGGGATGGAGAAATTAAAACCACTGACGAAGGAACTGGATCAAGTGAAATTGGTGTAAATGATAAGGGAATCGGAGAAGATTTGGTTACTGCAAGCGATCAAGGAACTGGTGACAATTTAGTTTCTGTGAGCGATGAAAATGTTGGAACCGATAAAGTTACCACAGTGGATACTGGTGTGGGCGATGACATGATTTTAAGTGGTAAAACAGATGTCGAGACTCAAGCTGATTCAACTAAAAATCAAGGTAACCAAACTGGGAGCAATCCTATTCAAATTACAACTCCCACAGTTAACCACTATCAAATCATTGGCAAGTCGTTTGGTAATGTACTATTTGAATATCCAACCAGTTTAAGTAGTGAAGACATAAACGCTTTAGCTCGAAATGGATTAAATTATTATGGTTATGTATATCAAGGTGGAA
Organism: Lentilactobacillus sp. Marseille-Q4993; assembly: GCF_951230165.1. Classification (GTDB taxonomy): domain Bacteria; phylum Bacillota; class Bacilli; order Lactobacillales; family Lactobacillaceae; genus Lentilactobacillus. The sequence continues at coordinate 120,685 of NZ_CATNVB010000001.1, forward strand.
TGGTTCAAGGCGACCGCTTGTTCATGAACTTCATTCCCGCAAAAGTCCCTGTGAAAGTTCAAGCGGTCAACAAGCATGGAAAGAAGATTAAAAGACTTACTTTTTACGTTGACTACGGCACGACTATCAGCAAATCAACGCTTAACTTGAAGGGGTATAAAATTGCCGGTAAACTGACCCCCGTTAGAGTATCTACTACAGATCCGATTGATTTGACAGTTAAGTATAATAAGCAACGTTCTAGCAAAATTCATCGTGTGGTGAAGAAGGCCAAGCTGACCAAGAATCGAATGGTGCGGAAAGCTAATCGGCATCGTGATACCAAAAAGGCAAAAAAGGTTGTTAAGAAAGCGATTACCAAGGGTCGAGTTATTAAAAAACATTAATATTAACTCTCAAATAATGATATTATTTTAGATAGTAATTATTTGAGGATGAGAAAATTGATTAGTCAAAGTAGATTTTATTACAACCAGATAAAGATGATCTTAAGTGGTATTTTGATTGGGGCTTTGTCTGGAACTGTGGTAGCCATGTTTCGCTTTATTATTCAGGGGTTAACTGAATTTATGACCAAATTATTGGGCTTGGCAAAGCATGATTTTAAATTAGTTCTTGTCGCCCTAGTGATCGTGGTCACAATTGGTTTGATTGGTGGCAAGCTACTTTCAGATGTCCCTGATATAAAAGGGTCCGGAATACCTCAAGTTGAAGGCCAACTTCAAGGTCTAGTTGAGTTCCCTTTTTGGCCGGTATTATGGCGCAAGTTTGTTGCGGGTTCATTAGCTATTGGTAGTGGGCTGTATCTTGGGCGTGAAGGCCCCTCTATTCAGCTTGGGTCAACAGTTGGTCAGGGAGTTGCAAAACTTACTAACCAGGTTGGAACGGATCGAAAGGTTCTGATTTCAAGTGGGGCTGCAGCTGGCCTCAGTGCTGCCTTTAATGCTCCGATAGCAAGTACGATGTTTGTGCTTGAAGAAATTTATCACAACTTTTCAACCAACATTTGGGTCGTTTCGCTATCTGCTTCGATTACGGCTGACTTCGTGGCAACATATGCTTTTGGTTTGAAACCAGTTCTATATATGCCATCGTCACCGTTGCCCTTAAATTACTTTCCGTTGGCAATTTTGTTAGGAATCGTTCTGGGTGTACTTGGAAGGGCATATCAATTTGTCATTTTAAATATCAATGTGGCATATGATTGGATCAATAAGATCAATCCAAAATTAAGGCCATATGCTGGAATAATTCCTCTGGTCTGTTTAATTCCACTTGGAATGTATCTGCCAATCCTAATGGGAGGCGGAAGTAGAGTAATATTGTCGTTACCAACGGGAAGTTACTCAGTCATTGCAATCTTAGGATTCCTTATCGTTAGATTTTTTGTTTCAATCTTTAATTATGGTAGTAGTTTGCCTGGTGGCATCTTTCTCCCCATCCTTTGTTTAGGCGCTTTAATTGGTGCTGTGGTAGGTAAAATTCTGATAATGGTTGGTTTGGTTTCCCCTCACTACTTTTCAAGCTTTGTAATTATGGGGATGGCTGGTTATTTTGCAGGGATCAGTAAGGCGCCTTTTACGGCAATTTTATTGATTACTGAAATGGTTGGTAGCTTGACCCATATGCTGGGACTTGCTGTGGTATCACTAGTAGCGTACATCGTTGTTGATGTTTTGAGAGGTGGCCCAGTTTATGCAGATATGCTAGATGCAATGATGAAGGTGGACACCCAAGAGTTTATTGGTCGGACAAGCGAAATTATTCAAACGGTGTTTGTCGGGGCCAATGCTGATGGTCGTAAGGTTAAAGACATCAAATGGCCAAAGGGAGCTCTAATTACAAAGGTTAAGCGAAATGGTCATGAGTTTATCCCAACTGGAGATATGCTGATAATGGCTGGTGATACTATGTTCGTTAATGTTGCTGATAAGAATCGATATCAGCTAACAAAAGAACTTCAAAAAATTGCAACGAAGAAATAGTAAACTGGCATTATCTGTTGGTTTATGGTATCGTATTATGAGTAATGTAAGCCGTATGTTCGGTGGGAGGCTATCACGTGTATAATTTACTATTAACTTTGCTAATAATTGATTGTATTTTGATTACAATCGCAGTTTTGATGCAACCATCAAAAACCAACGACGCTATGTCTGCTTTAACAGGTGGGGCTGATGATTTGTTTGCAAAACAAAAGCCACGCGGGTTTGAAGCGTTTATGCAAAAGACGACTGTTGTACTAGGAGTAATCTTTTTCGCATTATCACTTGGTCTAGTTTGGTTGTCATCACATTAGTTATGGAATCCTCCTGTTTAAAAGCAGGGGGATTTTTATTATAATGAGTATATGAATCTGAATTGAGGGGGGAAGGTACCATGCCACAACCAGGAACATTCTTTTTTGAACACGGGAAAAAGGGTATTATTTTAATGCACGCGTTTGCTAGTGGCCCAATTGACGTTCGTTTATTAGCAAGGCGATTGGAGAAGTTGGATTACTCAGTTTACGCGCCGCTACTTACTGGTCATGGAACTCCTGATTTTATGGACATTATAAATCAGGGATCCCCTGAGAAGTGGTGGCAAGGTACTCAAGATGCTGTTTCATTCATGAAGGAAAAGGGAATGGAACAAATTAGTATCTTTGGGATTTCGCTTGGAGGTATTTTTGCTGCCAAGGCTTTGGAATCTTTTCCAGAATTAGTTGGTGGTGGATCGTTTGGTTCCCCAATTGTTCGTGAGGGACCTTCCACAGTCCACAATACATTTATCAAGATGGCAAGGGCCAATTATGTTGCCTATAAAACTGACCCATCTGTCATGGCTGAAAAGCTCGAATGGCTTGATAATAATATTGATTCACTGCTTGCTGATATTTCAACATTTACGTTGGATGTTTCGGCCAATCTTGATAAAATCCAGGTTCCCTACTTTATCGGCCAGGGACTTGCTGATGAGATTGTCGATCCACAAAGTGGCCGCAATTTGAATAATCGTTTGAAGAATACCTCAGTGAGTTTTCATGAGTATCCAGATGCTAGTCATATGATTACGGTCAATTCTGCTCACCAGCAGTTGGAACAAGATTTAAGCCTGTTTCTAGAAAATATATATAAATAATTGAGGAATAAATATTGCAAGATCAAGATAAAGAATTAAAAAACGAAATTGAAGGTGTGCTTAGAGCACATCCAGACCAATCCAAATCGGTAGAAGAAATTGCTGATGAACTTCACTATCACGGTTCAGCTGCCTTTAAATTAATTGTTCAAGAACTTGTTATTCTTGAGAGAGAAGGAACTGCAGTGGTGACCGAAGACGGTAAATTCAAACTGAATCCAGAAAATCTCAAATTAAGTGGTATTTTCCATGCAAATGATAAGGGATTTGGGTTTATTGCCTACGACGATGTTCAACCAGACGCTTATGTTGCCCCAGACAACACGATGATGGCTCTGAATGGAGACACGGTTGAATTTGAAATCACTAGACCAGCGTCAGCTGACATGAGTAAGGGACCCGAAGCTAAGGTTACTGCTATCACTGATCGCAAGTATAAAAATGTTGTTGGTGCCTTTTCTAAGGGCGAAGATGATGGTGAATACTACGGTCAAGTTCGATTGACAGATAAAAAAATCGCCAAATATAAGTTTTATATCAATGAGATTGGACTGAAACCAACTCCTGGTGAAGTAATTACTGCTCAAATCACCGAGTATCCAAATGCAAAGCATCCTGACTATATGGTGGGAATTGCTGACCAAATTATTGGTTCGGTTGACGATCCAGGAATTGATATTTTACAAATTGTATACGCTCATGATATTCCTTCTGAATTTCCAGAGGAAGTTATGGAAGCCGCTGATCAAATTCCAGACCACGTTACCGAAGAGGAAAAAATTGGTCGGGAAGATATTACTGATCAAACCTTAGTAACTATTGATGGTGAGTCATCAAAAGATTTGGATGATGCGGTAACTGTTTGGAAATTAGATAACGGAAACTATCACCTTGGTGTTCATATTGCCGATGTTAGTCATTACGTTACTCCAGGTAGCGTTATTGACAAGGAAGCATTTAGACGCGGAACTTCAGTTTATTTAACTGACCGCGTAATTCCAATGTTGCCAAGACGTCTTTCCAATGGAATCTGTTCTCTTAACGAGGGTGAATTGCGACTATGTATGAGTTGTGACATGGAAATTGACCAAGCCGGAAATGTTATTAAGCACCGAATCCATCCTAGTTTGATGAGATCTGCTGCCCGTATGACCTATACCGCGGTTAACGAAATCATTGAATCTCATGATGAAAAGACAATGGCTAGATATGACAAACTAGTGCCAATGTTTGAAGACATGGCTGATCTTCATCGAATTTTGTACAAGCACAGAAAAAATAACGGTGCAATTGATTTTGACAATCACGAAGCTGAAATTATCGTTGATGAAAAGGGTCACCCAATTGATATTAAGCTACGAGTTCGGGGATTAGCAGAAAGAATGATTGAATCATTCATGTTGGCTGCAAATGAAACCGTTGCTCAACATTATTATGAAGCCCATGTTCCGTTCCTATATCGGGTTCATGAAACCCCAGATGCTGACCGAATTAAGAGCTTCTTTGAAATGCTCACGGCCTTTGGAATCAATGTTAAAGGTGATCCAGAGCACATTAAACCAAAAATGCTTCAGAATGTTTTGAAAAAGGTTGCTGGTAAGCCTGAAGAAACAATGGTGTCCGTAATGTTACTTCGGAGCTTAAAGCAGGCTAAATATTCCGATCAGTCTCTTGGTCACTTTGGTTTGGCTGCACCATACTATACCCACTTTACTTCACCAATTAGACGGTACCCTGATACAATGGTTCACCGGATGATTCATTACTACGAAGATAACGGGATTAATAAGGAAACCAAGAAGAAGTATGCGAATGTCCTAGATGAGATTGCAACCACAACTTCTGAGTATGAACGCCGAGCTGTTGATGCCGAGCGTGATACGGATGCAATGAAGAAGGCAGAGTACATGCATGACCACATTGGTGAAGAGTTTGATGCCGTGGTTAGCTCAGTTCTTAAATTCGGAATGTTCGTTGAATTGCCAAATACAGTTGAGGGACTTGTTCATATTAGTCGGATGAACGATGACTACTATGAATACGTTGAACAGTTTATGGCACTCGTTGGTCGGAATACCAGAAGAACGTACAAGATGGGGCAAGAAATTCGGGTTAAGGTAATCAACGTTGATATTGAACAAAGTGCAGTTGACTTTGATATTGTTGATCCTGAAAAGACCCCAACAAGTGATATGTTGCCAAAACGTCATTACAATAATGATAGACAGCATTCCAACAACAGACATTCATCAAATAACAACCGGAATCACAGTAACAATCGTAACAGCCGTGGTGGTAATGGTAATTCCCACTCAAGACAATCTGGAAATAATAAACGCCACTAATCTGAGGAGGTGTAATCATGGCAAAGAATAAGACCAAAAAAAATGACGACAATTTGATGGCCCAAAACAAAAAGGCTAGACATGATTACTCGATTCAAGATACTTATGAGGCAGGAATTGTACTGACTGGAACTGAAATTAAGTCGATTCGCGATAGGAGAATCAATTTAAAAGACGGGTTCGTCCAAATAAAGAACGGTGAGGCTTACATGATGAACGTTCACATTAGTGAGTACGCTAATGGTAACCAGTTCAATCATGATCCAATTCGAAATCGGAAGTTACTTCTCCACAAGAAGGAAATTAAACGGTTATCTCAAGATACTTCAGATAAAGGGATTACAATTGTTCCACTAAAGGTTTATCTTAAGAATGGTTTTGCTAAGGTTTTGATTGGTGTCGCTAAAGGTAAGCGTGAATTTGATAAGCGTGAATCCATTAAGCGTCGCGATCAGGAACGTCAAATCGACCGAGTAATGAAGCACTATAAATAAATTCGAACACATGTCCCACTGTTCGATACATAAAAAAACGAAGATTATACCAGCGATGCTGGTTTTAATCTTCGTTTTTTAATCTAAAGATGGACTGAAATTTTTGAAAGGGTTTTTGGAGATGTTCAAGTGGTTAACCACGACTGGATGATTTAAAATCGCTGAAATTGCAACGATGATTGGTTCGTACTCTAAATTAGTTGCGGTAATTATTCGGACTACTTTACCATCATTATTAAATGAGTTAATTGCTCCAATTCGCTTGTGACCATTAAATATTATGTAGTTTTGCTTTTTCTCATTGCCAACCACTAACCAGTTAATACCGTTGATATAAAGAGTCGTATAACGAAATGCAACGTTAAAGAGTGAAGTTCCAATCATGTCTTCTGAGGCGAATAATTCGAACTGGGGGTGGGTTCCCAAAGTACGTTGCTTGATTTCAACTAGCAGTTCGCCAATTCGGGAGTAAACGGAGTATGAATCCGATACCAGTCCCCAACGACCAATAATCAGATATTTTGTGTCATCAAATTCATTGATGACCTTTGCCGAACCACTTTGTTCAAGTTCCGAAACGTTAAGTTGAATTTTTCGACTCATCATATTAACCCTTTCCTTGTTTTAATTTTATTTTAACATGTTAACCCAGTTATTACTCGCTGATAAACGGTAATTCATATGGTAAAATAGATGTTGAGGTGTTGGGAATGAAACCGTTTATCAAGAATGACTGGTGGGATGTATTGGAGCCAGAGTTTGAAAAAACTTACTATCAAGAACTACGAAAGTTTTTGGTAAGTGAATATGAGACCCAGTTTATCCATCCAGATATGAATCATATTTTCGAAGCTTTTGCTTTAACCCCGTTTAGTAAGGTAAAAGTTGTTATTCTTGGTCAGGATCCTTATCATGAGCCTAATCAAGCTCACGGTCTTAGTTTTTCAGTTTTACCGGGGGTGCAAATTCCACCTTCGTTAAGAAATATTTATAAGGAACTAGAATCAGATTTAGGAATCAAGCCAGTCAACCACGGTTATTTGACTAGTTGGGCAAAGCAGGGAGTGTTACTCCTTAATTCTGTTCTGACGGTTAGAAACGGTCAGGCATTCTCTCATAAGGGCAAGGGTTGGGAGCAGTTAACAGATGCAGCAATCAAAAAGTTATCGGAACGAGAAGAGCCGGTGGTGTTCATCCTATGGGGACGGGCCGCTAGGAATAAGATATCTTTAATTGATACTGATACCAACATCGTAATTCAATCAGCCCATCCAAGCCCATTGTCAGCAAGTCGCGGATTCTTCGGCTCTAAGCCATTTTCTAAGACTAATGAGGCTTTGATTGCCATGGGAAAAGAGCCAATTAACTGGCAGTTACCTGAACATGTAGATCAACCAATCTAATTTAGTAAATCTCAGGAGGAATATGTAATGGATTTATTTGATAGTTTAAAGAGCAAAATTAAAGGCAAAAAAATTAGTTTAGTATTTCCTGAAGGTAGTGACAGAAGAATTGTCGAGGCGGCTTCACGACTAGCTGCGGATGATCTTGCTCATCCAATTTTATTAGGGACAAATGATGAAATTTCGAAAGTTGCTACTAGCATTGATGCAAGCTTAGACGGTGTGGAAATCGTTGATTTTGAAAACCAACCTCAAGACGTAATCAATTCAATGGTCAATGCAATTGTTGAGAGACGTAAGGGAAAAACGGACGAAGAAAAGGCTCGTCAATGGCTGAAAGATGCAAACTATTTTGGAACTACGATGGTATACATGGACAAAGTTGACGGAATGGTTTCTGGTGCTTTCCACCCAACCGGTGACACTGTTCGACCAGCTCTTCAAATTATTAAAACAAAGCCAGGAGTCAATTTGATCAGTGGTTCGTTCGTTATGCAGAAGGGTGACCAAAGATACTTATTTGCTGACTGTGCAATTAATCTTGAGTTGGATGCTCAGCAAATGGCAGAAGTTGCCGTTGTAAGTGCTGAAATGGCCAAAACTTTTGATATTGATCCTAAAGTGGCAATGCTTAGTTTCTCAACTAAGAGTTCAGCCAAAGGGGATATGGTGACAAAAGTCCAAGAAGCCACTAAACTCGCAAAAGAAATGGCACCAGATTTACCAATTGATGGTGAATTTCAATTTGATGCTGCATTTGTCCCTGAGGTCGCTGCCCAGAAGGCCCCTGATTCAGACGTTGCAGGTCACGCGACCGTGTTTATCTTCCCAAGTTTGGAAGCCGGAAACATTGGTTATAAAATTGGTCAACGGTTTGGTGGGTTTGAAGCACTTGGCCCAATCCTTCAAGGACTTAACAAGCCAGTTAATGATTTATCACGGGGTAGTAACCCAGAAGATGTCTATAAAGTAGCGATTATTACCGCTGCACAAGCGCTATAATATGAAACAAGGGTGGGTCATTGGTATTATAAAATTGACCCACTTTTTTAATACCTTGGAAAAGGAGCTTTTAAAATGAAAACAACAGTTTTAGCTAAATCGGCTGATCAAACAATTGAAATTGGTTCTAAACTTGGCAACTTGCTACAGCCAGGTGATGTTTTGCTCTTAGACGGTGACCTTGGTGCCGGGAAGACAACCTTCACAAAGGGAATTGGAAAGGCGTTAGGAATAAAAAGGCCGGTTAAGAGTCCCACGTTTACAATCATCCGTGAGTATAAGGGTGGACGAATCCCGCTCTACCACATGGACGTTTATCGTCTTGAAGATGGCGGTGGTGAGGAACTTGGCCTTGAGGAGTATTTCAATGGTGATGGTGTAACCGTGGTCGAGTGGTCTGAATTTATTGAAGATGAATTACCAACTGAATACTTGAAGATAAAGTTTGAACGACTTGATAATGAGGCTGAAGATAACCGTAAAATCGAATTTGAAGGCCATGGTAGCCGGGCAGATGAAATGATAGGTAAAGTAGTGGGAGAGTAGATGATGAGCAGAGAAGTGGGGTTTAAGCTTGCAGAGCCAAATGATGCGGTGGCAGTGTTGGGGATGCTTAGGCAACTGAGTGAAGAAACTGATACTTTTTTTATTGACGCTGACCTTGATGAAATTGATGAATTAGATATTCGAAAATATATTGATATCATTTCCACATCTGATCGAAATCTAATGGGACTTGCTGAGATTGATGGTCAACCGATTGGAATAGTGACCGTTGATTATCTTAAAAACGATCAGGGTGAACTCGGAGTTGCAGTGTTAAAACAGTACCAGGGACATGGGCTGGGCACTAATTTGGTGGAATTAGCAATTGAATGGGCAGCGGAGTACAGCAATCTTGGGGAGATTTTTTTGGTGGTCCTTAAAGATAATCTCCCTGCAGTTCATATCTATGAAAAGCTAGGCTTTAGGACTCATAAACAGACCACTGTTGATGGTGAGGAAGCCTTATTGATGAGTTTGCCAGTCTAAACCTAAAAAAGCACCCACGGACTAATGGAAATGTCGTTGGGTGCTAAGTAGCGGCTATTAAATTGCTTTGACGAATGGCATAAGTTGTTCGCTGCCAAACTGGTTTTGCTGGTGAATTAAAATATTTGCACATGCAACGCTATCATCGAGGGCGTTGTGATGATGTTCTAACGTGATATTGAGGGCATCACAGAGCGTGTTTAATTTATGGTTTTCCAAGTCCGGGTAAAATTGCTTTGAGGTTCTCAGCGTATCCAAGCTTAAAAAGTGTGGTGTTTCAATTCCGTAACGTTCAAGTGATTTTCTGAGAACGCTATTATCGAAAGAGGCGTTGTGAGCAACGACTAATCGATTAGTTCCGAACAGGCTGTTGATGTGGTCCCACAGTTCAGGAAAAGTCGGCGCGTCAGCAACGTCAGCCTCATGGATGCCGTGGACCTGAATGTTGCGCCAGTCAAAGTCAACTTCTGGGTTAATCAAAGAGTATAGTTCATCTGCAATCTGGTTATCTTTTACAACTGTAAGAGCGAGTGAACAGGCACTTGCTCGTTTTCGATTTGCTGTTTCAAAATCCATAGCAACAAAATTCATGGTTTCACCTCATTTATTGTGTCTAATTCTAACTTGAATTTGCTGAACTTTCAATCAATAACGGGTTGGTAAATGGCTGATTTTAATATTCGTGTTACAATATTAGTACATATGTTTTGAAATTGAGGAATGAGAAAATGAACCAATACGAGGAAATGAAGACTGAATATCCAAAGACTGACATTTACTTAAATGAACCACTGTCAAAGTATACCCACACAAAAACCGGCGGGAATGCAGATATTTTGGCTTTCCCAAGTAGTGTCGATGAAGCTCAGCTATTACTTAACTACGCAAATGAACACCAAATTCCTGTTACGGTCATTGGGAATGCAAGTAATTTAATCGTTAAGGATGGTGGAATTCGTGGATTGACCATGATTCTAACTAAGATGAGTAAAATTGCAGTTCACGAAAATACAATCGTAGCTCAAGCTGGAGCTGCTTTTATTGAAGTCACTAAAGTTGCTCAGGCTCACTCGTTGTCTGGCGTAGAATTCGCTGCAGGGATCCCAGGAAGCGTTGGTGGGGCAGTGTACATGAACGCGGGTGCATACGGTGGTGATGTTGACGATGTTGTTACAGCTGCGGAAGTGCTCACTCCTGATAACAAAATCATTCATCTAAATCAGAAACAACTCGATTTTGGTTATCGTCACTGTAGCGTTCAGGAAAATAACCAAATCGTTCTTTCTGCTACTTTTAGTTTGACTCATGGTAATCCCGCTAAGATTCAGAAGCAAATGGATCACTTGAATGAACTTAGGGCGGCTAAACAGCCACTCGAATTACCTTCGTGCGGTAGTGTTTTCAAACGACCAGAAGGTTATTTTGCCGGTAAGTTGATTCATGATTCAGGGTTACAAGGTTTTCAAATCGGTGGCGCTCAAGTGTCTACGAAGCATGCAGGATTCATTGTCAACGTTGATAATGCCACAGCTACTGACTATCTTAACGTCATCAAGCACGTTCAAGAGACTGTCTTTGAAAAGTATCAAGTTCACTTAGAAACAGAAGTTAGGATTATAGGAGAAGACGTTAAGTAATCAAAAAAGGGGGACGCTCAATTGCACATCCTAGAAGCGGTTATTTTATTAATTGGAATCGTCTTACTATCCAATGTGGTCGATCACTTCATTCCGGCCGTTCCGGTTAGTTTGATTCAGGTTGCCTTTGGATTAGGGGCGGCCCTTTTTTTACATACATCAATCCCATTAGAAACGGATTGGTTTTTGCTGTTGTTCATTGCCCCATTGCTGTTCAACGATGGTCGGAAATTTCCTAAACAGGAGCTTTGGAAGCTTAGAGGCCCAATTTTAGGGAATGCTATTCTGTTGGTGTTTTTAACTACTGCGATAGGGGGATTGTTGTTTCACCAAGTTATTCCGACAATGCCTCTTTCAGTTAGTTTCGCTTTGGCAGCAATTCTATCCCCAACTGACCCCGTTGCGGTTCAATCCATTTCCAAACGAGTTCAACTACCAGAAGGGGTCCTTCACCTGGTTAACGGTGAGAGTTTGATTAACGACGCCTCTGGTTTGATTGCTTTTAAATATGCGGTTGCTGCTACGGTAACCGGATTATTCTCAATCAAGGCAGCCGCAATTGACTTTTTCTATATTAGTATTGTTGGTTTCCTAAGCGGAGTGGTCATTATCACGCTCGTTATTGTGATTCAAAACTGGCTATTTAGACAGGGAATCAACGATGTGATTTTTAATACGGTGTTACAAATGTTAACGCCATTTGCAGTGTATTTACTTACAGAAGAGCTTTTTCACGCTTCTGGAGTTATTGCAGTGGTGGCGGCCGGAATCGTATTTCACTTTTTTGGTGGGGTAATTGATTACAGCCAACCGGAACTTACTCTGGTTAGCGAACGGACTTGGGACATTATAATCTATACGTTAAACGGAATTGTGTTTGTTATTTTGGGAATTGAGTTACCGTTTGCAACCACTGAAATTATCCAGAATGATAAGATCAATACTTTTGGTGCAATTGGCTTGTCCTTTGTTGCCTGGTTAATTATTTTAATTATTCGGGTAGTTTGGATTTATCTTTACCAGATTGTTGGAACAGCTATCACTCATGGTAAATCGATGATGCATCCATTTAAGGCTGCCGTATTGGCTGGCCTTTCTGGAGTTAGGGGTGCGGTAACGATGGCCGGAGTTTTATCACTGCCAATGGTAGTCGGCAACGGTGATAAATTTCCATCTCGGGCCCTTGCGTTGTTTATTGCTGCGTTTGTAATCCTAATCAGTTTGATAGTTGCAACCATCACGTTACCACTGATTTCCGAGAATAAAGCACCATTACTTACCCGTGGTTCAAACGTTGATGGTTCTGATGTTGATAAGGAAGAACCAACAGTGGATAATGACAGCTTTATAACCGATACTGCTGCTAGAATTTACCTGATGAGGTTGGCAATCAACCGAATTGAGGAGCAACGGCGAGATTCTAATCAGCGAGAAGCTTATGATTTGATTTTGGATTACCAGTTTATGATTAGGCGCCTTGAATTTCAACAGGATAATTCCAATAATATGGCTGCAGTGATTTCTGATGAATTGGCCCTTAGACGGGTGGCGTTGAATGGTGAACGTGAAGCCCTTGAAAGGTTATACACGGCTGATAAAATAACTAAGCGAGCCTATAATATTGCTGGTGCCCAGTTGGTTAATCAAGACAATCACTTGATGCACTCGGAGGGTCATTCGCCACGTTTTCAGTTAGGGTTAAGGGTTAAGAAACGCGTTGCTCAAGTGAAGGGTCGATTGCGATTATGGATGATCAATCGCGTCGATGATCCAAACTTATCCGAGGAGCTTGCTGAAATTCAAATAGCAGAATCAAAAGAAGCAATTAAAGCATTATCTGAATATTTTGAGCGTGATGATATTGATAATGATAGATTTGACGGCCAGTCGGTGTACCACTTAGTAATTCACTATCGTAATCAAATTGAAATTGCGAAAGAGAAGACCAAACGAGGTCGTAAAGAACATAATATGAGCTATCATAACTTACGAATCAAAGCTTTAGCTGCTGAGCGGGAAGGGGTTCAAATTTTACTTGAGCAAGGTAAGATTGACTGGCGCATGGCGGCTCATTTAAGGCAGAACATCAATTATTCAGAGTCAGTTTTGATAATGAACTATCAGAGAACAGAGTAGGGAGCATTACAGAAAACTTTGATTTTGTCTTAGTGCCCCAGCAAGACCAACAGCAGTTGAGAACCATGAATACTAGGGCTCAGTTCTGATGGGTACTGAGTGTAGCAAGGATTTGGATGAAAACAAAAAAGTAACGATAAATTTCAAGAGAATGAAATTTATCGTTACTTTATTTTGATTTACCTAGTTATGTCCTAGCCACTACTCATTATTTAAAGTGTCATCTGATTTTACTATTAACTCAAGCGTATAGTAGAAAACAAGTTGTACCACAGTAAGTAAAATAATAAAAATGATGGTACTTCGGTTCCACATATTCAATAATGGATTGATGAATTGTTCCGGCGTAAGGAACAAGTAAATTGTGTGAATTCTTAAGAATCTACCGATAAAAATTCCCGTTGAAGATAACAATGTTATCAATAAAACGACTAAATTTGAACCAAGTAGGGTAGGTAGATGTAGCTTAACGGCTATCGCTCTGGAAATCGTCTTTACACCCCACATACCAATAATCGTAGTGAATAACGCTGAAACTAACAGTAAGGTGAAGTTAAGCCACATCTGGTTGTCTAGCCGAAGAAGTCCGTTAGTCCCGTAAGGGTTTAGCAACGATAAGTGGAATAAATCCGTTAATAAGTAGGGGGTATTTGGATAAAAGAGCATCCAAATTATAAATAAAATCCAGAATAAAATGGAGTTTTTTGGCTTCTTAACTCCTAAATGGAAGCTTAATTCAATCGGAATTAGTGCCAAAAATGTGTTAAGCACTAAAAAATTAAACGGAGGATTCTTTAGTCGAAGATAGAGGAAGGCCAACCATAAAATAGATATAATTCTAACGGCCCATTTTGCTTTTTTACTCAATCCCATTCCTCCTAACCGAATTCTATTAAACAATGTTTTGACTAAAATTACCACTAATATTGAAAAAGACTAATATTTTTTATAACTTACTTAAAAATCGGTGCAGAACTTTGATCTGATTAGGAGTTGCAATGGTTGAATGATATAATAAATGGGTGAGCAATTTTAAAAGGAGTTTGAGATGAACTGGACAGATATAATTTCAATTCAAAGCCTGATCAAGCTAGTTGATTTCGCAGTGGTTTGGTTTGTGATTTATAAATTGATTCTTTTGGTCAAAGGAACCAAAGCAGTTCAGCTTTTGCGGGGAATTATTCTAATTGCTTTGATTAAGTTGGTCAGTGTCTGGGCAGGCTTTACGATGATGTCCTGGGTAGTTGATCAGGTACTTAATTGGGGAGTTATTGCAATCATTATTATATTTCAACCTGAGATTCGGAGAGGATTGGAACATATCGGTCGCGGTTCGTTGTTCGTTAAAAGCAAACGTGAAAATAAGGCTGCGGAAAAGCTGATTTCTGAACTAGATAAAGCCATCCAATATATGTCAAAGAGAAGAATCGGAGCGCTAATGACGATTCAGATGAATACTGGTCTAGAAGAGTATATTGAGACTGGTATTGATATTGATGCGGACGTCACTGGCGAATTGTTGATCAATATTTTTATTCCTAATACTCCACTTCATGATGGAGCGGTAATCCTTAAGAATAACCGAGTTGCTGTGGCTGCGGCATATTTACCACTATCTCAGAGTAATTTGATTCCAAAGGAATTGGGTACTAGACATAGAGCTGCAGTTGGAATTTCTGAATTGACTGATGCTTTAACAATAGTTATCTCTGAAGAGACTGGCGAGGTTTCGATTACTCAAAATAACGAGCTTCTTCGAGGGATGACTCAGGAAGACTATATTAAATATTTACGCGATCAATTGATAAAGGATGACTCTGAACCTGAGCATCGAAATGCAATCGTTACGATTACACACTTTATTGAGAGTCACTTTCGGGGAGGGAAGAGTGAATGAAAAAATTCTTGCTTAGTAACTGGACTTACCGGTTGATGGCCCTCTTCCTTACCGGACTGCTGTTTATTTACGTCGACGGTACCCAGACAAACTCTCAATCATCTCGAGGCAACAATCAAATCACCAGGTTGACCTCAGATAAGTCAGAATCTTTTTCCGTTCCGTTGTCCCTGACGGTCAATAGTAATAAATACTTTGTTAATGGGTATCCGCAAAGAGTTAAGATTCGGCTGACCGGACCATCAGCATTGGTAACAACTACAGCAAACACCCAAAATTTTAAAGCTTACGCTGATCTATCAAAGCTATCAGTTGGTAAACATAAGGTTCGAATTCAACAAGAGGGGCTTAATTCTGAGATTAAGTATCGATTTGAGCCGACTACAATTACAGTTGATATTCAACCTCGAAAGACGGTAACTTATCCACTTTCTGTTAAGTATAATAAGCAAAATGTTGCGCCAGGTTATAAGACAGGTGAGGCTAGTGCTGATGTGAAAAACGTCAAAATTACTGGTGCTTCTGACGAGATCAATAAGATCAAACGGGTGGTTGCCCAACTTAATATCCCGCAAGATGCAAGAACATCAATTCAAAGCCAAGCAATTATTGAGGCCTTGGATTCAAAGGATAAGACGGTTAATGTTGTTATTACTCCGGCTACGGCAGACGTAAACCTACCAATTTCGGCAGGAAAAAGCAAAGAGGTTCCAGTGTCGTTGAAGAGCCGTGGGGTTCAAAGTAAATCAGATAAATTCAAGTTAACATCAACTACAAAACGCGTTAGGGTGTTTGGTACTTCTGAGCAACTAAATAACATCAAACGAGTAGTTGTGGAAGTTGATACGAGCGATGTTGCGGATGAAAAAACAAAAACCGTTGATTTAGATGCAAAGCTAAACAAAGTAGCTGGATTTGAACAGTCAACAATTAAAGTGAAAATTTCACGTCAAAATGATTAATTCGAAATGAGGATGAAGTAATGAAGTATTTTGGTACAGATGGTGTTCGGGGAGTAGCAAACAAAGAATTAACCCCTGAACTTGCGTTTCAGTGTGGTCGTGCGGGTGGATACGTTCTAACCCACCATTCAAGTCGGGACCAACCACAAGTTTTGGTAGCTCGGGATACGAGAATTTCTGGTCAAATGCTTGAAGAGGCTTTGATTGCTGGCCTATTATCAGTTGGAATTGAGGTTTTGAATCTTGGTGTAATTACGACGCCAGGGGTTGCTTACTTGGTTCGTAACCAGGAAGCTGACGCTGGGGTTATGATCACTGCTTCGCATAACCCGGTTGAGTATAACGGTATCAAATTCTTTGGTTCCGACGGGTATAAGCTATCTGATCAAATGGAAGAAGAAATTGAGGCAATCCTTGAGAAAGACGATGATATTTTACCAAGGCCTGCAGCCGATGGGCTAGGAGTTTCTGGCGATTATCTTGAAGGAAGTCAAAAATATATCCATTTTCTGGAACAGACGATTTCTGATGACTTGTCTGGAATGAATATTTGTGTTGATTCTGCAAACGGCTCAACCAGTAAGCTTGTTACTACTTTGTACGCTGACCTTGGAATTGATTTTGAAACGATTGCTACCAATCCAAATGGTTTAAATATTAATGACCACGTTGGCTCAACTCATCCAGAACAACTTCAAAAGTTTGTGGTTGAAAAGGGTGCCCAAGCTGGTTTAGCTTTTGATGGCGATGGTGATCGTTGTATTGCCGTTGATGAAAATGGTGAAATTGTTGATGGTGACAAAATCATGTACATCTGTGGTAAGTTCATGGAAGAACGTGGCCGATTGAAGAAGGACACCATCGTTACTACTGTGATGAGTAACCTTGGGATGTACAAAGCAATGGAGCGAAATGGATTGACTAGTGTTAAGACTAAGGTTGGTGATCGTTACGTTGTTGAGGAAATGAACAAGAATGGTTACAACCTTGGTGGTGAGCAATCAGGCCACATCGTGTTCCTAGATTTCAATACGACTGGTGATGGTATGCTTACTAGTTTGCAATTGTTAACTGTAATGAAGGTTACTGGTAAGAAACTTTCTGAGCTAGCTAACGAAGTGACAAAGTACCCACAAAAGTTGGTCAACGTTAAGGTCAGCGATAAAAAGCATGCATTAGATAATGACAAAATCAAACAGTCAATCGCTGAAGTTGAGAAAGAAATGAACGGTGACGGTCGGGTTCTTGTTCGGCCAAGTGGAACTGAACCACTACTTCGGGTGATGACTGAAGCTCCAACAAAAGAACTAGTAAATAAATATACCGATGCGATTGCCGACGTTGTTAAGGCAGAGATTGGCATCTAAAAGGGTTCCCGTATACGGGCCTTTTTTTATGCCATCAAAGATAATTGAATTGTTTTAAGATGGTATACCAATACGGTGAAAAAGATTGACATTCATTTCAAAATTCGGTAGATTATACATGTTGCATTAATAAAGTAAATGCTAATTGATGTCTATACCAATATTGATTAGGTTAGGAGAAAAATAATATGTGTGGAATTGTTGGAGTAACAGGTAATGATAATGCTGTTTCAATTTTATTAGAAGGACTCCAAAAATTGGAATATCGGGGATATGATTCTGCTGGAATCTATGTTAATGATCTAAACGGTCAGGATTACCTTGTTAAAGAAAAGGGTAGAATTGCTGATTTAAAGAAGGCGGTTGGCCCAGAAGTTCACGGGACTGCAGGAATTGGTCATACTCGTTGGGCAACCCATGGGGTTGTTAGCGTGGCTAATGCTCATCCACAGTACTCTGAAGATCACCGTTTTTACTTGGTTCATAACGGGGTTATTGAAAACTTTAAAGAATTAAAAGCCTCATATTTGAGTGATGTTTCATTTGAAAGTCAAACTGATACTGAAGTTGTTGTTCAGCTACTTGATTTGTTTGTTCGTACTGAGGGCCTTAATACTAAAGATGCCTTCATCAAAACATTAGGATTATTGGAAGGATCATCTTACGCTTTCTTACTTGTTGATAGCGAAGATCCTGACACTCTCTATGTTGCTAAGAATAAGAGCCCATTATTGATTGGGGTCGGTGAGGAGTGCAATGTTGTCTGCTCTGACGCCCTAGCAATGCTCAACGTCACTCACGAGTTCTTAGAGCTCCATGATGGTGAAGTTGTTACAATTAAGCCTAAGTCAGTTGAAATTGAAGACATGGACGGCAATGCGGTTTCTCGTGACACTTTCCACGTTGACATGGATGCCCAAGATACTGACAAGGGAACATACCCATACTACATGCTCAAGGAAATCGATGAGCAACCAAATGTAATGCGAAAGTTGGCCCAAGCCTACACTAAGGAATCTGGGGACGCTGATATTGACCCAGAGATCATAGAAGCATTAAAGAATGCTGACCGAATTCACATCGTTGGTGCTGGTACTAGTTACCATGCTGGATTGGTTGGTAAGAAGATGTTTGAGAAACTAACACACATTCCAACTGAAGTCCACGTTGCCTCTGAGTTTGCTTATGACGATCCATTGTTGACTAAAAATCCATTCTTTATCTTCTTGTCACAAAGTGGTGAAACTGCTGATAGTCGTGAAGTGTTGGTTAACGTCAACGCAAGAGGATTCAAGAGCTTAACGATTACAAACGTTGTCAACTCAACTCTTTCTCGTGAAGCTAACTACACAATTCTTTTGAATGCCGGTCCAGAAATCGCGGTTGCCTCAACTAAGGCCTACACTGCTCAAATTGCCGTTGAAGCAATTTTGGCAAAAGCGGTTGGGGTAGCAAAGGAGCAAGTTATTGCAGAAGATTTTGATATTCGGCAACAACTTGGTTTAGTAGCCACTGGAATGCAAGCAATCATCGATGAGAAAGAAACGATTGAGAAATTAGCAGATCAATATTTTGTTAACTCAAATCGAGCTTTCTACATTGGTCGTGGTATTGACCAAACGGTTTCGTTGGAATCTGCGCTGAAGCTTAAGGAAATTTCCTATGTTCAAGCCGAAGGATTTGCTTCAGGTGAATTAAAGCACGGAACGATTGCTTTGATCGAAGAAGGTACTCCAGTTGTTGGAATCATCACCCAAAAGAAGACAGCAGGCCTTACTAGAAGCAACTTGCAAGAAACTCAATCAAGAGGGGCAATCACACTAACCATTGTTAGAAATGGTTTGAAGAAGGAAGACGATACTATCGTCATTCCAGATATCGACGAAATGATCACCCCACTTTTGAGTGTTGTGCCTGCTCAATTGTTGGCATACTATACTAGTTTGAACAAGGGATTAGACGTTGATCGTCCAAGAAACCTTGCTAAGAGTGTTACGGTTGAATAATTTATAATAAGCATTACTTTGTTCAGTAAAACGAGAGAACTTTCAATTTCACAATTGAAGGTTCTTTTTTTGCAATTATTAGGGTTTTTATAAGTTTGGGTGGATAACCCGAAAAAAAGGTTCAAAAGGTTCATTTTTTAGATGAAATTTAATATTATTGACGTAGATAGTTTCTGAGGGGTGGAACATTTGAATAAAAAGACGATTATTAAAATTCTTACATCAGTCGCTTGTTTAGTGCCTTTACTAGTTGCTGCTGGTCAGGGTGTTAAAGCTGAGGCGAGCACACAATCAACATTTATTAGTACATACAAAAGTGACGTAAAGAAAGCATCAAGCAAGTACAGACTTTATGGTTCAGTTATGATGGCTCAAGCAGGAGTTGAAAGTGCATGGGGTCAAAGTCAATTGACGCAGCAAGCCAATAACTTCTTCGGTATTAAGGGAGCATATAACGGCCAATCTGTTTCAATGCCGACGTTTGAGTATGACGAAAATGGGCAAGTTGAAAACATTAATGCAAATTTCAAGAAATATCCAACCGCCTATGCATCATTCGCGGACAATGGGAATACTTTGCGGAATGGAACAAGTTGGAATCCAAGTTATTACTCCGGCACATGGAAAGAAAATGCTGCAACGTATGCTGATGCGGCTAATTTTTTGACTAACAGGTATGCAACGGCACCAAACTATGGGGCGGTTTTGATCTCAGTTATTCAACAATACCAGTTGGACAAGCTGATAGACGGTGCAAGCTCTAGTTCTAGTTCTAGCTCCAACTCGACTAGTACAAGTAGCTCATCATCAAGTTCGGCAAGTGTTAGCTCATCAACAGTAAATCAAAATACTACAACCGCTGCGCATGGTGCCACACCTAAACCACTAGCCAAGGTTAAGTATTACGGTGGTGATTCTTACCAGCTAGTTAAGCTTTCTAATTCGTTCAAAAAATACTATGTCTACAATCATGTTAAGGGTGCTAACAAGAACGAAAAGAAGTATACTTTTAGGCAGTTAAACGTTACTAAACCAGTTTGGGTGTACGTAGACATGCGTGGTGTCAAACAAGGCAGTAATACTAGCTGGTATCGAATTAGATTTTACAAGAATAACAAATCAAAGAAGTTCTGGGTTTATTCCCCAGTTCTTTCTTTTCCTAATACCTACTATTCATCGGTAAATGGAAAATTAACCGTAAATGTTGATTCAAAACAAAAAATCTATGATCATATGTACGGAACTAGTTATGTAGCTAAGGCAATCAAAAATGTCGATGCTTTAAAACGAAATTCACGTTATAATGTGGATAAGATTGGTGTTAAGGATAATATCAAAACTGGTGAGCTGTGGTACCGAATCTCTTTCTCAGGAAAAAAGGGATGGGTTAAGTCAACTGCGGTTGAATCGTACTCATCAAAAGTAATTTATCTTAAAGATAAGGCCAATAAACAGTTATACAATTCCCGAGCAGTTGTTTATGACCACGTTCCCGAAAAGGGAGTTAAGGTTAAAAAGACTACTGCTAGTAAGGCCGGGTTTTCAACTAAAAAGACTGTCAAAACTAATATGGTTGCGTACTCACTTGATATGAAAACGGTATGGTACCGAATTGCTAATGCAAAAGGTAATCAATACTGGATTTCAGCTACGTACGTATCATAAGGAGGATTAACACTTGTAAATGAAACGTAAATTATTTGGGGCGATAGTAACTCTGTTACTTGGAATGATTTGGTTTGTTGCATCACCTACCAATAATGCTAGGGCGTCCGTTGAAACTGATTTTATCAATATAATGAAGGATCCGGTTATTCAGGTGAGCCGGGAAAATCATTTATACGCATCTGTGATGATGGCTCAAGCAATGTTAGAGAGTAATTCTGGTCAATCAGATTTATCAATTGAAGCAAATAATTTTTTTGGAGTGAAGGGAAACTACGATGGTGAGTCAGTTACCATGAGAACCCAGGAAATGAAGTCTGACGGTAAAACAGTAACTATCTCTGCTCAATTCAAAAAATATCCAACGATTCTTGATTCAATAAAAGATAATGCGTATTTGCTTAGACACGGTACAAGTGATGACCCCGATTATTATTCAGGGACTTGGACAACTAATACTTTAAGCGCGAGCGACGCTGCATATGCATTATCGCAAAAATACGCTACGGATATGGCGTATGGCCACAAATTGAACCATTTGATTAAGAAGTACCATCTAGAAAAGCTTGATGGTGAAACCACTTCTGTCAGTGTTAACGATCAGATTGCCCAAGAATTAAAGAAGCAATTAACCACTACCAAAAAGAGGGAAACGGAAGCACAAGAGTCGAGTATGCCCTCCAAAATTACTAATCGAAAAATAATTATTCAAGCTGAACAGGTTTTTAAGAATAAACAATCACAAAAGCAAATTAAAGATAAAATTCACATTGCTTTACCTTCGTTGGAGCTCAAAAAGTAATGGTAATTGAATTAACCACATAATTTGGGGGTAGAACTTTGAGATTCGGTTAAACCAATCTTGGTTCTTCCTCCATTTTAGGTCAGTTCTGGTATAATGGGGTGGTTGTTTTAGATCCCTAAACATTAGGAGAGTTTTTAAAATGCAAGAAGAGTACAAAGTAAAAGTCGAAAACGTTACAAAGGAATATGAACTTTTCAAAACTCAATCAGAAAAGTTGAAATCATTTTTTGCCATTTCAAAGAAAAAAGTGCCTCATTTTTGGTCATTAATGGGAGTATCACTAACCATCAATCCGGGAGAAACGTTAGGCTTGATTGGTGTTAACGGTTCAGGTAAATCAACTTTATCAAATATAATTTCTGGGATTATTCCACCTACCACAGGAACTGTTGACGTTCGTGGAGATACGTCAATCGTTGCTATTCGTGCTGGACTAAGAAATAATTTGACGGGTCGCGAAAATATCCGATTGAAATCATTGATGCAGGGATTAACTAACAAGCAAATTGATGAGATGATGCCAGACATTATTTCGTTTGCAGATATTGGTGATTTCGTGGATCAACCTGTTAAGAGCTATTCTAGTGGTATGAAGTCAAGGTTGGGATTTGCAATCGCGGTTCACATTAATCCAGATATTTTAATTATTGATGAGGCTTTGTCTGTCGGTGATGATACCTTTTATCAAAAATGTGTGGATAAGATTACCGAATTCAAAAAGGAAGGCAAAACGATTATCTTCGTTAGCCACTCTTTAAAGCAAATCAAAATGTTGTGTGATAAGGTTGCCTGGATCAACTATGGTGAACTTAAAATGGTGGGTGAAACTCAAGAAGTAACTGCAAAGTACCGTGAGTTTACTGAATGGTTCAAGTCACTAAGTAAGAAGGAAAAGAAAGCCTTCCAAAAAGAGCGAAAAACAATTCAAAAAAACTTCAGTATTCAAAAATACCAAAAGGATGTTACAGAGCAAGAACAAGCCAAAAATCCCAATGATAGTAGTATCCCTGCAAAAATTCAGAAGCGATTTTATGGATCCGTTATTTCTGAAAAGATGTCATTAGCAAACAAGTTATTTACATGGGTCGTCCTTGCAGCGGTTGTTTTTCTTTGCCTGGTGAACGTGTCAGGGCATTCGATTGTTAGCGTTCTTGGTGATCCTAGTTTATTACTTCACCCAACTAGCTTCTTACACTTACCATAGCATAGAAGTAAGTCGTTGACAGCGCTTACAAATAGTTGTAAATTAGAAATTGGGTACAAGATACCTCTTAATCAATTCTCTTTCTCTCTAATAGGACTGGCAGTCTTTCCACTGCTAGTCTTTTTTTGTATAATTGAATGAGTCTAGGAGGAATCATAATTTTGAAAAGCAATGAAGTATTAACTCTAATTGAAGAAATTACCAGAAATGATGGTACTAAATACGTTGAAATCAGTAATATGGTCCAAAACGGTCGCGCAGAATTAGCCGCCGAAAGAGGATTTATAAAGGAAGTTAGGATTTTACAATTGAACATTCCCCATTCTGCTCATGTGGCAAAATACGAAAAATATATTAATGAGAATTTTGTTATGCCTGATGAAAATATGGATCACTTCGAAGAGTGGACCAAGACTGATGAAATGAAGAATGAGATTGCGGTTATTCTGAAAGAAAATCACATTGGATGAAAAAATAGTTGGAAAATGTTTATAAATAGTTGTGATTTATTCATAGATATGGTATAAATATTACATGCCTTATTAAAGCATATTGCTCCGTAGTTCAGTGGTAGAATAATTGACTGTTAATCAAGAGGTCGCTGGTTCGAGCCCAGCCGGAGCAGTAGGAATAAAATCGACACTTTAATGTTTTCAATGAAGCTAAGATAACTGTTTAAGTTTTCTTAGCTTTTTTGTTGTTTGGATAATTATCAGTCCTCAAATTGTCGGCTATATGTTACGATACAAATACCGTTTCGAGTTTAGAAATATAATTAAAATAGCAATACTGGGGGATCTTATTTTGAATAAAAAGGGATTAGTAAAACTAGTGATTGGAGTCGGCTTTGCTCTTGGGGGGGTTGTGATTGGCTCTTTAGGTTCGATTAGTTCATCTGCTTCGGCAGTTAATAATTATGTGTTGGATAATAATCTGCAGCCTGCAAAAGTTACAAGTCAAATTTGGTCTGGATTTCCAAAGAATAATTATCTGACTGCGAATAAAAAGCCCAATGGGGTAGTGGTTCATGAAACTGCGAACCCTAACTCAACAATTTATAATGAAATCGCATATATGAAAAATAATTATCAAAATGCGTTTGTTCATACTTTTGTTGATGCTTCCAGGGTAATTGCGATTGCCAATCCAAATTATCTTTCTTGGGGTTGTGGTTATCCCGGAAATGGTCGGTTTATTCAGTTTGAACAGGTGGAGGTTCATAGTAAGGATGCGTTTGCCAAAGAGGTCAATAACGCCGCAAATTATACCGCTGAGATGCTACATCAATATAACTTGCCACTGAATAACGCAGCAAGCGATGGAAATGGCTCTGTATGGTCGCACAAGGCCGTTTCAACCTTTTTAGGTGGAACTGACCACGGAGACCCGGATGGCTATTATGCAGCTAATGGAAACAAGTATTTTGGCTCTCCTTATACGATGAGTGACTTTTATGCACTGGTTAAGCATTATTACAACAGTGACGATAGCAGTACAAGCAGTTCAACCACTGATCAGGACGATGTTGCTGTTAATAATGATAAGGTTGATTCGGCAACCAGTTCATCTGAAAGCTCTTCTCAGGTATCCACCACGCCAACGACTCCGACTATTAAATACTACAAGGGTCAAGGCAATGAAACCGCAAAACTATCTGGGAGTTATTCTAAATACCGTTTGTATAATCACGTTAAGGGTTCAGGCTATAACGTAAAGCAGTACAGTTTTTGGGGCCTTAATCTATATTCAGGTAAGAAAGTGTATGTTGATGGCCGGGCTAAAAAGAATGGTAGCTCGACTTGGTACCGAATTAGATTTAGTAAGAGCTCCACCGCCAAAAAATATTGGATGTATTCAAAGGCATTATCTTTCAATCCTGTGTCCTATTCGAATAGTAATAAAAAAATAACTATCAAATCAAGTAAATATGCACTAAGAAACCACGTGTACAATAGTGCTTATCTATCTAAGGTAACTGGTTCAACAGCTAGCCTGCTTGGTAAAACATTCAAGGCTAGTAAAGTGGGGTTGAAATCCCATTCCAAGGGAACCACCAACTGGTACCGATTTAGTGATGGTAATAATACTTATTGGGTTTGCGAGCAAGCCCTAGCATAGGGCATAAAAAAAGAAGGATTTCAATTTTGTTGAAATTCTTCTTTTTAATTTGTTTTCTATAAATTTACTTCATTTGGAGTTGCTATCAGTTGCTGGTCACCACTGTCGTACACGACAATTGTTTTGGGGTAATCAGTGTTGAAGGGGTACGGACTATCAAATGTGGCAACAAGCTCGTTATCTTGAATAAAATCATAAGATAAACGCTGGTCATTGTTTACCAAATTGAATGTCACTAAGTTTGAGAGGGGAAAGACCCCTTGTAAATTATTATCAATCAAGAACCAAACATTGTCGATAGTTTCATCTGGCATGACTGACACTACGTTATAACTCGCAAAGCGAGCATGAGTTCGATCAAACATATTATTCACCTCGGTATTATATGTCTTCTTGGTTTTCAAGTTACCAAACTAGTTGGCTTTTTGCAAGTTATACTAACGGAGAAACTCCTGATTATCGTATATTAGTCTGGTAATGTGTTTTGAATTTTGCTGATTTTCTGGCGGTAATTCATTATAGTCGCCATAAAGTCTGGTTAAAACTGAACTATACTCTGCTGGGACCTTAATAGTAGTGTCTTCGAACGGTACTTCAAGTGGGGTTCCCAGTTCTGTTTCGGTAAAAAGTTCCTTCTCGTAATCGTATTGAGAGGCAAGGTTTTTTAAAGCAAAATGGTCTTTTAAATTGTTGTATGTCTTCATTGCCCGTTCCCGATTATGCTTAAACTCTAAGGCCGTATCAAGTTGCTCGGATGAAAGTGGAGAGTATAGTTTTTTGATGGGATTATCAATAAAGTTATACCGTAATTTTAGATATAATCGACTATCCAAACGTTTGATTTCAGTAATTTGCTTTTGACGTCTAAGCTGAGATTCCGGAATGTTATCAATTGGGAAAATATCAATAAAGACGCCTTTTTTTGCGTCATTGTAGTTGTTTTTCTCCTCAATGTACGTGTTACGATCCAAGAGTTTGGCGTAACTTAGAGCGTAATTCTCGTCACTGAACGGTGTTTGTAAAAAATAGTGATCATTTATCAATATTTCGGGTAAGATGACCAATAGCTTTTCATAATCAGGCCGTAATAAGGCGATGTCCATATCATCGTCCCATGGAATGAATCCCTGGTGGCGAATTGCCCCTAAAAGAGTTCCGCCGATGGCATAGTAAGGAATCCCGTTGGCATCAAGGATAGAACTTAATTTCTTAAAGGAATTAAGCTCAATTTGCTGAACTTTATTTGTGATTTCTACCATCTTTTTCACCTTTGCTGTTGATTTTATATAAGCATACCGTTTATATTATATAGTGCGGACAAAATTTTGTCTTAGAATATACTGGAATGAAAAACGAACACTGTGACTCTTTAATTGAATCCATCACTTATGGGTTTTATAATAACAGTGTTAACAATATTTATGGGAAACGGTGACTTGTTATGAGCAGAACAAACGAAGAATTGCTTACAGAGGCGATTGATGTATATCTTTCATCGCTTAAATATCTTGATAGTTTCGTTTCAGAGCCGGCTGTAAAGTACGGTTTATCCTTTGAGCAGTTTTTGATTCTCCACACGATTGCTGACAGAAAGGACGTTTCGCTTATGGATATTGCTTCTGAGCGAAAGGTTACCAGAAGTGCAATTTCAAGGCAGATCAAAGTTCTGCTTTCGCATGATTATATTTACCAAAAGCCTGCCGAAAGTGATAGGCGACGTTTATATCTTCACTTGACACCAAGCGGTCAAGAAGTAGAGCGAAAGGTATATGACCTTATTACCCAAAGATTCAATCGGTGGCTTACCCACTACGGTGAGGACAGAGCAAAAGAAATTATTGGTTTTATTAAAGATTTTGCCTCAACCGAGATGCAAAACTTTCCACCAGAGGGATAAAAAAGATTGTGAGTTATTCAACTTTGCTTTTCCAGTTAAGCTTTGTTGAACGGACATCACAATCTTTTTTTATAGAATCTCGACGTCTTCAGCAAGTTCGAGCCACAAAGTCAAGGGTGTGGGATTAAAATCCGGCCATTTGGCAATGTGCTCATATCCTCGTTGAAGCAATAAGCTTTTCTTTTGTTTCTTTAAATCGTCAAAAATGCTAAGCGCAAACTTGTTTTCCTCAAGGTCAGAAGTAACCGTTGATAATTTGTGATTCCATTCTGCCAGTAAATCTTGGTAGATTAGAAGTTGGCGGGCGTGCTTTATTGTATAATCAACGCCGTTTTTTCTTAGCAATTCAAGGTATTCCTCATATTCGTCAGCTACCGCCTGTTGAGCTTGCTGCCATTGATGTTCATTAAAAGTTGGAATTTTTCCGCTCATGAATATCCTCCTACATCAATTTTTATGTACTTCACAACTAATCAAATTCCATTAAACAATAAAAAATGTGAATTTGCAAAATTAAGTTATTCTTGACAATTGACAATTCTTTAATATAATTGGTGTTACGTTGTTAACAGAGAAGTCGATATCGCTGAAATTCGACCAACGCTAAAATGGCATTTATCGGTAGCTACCGTTATCAGCTTTCATGAAGGCAATAAATTATTGTAAAAAATGGGTGGAACCGCGTTTAAAACGCCCCTGGTTATTTAAGTAACCAGGGGTGTTTTTTTATTTTGAATGGAGGAAATTAAATGGAGAATCAAAAGCTATCACGATCCTTAAAGAGTCGACATATTCAGATGATTGCAATTGGTGGAGCAATCGGAACTGGGCTATTTCTTGGCTCGTCAAGTGCCATCAGAAAATCAGGGCCATCGATTATTTTGTCCTACTTGATTGTTGGTGTCTTTTGTTTTCTGTTAATGAGGGCAATTGGAGAATTACTTTTGTCTGATAGTTCAAAGCATTCTTTTTTGGATTTTATCAAGGAATACCTCGGTGATCGGTGGGAATTCATTGCTGGCTGGATGTATTGGTTTTGTTGGATCAGTTTGGCAATGGCTGATTTAACGGCGACTGGAATCTATATTCGGTTTTGGTTTCCAAGTGTGCCGCAGTGGGTTGGGCCGTTAGTAATCTTGCTATTATTGTTTATGGCAAACATGGTTAATGTCAAACTGTTTGGTGAGATGGAGACCTGGTTCTCAATGATCAAGGTGGTTGCAATTATTTTACTAGTAATTGTTGGTTTTGTTCTTGCAATCTTTCAGGTTAAGGTCCAAGCTTCGACCGCATCATTTGCAAATTTGTTTAATCATGGTGGATTCTTTCCAACCGGATTTTCTGGCTTCCTAATGTCATTTCAAATGGTTGTGTTTGCCTTCGTTGGAATTGAAATGGTTGGTTTGACTGCTGGTGAAACTGACAATCCAGAGGTTAATTTACCAAAGGCAATCAATAGCTTACCGATTAGAATTGGTTTGTTCTACGTGGGTTCAATGATTGCAGTTATGAGTGTTTATCCATGGAACAAGATCAATCCAACGGTTAGCCCGTTCGTTCAAGTTTTCTCTGGCATTGGTGTTGTCGGCGCGGCTGGAATTTTAAATTTTGTTGTTTTAACCGCAGCAATTTCTGCCACTAATAGTTGTTTGTTTAGTACTAGCAGGACTATGTATGCTTTAGGCATGGGTGGTAATGCATCTTCATTCCTGACTAAAGTATCTCGGAATGGGGTGCCAAACCTTGCTCTGAACGTTTCCACAATGTTCTTACTAGTAATTGTGGTGTTGAATTATTTTATGCCCGATGGGGTGTTTGATTTAGTATCAAGTGTGTCGACTATTAATTTTGTGGTCGTTTGGATTATTCTCTTGATCGTTCATGTTAAGTATCGTAAAGCGCATAAAGAAGGGTCAAAAATATTTCCAATGCCCTTATACCCATTAAGTGATTATCTGGCAATCATCTTCTTTTCAGGAGTTTTGATTTTTCTATTGATTACTAAATCAACTCGGGTAGCAATGATTATTTCTCTAGTTTCGGTTGCGTTACTATTTATTATTTACCAATTAAGTGTGAATAAGAAGAAGGTAAACTAGTAAATATACCAATCGTAATTACAAATAGTATAATTTAGGTAAACTGTTGTCACGGGGGAACAAGAATGATTAACGTTGAGGAAAGTGCTCATTTCAAGTGGCTCAGTGCGGTTAGTCCTGAAGCTAGTGAGTTGAAGTCGGAAATGGATAAACTAGGAGTACCGCCAAAGTTTATCAACTACATGCTTGATGCTAGGGAGCAACCTCGGGCCGACTATGAACGAGTTGCAGAATTTGGAGTTTTAGTTGTTAGGGGCTTGACCGATAATAGTCACGGCAAGATAACTAGTCCAGTGTTCATTGGATTTAATCGGTCATTACTGATTACGGTGTGTCATGACAGTGAGCAAAACAGGGTGATCAAAGAGTTACCCCAACAAGACAATATCACTGACCTAATCTTTCAAATTTTGAACTCATTGATATCACCATTCTTTGACAAACTTGAAGAGTTGAGCAATTTGGCTGAGAGAATTGAAACCCGCCGGGGAAATGTTTCCAATCAACGACTAGATGAATTATCTAATTTGAAGCAAAATCTGGTCTACTTACGGGCGGCAACCACGGGGAACTCACTTGCCATTGATGAACTTGATGATATGGTTACCGCAGATACGAACTTTCCAATGGCTAGTAATTCAGAGGTGATTCAAAGAGTTGCTGACCTTAAAGTTGAGTATAATCAGTGCCAGCATGGTTATGAAATCGTGTCAAATGTCGCATCGGAGTTTGAATCAACCTTTGGGAATATGCTTAACAATCGGCTGAACAAGACGATGCAGTTCCTGACGGTTTGGTCGCTACTGTTGGCGATTCCCACAATCGTATCAGGATTTTACGGAATGAACGTTAAGTTGCCGTTAGCTACCCAGCCTACTGCGTGGGTCATAACATTGGTGATCACTTTTGGATTAATGCTAATCATGTACGTTTACCTTAGAAAAAATAATAAGTTGTAATAAAAAACTGCGAGGATTGAGGATTACTCAACTCCTTGCAGTTTTTGTTTGATTAGGTTGAAAATTTTTTGGGATATTGTTGAAACATCGCCATGAATCAAGTCATTATGATTAACTTGAATCAGTCGCAGGTTTGGCATCTGTTCATTCGAGAAGTACTGGGTTATTTCCTCGTCCATTAGGATGATGTCGTCGTTTTCGGCTATCGTTGTGAAAAAGTGATCCGGCTTGACTGGGAGATTGATTTGGTTTGCTACGAGTCGATCTCTCAGATTAAGACAAAAATTTTCAAGCAGAGCATCATCCACAATTGGGTTGCCAGTTAACGATGGTTGAAATTTACCGGTACGAATATCCCCAACTACTTTAATGTTCAAGGCATTCACCGCTTTCTAAATTACAAATTTAGTTTAGCATGCAATTGCTTTTAAAAACCAAGTAATAACAGAGCTTTGCGAAATATTAATTTTATTTAGAAAACCGTAATTTTTTAGATAAATAAAAACAAGGTATAGATCAATTGGGCGATGTAAGTGATATCAGTCTTGGTTTTATAGTGAGTCGCTCGTAACTGTGACTCAATGAAGATAAACGCAATGGATAGAACAGTTGCCCCGATTATTCTCCAAGTGGTAAATGGTAGATTGGTCATTAATAAGATATTCATTACCAGAATTGCCCCAACAAACACGTAACTTGGCTTTTTTATAAAGAATGGGAATGAGAAAAGAGCGTTAGAAAATATTAACAGAATAATATTCATTAGTGAAAAAATAGTGATGTAATGGTTCTGGGCAAAGTGGAAAATTAGAACAACTCCAGGGCCGCTGATTAGTGAGTAGATGATCCACATGCAGTGAGCTTCAGAAATGAAGGTCGTGAGTGAAAAAAGGTTTGCAATGACGACTCCGAATATTAGCAGTGATAGATTTAAGATGCCGACAGAAGGTAGGACTTTAAGTGCTACGAATCCGATGACAACATCCGTGATGATAATCAGTAATAGATTAGGTTTTGCCATAAAAACCTGGCCAATTAGCATTGATAGGCCGATGGCAATGATCAACGACCATCTTAAAATAGAATTTGAAAGATAGGTTGAGATGGGAATCTGGGCGTACAGGAGCCACACTAGAAATGGAATCAATATTTTGATTGCGTGATATAAAACTGTCTGGTAACGCTGATTCATAGTTTCCCTCCAAATTTCAGTAACATAACCATTCTAAACTATTTTTGGCTTAATGGTTCATTTTTGCTGTTTAAAAAGGTACTTTTTTGTGATAACATATGAGAGTTATGAGTTCCCGATAGGATTCACTTGACGGTGAAGAAGCCTTGTAACCAAATCAATTAGATGGGGGAAACAAAATGCAAGAACGACATTTATTTACTTCTGAATCAGTTTCGGAAGGACATCCAGATAAGATTGCGGATCAAATTAGTGATGCAATCTTGGACGAATTGCTTAGACAGGACCCGAATGCACGGGTCGCTTGTGAGACTTCAGTTACTACTGGGTTAGTGCTCGTGTTTGGTGAGATATCAACAACCGCGTACGTGGATATCCAGAAAGTGGTTCGTGACACAATTAAGAAGATTGGCTACACAGGTGGTAAGTATGGCTTTGACGGCGATACTTGTGCTGTAATGGTAGCAATCGATGAACAGTCACCAGATATTGCTCAAGGCGTTGATGAAGCCCTTGAACGCCGTGAGGGTGACAAGGATCCGCTTGATGAAATTGGGGCTGGAGATCAAGGCTTGATGTTTGGTTATGCAATTAACGAAACGCCAGAGTTGATGCCATTGCCAATTTCATTGAGTCATAAGCTGATGAGAAAGCAAGCTCAGTTACGAAAGACCGGCGAGTTGACTTATCTTGGTCCTGACGCCAAGGCAGAAGTTACGGTTGAATATGATGATGACAATGTTCCCGTTCGGGTGGACACAGTTGTTTTAAGTACCCAACATGATGATGGGATTGAATTAGACAAAATTCGGCATGATGTGATTGAAAAAATCATTAAGGAAGTAATTCCTGCGAAGTATCTCGATGACCGAACAAAATATTTGATCAATCCAACTGGCCGGTTTGTTATCGGTGGCCCCCAAGGGGATGCTGGTTTAACCGGACGAAAGATTATTGTTGATACTTACGGTGGTTATGCTCATCATGGTGGTGGTGCCTTTTCTGGTAAGGATGCTACTAAGGTTGACCGTTCAGCAAGCTATGCCGCTCGGTATATCGCTAAAAACATTGTTGCTGCTGGCCTTGCAAGCCAAGTTGAAGTCCAACTTGCATACGCAATTGGGGTGGCAGAACCAGTTTCAATTTCTGTTAATACATTTAAAACGGCTAAGGTTTCTGAAGATGCACTTGTATCAGTTATTCGGGAATTGTTTGACCTTAGACCAGCCGGAATTATTCAAATGCTTAATTTGAACCGACCAATCTATGAACAAACGGCCGCTTATGGTCACTTCGGAAGAACGGATGTTGATCTTCCGTGGGAACATACTGATAAAGTTGATGCGTTAAAAGATTATTTCAAGTTATAAACAGCATTTATGCAAAACGCCCTTGAAAGCAAGGGCGTTTTTTTATTCTTTTCTTACAGAAAGAGGTTAGTACATGGAACAAAGACGAAATAAAACGAATATTCCGTTGGTAACAGCATCTCTCTTCATCGCAACTTTTATGAGTGCCGTTGAAGGAACAATTGTATCAACCGCAATGCCAACGATTGTTGGGGACTTAAAGGGAGTTGACCTCATGAACTGGGTCTTCTCGATCTTTCTTCTAACCAACGCAATTGCCACGCCGATTTATGGTAAGTTGGCAGATCAGATTGGCCGGAAACCGATGTTTTTAATTGGAATTAGCATTTTTATTATTGGTTCGGTAATGTCCGGGTTATCCCATTCGATGATTGTTTTGATTTTTTGGCGCGCGGTTCAGGGAATCGGAGCTGGTTCAATCATGCCAGTATCAAACACGATTATCGCTGATGTTTTCCCACTTGAAAAAAGGGCTCAGGTTTTGGGGCTCAATAGCTCCTCGTGGGGAATTGCATCAATTATCGCTCCGCTATTAGGTGGGTTTATTGTTGATAATCTTAGTTGGCACTGGATTTTCTTTATCAATTTACCAATTGGCTTAGTTGTGATGGTGATGATTGCGCTATTTTTGAAGGAGCCAAACCGTGATAAAACTAAGACTAAAATTGATGTTATGGGAATGGTTTATCTGACCCTGATGCTTTTATCGATTATGTATGTTTTCCAGTTGATTGGCCAACGACCAATTGATTGGAAGATGATGGCAGCTTGCGCGTTAGTTGCAATTGTAACGACGGTATTATTCATTAGAAATGAGCGGCTAGTAGATAGTCCAATTTTACCAATGGAATTATTCTCTAACCGGACATTTGTCACGCAAAACGCAGTTGCAGCGTTAGTTAGTGGTTTTTTAATTGGGTATGAAGTTTATTTGCCAGATTGGACTCAGGGAATATTAGGGTTGCAAGCTTCTTTGGCAGGGTTTGCGGTTACCCCAAGTTCATTAATGTGGATTAGTGGGTCATTTATAGCGGGTAAAATGCTTGGCCGTTTAAGACCATATCACATTATTAATGTTAGTCTGGTATTTGTGTTGATTGGGGCAGTTATAATGGTTATCATCCCCGCTGAAGTGCCATTCTTTAGCTTCCTGCTTATCTCAGCTATTTGCGGGACGGGATTTGGGATTTCAATTACCACGTCAACAATTAGCGTTCAAAACGAGGTAGACCATAACCAGATAGGAGTTGCAACGTCGTTTAATACGCTTTGCCGAACACTTGGGCAATCATTGATGATGTCGGTGTTTGGAATCGTCATGAACATGACACTACTGAGTAAAGTTGCTTCCTCACAAGGGGTAACAATGAAGATGGTTGATAAATTGATCAACCCTAAGACAGCGGACCAACTTCCAATCGATTTACTGCCAAAATTAAGGGAGATTCTGTATAGTGCGCTACACAACGTGTTCATTGTGGCATTGGTACTTGTCGTCCTAGCAATCGTGGTTAACTATTTTGATCGCAAAACGGCCGTTAATAAGCAGCAATCGCGGTAGTGGTCTACCTTTTTTCGATCCCCAAAAGAATGGGTGGATTGTGCTGTTGGTTGATATATCCGTATTGTAAGACGTTGAACTTTTTTTGATCTAATTGCCGGCAAAAGGATAGAACTGCTTCTTTTTCTTCTTCACCACCTGGATGGCCATAATAGACGACAATTACCACCACCCCATGGGGAGTGAGGCGACTTAAGCATGCTTGAATTGCGGGAATCGTAGCGCTCTTTGTGGTGATGATTGATTTATCGCCACCGGGAAGGTAGCCGAGATTGAAGATGGCACTTGAAATCTCAGTATCCAATGGAATCAAATTATCAATCTCAGCGTTACTTTGATTAAATAAGGTGACCTGGTTTTCAACACCGAAGGAGCTTTCGATTTTAGATTTAGTCGCTTCAATTGCTTGCTTTTGGATATCGAATCCAAAGACGTGGCCAGTTTGACCGACGAGTTGAGCTAGAAATAATGTGTCATTGCCGTTGCCAACAGTGGCATCAATAACGTTATCCCCGTGGGTGACGGTTTCCTTTAAAATATCGTGGCTAAATTCTAATGATGAATGTAGTGTGTTCATTTTGCGGCCTCCCGAAAGTAAATTACGTTTGATAATTCAATAACAATAAGTCCGGCTAAGTAACCACCAATAATGTCAGTTGGAAAGTGGACTCCTAGGTAGATTCTTGAAATGCCGATGGCGAGAATAAAACAAACTAAGGCAACGATTAGGGCACCTTTGATCAGCTTGTTGGTCATTAGCTGGTTTAAGATAATAATCATGCTACCAGCAATGATCATGGCGGCCATTGCATGGCCACTTGGAAAACTAGTCGAATTTACGTGGACTAAGTGTTGCAGAGTAGGCCTAGGTCGGTTGATAATGGCCTTTAACAGGATGTTCACCGGATACGCCAATAGAATTCCGTTGATAAAGATAAACTTTGCTTGCCGCTTATATTTGAGAACCCAGAGAATGAGGACTAAAACAGTCACGATCATTAGAGTTTCGGTTGCGTTCATGAGCTTGGTAAACGCAGCCACCCCAGGTTCAGCATTAAAACCAATGGATGATCTAATAAAGGTTTGAACAGTAGTATCAAAGCTTGTGATCCAGTGGACGTGTAGCTTTATAAGAACTGATAACAGAGCCAACAGTATGGCCGCAGAAATGATAGCGAATGATTGACGATGGTTTTGTTTCATAATCGACTTCCTTAACAACAATAATTATTTATAGTATATCATTTGTGATATTGATTTTTGAGCAAGCTTTTGATAGCATTAAAGCAATAACTTTACACGAAGAAAAATGACGATACGAAATAGTAACTTGAAGTGGTTTTTAAGAAACTAGGTGGTAGCTGTGAACCTAGATTCCGCAACAGGCGAACTCATCGTAGAATGGCTAGTCGAACCAAGTAAACTAGTCCGGCACTCACCGTTAACGAGAGAAGAGAGCCCGTTAGGGAAAAATAGGTGGTACCGCGTTATTTAACGTCCTATAAAAAGCTAAAGTAGCTTTTTATGGGGCGTTTTTTATTCCCGTGTAAAGAACTTTTGAGAGGTGGAAAAACAATGGCATATAATCATGACGTGATTGAACGGAAATGGCAACATTTTTGGAATGAACATAAGACGTTCAAAGCAGATGATAATTTTGATAAAGAAAAATACTACGTACTAGATATGTTCCCTTATCCTTCAGGTCAGGGACTTCACGTTGGGCATCCAGAAGGATACACAGCAACTGATATCATGGCCAGAATGAAGAGAATGCAGGGGAAAAACGTGCTTCATCCAATGGGATGGGATGCCTTTGGTCTTCCTGCGGAACAATATGCCCTAAAAACTGGTCACAATCCTCGTGACTTTACCGCTCAAAATATTAAGACGTTTAAACGCCAAATCAAATCATTAGGTTTTTCATACGATTGGGATCGTGAAGTTAATACTACTGATCCTGAGTACTACAAATGGACTCAATGGATTTTCGAGCAGCTCTACAAAAAAGGGTTAGCCTATGAAGATAAAATTATGGTTAACTGGGCTCCTGATTTTATGGGTGGGACTGTTGTCTCAAACGAAGAGGTTATTGATGGTAAGACTGAACGTGGTGGTTATCCAGTTTACCGAGTACCAATGACCCAATGGGTTCTTAAAATTACGGCGTACGCTGACAGATTGATTGATGATTTGGACGATCTAGATTGGCCTGAGAGCATCAAAGAACAGCAACGTAACTGGATTGGTCGCTCTAAGGGAGCCAGTGTCTTCTTCAAGGTTAAAGACCATCCAGAAGACCAAATTGAGGTGTTTACTACACGCCCAGATACTTTGTTTGGCGCTACCTACATGGTGCTCTCTCCTGAACATGAATTAGTTTCAAAAATTACTACTCCCGAGCAGAAGGATGCTATTGAAGCATATCAAGAAGAGGTATCTCGTAAATCAGATCTCGAAAGAACTGATTTGAACAAGAACAAGTCAGGAGTATTCACTGGGGCTTATGGAATTAACCCAATCAATGGTAAGGAAGTTCCAATTTGGATTGGTGACTACGTTCTTTCGTCATACGGAACAGGTGCTATTATGGCCGTTCCTGCGCACGATGACCGTGATTACGAATTTGCTAAGAAATTTGGCTTGCCAATTGTTCCGGTCATTGAAGGCGGCAACATCGATGAAGAAGCCTTCACTGGTGACGGTGTTCATATTAATTCCGATTTTTTGAATGGATTAAATAAGCAAGATGCCATTGAAGCTGCCATCAAATGGCTTGATGAGCACAAAGTTGGCCACGAAAAGGTTAACTTCCGCCTTCGTGACTGGATTTTCTCTCGTCAAAGATACTGGGGTGAACCAATTCCGGTTATTCACTGGGAAGATGGGGAAACTACATTAGTTCCTGAGGACGAGTTACCACTTAAATTACCAAAGGCTAAGAACATTGAGCCTAGTGGTAATGGCGAGAGCCCACTTGCTAACCTTGATGACTGGGTCAACGTGGTCGATGAAAATGGTCGAAAGGGTAAACGAGAAACTAACACAATGCCACAGTGGGCTGGTAGTTCTTGGTACTTCTTAAGATATATCGATCCTAAGAATCCAGATAAGCTTGCGGACCCTGATAAGCTAAAATACTGGTCACCGGTTGACTTATATGTTGGTGGTGCGGAACATGCTGTTCTGCATTTGCTTTACGCGCGGTTCTGGCACAAGTTCTTGTATGATCTTGGGGTCGTTCCTACTAAGGAGCCATTCCAAAAGTTAGTCAATCAAGGAATGATTTTGGGTACCAACCACGAAAAAATGTCTAAATCTAAGGGAAATGTTATTAATCCCGATGACATCGTTAATGAATATGGTGCTGACACATTACGAGTTTATGAAATGTTTATGGGTCCTTTGGATCAATCAAAGCCTTGGAGTACTGAAGGAATTAATGGTGCCCACCACTGGCTTGATCGGGTTTGGAGATTAATGATCGATGATAACAATCATCTTCGTGATAGAGTCACCACAATCAACGATGGTAAGCTTGATAAGGTATACAATGAGACGGTCAAGATTGTTACCGATGACTTTGAACACATGAGATTCAACGTTGGAATTTCTCAGATGATGGTCTTTGTCAATGACGCA
Organism: Lentilactobacillus sp. Marseille-Q4993; assembly: GCF_951230165.1. Taxonomy (GTDB): domain Bacteria; phylum Bacillota; class Bacilli; order Lactobacillales; family Lactobacillaceae; genus Lentilactobacillus. Next base: position 158,601 of record NZ_CATNVB010000001.1, read on the forward strand.
TACAAGGCTGATGCATTGCCAATTGAATACATGGATGGCTTTGTTAAGTTGTTGTCACCAATTGCCCCTCATATTGCTGAAGAGCTGTGGAGTCTACTTGGTCATGATGACACAATTTCTTACGAGGAGTGGCCAACTTATGACGAGTCAAAATTAGTCGAAAGTACCGTTCAAATGGTGGTTCAAATCAACGGTAAGGTTAGATCTCACATTACTGTTAACCGTGACGAGGATAAGGCTAAGGTAGAAGAAATCGCCACAAGTGATGAAAAGATCAAGGAAATGCTTGAAGGAAAGACGGTTAGAAAGGTAATCGTTATTCCTAACAAGATTGTTAATATCGTTGCAAATTAGTTATTAAGAATATTTAGGTCAACAAAAAAGACCATCAGTAGCTTCGGATTGAAGTTACTGATGGCTTTTTTCTATCAAGATTGTAATTTAGTTTTGAATGTTTGCTGTGTCAGCCGCATTACTTGGGATGTAGTTCTTTGCCCACAAAAAATTATTCATTTCTCTGTTAACAACGATATTGTTGTTATGCAGTTCGGAGTGTTGAGCCCGATTGCCAAACACCTCAAACGTTTGGTAGTAGGTTACATGGTCCCGTAATAGATAACCAAGTGACAGGGCGGATGTCGTTGAAACAACTCCGTCTGAATTTGATCCGTTCCCCAAATTACCATAGATGTTTAACACCCTAATATTCCGGGGAAAATTCTTTTTGAGTAGTGATAGAATTTGGTATTCTGGGTGAACGATTTTTGGTTTACCAGAAATGGTAATTCGATTTTTATTGGGAGCGTCGTCCCACAATTTCGCAAGCGGACCGGTTAATGGTTGGTTAGGTTTGTGATCATCAATAATTCCGTCATACGGACCGGCAACGGCACAAACTTTTTCGGTTTTCGGAATTTTGCTAGATTTACCATTTAGCATGTTGTAGTAAATCACGGCGTATGCCCCCATTGAATGCCCGACAAAATTCAGTTTATCGACGTGGTACTTTGATTTGAGTAATTTACAAACTTTAGTCAACCACTTTGTATACTGAAATTCGCCGGCCCGATTATTATCAAATTGAACCATAATAATTGGATTCTTCATCCACTTTTTTACGGTTCCCTTGATAACTAGTTTGCCACTAGGTTTAACCCGAATCATCATTCTTTTTCTGGCAATTCCTGCAAGTTCTGCAGAATCAACCCAAGGCCGTTCTGACCGCCAGCTACTGGTCCAGCCGTGAACAAACACAGTTGGCGTACTACTTGAAACATACCCAGCTTTGACTGTATCTGGATTTTTAGGATGGTCCTGCCACAAAAACAGTGCTCCTAAAACCAGAATAATAATTCCAATTGGGAAGTATAGTTTTGATAAATCAAACCTTTTGGTTGCTTTGAACATGAATTAAGAAACCGCCTTAGTCTTTGGGTTTTTGAATGATTGATAAAAACTGTTGAATGCATATGATATAACAAACGATATCAGAAGTGCAAGGAGGGCCTTTACGTAATCACCGTTTACACCCATGTTCCCAAGAATATCGATCATCGCTTTGTGTAAGTACATGATGCCCAGTGTGTGCTGGCCAAGGACTTGAATGGGCTTAACGATGAACTGAGGGACATATTCCGAAAGATAGTAGCAAAAGGCAAAAACGACAAGACTTACTAGTATCGGAATTATAGTAATGTAGGAAACCCTCGAAATTGCGATGTGGTGATATGATGCGTGAATCAACCGAGACTTCAAGAAAAAGCCAAAGTTAAACTGATCGGCCCGTTGCATGAGTACCAACCATAACGTAATCATCGCTGCTGGTATCACAAACCAGAGGTCTTTAACCAATTCTTGAATCTTATGGAAATACAAGTAACCAAAAAACATGAAGAATACCGTAATCAAGGTCACATCAAAGTCCCATGGAAGGTATTTATAAGTTAAGAATCCCATGTGTTTATATGATGAACCGATAATCAGCGATACGAATGCGATGATTATTTGATATTCGCGGTTTTTAACGAAGGTGATTATCAGCGACACAAATAAAAGGGTCAAAATATACACATTGATGTACCAGAAAACACTTAAATAGTGATTGAGTGTTCGACCACCGTAGACTAACCTAACGAAATAGTGAGCGGTATAGCTCCAACTCTGATCCCTGATATAATGTGATAGCAGAATCAAAATCGCGCCACTAAAGAAGTATGTAATCAGAAGTGGAAAGATTCTCTTTTTGAAGAATGTCAACCAGCCACCTGGTTGAACTGGGCGGAGAAAGAAACCACCCAGAACGAAGAACATTGGCATATGCCACCAATATAAAACGTGAAACGTTGTGCCATGAACGGACATTGCGTGTCCAAGGACGACGGCGGCAATACCGACGGCCTTTGCAACATCGATCCATTCAATTCTCTTCTTTGCCACAAAAAACACCCCAAAAATTATTTTTAATCCAATAATATAATATTTTAGTGCATTTTTAGCCTTTGTTACAATAATTTTTGATTACAGATTTAAAAAACGGATAAAATGGTTTGCTCATGTTGCTATTCATTCATTTACTGATAAAATAGTACGAGTGTACAAATGATGAAAGTGAGCATGGAAAATGAACGAAAATGACATTAATCATTCAGAAGAGAATCGCTCGAAGATGCTCTCCGGTTCAGCATGGATGACTGCAGGAAGTATCCTGTCGCGAGTCCTCGGGGCAATTTATATCATTCCTTGGGGCCACTGGTTCGGGGAATATTTCTTCCGCGGAAACGCACTCTACGGTTTTGGTTACAATATTTACAGTTTTGTTCTCATCGCTGCAATTGCTGGGATTCCGTCTGCAATCGCTAAGCAGGTCTCTCACTACAATGCTCTTAACGAGTACGGCGTAGGGATTAGGATATATAAACGCGGATTAGTTTTGTCAGCGGGGATGGGAATAATTTCTGCTTTATTCCTATACTTTGGGGCGCCACTAATCAACGGCGGTAACGAAAATGTTATCCCAGTTTTACATTCTCTCGCTTGGGCGGTTTTGATTATCCCAACCATGAGTTTGACGCGGGGATACTTTCAGGGTTATCAGCAAATGGCACCATCAGCAATTTCACAGTTTGTTGAGCAATTAGCCCGGGTTATCTATATGCTGCTTACTGCATACATTATTATGCAGGTGATGCACGGAAGTTGGATTCATGCGGTTGCCCAGTCAACGTTTGCTGCCTTTGTTGGAGCTGCGTTTGGTCTGGTAACTCTCGGAGTTTATTATTTAAAGCGCCGGTCATACTTTCAAGATTTAGTGGCCAATAGTAACAACGAAATTCACGTTGAACCAAAACAGTTGTACAAGGAAATTATTGCTCAAGCTGTACCGTTTATCATTCTCGGGGCTGGTATCACTATTTTTCAACTGATTGATCAGTATACCTTCTTCGATATTATGACCAAACACTCACAGATGTCACAGAATAATATCACTAACCTGTTCTCCATGTTTGCTGTTAATTCGAATAAGTTGATCATGATTACCATATCATTGGCTTCAGCTCTCGCAATTACCGCTGTGCCAATGTTATCAGAGGCATTAACTAATGGCGATAAACGAGAGCTATCCCGGCAGAATTCAAATATCATCACTTTGTTTATGTATGTTATGATTCCAGCTGCGTTGGGGATGGCTGCAATTGCCGGTCCACTAAATCGTGGTTTCTACGGGGTCACTGAACAGGCGCTGGGAGCAAACGTGCTGGCATTCTCATCATTTATTTCGATTTTTATGGGACTGTTTGTTGTTATCTCGGCGGTAATGCAAGGGTTATCCCAAAACAAGCGGGCAGTTAAGTTCTTCTTCATCGGTACCATTGTAAAATTGATTGTTCAGTGGCCAATGGTTGTGCTTCTTGGTGTATTCGGACCTTTGGTTTCAACGATGATTGGATTAACTGTTTCCAATGTTTTGATTGTTCGGTATTTAAACAATCGATTTGGTTATGGCACTAAGGAAATTACCGATGTTTTCACTAAAGTTGGTTTGGCATCACTTGCTATGTTTGTCGTAGCATGGTTGGTAGTTTACGCAGAAAACTTTGTGTTTGGTCTATTCATGGATTACCAAACTAAGATTCCAAGTCTAATGGTTTCAATTATTGCTGCCATAGTTGGTGGGATTGTGTACCTGTACTTGACACTTCAAAATCGAGTGGCTGATGAAGTACTGGGGCCACGTGCTAATTCGCTTAGAAGTAAATTAAGAATTAAATAATAAAATAAGGCATCAGTGGTTAGAATGGTTTGTAAACCAATCATAACTACTGGTGCCTTTTAACTTAATTTTCATGTTGCTTCATGAACTTAGGTAACTCTTGTGAAATTTGGTGGGGGAGAACAACGTAGTGGGTCTTGGCAATCTCATCCGCAATGGCACTGTGGGTATAAACGGCAGCGAGGATTGCTTGTTGTTTATCTTCAAACTGACAGAGGAACCCGCCAATCAATCCAGCTAGCGTATCGCCCATCCCGCCGGTAGCCTGAGCAGGTGAACCAGTTGTATTTTCAAATACCTCATCATCTGCATATACGTGGGTATGGGAGGACTTTAGAACTACGGTTGCGCCTAATTCATTTGCCACTCGTTGACTGTTTTCGGTCGTCTGATCAATTATTTTGATTCCTGATAGTCGTTGCCATTCCATTTGATGGGGGGTAAGCACGTTCAGTTTACTATCGGGTAAATCTAACCCCTTTTTGGCAATCAAGGTAATTGCTGACCCATCAATCACAAAAATTTGATTCTTAGTTGCCAGCTTAAAGACGGATTTTAACAGGGTAAGACTGTTGTCATCTTCACCTAGACCTGGTCCGATCACCACCACATCCACGCCAGTAACGATTTTGGCGATTTCTTGACGGTCCCGGTTATCAACAAACATCGCCTCTGGTAATTGTGAATGGAGACTGGAAAGGTTGGCTTTATCTGTAATGGTGGAAACTAGGCCAGCTCCAGAATACACCGCAGCCATTGTGGCCATTATAATTGCACCACCAAAATTTTTATTGCCACCGATTAGGCAAATTTTGCCAAACGTTCCTTTGAAACTGTCAGTTGGTCGTTTTCTGATTACGTTTAGAATATCACTTGTTATTTGTTGCATTTATCTCACCCCTATTACTATCAGTATAGCATTTACGGGTCACGGCGATAAACACAGCTGTTTGATTGTGATAGAATATTATAAAAGAGTAGAAAGTGGGAGAATAAGAAATGGCAATTGATTGGCAAGAACTTTCACAGAGTTACAAAGAAGATTATCTTAAGGACCTAGAAGAAATGATCAGCATTGCGAGTGTTCGGGATGATGAACATACAACTGATGAGTTTCCACTGGGAGAAGGCCCAACAAAAGCGATGAAGAAGTTCCTTTCGTTTGGTGAACGGGATGGCTTTAAAACTAAGAACTTAGATAACATCGTTGGATATATTGAGTACGGTGAGGGGGACCAAACCTTAGCAATTCAATCACATGCAGACGTAATGCCCGCAGGTGATGGTTGGGATACTGATCCATTTACCCTTACTATTAAAGACGGGATTGCCTACGGACGGGGAACCTCAGATGATAAAGGTCCAGGTCTTGCTGCTTACTATGGTTTGAAAATGATGAAGGACCAAGGATTGGTCCCAAATATGAAGATTCGGTTGATTGTTGGTACTGATGAGGAAAGCGATTGGACGGGAATGAAGCATTACTTCGAAGTTGAGCCTCAACCAACCTTTGGCTTTTCTCCTGATGCTGAATTTCCATTGATCAATGGTGAGAAAGGGAATTCAACCTACGAGATTAAGTTCGGTAATCAAAATGGTGAGGATTTTGTTCTTCGTTCATTTGATTCAGGACTCCGAACTAACATGGTTCCAGGAAATGCGGTTGCTGTCGTGGAGACATCTGATAACCAAGCATTTGTTGATGAATTTACTAAGTTCTTAGATACCAATCCACTATCTGGTGACGTAAAAGTCACTGGTGATGGGGTCCAAGTTCACGTTATTGGAAAGGCAGCTCATGCCATGGAACCAAAGAACGGAGTGAACGCCGGAACGTACTTGGCTAAATTCCTAAGTCAATTCAACTTTGATAAGGATGCCAAGCAGTTTATTGAGTTTGCAGGTAATGAACTTCATGATGATTCTCGGGCCCACAAAATCAACGCTGCGTACACCGATGACATTATGGGCGATTTGACGATGAACGTCGGGATTTTAACGTTTGATGAAAAAAACGGTGGCCTGATCAACACTAATTTCCGTTATCCTAAGGGAACCTCAGATGAAGAGATCCTTGATAAATTAAAGGCAGCTACATCAGCTGATGTGGTTGAAACTGGTCACATGGTTCCTCACTACGTTTCAAAGGATGATCCAATCGTTAAGACTTTACTTGGAGTGTACGAGAAGCAAACTGGTGAGAAGAACGTTGAGCCTGAAGTTGTTGGTGGCGGAACTTACGCAAGAATGATGAACCGTGGAGTTGCTTTTGGAGCCTTATTCCCCGGCACTCAGGACACGATGCATCAAGCCAATGAATTTCAACCCGTTGATGATTTGATCAAAGCCATGGCGATTTATGGTGAGTCGATTTTTGAGTTAACTAAGTAGTTGCTAGAAATGGGGGAATAATATGGATGAATTTAACTATCATCACGTGTTGGTGGGGGTTGATGGGTCAAAGGCAGCTGAGAAAGCAGTCCGTAAAGCCATCATTATTGCCCAGCACAATCAAGCTAAGTTGACGATTGCTACCGTAATCAACGACCGCAAGATGATTGGGGTCTCAAAATCAGCAACTTTAGGGTTTGGTAATATCAATCCAACCAATGTTGAGGAATTAAAACAAAGCTTTGAAAAATTGGTCAGTGGTTATGCTAAGCAGGCCACTGAACAGGGAGTAGAAGTTGATACGATAATTGCCTCTGGTGATCCCCGAACGACGCTTGCTACCGATTTACCTTCGGAGAACGATTACGATGCTATCGTGGTTGGTGCAACCGGGGTCAATCTAGTCGGCCGGATGATTATGGGGTCAACTGCATCATACGTGGTTACCAATGCGAAGGTCGATGTGTTCGTGGTAAGAACAGATCAAAAGGATCTATAAAGTTTCATAATAAAAAGGATGCCGATTTCAAATGAAATTGGCATCCTTTTTTAGGCTCAAAGTCAAATCGTGTGATAGGGAGGAGATACTCCTAGTATGTTGGACACGGAAACAATTAAAATTCCGGGTTCATATACTAGGAGTTTTTATATTGACTAAATATCGCTACACCATAGACGAAAAATTATTCTTTCTTGATTTGCTTGCTCAGGGTTGGACGGCTACCGCCATCCAAGAGGAATATGGGGTTAAACGCGACACTGTTAAATACTGGAATCAAACATATCAAAAGACTGGTATCGAAGGATTGAAAAGAAGACAGTT
>NZ_CATNVB010000002.1 GCF_951230165.1 Lentilactobacillus sp. Marseille-Q4993
GTTGTTATGGCTTTAAAAATATGGCCCATTTATTCATCAGAATCAGATTGATTCATGATTAGACAAAAAAAGCATCACCTTTCGGCGATGCTTCAGAAACTTCATCAATACGATTTGACTAAGTTCCGGAATTTTCCTAGGCCTTTTGATATTAGCATTATCTTTTTGATTGTAGTTTTTTAACTGCTGCTTCATCTGGATCAACAAGCACCGTGGTTTGACTGTCATAAATAACGTATCCTGGTTTTGTTCCATTAGGCTTTCTAATATGTCGAACCTGAGTATAGTCAACTGGAACTTTGGTTGAATCCCGAGCTTTTGAAAAGTAGGCAGCAAGATTTGCTGCTTCAAGCAGGGTTTCTTCACTTGGTTCATAACTGCGAACAATGACGTGAGAGCCAGGAATGTCTTTAGTGTGAAGCCAGTATTCCCGCTTATCAGCCGTGTGCATTGTCAACTTTTCATTTTGAAGGTTGTTTTTCCCAACCAATATTTCCGTTCCATCACTGGCGGTAAATACTTCTGGCTTGTTAATTTTCTGTTTACGTTTGTTTTTCTTCTGATGTTGCTCATGATTCTTGAGATAATTGCCCTGTTCTAATTCTAACCGAATATCTCTAAGATCCTCTGGATTTGCTAGCTCAATTTGTGATTCGATACTTTCAAAATAACTAATTTCTGCTTCAGTCGTTGAAATTTGATCATTCAAATAAGAAACGGCATTCTTCAGTTTTTGATACTTCTTGAAATACTTCTGAGCATTAGCTGAGGGGCTAATTTCGTTTGATAGGCTGATCTTGATTGGTGCGTTTTCTTCATAGAAGTTTGGTAACGTAACTGATGTATCTCCACGATTGACCTGACTTAGGTACGTAGTAAGAACTTCACCTTTGATTCTAAATTCGTCAGCGTGGTCTGTTTCGGCCATATCTTTCTTTAGGCGCTTTAATTTGGTCCGATTTTTTTTCAGTTGCTTTTTAACGACGTTGATTAGAACGGAACCTTGTTCGTGAACGCGGTCCTTTTGGGCTTTTTCTTCGTAGAAAACATCAAGTAATTCACTAAGGGTATCAAATTCCCGGTTATTTTTAATCTGCGGGTAGGCAAAGGCACTGAAATTTGGCTTGCCATTAGCAAGTTCCCCAAGACTAGGTTTGGGATCGGAAAATTTCGCAAAAAATTCAGTAAAGGTATTCTTTATGTCGTTACTTTGATGTAAACTAATTGCAAGTGCCAAAGATGTGTCATTACCAAGTCCTTGGAATGTTTTTCTTAAATTCTCCGCAAGCACATCTTGATTGGGGAATTGGCGCATTAAATCGGTAAGTTTATCAAAATCGTCAAACTCAAACGGATCAAGTAAGTCCTGTTTAGGAGGATTGATGTAAGTTGAACCTGGCAAAATTGTTCGGTAACGGTTAACGTCTGAACCAACGTGTTTAATTGCATCGATGACTTTGCTGTTAGCGTCATCCACTAAAATTACATTACTGTGGCGGGCCATAATTTCAACAATTAATAGCAGTTTTGTTTGATCGCCTAATTCGTTTCGCCCCGTAAAGTGAAACTTAAGGACCCTATCATTATCTAACTGGGTCACCTGTTCTAAAATTGAGCCACTAAGGTACTTTCTCATCACCATAGTAAAGTTATTAGGAACAGCGGGATTGGCCGCTGGAATGGTAGTTATTTGCGTTCTAGCATAATTGGGGTTAGCCGATAGAAGCACGGTTCTGTTTTTTCCATTAGCCCTAATCGTCACTAATAGTTCGTTAGGGTAAGGTTGATTGATTTTACTGACCCGACCTGTTGCTAGCAGATTGTTCAGTTCTTTTTTCATCGCGTGGGTGAAAGATCCGTCAAATGACATGAAAAATCCACTCCTTTCAATTAATCGCAACTTACAGTATAGCTTATTTTAATGAGAATGCGAATAGTAACCAATTTGTCTATAATCCCTAAAAAGGGTATACTAATTTTTCGGAGGTATTTTAAGAATGAAAAGTATTCTGTCAGGTCTACTTGATTCTGCTTCTTCATACAATCTGCATTTGTACAGGACAACTAAACAAAAGGAATTAACTGTATCTGAGTGGCGCCTTCTCGGTCACATTGTTGATGGCCTTGATACTCAGGAAAAGTTATCAGATTTTACTAGGTTGGATATATCTACATTATCTAGACAATTAAAGCGCCTATTTGAAAAAGAAATGGTAACCAAAGTCGCGGTTGGCAAAGACCGCCGACAATTGGTATATTCACCAACAGACAAGGGCAATAATGCTCTCCGTTCAATCAACGAAGAAATCAGAAAAGCAAATGATGTGGTTTTCAACCACTGGACCGAAGAAGAAAAAAAGTTGCTTAAAATCCTAATTAACCGACTAGATAAAAGTATTAATCGTCTCTAATGCTTAATACATACTTGACTAATTTATATAGGTGGAAAATATGAAAATTGCAATTGTGACTGACAGCACAGCGTATCTTTCTGAAGAAGAAATCAAAAAATACAATATTACCGTAGTACCAATGCCAGTCATTATTGATGGCAGGGAATATCACGAGGGTGTTGACATTACAACTGAGGAGTTTTATGAAAAACTCCTCAGTTCCGAATCGTTTCCAAGTACGTCTCAAGCACCGATGGGAGAGATGATCAACGTTTACCAATCTCTTGCTGATCAGGGATATGATACGGTGATTAGTATTCACTTGGCTAGTACAATTTCCGGAATGCTAAACTCAATCAAACAGTTGGCTCCTACAATTGAGAATATCAAAGTGATTCCATATGATTCCCAAATTACCGTTAAATTGATGGGTTACCTTGCAATTCAGGCCAGTAAAATGGCCGTTCTCGGAAGAACTCCATCGGAGATCATTAGCTACCTAGATGATTTAAGAAGCACAATGGATGAGTTGTTTGTGGTTGATGATCTGCAGAACTTGGTTAGAGGTGGCAGACTTTCTAATGCTTCCGCCTTTATTGGTGGTATTTTAAAAATCAAACCATTATTGACGTTTGATGATAATAGCCACGAAATCGTTGCCATTGAAAAAATTCGCTCCCGTAAAAAGGCTCTCAAGCGGGTTGAAGAATTATTCGAAAACGCTAGAAGTAAAGCAACTTATCCGTTAAGAGCGCTTGTCTTGGATGCCAATGATCCTAAGAGCGGTGAAGAATGGGCAGCTAGAATTTCCGAACTATATCCTGATATGCCAATTGAGCGTAGTTACTTTGGACCGGAAATTGGTACTCACCTTGGTAATAAGGCTTTAGCCCTTGCTTGGATTCGGGATTTTGACCAAGATAAACTATAATCATATATATTAAACACGAACAATAAACTCACTATTTCAACAGATATCAGTGATTTTGTTGTTTTTTTTATTTTCTGTGCTAGACTTAATCTTGTATTAAAAATTTGGAGTAGGGAATAACGCGTTAAGTGTCGAAGGAACGGAATGTGAACTTCGGACGAAAAGGTTTTTACCTTGCGGTGTTATTCTCGCATTCGCTAAATGTTTTGCGCGTTGAAATATTGGTGAACTCCTGCTTAGGAGATGTCATGATCATGAAGACAGCTAGTTTAGGTTTTACCAAGTTAAGAACGGTCGATATCGTTATGCTTGGATTATTGATGGCCCTTGGGTTAATTGTGGCAAAGTTTAATGTTGGCACTGAGTTTATTAGGTTAAACTTTGCATTTGTAATTACGGCAATTATGGCGTATTGGTACGGTCCGACTTGGGCGGGAACCATTGCTGCAATTAGTGATATTTTGGGTACGCTGATTGCAGGAACGACTTACTTCCCAGGTTTTACACTATCCGCTGTCCTGGGCGCTGTTTTGTATGGTATTTTTCTTTATGACAGAAAAGTATCCATTAAGAACGTTGTAGTTTCACAGCTGATCATCGCAGTGTTCGTAAATACAGTATTGAACACTCTATGGCTAACCGTGTTGTACAAGACACCGTTTGTTTCACTATTACCACTTAGACTTGCTAAGGAGTTGCTGGTTACTCCAATTCAAATGATTATTATTTGGATTGTTTTAAACCTACCTCAATTTAAGCAAATCACCAATCGGTTATTTTTAAATAGATAATAAAACAGCAAACACGGGTACTCCAGTATATGGACGTAAGTACCTGTGCTTGCTGTTTTTAATTTTGGAGGAAACTATGTATTATATTAGACTTAATAATTTGAGATTTCATAGTCATCTGGGAGTGTTACCTGAGGAAAAAGTGGTTGGACAGAACATTGAAATTGACGTTGAAATTAAGGTAAATGCCACGGTAAGTAACGATGATATCACAACTACAGTTAGTTACGCGGACATGCCAAAAATTATTCAATCAATAGTGACTGAGTCTAGGGTAAATTTGCTTGAAACGTTGGCTCAGACAATCATCGATCGACTAAAAGCGACTGACAGCAGAATAGCTGGCATTCGTGTTAAAATTAGAAAACAAAATTTACCATTAGACGTTGGACTAGATAACGTTGAAATTGAGGTGAGCGACTAAATGCAAGATAACATTATTCTCAGCCTAGGAAGTAATATGGGCAATCGAGAAGCGTTTTTAGATAGTGCCATTAATGCAATTGGCAACAATCCCAGGATTATGATTGTTAGTCAATCTAGTTATTATGAAACTACTCCCGTTGGTGAAATTAAGCAGGCGAATTTTATCAACGCTGCAGTTAATATCTCAACTACAATGACGCCCTTAGATTTGCTTGCAACTATTAACCAAATTGAACAAGATTTTCATCGTAAGCGTGATGTTCACTGGGGACCAAGAACACTAGACATTGATATCATTTTTTGGGGAACCCAACAGATTAACGAAGATAATTTAGTGGTACCACACCCAGAAGCATTTAATCGGTTGTTTGTTTTGGCTCCTGCATCAGAGGTATTACCAAAGGAATTTGCATATTACAATCAGATTGAGTCGACTATTAACTCGCTAAAAGAGCACACAAACCAACAATTCAGTAAAATTGCTTTGGAACATCATCATTCAGAGCAAATTCAGGCTAGTGTTAGGACTATTTTAGCAGCTATCGGGGACGATCCTGATCGGGCGGGACTGCTTGAGACCCCGTTACGGGTTGCAAAAATGAGTGATGAAATTTTCAGTTCTACTGGGCAAAGTAACTTCACTGATTATAAACTATTTCAAACAGATGAATCATCTAGTTCAAATATGGTTATGATGAGAAATATTCCGTTTTATTCAATGTGTGAACATCATATGATGCCATTTTTTGGCAAAGTTCACGTGGCTTATATCCCAAATAATGGCAAGATTATTGGGTTAAGTAAAATCCCGAGATTAGTGGATTTTGTAACCCACAAGTTAGGCCTCCAAGAGAAAGTAACTAGTGATATTCTTTCTCAACTCAATCAAATTCTTGAACCAAAAGGCGTTGCTGTGGTTGTTGATGCTCGCCATATGTGTGTTGAAATGCGGGGCGTAAAAAAAGCTGATTCTACAACTAGAACTTTTAGCTTTTCTGGTCAATTTGAAAATGATAATATTATAAAATCTGAGTTTCTAAACTCAATTGGTGATTTAAATGACCAATCATTATAGCGAAATCCCAGAAGGTTCTTTGTATAACCAGGGAGATCGGATTGGATTACTGAAAAAAGTTCTAAGTGAGCTGGGTAATCAAGACCGACAATTTAAGATAATTCACGTTTGTGGGACTAACGGAAAGGGCTCCACGGCAACCATGATTGCTAAAATATTAGCAGAATTGGGTGATAAAGTTGGCTTATTTATGAGCCCCGTTGTCGGACCACGTAACAGCGATATCTGCATTAATTTTGAATCGATATCGAATCGAGAAGTTAGAAATATTGAACACCGTGTCAATAATTTGCCAGCCTTAAAATCTGGCGATAAAAGGTTGTCACCCTTTGAAATGAGAGTAATTGTTGCAATTCTCTATTTTGCCTCAGGCGGGGTCGATTTCGCCGTCCTGGAATGTGGCTTAGGTGGCGAATTAGATGCAACTAATGCAGTTTTTACAACAATGTATTCAATTTTTACTCCAATTAGCCTGGATCATCTAGGCATATTAGGTGATACGCTAGCAGAAATTGCCACGGCAAAGGCAAAAATCATTCGTCCTAGCAACACAACCATTGTGGCTCCGAGTGAACCGGGAGTGGTTCAGTCTATAATTAGAAAAGAGGCCCTAGACAAGGGGTCGACTCTGATAATGGCTGATTCAATTGCTGTTACTAAAAACGGTAACAAGGTATCAGCAACGTTTGGTGATACCAATTATGAATTCAAGTTTGGCTTAAGTGGCAACTATCAACAAACTAATTTAAGAACTGTGCTTGCTTGGTTTATGAATTTTATCGACCGTCATTCTATTTCACAGGGTCCTCAGACTTTATTATCCAAAGCTTTAGGTGATTTAATGATTCCTGGCCGATTTGAAGAAATAAACAATACTCCAAAGATAATCGTTGACGGGGCTCATAATCCAGATGGCATTAGCTCCTTCAAGGAAACTGTTAGCAATGAGTTCATAACGCATGAGCTTATCATAGTTGTTGGCTTTTTGAAGGATAAAAACTATGTTAAATCAATGGCGGAACTAGCAACACTTAATAATCCCAGATTTGTCATAACTCAACCAATCAATGACAATAGAGCGTTAGCGGTTGGTACATTAGCGGAAACGGCCACTAACTTAGGCATGAAAATCGCTGGCAAAGAGTCTAACCCCCGTCATGCTATAGATAAAGCAATCAGTTTAGCGGAAGCAAACACCACCATATTTTGCGTTGGGTCATTTTACTTAATTAACCCAATTAGAGATTACATTTTAAACAAATAGGAGGGGTTAATTTGGACGTTCAACCCATCAACAATAATTTTAATAGTCGTGGCCACCTACAAATATCGATTTCAAACATCGATGATGATCATGGCAATGTCCTAAACTTGCTTAATACAAGTAATATCAATTACTACAGCATTGGTAAGACATTCGTTATCGATGATAGTAGATCGAAAATTACGAACTTTGCAAAACACTCCACAGCTTTTCCTAAAATATCTCACCAAATAACTAAGATTATCGACTCCAGTAAATTATATTTCACCGGTCGCAACTTTAGTTTTGATATTACCAGCAAACCTTTGATATACTCGATTTTGAATTTAACCCCAGATTCATTTTATGACGGTGGCGTTAATAACTCAGTTGATGGAGTTCTTCATCGAATTGAAACTGAACTTGAGCAAGGTGCCTCTATTTTTGAAGTGGGTGGCAAGTCCTCAAAACCGCATTTTGACGACATAAGTGCTAGTGAAGAATGGAATCGCTTAGTTCCTTATCTAAAGCAGATTCACCGTGAGTTTCCCAACTTGGTACTTGCAATTGACTCAAACACACCTGAAGTAATGAAGTATGCCCTAGACGATGGGATTCAAATTATAAATGATATCGATGGCTTTGATTCGAAAGAAAAATTAAATTTGGTGGAACAATATCAACCATCAGTGGTCTCAATGTTTAACGGCCGAAATTTTGACGAGCATCCTGACACATTAACTGATACAATGAATGGTTTTTTTGAGCAAAACTTAAAGGACTTGTTATCGACGGGGATTAAACCAGAGAACATCGTTTTGGATCCGGGGGTAGGCTTTTCTAACCATAATACGTTAACGTTTGATATGATAAAGATGTGATATACAAAGATGATGAATCAGTTTAACGTTCCAATAATGATTGCTATCTCTCGTAAGAGCTTTTCTAGTCGGCTATTTGACTTAGATAAAGCTGATGACCGCTTGATTCCAACACTACTGTTCGAAACATTGATGACGGTTTTTGGCGGCAGTCTGATCAGAACTCACGATGTCAAAGAAACTAAGATGCTGATTGATGCTTATGAAGAGATTAAATCTGAACTTTAGACTAGCTAGGTGGTGGTAATTGGTGAACTCATTAGCAAACTTTCTGACAAACGAAATTGATCAAGCGCTTGGGTCATTTTTTCCATGGTTAACGACTGGGAAACTAGAGAAAATGCGTAATGCACTGCTTACTATCCCAAGTGAAGATCTTACGAATCGAAAAACCCCATTTCATTTATCGGCTAGTGCGGTTGCATTTACTGCCAATAGCAAGATTTATTCTTCATCCGTATCTCAAGACTACGTTACTGCCAGCTGGTCATGTTGAATCAGGGGAAATACCGTTGCAAACTGCAATGCGCGAATTTCTTGAAGAAACTGGGATTTTCGCTATTCCGGCAATTGAACCAACATTGGTTGACGTCAACGTGATTGATATTCCTGCTAATCCAGTTAAAAACGAAGGTGCTCATAAACATCTTGACTTTCGATATTGGCTATATAGCTATGATGAATTTGGTAAGAATGCAGAACTACCAACAACTTTACTTACAGAGGATGAGGCTCCGGAAGAGTTTAAGCCTTATTTTAAGTTAATGGAGTTGAAAAAATAGGCTAAAGTTCATATCTTTGTAATATACAACCAATTAAGGAGTGTAATTTAACATGAAAGCTGCAATTTTAACCCAATATGGTAAATCACCGAAGTTTCAAGACATTAGCAATCCAGTTGCATCGAAGCAAAATGAAATTATTGCACATCCAATTGCATCGTCTGTGAAACAATTGGATATCATCAAAGCAGCCGGCAAACATTACACCAATTATGATCCGCTCCCAGCAATTATGGGAATGGATGGTGTAGTCAAACTTGGTGATGATAATCGGTTCTTTGCAATGGGAATTACTGGAATGATGGCTGAAAATGCCATCGTTGACAAAACTAAATTAGTTCCAGTTCCAAAGGGATTATCAAGTTCTGTTGCGGCAGCATTACCTAATTTACTTATGGGTTCAGATGTTGCGTTGACTGAACGAGGTGGCATAAGAAAAAATGACGTTGTATTTGTGAACGGAGCTACTGGATCAACGGGTATGATGGCAGTTCAACTTGCTAAATTTCATGGAGCTTCGCACATAATTGCTACTGGGAGAAACCAAAAAACCTTGGATCAATTAAAAGATTTGGGAGCAAATGAAACCATTTCTTTGAGTGGAACTGACGCAGAGATTGAAACATCAATCCAAAAGGCTTATGATGAGCATCCATTTGATATAATTATCGACTATCTTTGGGGTAAACCTGCAGAATTGATTTTAAACGCGTTTAAGAAGATAAAAGTAACCAAATCAGTTAAATATATTACCGTCGGCAATATGGCTGGTGCAGAAATTAATTTGCCGTCTCAAATTTTACGAAGTAAAGACATTCAGTTAATTGGATCTGGAATTGGTAGTTTTAAAGCTGAGATATTCCAAAGCTACTTAAAAACAGAATTACCAAAGATTTACGAGTATGCAGCTGCTGGCAATATAACTATTAACATTAACGAATTCCCGCTAAGTGAAATCGAAGATGCATGGAATGCAAAGGGCAGACCAGTAATTATAATTTAGTGTTATCGATTACCAGATGAAAATCTGGTTTTTATTTTGGGCTAAATTAGGGAGGTTAAACGTGAGAATTGAATTTATATATTTTACTTTACATAATATATATTATACGTAGAAGTAATATTTTTAAAAAATCTGCTGTAATATGCGAGAATGACAAATTCTGAGTAATCAAAAAATGATGCTTTCTGCATTTAGTGGAATTGAATTGAAATAATTTTATAGAGTTCTTTTTGAGATTACTCAATATCCATATCCAACTAATTCAAGTTAGATCTTTAGTTGCTGTTGCGAAGTACCTATAGCTTAGTTCAGTAAACCTAATTACCTTTAGAATCTGATTGATAAGTAAATTAGTAGTTGTTAGTTGTTCATCCAAAAAGTTAAATAAGGCGTCAGAATGCGCTTATTTAACGTCGAATTCAGCTGGGCAAACACTTGGGTTCAACTAATTAATCTTTATGCTTAAATCGAGTTAATCATCATAATCAACCAGATTTCATAGTCAGTTTGGACAACTAAGGTAAGCCAAAATGGCAGGCAAATTTTTTATATAAGAGGTAAGCAACAATTAAATCCAATATTTCCCTATTTACTGGTCACTAATCATCACGGTATAATGGTTTTATAGTTAACTTAATAAAATATCAGTTTTACTAAGTTATAAATTTATAAAAATTCGCCCCATCAAAAAATCCTTATTTTTGGAGGTTTTAATAATTTTGAAAAAATCTGATTACATAGTCCATAATGAAAAAATATTAACCGAGTTGCCGACCTTTGTTCATGATTATTACGTTGAAAAGTCTGCAGTTCCCTTGTCGCCAGCTACTCTTTATCAGTACCTAAACGAGTTTCATCGGTTCTTCACTTGGATGATTGATACGGGTATCACCTCAGCCGTTAATATTAAATCAATTACACTTACTGAACTTGAACATTTTAGAAAGCAGGATATGGAACTGTACAAGGCATTTCTCCTAAATCGTGTAAAACAAAATTCAAATCATGCCAGTGATTCTCTGTCTCACAGCACTGTAAATCGCTCTTTAAACGCGTTGTCAGCGCTATTTAGGTATCTAACCGAGGAATCTGAAACAGCTGATGGCGAACCTTATTTCTATCGGAATGTGATGAAGAAGATATCTCTGGTTTCAGATAGTGAAACTTATCAAACAAGAGCTAACAATATCAAAGATAAATTGTTACTCGATGAAAATGATAAAAACTTTTTAGATTTTATTATTCACGAATATCCAAAGCAGCTGAATGGCAAACGCAGTTTGAAAATGTACCAACGGGATCATGAACGAGACATTGCAATTATTGCAACTATGCTAGGAACTGGGATTCGAGTGTCTGAACTAACCAATGCTAATTTTGATGATCTTAACATTCATAAAAAGACAATTTCGGTTGTCCGTAAAGGTGGTAAACGGGATTTAGTCCCAATTGCTGAATGGGTTATTCCGTACATCTCACCATATTTAGAAATAAGAAGCAGCCGGTATTTTGCAACCCCCACTACCCCTTCCCTGTTCCTGACAAAGGCGGCTGAACGGCCACGTCGAATCACGCCAGCGTCCGTTGAACTACTAGTGGGTAAATACTCACAAGCGTTCAACAGCGTTAGAATCACTCCCCATAAGCTTCGTCATACCCTTGCCTCAAAACTATACTTAGAAACCCATAACGAACGACTAGTCGCCACTCAACTAGGTCAATCATCGACAAAGGCTACTAGTCTGTACACTCATATTGTCGATAGCACTCAACGAAAGGCTTTAAATAATATTCATAAGAAATCGTAGCAAAAAGACACAGGTAAAATCGCAGTTGCGGTCTTGTCTGTGTCTTACTTTACTTACTTATTCCAGTGGTCGTCAATAAACTTCGACCGACCACCCATCTCTTCCATTTGGAACCGAAGTGGATTTTTTTTGTAGAATTCTTGATGCTCTTCTTCAGCATCGTAGAATGGTTGAACGTCTTCAATTTTAGTAACGATTGGTTTGTCAAACATCTCACTGGCCTGCAGTTCTGCTTTAGACTTCTCAGCGATTTTTCGCTGTTCTTCATCCTTAACGTAAATCACTGGCCGATAGTTATCACCACGGTCTTGGAATTGACCCATTGCGTCTGTTGGGTCTGTTTGTTGCCAGTAGATTTGAACTAGTTTGTCATAGGAGATTACTTCTGGATCAAACGTAATCTTAACTGCCTCTGTATGACCAGTAGTGTGACTTGCAACTTGCTCGTAAGTCGGATTTTCAACGTGACCACCTGTATAACCAGAAACTACCTTATCAATTCCAGGCATCTCATCAAATGGCTTAACCATGCACCAGAAACATCCACCGGCGAAAATTGCTGTATCTTCCATCAATAAAACCTCCAACTTACTTTTATATATTATTTTACAAAAAGTTGCTTATATTCGCTATACCCTTTTTCATCAAGTTCATTCACTGGAATAAACTTAAGGGCGGCTGAATTTATGCAGTAACGAAGTCCGCCAGCAACTGCCGGTCCGTCAGGGAAAACATGACCTAAATGGGAACCCGCTTCTTTACTTCTAACTTCGTCACGAATCATTCCAAACGATTTATCAGTGTTGGTTTTCAAAGCCTGCTTGTCAATCGGCTTCGTAAAAGACGGCCAACCACAACCAGCATCATACTTATCCGTTGATGAGAAGAGTGGCTCACCACTAACAACATCAACGTAAATTCCGTCTTGATAGAAATTATCATATTCACCGGAAAATGGCATTTCAGTGGCTGCGTTTTGAGTAACCTCATATTGTTCTTTAGTTAGTCGCTTCTTTAGGTCTTCATCCATAAAAAATGCCTCCTGATATTAATTGATTGTACACAACTGATTATAGTTAGTATACTTTCTTTTCATCTAAAATACCAGTATCAGCGAATAAAAAAGCCCCAAAGCCAACTCAAACAAGGCCTAGGAGCTTAATTTATTAATCTAAGGCGTCAGTTAATTGTGGGACAACTTGCTTCTTCCGTGAAACAACACCTGGTAACTCAAGGGTTGAATCAGCAATCTTTTTGTTAAAGGCCTTTTCAACGGCTTCTGCAGGTTCGCCTAGAACAAACATCTTTGAATCACTGTTCAAGACGTTAGTGATTAAGACAAGGAATAAATCGTAGTTTTCTTCATCAGCTTCTTGCTTCATTGCAGCTAAAATGTCGCTTTTACGCTTCAAAATATCATCAAAATCAACAACATTAATTTGGTCGATCCGAATGTTTTTACCACCAAGATTGAATGATTTTGCGTCTGAATCAATTAATTCCTTATCAGACTTGGCATCTGTATTAGTACCTGCCTTCAACATTTCGATTCCGTACTTTTCGTAATCGATGTCAGCAATTTCTGCAAGGGTCTTAACGGCAATCCGATCCTTTTCAGTTGTTGTTGGTGACTTCAACAACAATGTGTCAGAAATAATGGCTGATAACATCAATCCGGCCAATTGAGCTGGAATTTCAACTTTTGCTTGGTCAAACAGGTTAGTTAAAATTGTGCTGGTACATCCAACTGGCTCAGCGTGATAGAACAATGGTTGAGTAGTCTGGAAGTTAGAAATTCTGTGGTGATCAACAACGTGAGTAACAGTTAATTTTTCAATGTCACTAACACTTTGTTGGAATTCGTTGTGGTCGACCAGCATTACTGAATCAACTTCTGAACTGGCCTCTTTAATAACTCGTGGGGTTGGTTCGTCGAAGTAATTCAATACAAACGCAGTTTCTGAGTTAGGTTCACCCAAGGCAACTGCCTCAGTATCATAACCAGTGTGATTCATAAGGTATGAGTAAGCCTTTGCAGCAACAATGGCGTCTGTATCAGGATTTTGGTGACCAAAAACTAATTCTTTTGACATGTGAAAATCTCCTTCTTACTTGTAATATAACTATTATAACTGTTCTTTATCGTCAATGAGGCGATCTGTAAAACTTTTTTTAGAAATAAACTCATTGAATTTTTCAAGGAATCGACCAATTCGAGGAATATCATTTTTGTTTTTTCTGAAAACAAATTCGAGGTCAAACTTAACTTTTGGTTCAAACTCAGCAGTGTATGCTCCCTGTTCCTTTAATGATTCTGGGTCTAGACTAAGCAGGTACGATTTTGGCAATGCAGTATTAGCGTTGGTATTCAGCGCGAATTTAAGAATCTGCTCTGGCATTGTATAGCGTGCGGTAACGTGTGGAACGTCAACCATGTTGTTCTTGAATTGTTCTCTAAGCGCAACGTTCAAGTAATATCCCTGCGGATACATAACCCATGGGCGACTGCCAATTTCTTGGATACTAATACTCTTCTTTTGTGCCAAAGACTCGTCATGATGGATAAAAATTAAATCATCAGAAATAATCTTCTCAGAGCTATATGGCTTCCAATTCTTAATTGATTCGTCAGGTAAGTACATAATTGCTAAATCAATCTTGTTGTTTTCCAGACTTTCCCAGATTTCTTTTCTAGTAAGCATATGAATGTTGATTACCAAATCAGGATTTTCTTTATACAGTTCTAGTGCAAAATCTTCAAATACCTTAGTCTCAATTGAAGCTAAAATTCCAAGGTTGATTTCACCAGTCGTTGAACTAGTGGCTTGTTGAATCTCGTCGGTTGCTTCGTTGAGTAAATCATAAATTTGGTGAGTCGTTTTTAGCATTATGATTCCAGCATCGGTTAACCGAAGTTTCTTCCCAACTGAATAAAAAAGTGGAGTACCAACTGTTCGCTCAAGCTTTTTGATTTGTTGAGTTAATGCAGGTTGAGTAATTCCCAGGATTTGGGCTGTTTGGGTGTAGTTCATCGTCTCAGACAGCTGAAGGAAGTATGAAAGAGTTTTTGAGGAAAAAATATTTTCCTGTGTTGTTTTCATTTTGAATCTCCTTACCACTTATAATAAATTTATGTTATCACTACTATAATTCAAAATTTATATATATTCAAATGAATTGTTGCCAAAAACAACAGAAAGTTAATTGTCGATTACTTCATTGGGCTTATTTCTAATAATTTCAGGAGTTCCTTCAGTGGCAACATCAATCACAAATGAACCATTTGAGTAACGTCCACCTAGGGAGTAATCAGTTGGCAATATATCATGGAACTTTCTCCTAGAGGTAATCACTTCCAGCGGTTGTTCATCAGCCGTTAAAACAGCAAAATCAACGATTCTATGCGGATCGCGCTTTAGTTCTCGGAGAATGTTAACTCCCTTTCGGGCCCTGGACGTGCTTGAGATTTCCTTGACGGCAATTTTCTTAAATGATCCTCGCTGGGTAACAAGTCCTAGGACGGAATTATCATCAACCACTTGAAAATTAGTAACTTCGTCATCTTCACCAAGATTCATTGATTTAACCCCAGCAGTTCTCGCACCAAACGTAGATACTTCATCAAGATCAAATCTTAAGGCCAACCCTAATCTAGAAATCAGAATAATTTGCTTGCCATCCGGTTCTGCATTGTACTTGACGCTAACAATTCTGGAATCGTCATGCTTCATTTTATTAAACATGTACGCATGCTTTTTATATGTCCGACCTGGCGTTAGTTCACTAAACTCAACCTGTTTGATCAAACCATCGTTGGTTGCAATCAAGAATTTACCCTGTTGCTTTAAGTCTGTGAAACTAAAGGTCGCAACGATCTCCTCGTCTGAATCCAAACCAATCGTCTGGGAAATATGTTCACCAGTATCCTTCCATTTCACGTCGGAAATTTCAAAGATTGGTCTGTAAATCAAATTACCCTTGTTCGTAAACATAAACAAATGATCCCGAGCGTTTACCTTCTCCATGAAGATTGGATAGTCTTCATCTTTTAAACCAGTCTCGTCACTAGATGCTGTATACGAACGTAAGCTACTCCGCTTGATATAACCATCATGACTAACTAAAACCACCACGTCTTCATCAGGGACGATGACGTCTGTATTGATCTTAATATCGGAGATTTTTTCTTGAATCTCAGTTTTTCTATCATTCCGATATTCCTTAGCAATTTGCTTAAGTTCCTTAGCAAGAACCCGGTTTAATTCCTTAGGGTCATCAATGATTTTGTTATATTCAGCAATCTTCGCTGCCAAATCTTCGCTTTCCTTCTGAAGTTCAGTAACGTCAGTATTAGTTAATCTGTAAAGTTGTAAAGCAACGATTGCATCAGCTTGTTTTTCAGAAAAATCATACTGTTTAACTAAGTTATCCCGGGCATCCTTACGATTGTTAGAAGCTCGAATCGTTTTGATTACATCATCCAAAATCGAAAGAGCCTTGATTAGACCATCAACGATATGCTGACGATCTTTGGCTTTGTTCAAATTGTAAGTTGTCCGTTTCTTGATTACTTCTTGTTGGAATTCGAGGTAGGACAGAAGAATTTTCTTCAGTGATAGCCTTTCAGGCCGCATATGGTTAATTGCGACCATATTAAAGCTATACGAAATTTGTAAGTCAGTGTTTTTAAACAGGTAGTTTAAAACCCCGTTTGAATCAACATCTCGTTTAAGCTCGATTACAATTGAAAGTCCGTTACGGTCAGTCTGATCTCGAACTTCCGCAATCCCATCAATCTTTTTGTTCAGCCTAATTTCATCAATTCGTTTAACCATTTGGGCTTTATTAACTTCATAAGGAATTTCCGTAATTACGATCTGAGATTTGTTACCGCGAAGATTTTCAATACTAGTCTTGGCCCGAACGATAATCTTCCCGTGACCAGTTTCGTATGCCTTCTTTATGCCGTCAATTCCCTGAACGATTCCACCAGTCGGGAAATCAGGACCCTTAACAAACTGCATCAAGTCGTCTAAAGTAGCGTCTTTATGCTTTTGTAAGTACAAGACAGCATCAATTACCTCACCTAAATTATGAGGGGGAATATCCGTTGCATATCCCGCCGAAATACCAGTTGACCCATTTACTAATAAGTTGGGGAATCTTGATGGTAAGACAGTTGGTTCGTACTCCGTATCGTCGAAATTGAGAACCCAATCGACCGTATCTTTATCGATATCACGCAACATTTCAGTAGAGATTTTACTAAGACGTGCTTCGGTATATCGCATCGCAGCAGCAGGATCGCCATCCATTGAACCATTATTTCCGTGCATTTCAATCAACGGTTCTCTAAGTTTCCAGTCCTGACTCATTCGCACCAGGGCTTCATAAATAGAACTATCACCATGAGGGTGAAAATTACCCATGACGTTACCAACCGACTTGGCTGACTTTCTAAAGCCCTTGTCATAAGTATTACCATCTTTGTTCATTGCATAGAGAATTCGTCGTTGTACAGGTTTCAACCCGTCCCTAATATCTGGAAGGGCCCGTTCCTGGATAATCGATTTCGAATAACGAGAAAACCGTTCTCCCATTACTTCCTCAAGCGTAAGTTCTTCAACTTTACTCAAAAAGAACTCCCCTTTCATTCATTAGAAGTATTATCCAAAATACTTCCTTCTTCTTCTAGATTGAATTTAACGTTACTTTCGATCCACTTTCTTCGGGGTTCAACTTTATCACCCATCAAAGTAGTAACCCGGCGTTCAGCAAGAGCGGCATCCTCGATCCTAACTCTAATCAATGTTCTTGAATCTGGATCCATGGTTGTCTCCCACAGCTGGTCTGCGTTCATTTCTCCTAAACCTTTGTATCGTTGCAAACTATAACCCTTACCAAACGCTTTTGAGTCCTTTGCTAACTCTTCATTTGTCCAAGCATACTTGGTCTGCATTTTCTTCCCAGTTCCTTTTTGGAGACGGTACAGTGGCGGCAGTGCGATATAAACCCGGCCAGCATCGATCATTGGCCGCATGTATTTATAGAAGAACGTTAGCAACAGAATCTGAATATGGGCACCATCATCATCAGCATCAGTCATGATGATGATCTTATCGTAATTCGCATCCTCAATCTTGAACTCAGCACCAACGCCAGCACCAATTGTATAAATCATGGTGTTGATCTCTTCGTTTTTCATGATGTCTTCCAGTTTAGCTCGCTCAGTATTTAGAACTTTTCCCCTTAAGGGAAGAATCGCTTGGTAACGCCGGTCGCGTCCTTGTTTTGCGGACCCACCAGCAGAATCACCTTCGACCAAGAACAGTTCGTTCTTACTGTAGTCCTTTGACTGGGCAGGAGTAAGCTTGCCAGATAGCAGGCGTTCCTGCTTCTTTTTATGCTTTCCATTTCGGCTTTCGTCTCTTGCTTTTCGGGCAGCTTGACGGGCCTGACGAGCCCGCAGTGCCTTATGGACAAGGGTCTGGGCAAACTCACCATTTTCCATTAAGTAATAGCCGAGTTGTTCAGATACGACACTGTCAACGATAGATCTAGCTTCTGGAGTCCCAAGTTTTTCCTTAGTCTGGCCTTCAAACTGAAGGATTTCTTCTGGAATTCTTAGTGAGATGATTGCTGACAACCCTTCACGAACATCAGAACCATCAAGGTTTTTATCTTTATCTTTGAGCAAATTGATTTTCCGAGCGTAGTCATTGAACGCCTTCGTCCATGCGTTTTTCAGTCCTGACTCGTGAGTTCCACCATCTTTAGTTCTAACGTTGTTAACGAAGGATAATAGCGTCTCCGAGTAGCCGTCATTGTATTGAGCAGCAACCTCAACTTCAACGCCATCCTTTGTCCCATCGAAGTACATAACGTCTCCGAGGGTGTGTTTGTCCTCGTTAAGGTAATTAACAAACTCCTTAATTCCCTCTTCGTAATGGTAAGTCTCAGTTTTTTCAGGGTCAGTCCGTTCATCAGTCAAAGTAATCTTGGTATCTTTAAGCAAGAACGCTGCTTCTCTAAGTCGTTCAGAAAGGGTGCCAAAATTGTAAACGGTACTAGTAAAAATTGATGAATCCGGTTTGAACGTGACAGTGGTCCCGGGTTTGTCAGTTGTTTTACCTAACTTCTTCAGGGTACCAACCGGGTGGCCACCGTTTTCAAAATGCTCTTCATATTTTTTACCATCACGAACAATTGTTACCGTAAGTGAAGTAGATAGGGCGTTAACGACACTAGCCCCAACGCCATGAAGCCCCCCTGACGTTTTATAACCACCTTGGCCAAACTTACCACCGGCATGCAATTGAGTGAAAATCACCTCAGCAGTCGGTTTTCCTGACGCGTGCATACCAGTTGGCATACCACGGCCATGATCAACGACGGTAATACTATTGTCTTTATGTATTATGACGTTGATTTCCTTACCATAACCCGCAAGAACTTCATCGACAGCATTATCGACAATTTCGTATACAAGATGGTGTAATCCCCTCGAATCGGTTGAACCGATATACATTCCTGGTCGCTTACGAACGGCGTCCAAGCCCTCTAATATCTGAATCGAGGAATCATCATAACGTGATGTTTGCTTTCCCATTTTATCTGACTCCTTTTTCTGCAATCTATTTCATAATACATTAAAAATATTGGTTTGAAAACGAAATTTTATTGGCTAACCTTTGTTTCCATGCTAAAATAATAGGCGTTTTCACAAATATATTCACAAGGAATATGAGGTTATTATTTTGGATTCTAACGTTTTAGAAATTATTGGCATGGTTATTATCGCCTATCTCCTTGGTTCCATTCCCAGCGGAGTTTGGATTGGTAAACTGTTCTATCATGTTGACATTCGCCGCCACGGTTCCGGCAACATTGGAACTACCAACACGTACAGAGTTCTTGGGCCAATCGCTGGATCGATCGTTTTGGTAATGGATATCTCCAAGGGAGCTCTTGCAACCTTACTACCAACCCTCCTAAATAACAATACGATAAATCCACTGGTTTTTGGTTTATTTGCTATTTTAGGCCATACTTTTTCCATCTTTGATAAGTTTAAGGGTGGTAAAGCTATTGCCACCAGTGCGGGGATGCTACTTGCATACCGGCCAATCCTTTTCTTGATTGCCGCCGGCCTTTGGATATCATTGATTCTAATTACTAGTACAGTGAGTTTTGCAAGCATCTTTGCCTTTATCACAATTACCATCATTATTTACTTTACTCATGATATCTTCTTAAGTGTTTTAGCTACCATTTTGTGTATCTTTATCATCTATCGACACCGGGAAAATATCAAACGAATGCTCAACGGTACGGAAAGCAAAGTTAATCTTGGCTTCCCGTATTGGTTTGGTAAAAAGTAAATCAATTATAACAATCACAGTTAAATCAAACTTAAAAACCCGAGAATGTAGTTTAAGGATAACCAGATTCCTTAAATATCATTCCCGGATTTTTTATTTAGAAGAATGTTAGTTCAAAACTAGCCGTAAACTGTTCATCCTTGTTAGTTAATTTGTTAATTGCAAACTTATCATCCAACTTACCAGTAGCGTCAACCGTATCAGCAAGCCCCCACCATGGCTCAATACATGCAAATGGGGATTCCTTAGGGTATGGTGACCAAATACCGACAAAGGGTGCGTCTTCGAGATGCAATGACACACCATGATCGTTGCTATTGTTGCTTAGCATAACCGTAGTAGGTTTATTCTTAAGATTAAGCACTTGGGCATCACTATTAAACCATTCATGGTCTAAATACTTAGGCTTACTAAAGTCAAGTTCAGAAACGTCATTAG
Source organism: Lentilactobacillus sp. Marseille-Q4993 (assembly GCF_951230165.1). Lineage (GTDB taxonomy): Bacteria > Bacillota > Bacilli > Lactobacillales > Lactobacillaceae > Lentilactobacillus. The sequence continues at coordinate 20,153 of NZ_CATNVB010000002.1, forward strand.
GGTCACTGTATGGTGGCTTTAACGGCGTTTTTTCATACTTACCCTTAGGGGCTACTGAAACAAAGTAGTCATTAAATGAGCCTTCATCAGTCAATGGGACATTGAATCCAGGATGAGCCCCAATTTGAAACAGAATCTCTCCGTCAGTCTTATTGATTAGAGTAATCCTTTCACTTAATTGATGATCACTCAAATCAAATTTTACATTTAATTCAAAGTCAAATGGGTAGACTTCCCGAGTCTGATCATCAGAAACTAACTGAAACTCAACCGATGTATTTGACTTATCAGTAACGGTAAAATCCCGATCCCGAGCAAACCCATGTTGGCTCATTGAGTAAATTTTTCCCTGATATTCAAACTGGTTATCCTTCAACCGACCAACAATCGGGAATAGAATTGGGGCGTGACGCTTCCAATACTCAGGATCAGCTTGCCACATATATTCAATTCCATCACCAATAACACTTGTTAATTCGGCCCCGTGTTCGTTTATAGTAACGGTTAAGTATTCATTCTTCAGCGTTTGCATCATGCAGCTCCTTTTCTCCACTTATTAAAGGATATATCGAGATAGGTCCTTGTTTTCGGCCAATTTACCAACTTTATCTTGAACATATTTTTCAGTGATTTGAATTTCACCCATCTGCATATCTGGGCCTTCATATAGAATATCTTCAAGCAGTTTTTCCAATATTGTGTGTAACCTTCTGGCACCAATATTATCAGTGTTGTGGTTCACATCAGCCGCAATCTCAGCGATTTTGTTAATCGCTTCAATCGTAAACGTAATGTTAATATTATCGGTTCCAATCAATGCCATATATTGTTTAACTAGAGCATTATTAGGTTCAGTAAGGATTCTAACGAAGTCTTCCTTGGTCAAATCATCCAATTCAACCCTAATTGGAAATCTTCCTTGAAGTTCCGGAATCAAATCAGATGGTTTAGAGGTTGCAAACGCACCCGAACCAATAAACAGTACGTGGTCAGTTTTTACTGGGCCATACTTTGTGTTAACCTGTGAGCCTTCAACAATTGGTAAAATGTCTCGCTGAACCCCTTCTCGAGAAACTTCACCACTGTTTTGAGAATTACCACCAGTTATTTTATCGATTTCATCAATGAAAATAATACCAGTGTTCTCCGCTCTAACAATTGCATTATGATAGAGGTCTGCCTGATTAACCAATTTTTCAGAAGCCTCATTAATTAAAATTTCTCTAGCTTCCCGGACGGGAACGGTTCTCTCAATCTGCTTCTTAGGCATTAAACCAGATAAGGTTTGGTTTAGATCGATACCCATTTGGTTCATCATCGAGTTATTACCAGCTAGTTGTGATGACGGATCATCAACTTTGATTTTAACTTCTTCATCTTCTAACAAACCTGCACGCAGTTTATCTGAAACGGACATCCGCTTTTCACGCACATCTTCCGTAACATCTTCTTCACCATCATCAGCACCAGGCATTTCACCGTTTTGCATTGATGAGAACATATCCATGATGTTTTGCATGTCATTTTTCCGGTTTTTCTTGCGTTCAGCAGGTACAAGTAACTTAACAAGCTGGTTGTTAGCATCCTTAACCGCATCAGTTCTCACGTTTTTGTATGCCTCAGTCCGTTCGATTGCAACTGCGTTTTCTACAAGGTCTCTGACCATGGATTCCACGTCAGAACCAACGTAACCAACTTCAGTAAATTTAGTAGCTTCCACTTTAACGAATGGAGCGTTGACGATTTTAGCTAACCGTCTTGCAATTTCGGTTTTACCAACACCAGTAGGTCCAATCATTAGTAAATTCTTTGGTGAAATTTCATCCTGCATGTCTTTAGATAACTGCATTCGCCGATACCGATTTCTAAGGGCAACCGCAACTGCCTTCTTTGCATCCGACTGGCCGATAATATATTGGTCTAAAACTTCAACAATTTGTTTTGGGGTTTGAGTAGATTCAGTCAATTAAAGTCTCTCCTATATCTCTTCAGAAATAACATTCTGGTTAGTAAAAATATCAATTGAGCCGGCAATATGAATTGCAGCCTCAGCAATTTCCTTTGCACTCATATCTTGAGCGTGGTGTTTCATGGCCGTAGCTGCCGCTAAAGCAAAGTTCCCACCTGAACCGATGGCTAAAATATCATCATCTGGTTCAATTACTTCTCCTGAACCTGATACTAATAGCAAGTCCTTATCGTTCATGACAATCAACAATGCTTCAAGCTTTTGTAACGCTTGATCTTTACGCCAGTCTTGTGCTAACTCAACTGAGGCCCGCTTAAGATCGCCATCGTACTGGCCAAGTTTCTTTTCAAATCGTTCTTCCAAATTGAACGCATCTGCAACACTACCTGCAAAGCCGACAACTACCTTGCCTCCAAAGATACGACGAACTTTATGGGCAGTTCCCTTCATGATTACTTTTTCGCCCATCGTTACCTGACCGTCACCGGCCATCGCTAAGTGACCGTTATGGCGAACGGCACAAATCGTGGTTGCTTCAAATTTTACTGTCATTATTTTCCTCTTCCTCTTTCTTTTTTGTTCTGGGAAAGAATTTGTTATAATCCTTCATCAAATGTGATTGAGTTACGTGAGTATATATTTGCGTAGATGATAAGCTAGCATGTCCCAACAACTCCTGCACTGACCTCATATCTGCCCCTTCATCTAACATCTCAGTTGCAAAGGAATGGCGGAGCATATGGGGATGAATATCAGTAGTCAAATTACTAATTTTGACTATGTGGTCCAAAATATACTCGATTCCTCGGGGTGTCAACGGTTTTCCTAATTTATTAATAAACAAGAAATCGTGAGACTCCCCTTTGTCCTCCATTAAAGATGATCTTAACGGTAAATAATTTCTTATTGCTTGGCTTGCATAGTCACCAAACGGTACATATCGCTGCTTATTGCCTTTTCCTTGAACTAATATGACCTTATCGGCTAAATTTAACCGTTCTAAAGTGATTCCCGTGCATTCGCTTACCCGAACCCCGGTTCCGTACAGCACCTCTAGAATCGCGATATTTCGTAATTTTAAGGGGTTCTCATCATCTGAATTTGCCGCCCTAAACAGTTCTTCCATCTCTTCTTTGTAAAAGAAACGGGGGAGTCGCCGATTATTAGTCTTTAGATGGATATATTCAAAGGGGTTTTTAGTAACAATCTCGTTTTTGACCAAATAAGCATACAGAGAACGTAACGCTGAAACCTTCTGGGCAATCGAATTTTTAGCGTAGTCTTTGTCATATAAATAGGTCAAATACGATTCCACATCGTACGAATCAACATCTACAAGTTGCTTTGAATCTTTATCAACTTGGTTTAAAAACTTTTCAAACTCCGAAATATCATTTGAGTACGCGGTAATCGTATCATCCGAGTATTTCCGCTCGTTTTTTAAGTATTTTAAAAACCACTGCATCTGCGTATTTTTGCTTGTCATTACTTTCACCTAGTTCCTAAATGAAAAAGTCCACTCTATTAATAATAGCAAATCTTTAAAATGATTGCGCCTTCAATCCTTATTTTTTAACTAATTCTAATCAAATAAAAAAAGCCAAGCTCATAAAGAACTTAGCTTCCATATTTGAATTACTTTCTTGCTCTACGTGATTCAGGAATCCGAGCGGCCTTACCTTGTAATTCGCGCAAGTAGTAAAGCTTAGCACGACGTACACGACCCTTACGGACAACTTCAATCTTATCAACACGTGGTGAGTGAAGTGGGAAAATACGTTCAACACCAACACCATTACTGATCTTACGAACAGTATAAGTAGCTTGGATGCCAGAACCCTTTCTCTTGATAACTACACCTTCGAACAATTGGATACGTTCACGAGTACCTTCAACAACCTTAACGTAAACCTTAACTGAATCACCAGCACGGAATTCAGGAATGTCATTACGTAATTGTTCGTTGTTGAGCTTTTCGATTAATTGATTTTGTCGCATAAACAAATCTTCCTTTCACTAACATTCATTATCTTGTTTGACAGCGGAATGTTGTTTTGCGGCTCACGCCAAAAATAATAATATCATATCTATTTGTCATCTGTAAAGGGATCATTCTTGATATCAGAATTTTCTTCCTCTATCCTAACGTCAGCCAGCAACCGTTTTTGCAGGTCAGTAAGTTTGCTATGATCAATTAAATCAGGCCGTCTGAGATAGGTTCTTCTGAGTGATTCCTTTTGATTCCACTCAAAAATCTTCTTGTGATCACCATTCATTAATACTTCGGGAACTTTCATTCCTCGGTATTCTGCTGGTCGAGTGTATTGAGGCCCTTCTAATAATCCCGTTGAAAACGACTCCGTAACGGCTGATTCATCGTTACCAAGGACCCCAGGAATTAGTCGTGAAATTGCATCAATCATTACCATTGCGGGTAATTCGCCACCAGTAAGAACATAATCACCGAGTGAATACTCGTCCGTCACAATGCTACGAATACGTTCATCATACCCTTCATAGTGCCCACAAATAAATGTTATGTGATCCTCACTAGCTAACTTTTCGGCCTCATGCTGATTAAACTGTTTACCAGCCGGATCCATTAGAATTACTTTTCCCTTACTGATTCCAGCAGATTCAGCTTTATCACTAATAGCATCAAATGCATCAAGAATAGGTTGAGCTTGCAAAAGCATACCTGCCCCACCACCAAACGGATAATCGTCAACATGACGATGCTTATCCTTGGTATAGTCACGGAAATTAGTAACTTCAAGTTCGAGAATGTCGTTTTCGATTGCTTTTCCTAAGATAGAGTTATGCATTGTTTCGCCAAACATTTCTGGGAATAGGCTTAAAACATCAATCTTCATCATCTAGTCCTTCCGGTACATCTACAGTCACTTTGCCTGCATCCAGATTTACATCAAGAATAACCGAGTCAATTTTGGGAAGCAGGAGATCTGACTTCCCCTTTCTTTTAACTACCCAGACATCATTTGCCCCTGGAGCCAATATTTCCTTGATTGTACCAAGAGCCGACCCCTCTTGGTCAACAACAGTTAATCCAATAATTTGATGATAGTAATATTCTCCCTCAGCTAAATCTTCGTTTGAGAGTGCAGTTTCGTCTACCATTATTTCTGAAGGTTTTAAAAATTCAATATCGTTAATTGATTCGTAACCCTTAAAGTGCAATAAAATAAAGCTTTTGTGTTTCCTTACTCCATCAATTTCCAATTTAATCAACTTTTCACTGGTTGGGGTTTTTGCAAAGATGACGTTTCCCTTTCTGAACCGTTGTTCTGGAAAGTCGGTGATGGCAATAACTCGAACTTCACCCTTTAGCCCCTGGGTGTTTACAATTTTTCCAATGTTAAAATAATCCATTTGATCCTCCGTATAAACAAAAAAGCTCTTAAACAAAACGTCGGTTTCGAATAAGAACTTTAATATTTAGTCTTCACTGTCGTCAACGACTAGCCTAATCTTTTTACCGTCTACTGGAATACTGTAAACAAGGGTCCGAATCGTTTGGATAACGTGCCCGTGCTTACCAATGATTCGACCAACATCATCCTTACTTAAGTGAAGATGATATTCGTTGAAACGATCAGATTCTTGATGACTGATGGATATTTCATCCTTATCATCGACTAATGGTGTAACAATAGTCTTAATTAACTTATCAACGTCGACCATGTTGAATCACTCGCTTACTTTTTTGAGTATTTAGCTTCGTGATACTTCTTCATGATACCTGCATCAGATAACAAGTTACGAACAGTATCTGATGGTTGAGCACCGTTATTTAACCAGTTAAGGATTGAATCTTCTTCCAAAGTAACCTTGGCTGGATCAGTTAATGGACTGTAAGTACCAACGTTTTCGATGAAGCGACCATCACGAGGGCTACGTGAGTCAGCAACAACAATTCTATAAAATGGACGCTTCTTTGAGCCCATACGCTTTAAGCGAATTTTAACAGACATGCATAATTCCTCCTATAATGTTTTAACGTATAATAATATACCAACAATTTCGAACCTTGTAAAGGTTTTTTTCTTTACACCTTGAAATTATCGTTATTTCAAGCTTATTTTACTTTTTCCGCTTCTTTTTGAGCCGTTTTTTCTTATTTTTATGCATCTTTCGACTCATTTGTTTCATGGCGATTTTAGATAACTTGCCACCCATGCCACCACCCATACCAGTGGCGTTCATCATATTTTCCATGCCAGACATGTTTCCCTTTGATACCTTGTTCATCATGTCTTTCATTTGACCGAACTGTTTAATCATTCGGTTAACTTCTTGGATTGGTCGACCAGAACCACGGGAAATTCGACGTCGTCTTGAGGGATTCAAGACATCAGGATTTTCACGTTCTTGTTCAGTCATTGAAAAGACGATTGCCTTTAAATGGTCCAAGTCCTTGGGATCCATCTGAACGTTCTTCAAAGCAGGGTTATTAGCCATTCCCGGAATCATTTTCATAATTTCATCAAGTGGCCCCATCTTTTGAACTTGATCAAGTTGGTCTACAAAATCATTAAAATCAAAAGTATTTTCTTTGATTTTTTCCGACAGTTCCTCAGCCTGTTTTTGATCATAGTCTTGCTGGGTCTTCTCGATAAGGGAAAGCATATCTCCCATTCCAAGAATTCTTGATGCCATTCGGTCTGGATAGAAAACATCCAAATCAGACATTTTCTCACCTTGACCAACAAACTTGATTGGCTTATCAGTAACGGCTCTAATTGAAAGAGCGGCACCACCACGAGTATCACCATCCAACTTAGTAAGAACAACACCGGTGATATCAAGTGTCTTATTAAAGCCATCTGCCGTTGCAACCGCATTTTGACCAGTCATCGAATCGACAACCAGCAAAATTTCGTCTGGATTAACAGCTGACTTTATATCGGCAAGTTCCTGCATCAACGTTTCATCAATTTGAAGTCGACCAGCAGTATCAATCAGAACATAATCGTTGTGGTTTTCAAGGGCTTGTTCAAGTCCTTTTTTAGCAATGTCGACTGGATCAGCGTCAGTTCCCATTGAGAATACAGGAACGTCAACTTGCTCTCCCACTCGCTGCAATTGGTCAATGGCAGCTGGCCGATAAATATCGTCAGCAATCAGCAGTGGTCTGGCATTCTGTTCTTTCTTTAATTTCAATGCAAGTTTCCCGACAGTTGTCGTTTTACCAGCACCTTGAAGTCCAGCCATCATAATGATAGTCGGTATCTTTGGTGACTTGTTCAAAGGCACCTCAGACTCACCCATCATTTTGGTAAGTTCTTCATTAACAATCTTGATAATTTGTTGAGACGGATTTAGTCCTTGAAGTACATCCGCCCCCTTGGCTCTGTCAGAAACTGTCTTAACAAAGTCTCTAACAACTGTAAAGTTAACATCGGCTTCAAGTAAAGCAAGCCTAATTTCACGCATCGTTTCACGAAGGTCGGATTCACTAATCTTTCCCTTACCACGAAGCTTACGCATCGCATTTTGAATTCGTTCAGTTAAACCTTCAAAGGCCATGGTTTCACCACTCTCACTCTTCTTCTGTTTCCAGAGTATTTACTAATTCGGTTAATCGTTTGTCATTTGGATATGTTTTATTAACGTACGACTGAAGCTCATCTAGCTGATCATTTCTAGTCTGGTACGTTGCATATAGCCTAAGCTTATCTTCGTATCCCTCAAGAATTTTCTCTGATCTTCTGATATTGTCATAAACTGCCTGTCTGCTAACATGGAAGTTCTCAGCAATTTCACCAAGAGAAAAGTCATCAGCATAGTACAACTCTAAGTAATTTGCCTGTTTTTTGGTAAGTAAAGGGCCATAAAACTCGAGCAAAGCGTTAATGTAGTTGGTTTTTTCTAATTCCATCGTACTATCTCCAGTCTATCCATCCGCTAATAACACTACCGACTTTTCATCAGTTAGTCAACATAATTCCACAACGAAAAAAGCTGGATCAGCACCCAGCTTATTCCTTAAATAGCCCCTTGAATAGGCCATAGACAAATTCGTTTGGATCGAACTTCTCAAGGTCGGTAACCTTTTCACCTAGTCCTACCAACTTGACCGGTAAATGAAGTTCATTTCTGATAGCTAACACGATTCCACCCTTAGCAGTACCATCAAGCTTGGTTAACACAATTCCCGTAACATCTGTCGTTTCTTTGAATGTTTTTGCTTGGGTCATTGCATTCTGTCCAGTAGTTGCATCAAGGACTAGAAGCACCTCATGTGGAGCATCAGGAATTTCCCGAGTCAAAACCTTCTTCATCTTAGATAACTCATTCATTAGGTTGACTTTGTTTTGAAGTCTCCCCGCAGTATCGACCATCAAAATGTCGTACGACTCTTCTTTAGCTTTTTTAACACCATCAAAAACAACCGCTGCTGGGTCAGCACCTTCATGAGTCTTAACGATATCGACCCCATCTCGTTCTGCCCAAACATTTAATTGTTCAATGGCTCCAGCTCTAAACGTATCAGCAGCAACTAAAAGGACTTTTTTACCTTCATCCTTTAGCTTTTTGGCCATCTTACCAATCGTAGTTGTTTTACCAACCCCATTGACTCCAACAAACAGATAGACCGTTGGTCCTTCAGAAGCGACAGCAATTGAGTTGTCTTCGCCACTACCCTCACTGTCGTACAACTCAATCATTTTCTGAACAATGACATTTTGGACATCACGCTGTTTTTTAGCATTTTGCAGTTTTACTTCATCTCTCAGCTCATCAATCAATCTCATTGCCGTTTCAAACCCGACATCGGATTCAATCAACATGTCTTCAAGATTCTCAAAGAACTCTTCATCAACACTTCTAAAGTTTGCAAACAACGCATTAAGTTTCTCGCCAAAAGTTGAACGTGATTTTTCCAACCCGTGTTCATACTTGGTTTCAGAACCTTGATCAGTCTTGGATTCCAAATCTGCCGATTCTTCTTGGCTATCGGTAACAGGTTCTTCTGAAGAAACTGGTTGTTCAACTGGCTGATTAGTTACAGGCCTTGAGTCTGATTCTTGATTACTCTTATCGGAGTCAGTTTCATCAGCTGGTAGCTGCTTATCTGCTAACTGTGATTCAGATGATTCATCATCCTCATTTGATTCGACTGAAGTCTGATTATTTGTTTTCTCATCAGCCTGATCTGATTGCTCACTAACTATACTGTCAGTGCCTTCAGATGAGGTGTTCCCTTCATCAATTACTTGATCAGTATCATGATTGTCGCTGACCAATTCATCAGATTTCGTTTCTGATTCATTGTCTTCAAATGATTCATTATGCTCAGTCTGAATATCAGCCGTGGTTTCAGACTTTTGACTGTCATCAGTCAATTCATCATCCGGCTGATGAACTTCTTCGTTGCTAGCTGGATTTGGCTCTTCATGCGCTAGTTCAGAGTCATTTTCCTGCTGGGCTGCTTTATCAACCTCTGGTTCATCCTTTTTTTCTTCGGGTTTTGGTTCAGTTTTTTTGTTTTTCCGTTTAAAAATGTCAAATAAGCCCATTTAGTTCACCTCTTGCTTCAAATTATCTAAGTTTACGGTTACCACTTTAGACACTCCAGATTCTTGCATCGTAATTCCGTATAGTTGGTCAGCGTAAATCATCGTTTCCTTACGGTGGGTAATAACAATAAATTGGGTGCCATTACCGAACTGCTTTAAGTAGTTGGCAAATCGGTCAGCATTAAATGGATCCAGCGCAGCCTCAGCTTCATCAAGAATACAGAAAGGAACAGGTCTGACCTTGATAATTGAGAACAGCAAGGTAATTGCCGTTAATGCTTTCTCACCACCCGATAATAGGCTTAAGTTTCTGTAATTCTTTCCAGGTGGCTTAACCATAATTTCAATTCCAGTATTTAGCAAATCATCTGGATCTACCAAGACTAGCTTAGCTTCACCACCGCCAAACATGTCCACAAAAACTTTTGAGAATGTCTTTGCCACTTCATCAAACGTCTCTTTAAATTTCGTCGAAATAGTCCGTTCCATTTGATTCATTGTTCGAATCAACTTATTTTTAGCTGAAACTAAATCATCTTTTTGACCGTTTAAAAATTCAAATCGATGAGAAACTTCTTCAAACTCAGCAATCGCACCAATGTTTACTGGACCGATTTCATCAATTCCTCGTTGGAGCATTCTGATTCGGCGCCGAATTTCATCCAGGTCATCAGATCCATCTCCAACCGAAATTTCGCTCGCGGTGAGACCGTAGTTTTCAGACAATTCAAGTAAGTTAGATTGGATATGATTATCAATAGCTGACAACCGTTTTTGGGCGTCCGCTTTTTCACTAGTTGCACTATTCAAATTGATTTGATCAGTGGAAATTTGTTCACTAAGCTCATCATTATCTCGAGCTAATCGTTGGAGTTCTTGTCTATTGGTACCCAATGTGTCATGAAGTGTGTTAAACGTTGTTTGTTGTTCCTTAATTTGACTTTCAATAGCGGCAGCACTTTTGGTTGAACTTAGCTCATTTTGAAGTTGCTTGTGCTTGGTATTGATTTCGTCTTTTTCACGACTGATGGTTTCATTGGTCATCTTCAATTCATTAAGTTCTGATTGAAGTTGTTTTATTTGTTGGCGATTTACGGCTTGCTGCTCGTTTAACTTTTGCTTCTGTTCGGTCAAGCCCGACTGTTTCTCACGAGCAACAGATAAATCCTTTTGTAATTGCTGTGACTCAGATTCAATTGACTTAATTTGATCAGCAATCTTGGTTAATTGTAAATTGATAGCATCCTCATCAACGCCACCATTATCCTTAATCTCATTGTTCAATGCCAATTTTAGCGTTTCAATCTGGCGTGAACGCTGATCTAATTCTGTTTGCTTTCGATCACACTCAGACTTAACTATTTGCCACTGTTGCGCAAACTGGTTTTTCTTTGACATAATCTCAGCCGTTAACTGACCAGCCTTCTCTAACTTATCTTTTAAAAGAGTTAGTTCATTTTCACGTAGTTTAAGCTTCTTTTGCATCTCATCATAATTTGCATTCAAAGATTCTAACTCGCTTTGTTGAATCAAGACACTCTGACTACTCTTTTTGTTGGCTCCACCCGTAAGAGAACCGCCAGGATTAACGATTTGCCCATCAAGAGTCACAACTCGATTACGGTGACCAATTACCTTTGAAATAGCAATTGCGGCTTTTAGTTCACTTGCAACAAAGGTCGTTCCCAATAAAAAGTACCTGATGTTAGTAAACTGCTCAGGCATCTCCACCAAGTCAGCTGCAACGCCTACAAACCCATCAACACCCTGCGCATTACTCAGTAAAGCCGATGAAATCCTTCTTGGTTTTATGGTATCAACTGGAAGTAGGGTAACTCGGCCAAGTCTATTTGTAGTCAGATACCTAATCGACTCTGAGGCTGTTTGATTATTAGCAACGATCACATTTTGTGACTGACCTGAAAGGGCGGTGTCAATGGCTTTCACGTATTGTTTATCAATTTCCAAGAAGTCTGAAACGGGACCGTAAATTCCAGAAAACTTGTCCTTGTTTCTAAGCAAATTTGCAACCCCATAGTAAAACCCTTGATATGTAGAATGGAGACTTGCTAATGAGTTCTTCTTGGCCTTCGCTTCCTCGGCAATCTTCAATGCAGCAAGCCAGCTTGAATTTGCGTCATTTACAGCTTGAGTCAGGCGAGCCTGAGTCTGTTGGGCATCAGTCAAATCTGATTGAATTTGATTAGCTTTGATTTTTAATTCTGATAGTTGATTGGAACCAGTTGCTAACTCCGCTGTTTTCGACTCTAGTTCTGCTTCTAATTTGGAAATTTGGCTTTTTTTCTCCTTGAGCCGTTCATCAAGTTGCTGATTATCATGCTCACGCAAACTGATTTCATTCTTTAGCCTAGTTTGCTCCTGAAGAAGATCAACGTATTTCTCTCTAGCAGCTTGAATTTGAGATTCAATTTTCACTGAATCATATCTTGACATGTCATGATCAATTGTCGTTAGTTGTTCCTGAAGCTTATGTTGCTCATCAGTTAATTGCTTTAGATGATTGTTAATCTTTTGTTTCTTTTCATCATTATCTTCAAGATTGATTTCTAATTGTTTTAATTGGTCAACGTGACGCTGGAGTTCAGTCTGCTTGTATGCAAGTTGCTGACTGCTCAACTGTTGTTGACTCTTTAATGACTCGATTTGTTGAGAAAGTGTAAGCAGATCATCCTGCTGTTGGTCTATCTTTTTTTGAAGATTCGATTCCTCAGTTTTTTGTTCGTTCCTATGATTAGTAAGCTCACTGACGGATTTAGTCATTTTTGAAACTAATGCTGACTTTTCATCAAGTTCACTCCGAGTCTTTGACTTATCAACACGTAATTGATTAGTTTCAACGATTAAAGAGGACTTTTCTAAACCATCAAGTTGCTTCTTTTGATCAAGATAGTCCTTCGCAATGCTGCTTTGTTCTTCAAGTGGTTGCAAGCGACCTTGAAGCTCTTGAATTATGTCTTCTACTCGGTCAAGGTTATCATTTGTTTTGGCTAATTCTTTATTAGCGGTATCCTTTTGCTGCTTATATTTGTATACTCCAGCAACGTTTTCAATAATTGACCGTCGTTCTTCAGGCTTGCTGTTGAAAATTGCTTCAACGTTACCCTGAGAAATAATTGACAACGAGCCTTGGCCGATTCCGGTATCCATAAAAAGGTCAACAATATCCTTCAGCCTACACTCTTTCTCATTGATCATGTACGTACTGTCGCCATCACGAAAAAGCTTTCTAGTAATTTTTAATTCTGAGAAAGCTGAGTTAATATAATGGTCTGAATTATCGAGAATCAAACTAACAGCCGCCATACCCTGAGATTTCCGATTGCTTGATCCAGAAAAAATCACATCCGGCATTTTGGAACCCCGGAGGCTCTTTGCTGACTGTTCACCTAAGACCCAACGAATGGATTCAGCTATGTTGCTTTTTCCACTACCGTTTGGCCCGACGATCCCCGTCATCCCATTTGGAAAATCTATTCGCGTTTTTTCTGCGAAGGATTTAAATCCAACGATTTCAATGGATTTTAACTGCACCTTAGTGTCCCCAATTCTATAAAAGATTCATGTTATGATCTGAAAAATGCGTTAATGCCTGTTGAGCGGCTTTTTGTTCTGCTTCTTTCTTTGAATGGCCTTCCCCAATACCAAACTCTTTTTTATCTACGTAAACAGCAACCTTAAAAATCCGGTCATTATCTGGTCCGTATTCATCAACTAATTCGTAGTCGATTGATACAGGACCATCTTCCTGAGCAATTTCTTGAAGTTCTGTTTTGTGATCAAAGAAGTCATCAAACATGCCAGTGTCAAGCTTAGGAAAAATCACTTGATGACAAAACTGTTCAACCGCTTGCTTACCTTGATCAAGGTAGAGAGCCCCAACGAATGATTCAAAAATATCACAGAGAAGGGAATCACGGTTACGAGCATTTGCCCGCTCCTCCCCTTTTCCAAGCCGAATGTACTCATTAAAGTGACATCCCCTGGCAAAAGTACTAAAACTTTTTTCGTTGACCATTGCAGCTCTGAGTCGTGTAAGACGTCCCTGGGGAAGCTTTGGGTATCGTTTATAAATGTACTCTGAAACTATCAACTGTAAAACAGCATCACCAAGGAATTCAATTCGTTCATAAAACTTTAAATTTTGGTCGCGGTGCTCATTTACGTATGATGCCTGAGTAAACGCTTCGTCTAATAAATCCACGTTTTCAAAAGTAATGTCAAAATCCTTCTTCAACATTTCAGGTAAACCTTGTATCATCAATTTCCTCCAAATTATTGTTCAACAAAAAATTGAGGTTGTAAATTTCAACCTCAATCGTCCAAGTTACGAATTTTGTTGGCTCATAACGAAGTCAACAGCTTCGTTGATTGTATTGAGTTTCTCAGCATCTTCATCACTGATTTCTGCGTTAAACACATCCTCGAGATCGAGTACGAATTCAACAAAATCAATTGAATCTGCATCTAAGTCATTTCTAAAGTTCAAATCACCGGTGATTTTGGCCCGGTCGATACTAAACTGATCTGCAACCATATCAGCAATTTTGTTAAATGCTTCGTCTTTTGTCATTTTTAATTAACACCCATATATCCTAGAATTTAAATCTATTATAGCAAATTATTTACTACTTTTAACACTCTCTTTGATTGCTTCAAGCTGTTCTTGATTATTGTTCAAATAATCAGCTACGTCTTCAATCATTTTAGACTCAACAATCGTTGATATCTGATGAATCGTATTTTTTACAGTTACAGCCTTACTACTGCCGTGAGCCTTAACAACCGGAGCGTTTAACCCAAGAAACACAGCGCCACCATACTTTGAATAATCCATCTTAGCAGCAATTTCCTTAAAGGTATCCTTTAGTAATAGGGCTCCCATTTTTGACTTCAAACCGCCGTTCATGATGCTTGATTTGATTAGATTAAGGGTACTCAATGCAGTTCCTTCGATACTCTTTAAAACACCATTTCCAGAAAAGCCATCTGCAACAACCACGTCAGCAGCACCGTTTAATAATTCACGGGATTCAACATTTCCAATAAAGTTAAGATCTTTATTCTCTTTGAGTAAATCATGCACTTGTCTGTGCATCATATCACCCTTGTCATCTTCAGTCCCGTTATTGAGCAACCCAATTCGTGGGTTTTCAATTTTCATAATGTTAGTTGCATAATATTTGCCCATCAATGCATATTGATATAGGTTTAGTGCTTTTGAGTCAGCATTGGCACCCACATCTAGCATAACAAAACTACCATTATCCTTAGTCACTACCGGCATTGTTGTGGTTAAGCCAGGACGATCGATTCCTTTGACCCGACCAACGATAAACAAGCCTGCAACTAGGATTGCACCCGTACTACCTGCTGAGAAGAATGCATCGTTCTTGCCTTCTTTAACTGACTGAGCAGCTAAAACAATACTTGAATTCTTCTTTTTACGAACAGCCCGTACTGGTTCATCACCCATTTCAATAACTTCGTCAGCTTGAGTAATCTCGATGTTTTTATCGTCTTGAAGATACTTTTTAATTTCTTCAGTTTTGCCAAACAAATCGAAAATAATGTCAGGGTTTTCGTTTCGGCTTTGTTCAACACCCTTGATAATTTCTTCAGGGGCGTTGTCGCCACCCATTGCGTCAATTGCAATTCTCATTTCATATCTCCTCAGTCGGTATTAATTGTTTGATTTGATTTTAAATACTTAAACAATTGTACATTTTCAGGACTTTTTTGCCAATTGTTTTTCGATGTAATATTTTTTGCCTCTGCGACTGCCACGTTTAGAATATTTATATCTGCAACGGGGTCACCAACTTTAAAATCAGGCATTCCAGATTGTTTCAGCCCAGTAATATCGCCTTGGCCTCTTAACTCTAAGTCTTTTTGGGATAGGAAGAATCCATCAGTGCTAGATGATATGGCTCGCATTCTTTCCTTACCAATTTCATTCTTCGGATCAGCGATTAAAACACAGTAGGCTTGTTCGCTGGAACGCCCAACTCGTCCTCGTAATTGATGAAGTTGTGACAGTCCAAAGTGATCAGCATCAAAGATAATCATCACATTAGCGTTTTTAACATCAACTCCAACTTCGATAACAGTTGTCGCAACCAGTACCGCAAACTTTCCTTGCTTAAAATCTTGCATCGCTTGGTCTTTCTCATCATTCGTCATTTGGCCATGAAGCAAACCAACCTGATACTGAGGACTAAATAGTTTTTTGAACTTTTCAAAAATTTCAGTTGCGTTTCTCATATCGACCGCATCCGATTCTTCAATTAGGGGGGCAACAACATATGCCTGTTTTCCTGCGTCAAGTTGCTTTTTCATGAACCCCAGAGCCGAATTCGTCTTTGTCGAAGGTACCCAAGTTGTCTTGACCGGTTTTCTGCCGTTTGGCATTTGATCAATAATCGAAACGTCCATATCACCATACATAGTAATTGCTAGCGTTCGGGGGATCGGAGTTGCTGTCATTGCCAGTACGTTTGTCGCCTCTCCTTTCTCCTTTAATGCTTGCCGCTGATGAACGCCAAACCGATGCTGTTCATCAATAATCGCTAACGCTAGGTCTTTATACTCAACAGCGTCCTGAAACAGTGCATGGGTTCCTACAATTATGTCAACTTCCCCATTAGCGATCCTGGGTAATAGTTGTTTTCTAGCTGCTGCACTGGTTGCCCCAGTCAAAAGAGCAATATTAAATCCTAATTTAGCAAACATACTTGCTAGGTTATTTGCGTGCTGTTCGGCCAATATTTCGGTTGGGGCCATAATAGCTGCTTGCTTCCCTGCACTGACTACAGCCGCCATTGCTAATGCTGCCACCACTGTCTTGCCACTACCAACGTCACCTTGAAGCAAACGGTTCATTCGCCGATCACTCTCTAAGTCAGCCAAGATTTCGTCAACAACCTTATTTTGAGCGGTAGTGAGTTCGAACGCTAGCGTGCTTTTAAATTCATCGATCACTTTTGGTTGATAAGTGACAATAGACGCAGCGTTGCTATTCCGTTTTTGCAATTTCATCATCTGAATTCTCATTGAAAAAAGAAAGAATTCGTCGAATTTTGCTGTTCGATACGCTAATTCCGCATCATGAGGACTGGTTGGAAAATGAATATTAGCAACCGTTTGGCGAAAGCTTTCAAGCCGGTAATGATCACGAATGGTTTGAGGAATAAAATCCACCAACTTATCACCACACTGCTCATACGCTTCCTTGATCAACTTCTTGATTGTCGCTTGCTTAACTTCCTTGGTGGTTGGATAAATTGAATCGTAATCAGAACCGCTTTGTTTGCTGATAATTTTGATACCATTAATTTGCTGTTTGCTGGCGTCAAAAGTCCCAAAAACAATCTTTTCATCACCAATTTCTAGCTGCTTCTTAAGCCATGGTTGGTTGAAAAAACTAACTGGATAGGTCTCATCATCAATTTTTATTAGAAACCGTAGTCTACTCCGTTTGCGACCAAAAAACGAAAGACTTGGCTCTGACACAATTTGCCCTTTAACGGTAATTTTAGCTCCATCCATACTTTCATCGGGCTTTTTGATTGAAAAATCGTCGTATCGTCGAGGATAGTATGTTAACAGATCATTAATTGAATTAATGCCAAGCTTATTAAGTGCCACGGCTGTTTTATCACCAACACCCTTTAGCACAGTTACAGAATCCGTTAATTCCATATCATTCTATCCTCCTCACTTTTTTCAAATTATCATACAGAAAGGCAACAATCATTTTCAAAATTAACGAAAATAATCATTGCCTCCACTGATGGTCATAACGACCAACCATTATTAATTTTATTCAACTGAAATCAAGAATGGGTAAACTGGTTGATCACCCTCATGAACTTCGACTTCAAGGTCATCATCAATTTCAGCAACTTGACTTTCGACTTTATCAGCCAACTTTTCGTTAGCACCCTCGCCCCAGATGATCGTAATTGCTTCACTATCATCATCAAGCATAGCCCTGGTCATCTCGATTGCTGTGGTTTCAAGGTCATCATCAACGACCTTGATTTTACCATCCACGATTCCCATAAACTGGCCCTTCTTGATTGTTACATCATCGATTGTAGTATCCCGAACTGCATGCGTTACCTGTCCAGATTTAACTGAATCAAGTTCATCTTCCATCATGTCACGGTTGTCATCAAGACTATTGTCCGGGTTGAATCCAAGCATGGATGTGATTCCTTGAGAAATGGTTCTACTATGAACGATAGCAACCGGGATGTCAGCGACCTCAGCCGCTTGTTCCGCAGCAAGGAAAATGTTTTTGTTATTTGGCAAAACGATTACTTTGTTAGCCTTCGTGGCGTTAATTGCATTGACAATATCCTCGGTACTTGGATTCATCGTTTGACCACCGTTGAGAACCGAGGTAACCCCCAAGCTCTTAAACAATGTTTCAAGGCCATCTCCAGAGGCAATTGAAATCACAGCTATATCTGGAGTTTCAGTTGGTTCCTCTGCAACGGCTTCAGATTCGTCATTAGAAATAATGGTCTCTTGCTGTAATCTCATGTTGTCAACCTTCACCTTGGCTAAATCACCAAACTCTTGACCCCAGGCCATTACCTTACCAGGATGCTCAGTATGAACGTGAACCTTAACGATCTCATCATCATTCACAACTAGAAGAGAATCTCCAAGGTTAGCAAGATAATCATAGAATTCTTGGTAGTCAAACTTCTTGTCAACTTCTTTACCCTTGCCGATGCGCACCATAATTTCAGTACAATAACCATAGACGATATCGTCTGGGTCTAGTTTACTTTGAACGCTTTGGTGATGGGCAGCATCGATCATCTCGTCCATTTCACCATCGTTTGGTTGATAAGCGTCATCGTTACTGTCAGCTCGACCATTTAATGCATCATCAAAGGCCTCTAAAACAAATGTCAGACCCTGACCACCAGAATCAACTACACCAACCTGCTTAAGGACTGGAAGTAGCTCAGGCGTTTTTTTAAGCGCAATTTTGGCATTCTCATAAATCGCATCCATCACCGTTATTACATCATCGGTTTTTGAGGCTGCTTCTTTACCAGCCTGGGCAGCTAACCTAACGACCGTTAAAACAGTTCCCTCAGTAGGTTTCATAACTGACTTATAGGCAGTTTCGGTTGCGGCCACAAACGCATCGGACAAATCTTGGGCGTTTAGCGAATCTTTTCCTTCAACTGACTTTGAAAAGCCACGGAAAATTTGCGATAAAATAACCCCTGAATTTCCTCGAGCACCCATCAGCAGGCCCTTAGCGAGTGACGCAGCAATATCGCCAACATTTGAACTAACTTCTTGGTTAACATACTTGTAACCGCTTTGAAGCGACATACTCATATTGGTTCCGGTATCTCCGTCTGGAACTGGAAACACATTCAAAGAATTTATAAAATCTGCGTTTTTATTAAGTTTTTTGGACGCAGCAAACACCATCGCCGTGAATTCGGTGTTGGTTATTTTGGTTACTTTCAAAACTTTTCCTCCCTAAACACCGGTATTAATCGTTTTCTACTTGAACACCCTGCACAATAACATTAACTTCGTTGGCAGTTACTCCAAGCATGCTTTGTAAATTATACTTTACCTTGTTCTGAACATTTTTAGAGACTTCAGAAATCTTATTTCCATACGAAACGATAATGTACACATCAACGGTGATTTGGTTTTCGTTTTGCTTAACTTCAACACCCTTGAAATAATTTTCGCGCTTTAAGATATCATTCACGTTATCTCTAAGTTGATTACGGCTTGCCATTCCTACAACACCGAAGTTTTCAGTTGCTGATCCACCAACAACGTTTGCAATTACATCATTGTCAATGTCAACTGTTCCAAATTTGGTTTTGATTTTTACGGCCATGAATCGATAGCCTCCTTGATTACTAAAAATTAAATCCATTAACGATTGTAATGTTACCACAACCCAGCAAAAAACCAAAGTAGACAAGTGCTTTTTGTGGTGTCAAGTAAATTTCCTTGAAAGAAAACTATTGCAATAGATTGCCAATTATGATAAATTGTTTGGGTGGTATAAAACAGATTGTTGAGTCAAACTGTAGAGAAAGGGGTTTGTTAACATGGCTAAAGACTTTTTTAACGGTAAGCGCACACACTTTGGTAACAAGCGTTCACACGCCTTGAACTCAAGTCGTCGTAGCTGGAAGCCAAACTTGCAAAAGGTACGCATCCTCGTTGATGGTAAGCCTAAGAGAGTTTGGGTTTCTGCTCGGACACTTAAATCAGGTAAAGTTACCCGCGTTTAATTTATAAATTTTAAAAAGGCCACTCGCGATGGTCTTTTTATTTTACATCAAATATCCAAAAACGGACGATTTTTAATTCACCCTCATAGGTAAATTAAAGTATCGTCCGTTTTTTAGTTTAAATCTTTACTTTGAATGACAGCCATGACTCCGGAATCAAATTCAAAGGACGCAGTATCTTGAATAAATTCATTACTGGCCCATGAAATTGGTCGATCAACTTTATAATTATTCAGTTGATATTTTTCGTCGTAGAGCGTTAACGAATTCATTGGCGTTAAGCAAACAAAAGCTAGGTATTTCTTATCCACCTCTTTGGAAATCGTATGCTTCCCTGGTAAGAAGAAGGTAATTGTATTTTGTCTATCAACCATCCTAATTTTTGGGGCAAATCTTTTGAATCTTGGCTCAAGTACCATCCAAAGGTTTGCAAGAAAATGATCGAGTCTGCCACCAGTCGCTCCGTAAATATCAATTGAATCTGCGTGATATTCGTCCAAAGCAACTTTTAAGCCAAGTTGGGTATCCGTATCATCCTTTTCCGGAATTGATTGCCGAATATCAGCAACGTGTTCTTTGACCAGCTTAAATTCGTCCGGTTGTAGGGAATCAAAGTCACCGATAGCAACAATAGGATCAATCCCTAGTTTAATAAGACGGAGATTTCCTCGGTCAATCCCAATAAAGTCTCCCTTAACCCGGCCAGCTTTCAAATCATCTGGCCATAAATCAGTCGGTCCACCAACCAATAGGTTTAGCTTTTTCAAACGTCACCACTCCTACTTAGTAGCATCCTTAATTGAATTGATTTTTGCAACTGGATCGTCAGCATTAAATACATATGAGCCAGCAACAGCAACAGTAGCCCCTGCTTTATAGGCAGCAACAACTGTTTCTGAATTAACACCACCATCAATTTCGATGTCAAAGTCCAATCCCTTTTCTTGCTTAATCTGATTAAGTTGAGCAATCTTTTCAACTGTTTCTGGAAGAAACTTTTGGCCACCAAAGCCGGGGTTAACCGTCATAACAAGAACTTGTTTTACCATGTGAAGAACTGGTTCGATAAATGAAACTGGAGTTCCGGGGTTAATAACCACCTCTGCCCCAACATTCTTATTATTGATCATTTGAAGTGCTCTGTGAATGTGGGGAGTTGCTTCAGCGTGAACTCCGATAATGTCCGCACCAGCGTCAGCAAACGTATCGATATATCTTTCTGGTTGGTCAACCATCAAATGAACGTCTAGGACCATATCTGTGATTGGTCTGATTGCTTTGACCCAACCTGGGCCATATGACAATGCTGGGACGAATGAACCATCCATAATATCGATGTGAAGGTATTCGGCACCACCCTTATCAACCTTTTCGATGTCCTTTTGAAGGTTCACGTAATCTGCACTTAAAATTGAAGGTGCTACTTTAATCATAGTAAATTTCCTCGTTTCATTTATATTTTGGTTTACGATTTTTTATATCAGTGTAAAACTGAAGGTAATTCTCATACCTTGAATTCATGATGTCACCGGATTCGACTCCAGCTTTAACTGCACAGTCTGGCTCATTGACGTGGACACATCCCCTAAATCGACAATTAACCGCCGCCCGTCTAAATTCTGGGAAGTACTTGCCCAAATCACGATAATCTAATTCAAACGTATCGTACGATGAAAAGCCAGGGGTATCCGCAACTAAACCATCACCCACGCTTAGCAACGATACCTTACGAGTAGTATGCTTACCCCGATTTAGGGCTGCAGAAATCTCACCCGTCGACAAATCTAGTTCTGGAGCTAGATGATTGAGTAACGTTGATTTTCCCGCTCCAGTTTGGCCCATAATTACATTTTCCTTACCAGCCAATAGTGAATGGATTTCCCTTAATGACTCATCGTCAAACGCTACTTTTGGCAGAACTACCTCATAACCGATTTGCCGATACCCTGTAGCCAATGTTCTAAAGAAGTCGATTTGATCCTTAGTCAGTAAATCCACTTTTGAAAAGTAGATGATTGGAGTAATCCCTTCTACTTCAAGAGCTAGTAATTGCCGATCAAGCAGGTTACTCGAAAACTCTGGCTGAGTTGCAGCCGTGGTGATGATTGCCTGATCAATGTTAGCGATTGGCGGACGGACTAAGGAATTTTTTCTTGGTAGAACATCAAGAATATATCCCTTATCTCCATCTTCGATTGAAAATTCTACGTCATCCCCAACGATTGGAGTTATTTTCTTCTTCCGAAAATTGCCTCGAGCTCGAGTCCGGTATATTTTGCCGTCATCTGCAAGGACATCATAAAAACCACTTAATGATTGATAAATTTTACCTTTTGCCAATTAATCACCTCAAAAAAATCACTTCCTCTACATTATAGAAGAAGTGAAATTTTTTTGCAGTATTTTATTTTAATGAGAATCATAAGTTACGTTATTATCACGTAAAATTGTCTGCCCATCTCGAACCACTTTGTACTTACCATTTTCACTGTCTAACAGCTTAAACGGTAGTAATACCGTGGTATCCTTATTGATCACCATCTGCTTATAAACAGTGGAATAATCATGATCGTGATCTTTCAAATAAATCAAAATGACATTCTCATCAGGAACAGATGATGAATTTTGTGAAATTATTTTTCTTGATTCCTGAGTATCACTACCAGATGCTGCAGAATCAGATGATTCTTCTTGCTCCTGATTAAGCACGTTCGTAGTGTCCTCGTGGAATGGAATCGTAATTCGCACATTAAATGAGCGTAACTGCTCCTGCTTTTTTTGCTTAACTGGCTTCTTACCACGGGAAATTGTAACTGCAACATTGCTCCCCTGCTGAATATTAACTCCTGCCTTAGGCGTTGTGCTGATTACCCGGCCAGACTTCTGTTGGTCAGAATATTCGTAGTCAAATGTCGGATTAAGTTCAACTTCATTGGCATAGTTAACCACTTGCTGTTTGGTCATTCCAGTCAAATCCTTAAGTTGAATCTGTTTGATACCAGTCGACACAACAAATGTAATCGTAGTCTTTTTAGGGTCAACCCGCTTTTTGGCGGCAATATCTTGCTGAAGAATCTTGCCAGCTGCGAATGTAGATGACGGTGAATTCCGCCTAACCACAGTTACTCCCTCATTCTTGAGGTGACGAGCAACCTTCTTGTACTGTTGACCAACGTAGTTCTCGATTCTTATTTTTTTGATTCCTGAGCTGACTACTAGGTTAACCTTACTGTTTCGGTCAACCTTTTTCCCTGCATCGGGATCTGAAGCAATCACTCTGCCCTTATCAATCGTATAACTACTTCTAAAGGTGATCTTGCCGACTTCAAGATGGGCATCTTCGATTTTTTGCTTAGCATCAGTTTCAACCAAGCCATTTGTCTCAGGAACCTTAGCATTGGAAGTTGAAGATGCTATTGCAAAAATTAGGAATCCAAGCAACGCAACTAACAACGCCCATATGAATATCTTCAATTTTCGGTGCTTTCGCTTCTTTTGTGGCTTTTCAACTGGAGTTTCTTCGGATTTAGTAGAACTCTTTGGCTTGTCATCCGCCAGGGCAGTGTTTTCCTTTAGCGGTGCAAATGGCATTACCCGAGTCTCGCCATCATCACCATCACTAGGAACAACAAATTTAGCCTCTCCGGATCTATCGGCTGACAAACTAGTCTTTAGGTCATCATTAAAATCAGATACCGTAGCGTAACGGTCATCTGGATTTTTAGCAGTGGCTTTTAACACCACATTCTCAAGTGACTGCGGAATTGTAGGATCAATCGTTCGAACCGACGGAATTGATTCCTGTGAATGTTTCATGGCTATTGAAACCGCGGTTTCACCATCAAACGGAACCTTACCCGTTAACAACTCAAACAGAATAATTCCAAGCGAGTAGATGTCGGACTGCTTGGTCGCCATTTGCCCCTTAACCTGTTCAGGTGAAAGATAGTGAATCGAGCCAATGATTGACCTTGTCTGCGTCATTGTATCTTCGCTTGCTGCCCTTGAAATTCCAAAGTCAGTAATTTTTACGTAACCGTTCTTATCAATTAACACGTTTTGGGGCTTTAAATCTCGATGAATAAGCCCTGATTTATGAGCCTCCTCAACGGCAGAACCAATTTGTTCCATAATGTTGATGACAGTGGGCTTATCAATTGGTGAATGGTCATGAATATATTGCTTTAGGTCCTCACCGTCCACATACTCCATTACAAGGTACTGCATCCCCTCAACTTCATCAACGTCGTAAACCCCGACAATGTGCGGGTTATTTAGGCCGGATGCAGCGGTAGCCTCGTGATCAAACCGCTCTTTTGCTTTTGGATTATCCCGAAAGTCCAAACGTAGTAATTTTACCGCTACCTGACGATGTAAAATTCTATCAAAAGCTAGGTACACATCCGCCATTCCACCTTCGCCTAACTGACGAATGATCTCGTACCTGCCTCCTAAGGCGTATCCCTTATTCATCGGGATCACCTTCTGAATCATTATCTAAAATCAAAACAGTAACATTATCTAATCCGCCATTTTGATTTGCTAAATCAATTAGCTGTTGGCACTTTTCCTTAACGTCAATATCTTTGGCAAGGACGCCTTTAATAACGTCCTCGTCAACCATATTTGTTAACCCATCAGAACATAAGAGAATCTGATTGTTAGGCTGGAAATCAAACTCCCTAAAGTCAGCAGTTGAAACGTCATTGATTCCTAAACTCTTGGTAATAATATTTTTGTACGGATTATGTTTGGCCTCGTCCGGAGTAATATCACCTGATTTTACCAATTCATTGACGTAAGAATGGTCCTCTGATAATTGGACCAATTCACCATCACGATACAGATAGCCACGACTATCACCAATGTTTGAAATCAACGACTTATCCTGAGCGATAAGGGCAGCAACAAAAGTGGTCCCCATCCCCTTAAGATTAAGATCACTATTTGATTCATTGATAATATCGTTATTAACTTCGGTAAGAATCTGTTCAAGCCACTTTTTAAGGGTGCCAGAATCCGCAATATCAGTCTTTTTAAACACTTGACCAATTTTACTAACGACAAATTGGGAAGCGACTTCGCCACCCTTGTTGCCACCAATCCCATCAGTAATGAGAGCGAGAATCACTCCCTGCTGATTTTTAAAAGTTCCAACGGCATCTTCGTTTTTATCTCTAACCATACCGATGGATGATTTATACGCACTTTTCAATCTGACCAACTCCGTCATTTAACTCGTTTTAGGGTCGCCACAAAGAAACCATCTGATTCAAAGTCGTCTGGGTAAATTTTGATTAATCCGTTGTCTATATTCGAGGTTAAGCCTAGCTTAGTCTTGGTTGGCTGTAACTCAAAATCAGGATTATCCGTCAAAAACCGGTTAACGACACCAATGTTTTCCTCGTCCACAATGGTACACGTACTATAAGTAATAGTACCACTTGGTTTTAATTTTTTCGCTACCGCATTTAAAATTTCAAGTTGAATTTTACTAAGGTGCTCAATATCTTCGGGAAGTTTACCATATCTGATTTCAGGTTTCTTTCTAATTAAGCCTAACCCAGTACATGGTGCATCAACTAAGATTGAGTCAAAGTAGCCATCCGCAAACTTTTCGTCTACTTTTCTGGCGTCCAACGCAATCGTTTCAAGCGATCCGTTCAATCCCATTCTCTTGGCATTACGGTTGACGGTCTGGAGCTTCTTATCGTGTATATCAAGCGCAATAACTTGCCCGTTAGTTACGTGTTCCAGAATTTGGGTCGTCTTCCCACCTGGGGCACTACAAGCATCTAACACAGTATCATCTGGATGAAGTGTCATTGATTCAACTGGAAGCATTGCACTTTCATCTTGAATAGTGTAATAACCATCTTTAAAGAGCTGAGAGTGAACGGGATGCCCGTCGCTGATGATCAGAGCAGAAGCTGCTTCGGCACTTGGGGTCACTGTGAAGCCTTCATCCTCAAGCTTGGCTGTCAATTCTTCCTTTGAAATCTTATTTTGATTTACCCTTATCGATTGTTTTGGAGCAGAATTAATACTCTCTAAAATTGAAAGTGTCTTTTCGCTACCCAGCTGACTGGTCAGTTTTTCAACCAACCATACCGGCACACTAAACTCGACTGATAATCTTTCGGTCGGATCTTTGATTTTGTCGAATGATGGCAATCCCTTTTTCTGAATGGCATGCAAAATACCGGTCACCATTCTCCTAATTCCATCGTGACCCTTTGTTTTTGCGATTTTGATTGTTTCATCAAAAATTGCCCGCGTTGGGATGCGGTCAAGGTAGTGCATCTGAAAAATTGCGGTGTACAATAATTCCTTGACCCATTCATCAGTTTTGCTTTCATCCCTTAAAAACGGTCTCAACTGGTACTCAAGAGTCAATCGGTGTTGAATGACCCCATACACGATTGTGGTGTACAGTGCCCCATCGCTAGCCTTCATGTCCGTATTACTCAAAACATTATTTACCTGAATATTTGAGTAAGCGCCTTGTTTTCCTTCAACCAACGTATCAACCGCAAGTTTCCTCGGGTTATTTGATGTTATCTTCATTCAATCACCTGTTGTCCTTCTGTTAGGGCCTGACCGGCACCATTTAAATAGTCTGTTATTTGTTGTCTTGGCTTACCGGAGGGTTGAACCTCTAGCAGCTTTAACGCAGTTCCATTTCCTGCCGCAATAATTAAGTCATGTTTATTTTTTTTAACAACTGACCCTGGTTTCAAATCAGTTTGAATATCGGTAACCACTTCTGAACGCCAAATCTTGACCCGTTTGCCTCGAATCATCGTATATGCTCCAGGATCCGGACGTAATGCCCTTACCTTTGCATCAACTAAAAATGCCGACTTGGTGAAATCCAACTGTTCTTCTTCCGGCTTGATATTTGGTGAAAAAATCACCTCGGCTTCATTTTGCTTAATGGGTTCAACACTCCCATCGATTACCCTTGGTAAAGTTTCAAGCAAAAGATCTCTTCCAACTAGACTTAACTTAGCAAACATAGATTCCGAGTCATCATCATTTTCAATTGGAATCGCCTTTTGGGCAAGAATATCACCAGAATCCATCTTCTTTTCCATGTACATAATCGAAATTCCGGTTTCTTTATCACCGTTCATGATGGCATATTGAATTGGTGCCCCGCCCCGATACTTAGGCAATAGCGACCCATGGACGTTAACAGCAGCAATTTTAACTGAATTTAAAATCTTAGTTGGTAAAAACTGGCCAAATGCTGCCGTCACAATTAAATCCGCGTTTGCGGCAACGATTTTTTCAAGTTCTTCGCTACCCGAAAGTTTTTTTGGAGTTAAGACTGGAATCCCTAATTCTTCGGCGGCAATTTTAACTGGGGTCTTGGTTAATACGTGCTTTCTTCCAACCGGCTTATCAGGTTGGGTAACGGCATAAATAATATCGTAATTGTTTTCAACTAGTGCTTTTAAAATTGGAACCGCAAAGTTTGGCGTTCCCATAAATATAACTGATGGCAAATTTATTCTTCCCTTCGTTTTACATCAAATCTAATGGATCATTATCAATCGCAATTTGAATTCCGTTGCGGTTATTAGTTCGGTCAAAAGCTAATTGCTCCAACGTGGACTGGAGATTATCCTCAAACCGATATTTGATAATAATCTGATAATAATATTGATTGTTGATTCTAGTAATCATTTTTGGAGTTGGTCCAAGCACAATTGACTTGTTGGACAGTTGTTGTTTTAGTTCAGTAGCGATTCCATACATTTCTGCAGCTACTTTCCGTTCTTGAGGACCACTCCCGGTTATCTTAACCGTGTAATAGTATGGCGGATATTTGGCGAGTTGTCTAACCCTCATTTCAGTTTCATAAAACTTTTCGTAATCCTGTTCCTTTGCCAATTTGATGGCGTAATGATCCGGATTGAACGTTTGAATAATTACTTGGCCACTCTTTTCCGCTCTGCCGGCTCTTCCGGCTACTTGGGTAAGTAGTTCAAATGTTCGTTCACTGGACCTAAAATCTGGAAAATCAAGCGCTGAGTCGGCATTTAAAACTCCAACTAAGGTCACATCTGGAAAATCAAGACCTTTAGCAATCATTTGGGTTCCAAGCAGGATATCTGCTTTATGAGCTCCGAATTCATCAATTATCCGTTCATGAGAACCCTTTTTACGGGTCGTATCAACATCCATTCGGAGAGTTTTTGCTTCAGGAAATAGTTCGTTAACTTGTTCTTCTAACTGTTCACTTCCGTATCCGAAGTGGCGAATTCGCTTGCCACCACAGTTAGGACACTTGATAGGAATCGGTTCTTCGTGACCACAATAGTGACACCGCAAACTATGACTAGACTTATGTACCGTTAGTGAAATATCACAGTTAGGACACTTCGGTACGTATCCACAATCTCGACACATCAAAAACGAGGCATAACCCCGCCGATTCAATAGTAAAATTACTTGTTCGTGCTTGGTTAATCGTTCTTCTACCGCTTTCTGGAGCTCTAACGACAGCATTGAGGGCGTTTGTTTACCTGCATCAGTCATATCAACGATATCAACGTGAGGCAACGCCTGCTTATTGATTCTAGTTGGTAGTTTAAGTAGTTGATAAACCCCTTTTTGAGCTCGAGCCCGACTCTCTAATGCCGGTGTGGCACTCCCAAACACCACGGGACAGTGATTGTAATCACTTCTAAACTTAGCAACATCCCTAGTCTGATACCTAGGATTATCACCCTGCTTATAGCTCGAGTCGTGTTCCTCGTCCATAATGATCAACCCGACATTCGTAAGTGGGGCAAAAATTGCTGACCTAACGCCAACGACAACCTTTGCCTCTCCTCTATTTATTCGCTGCCATTCATCAAACCGCTCTCCCGTCGACATAGCACTGTGAAGCATTGCAACTTGATCACCAAACCGAGACCTAATGCGGCCAACGATTTGTGGCGTTAACGTTATTTCAGGCACCAGCATCAAAGCTGTTTTTCCCATTGCCAAGGCATGGGCCATTGACTGGAGATAAACCTCAGTTTTTCCGGAACCCGTAACTCCTTCAAGCAAGAAACGGGTATTCTCATCATGGTCAATCGCCTCTGTGATTTTAGAAACGGCTTTTGCTTGGTCCGAATTAAGATTTAATGGCTTTGATGGCTCAACCGGTTTAAAAAAAGGATTGCGCCGCTGAGTAACCATCACTTTTTCTACCCACCCGGCATCGATTCCATGTTTGATTGCGGATGACGATACGCCCTGTTTTACTAATTCTGACTGTAACAACTCAGCATTCGGGTCTGCAATCAACGTTTCCAATAGTTTCCGCTGAGCCTTAGCATTCTGTTTAACCGTAGCCAAACATTCATTAAGTTGAGATCCATCCAATTTAGACTTAATAGCAACTGCCTGGACTGGATTAGCCTTCTTGACTAAACGATAATCAACATTTACCTTCCCAGCAGCCCTTAATTTAGTTAACTTAGCTAACTGGTCACGGTCGTTACTAGCATGACTAACGACCAATTCATGATTCCCGTTAAAAATTTCTGGGTATTCAGCAGCAACTTGGTCGTCTTTTGCTGTAATTACCTTATCAAACTTAGTTTTCATTCCACCAGGCAGCATAGTTTGTAGGCAGCTAATGTAGTACGAGAAAGTCTTTTTGCTAAGAAAACTAGCTATTTTTAGCATTTCCGGATTGATTACAGGATATAGGTCAATTACCGATTCAATCGGTTTTAATCGACCATTGAACGACGATTGATCAGCAAATCCAACCACAAAGCCGGTCAACTTCCGAGGGCCAAAGGGAACCTTCACCCTCATCCCAATATCGAGAGAGTTTTCAAGATTATCTGGTACTAAATAAGAAAAAGGCGTATTTGTCTGCCGTGCCGAAACATCGACAATTACCTGTGCAATCTGCAATGATACCCCTTCTTCCTAAATTAAAATTCGCCGATTATTTTTACTAACTCGTTAGCTATAGTCTGCTTACTTTCAACGGGAGTCTTTTGTTGGTGACCGTCCGCAAAAATAAACGTTACTTGATTATTATCAGAATTGAATCCCACTCCCTTACCAGAAACGTCATTGGCGACAATCAGGTCTAATTTCTTTGATGCAATTTTCTTTTGCGCGTTCTCCACCAAGTCGTTAGTTTCTGCTGCAAAACCAACTACAAACTGGTCTGACCGTTTATTAGCCGCAATCTGTTTTACAATATCTGGATTCTTTTCTAGTTCAATCGTCATCGTGTCCTGATCAGCTTGCTTTTTAATTTTATGATCAGCAACGTTTTTCGGCCTAAAATCGGCAACAGCAGCAGCCATTACCAAACCATCAGCATTTGGAAAACGACTTGTAATTTCGTCTGCCAATTCAACCGCTGTCGAAACTGGGACAATCTTAACTCCTGCAGGTGTTGGAAGGGATGTATTTGCGGCAACAATTGTTACTTCTGCGCCCGCGTCCGCAGCTGCCTTTGCCACAGCAAACCCCATCTTACCTGAGGAATGATTGGTTATATAACGAACTGGGTCAATTGGTTCTCTTGTACCACCGGCAGAGACGATTATTTTTTTACCTAACAAAAGCTGGTCGTTTGGTTCAATTTCACTGCTTACCCAGTCTACTATCTTTTCAGGTTCGGGCATTCTCCCTTTACCTGAGTATCCCTCGGCAAGAAAACCAGTATCAGGTTCCAGAATATGGTCTCCATCCTCCCTTATTGTTTGTAAGTTTCTCTGAGTAGCTGGATTATCGTACATATGCGAATTCATCGCTGGCACAATGAAAGTTGGCGCGGTCGTTGCCAATAGAATGGTACTTGCCATGTTATCAGCAATTCCATTTGCAATTTTCGCCAAAATATCAGCAGTGGCGGGTGCTACGATTACCACGTCACTACTATCTGCAATGTCAATGTGCTTTACTTCGGATGGATTCTCGGGCTCAAATGAATCATCCAAAACCCGGTTTTTACTTAACGTTTCAAAAGCTAATGGTTGAACAAATTTAGTAGCCGCTTCAGTCATAACGACGCGAACGTCATTATTTGCCTTCTTCAGCAACCGGACTAAATGTAAAGATTTATAAACTGCAACACTACCGGTAACGATTAACGTAACTTTCTTATTGGTGATCATAACGAACCCCCTGTAATTGATTAGCTTTATTGTACCAAATAAAATAAACCGAGACTTAAAACGGTCCCGGTTTACCAAACATATTAATTACTGTCTAATCTTCGTCGCGATTCTTTTCGTCGATTGATACAAGGCCGGCTTCAACTTCTTCCAAAGCCTTTCCAACTGACTTTCTTGATTCGTAACTATTCAAAAGTGGCTTTGCACCTGCATCTAACTCGTGAGCGCGCTTGCTTGCCAACATGATCAATGAATATCTTGAATCGATCTTATCTAATAATTTATCAACTGATGGGTAAAGTAACATAATTAATTATCTCCTAACATTGATTCGTAATCAGGCATAACCCGATTTACTCGTAACCGTTCACTTCTAATAATAGCTTTGATTCGGTCAACTGCAAGTGATACCTCGTCGTTTAAGACGGCATAGTCATAATTCCGCATCATCCGAATCTCATTAACTGCCGTCTTGATTCGCTTATTGATGACATCCATGTTGTCAGTTCCACGACCAATCAACCGGTGCTTCAATTCCATCAAATCGGGTGGTGTCAAAAATACGAACACTGCATCTGGACAATTTGCTCTCACTTGCATTGCTCCATTAACTTCAATCTCCAGAAAAACGTCTTTTCCTTTGTCTAAGGTCTCATTGACATATTGTATCGGGGTTCCGTAATAGTTGTCAACATATTTAGCGTACTCAAGCATTTCGCCGTTTTGAATCTTATCTTCAAAATCCTCTTTGGAAACAAAGTAATAGTCAACACCATTTTGTTCCCCTTCGCGAGGCTTTCTTGTCGTCATTGAAGTTGAGTACTCAAAATCAACATCCGGTTGTTCAAACAGTGCTTTTCTGACCGTTCCTTTCCCAACGCCGGATGGACCAGACAATACAATTAACATTCCTCTTTTAGCCATCAAAAAATTTCCCTTCACTAACTCTTTATAATAAGAAATATTATCGTTCAAATTGAAGCGTTTGACAAGGGGCAATCGACAATTGACACAAAACAGAAAAACTAACTTGCTTTTTCGAACGCCTGTTCGTATAATGAAGATACAAACAAATGTTCGGGGTGACTAAAATGCAAATCAAACAATCTTATATCAGTGAAATCACCAACTCAGTCAAGGAAAACTACCACCGTATTATTAACAGTCTTCCGGTCAGCAGCCGTAAGACACAGATGCCTGCCTTTCAAATCACGTATTTCCTATCGCAAGCTATCAGTAACGATATGAAAGTTGCCATCTTCTTTAACAACGACGATAGTAATGGCATCATCGGCAAAATTAAGCAGCTTGATGATGATCGATACTTAATATCCTCACCAGCCGGTAATCTATTTAAAATCTTCTATAATGACGAAGTTCATTCAATTCAAAAAGTAAAATAAGTATTTCCATTCCTCACTTCAAAAGGCGATGGTATCTTCCAATTGAGGGTACCACCGCCTTTTTACTTTCTAATTGGTAATTTTCTTTTTCTCTTTACCAGCCAACATCAACAATTCTGAGGCATGTTCTTCGGTTAGTTTCGTAACCTCTGTCCCAGCCAACATCCGTGACAACTCACCGATGCGCTTATCTTTAGATAATTCTGAAACAGTTGTTTTGGTTCGATCTTTAATAACTGATTTTTTAATTAAGTAATGCTGATCACTCATTGCAGCCACCTGAGGTAAGTGCGTAATACACAAGACCTGTGATTTGGTCGAAATTGTATAGATTTTGTTTGCAATTGCTTGAGCTACCCGGCCAGAAACCCCAGTATCAACCTCATCAAAAATAATCGAAGTGACTCCAGCTGCCTTAGCAAATATTGTTTTCAGAGCAAGCATAATTCGGGATAGTTCACCACCCGATGCCGACTTGACTAACGGTAACATCCTCTCGCCTGGATTAGTCTGAATGTAGAATTCAACTTGATCTACTCCAAGAGACGAAAAGTGATTGAGCGGCTGAATATTAACTTCAAACAAGGCCTTTTCCATATAAAGGTCTGATAATTGCTTTTGAACTGATTTTTCCAGCGTTTTCGCTGCCTTACCCCTGATTTGCGAAATTTTATTGGCCTTGGTAGTCAATTGATTTTCATAATCAGCAAGCTTAGAGTCCAAATCCCCATTTTCATCATTAGTCGATTCCATTTCGGAGTACTCAGCCTGAATTTTACTTAGGTATTCAAGAATCTGGCCAACGCTATCTCCATATTTCTTTTCTAACTGAGAAATTAAGTTAAGTCGTTGTTCTACTTCATCTAGCCTATCCTGATTGAACTCTAAAGAACTAAGCTGATCTGAAACGGAATTTAAAGCATCCTGCAGACTGTAAAAGGCAGACGAAATATCTTCACCCGTTTGTTTAAAATCCGTATCGAGATCCTCAATTGACTGCATTGAGCTCATTGCGGAGCCAATGGAATCAATTGCACTAAACTGCTCCCCATTTAAACTTTCATAGGCATTACCCAAGGCGTCATGAATCTTCTGAAAATTATCCAATCTGTCTTTCTCGGCGTCTAGTTCTTCCTCTTCGTTTTCAGTTAGATTAGCCGACTGAATTTCATTGATTTGAAATTTAAGCATATCTAACCGTTGTGCCCATTGCTTTTCATTTTCGTGTTTTTTCTTAATAATATCAACTAACTTAAGGTAGTCAGAGTACATTTCTCGATAATTGGTTAATTCGTTCGTCAATTGACCATCGGCAAATTCATCAAGCAAAAAAATGTGCCGATCCGGATTCATCAATTCTTGTTGGTCATTTTGCCCCTGAATGTCGACAATCGTTTCTCCAATCCGTTTCAAAGTCGAGATGTTTACCATGTGACCATTCACCCGACAACTGTTTCGACCGCTATCAAACAATTCCCGTTCAATAACGATGCTACCGTCAGGATGTTCAATTCCAAGTTCATCCAGGGTTTGATAAGTTAGATTTTTATCATCGAACACAAAATTACCAGAAATCACCGCTTTTGTAGCCCCAGTCCTAATGAAGTCTTTTGAACCCCGCGAACCAGCCAGTAATGATACTGCGTCGATAATAATTGACTTTCCAGCACCAGTCTCCCCAGTTAAAACTGTCATCCCCGCAGTAAAAACAACGTCTAGATGTTCAATTATTGCAAAATCCGTGATTGATAATTCTAACAGCATAAATACGTTCCTCTTGTCTAAGAATTCTTGACCATCCCGTCAATTGTCGTTTGGAATTTTTGGGCCTCTTCTTCGCCTCTACAGAGAATAAACACTGTATTGTCATCCCCCAGAGTACCAAAAATATCATCGTACTTCATTTCATCAATCAAGTTCGAAATAACCGGTCCACTTCCCGGAAGAACCTTCATGAAAATAAACTTATCCATTTGACTAATTGACACAAATGAATCGTGAACTGATTGAACCAATTTCTTTTGAGTATCAACATTCTTTTGGCTAGGCATACTGTAACGATAACCACCAGATGTCGACGGCACCTTAACTAACTGCATCTCTTTTATATCACGAGAGACAGTTGCTTGCGTCACCCAAACATTTTGCTTGTTCAATGCCTCAACAAAATCTTCCTGCCGTTCAAGATCATTAGTCTCAATCAACATTCTGATCAATCGTTGGCGCTCCTTTTTTCTCATGAATGCCCCTCCTAGCTTTAATCTGTACTTTCATCCTTTAAATTAGAATAGGCGTTTGCTTGAACGTTTTCAATCGAAATTTTTGAATCAATACTTGGTTCATCCGTAGATTCGAGCAACACCAGAAATTCGATATTTCCTTGACCACCCTTGATTGGTGAAAAATCAAGATTTAAAACCGAAAAACCGTCCTCAACTGCAAAATCCAGCACCGTTTTTAAAACGTTGGCGTGAACTTTTGGATCATGAATAATTCCATGCTTCCCAACGTTTTCCTTACCTGCCTCGAATTGGGGCTTAATTAAAGCAACTACTTTTCCGTTCTTAGCAATAATATTCTTAAGAGCCGGTAAAATTAGCTTGAGTGATATGAAAGAAACATCAATTGAGGCAAATTCTGGTTGGCCATGTTCAAAATCTGCTAGCTTGCTATAACGAAAGTTGGTATGTTCCATAACAACGACTCGGGGGTCTTTTCGTAACTTCCAAACCAGCTGATTACTACCGACATCGAGGGCGTAACTGAGTTTAGCACCGTTTTGGAGCATTACATCAGTAAAACCACCAGTAGAAGAACCAATATCCAACACAACTTTATCCTTAACACTGACGTTAAAGACATCGAGTGCTTTAGCCAATTTGTACCCACCCCGACTAACATAGGGCATGGGTTTACCCTTAATATGTAGTTCCGTATTAACCGGTATTTTTACTCCTGGCTTATCTAATCGTTCTTCATTATCTCCAAGAATTTCGCCTGCCATTACAGAACGTTTAGCCTTTTCCCTTGTATCAAATAACCCCTGCTCAACAAGCAGAACGTCAACTCGTTTCTTTTCCATGTTGTTATTCCTCAATTTTAAAATAGTCACAAAATCCGACAAAAAGTGAAGTGTCAATTTGCTCATTTGAACTAATCTCTGTCAGAACCGTTTTTGCTTCTTCAACTGTAGTTGTCAAAATTTGCTTTGACTCTGACAATCCTAATAAGTTAGGATACGTATTTTTATTACCGTCCTGATGAACCGGCTTTCCAAGCTTATCAGAACTACTAGTTACATCTAAAATATCATCGTATATTTGAAATGCCAACCCAAATTTATCAGCGAACGCTAGCATTGATTTTCTAACTTCTTCATTAGCATTACCAACAATCATCCCAGAGTTAACAGCATAATGAATTAATGCCCCCGTCTTATTCCGGTGCAATTTTTGCAATCCAGATAGCGAAAGCTGGTGATTCTCATTGCTAACATCATCAACTTGACCCGCAACCATTCCAGCTGGGCCGGCAGCAATCGCTAATTCTCTCGCAAGATCAGCTCTAACCTTATCAGGAAGGGTATTATCTGTGACCCATTGGAATGCTAGTGCTTGCAGACCATCCCCAGCCAAAATGGCAATATCCTCGCCAAATTTAACATGGTTCGAAGGTTTACCCCTCCTCAAATCATCATCATCCATCGCAGGTAAATCGTCATGAATTAGCGAATAGGTATGAAGTAACTCAACCGCACTCAATGCTCTTATCACGTTCTCACTAATAGGAACCCCTAACATTACCGCTCCCGCAATCGCCATTAATGGTCGCAGCCGTTTACCACCTGCCTCCACTGAATAATCCATAGCGTCCGCAAGTAGCCTCTGGTCGGTATCCTCATTCACGTGTTTATCCAAATATTCATTGACTATCGGAATCCATCGATCTTCGAACGCGCTAATCTTCATTCTGACCGTCATCCTTAGTCTCAAATTGGCTCTCATTGCCACTATCATCGACAATCTTGGCCATTGTTTTTTCCGCACTGGTTAATATCTTTGAAAGTTCTTCACTGAGTTTCATTCCAGTCTTAAACTTGGTCATAGATTCTTCAAGCGGTACGTTACCTTGCTCTAATTCCGTAACTATTTTTTCAAGTTCTGCCATTTTTTCTTCAAAAGTTTTTGTATCAGCCATTATTGGTCTCCTAATTATTCATCGTCTGAGTTGCTATCTACCCGGTCTACCTTAGCTGTAGCAGTTCCATCAGCAAAGTGCACGTTAATTTCGCGTCCAGCCAAACCGTTGATACTAGCAATTAATTTGTTGTTTTCATCGGTTGTGTAAGTATATCCTCGACTTAAAATCTTCAACGGGCTTAAATGATCCAACGCTGCAACCCGTAATTCGAATTGCCTTTTTTGGTTATTAACTAATTCAGTCTCAGATTCAATCAACTTATATTTCAACATGTCTAACTTTGATTTGGTTTCATTGATTCTGGTCGTTGGAGCTGCTAATTTCAATCTAGTCGAAATCTGATTGAAATGATTTGCTACCCCATTAACCTGGTTCTGAATTCTTGATTGAAGTTTTTGGGTGATCAAGTCCAACCGTTGCGCGTACGTTTCATATATTCGTTCTGGCGACTTAAAGACAACCGAACCGGTTAGTTTTGTGAGTCGAATATCATTTTGCTTGATAATCTGAGCCATGTCATTCATCAACCTAGTCTGGTTGTTCTTTATTTCTATCAATACTTGATCATACTTTGGAACGGCTAACTCAGCAGCTGCAGTTGGCGTTGCTGCTCTCATATCAGCTACCAAGTCAGCAATCGTCGTGTCAGTTTCATGGCCAACCGACGAAATCACGGGAATTTTACTATCAAAAATCGCTCTAGCGGTAATTTCTTCGTTAAACGGCCATAAATCTTCGATTGACCCCCCACCACGACCAACTATCAGTGTGTCAAAATTACCAATCTCATTTACCCGTTCAATTTGGCGGACTATGTCTCCCGCAGCTTGATCTCCCTGTACTAGGGCTGGAAATAAGACAATTTGGGCAATCGGATACCGTCGCCGAACAGTAGTGATGATATCTCGAATCACAGCCCCACTCGGAGAAGTAACCACCGCAATTCGCTTGGGGTATTTGATAAGCGGTCTTTTAGGACGAGTGAACAGCCCTTCGGTCGCCAACTTCTTCTTTAACTGCTCATAAGCTTGATATAGTTGCCCGATTCCGTCAGGTTCCATTCGTTCCACGTAAATCTGATAACTTCCTGACGGTTCATAAACAGATATGTGACCAACAACCAAAACCTTCATTCCCTCTTCGGGAGTAAACTTAATTTTACTGAAGGCCGATTTGAACATAATGGCGCTTATTTTTGCATTGTCATCCTTCAAACTAAAATACTGATGGGCATTTGGCCTAAGTCTGAAGTTTGAAATTTCTCCCGTAAGGTATACCTTGGATAAATACGGATCAAAATCAAATTTTCTCTTTAAATATTTAGTTAATGCCGAAACGGTTAAATATTCGTTACTCACTGTCTTTGGCTCCCCATTCACACAAATCTACTGTCTGCTGCATTAACGTGGCAATCGTCATTGGTCCTACTCCACCCGGAACTGGAGTAATATAGCCAACTTTATCTAACATATCCTCATAGTCAACATCACCCACTAAGTGACCATCTTCGTTCATATTTTGGCCAACATCAATAACTACAGCACCTTCTTTAACATCATCAACCCCAAGGGTATGCAAACTTCCCGTAGCCGATACGATTACATCCGCCTTTTGCGTGAAATTTCTTGGCTGGCGAGTATTCCGATGAATAATCGTTACCGTAGCACCAGCATTAAGCATCAAAGCTGCCATTGGCTTACCCACGATTGAGCTTCGACCAATCATAACCACGTTTTTACCATTAAGATCTATTCCGTACTCTGAAAACATCGTCATGATTCCCTTGGGAGTACATGCAACTGGATAATTAGAGCTATCGTTCAAGTATAGCTTACCAACATTCACCGGGTGAAATCCGTCTACGTCCTTAGACGGAAGAATATGGTGAGTCACTTTTTTCTCATCGATTTGGGCGGGTAAGGGATCTTGAACCAAAATGCCGTGAATTGAATCATCGCTATTATACTCATCGATCAAGGCTAATAATTCTGCCTCCGTAGTTTCTTCCGGAAGTTGTTTAACAATCGAATTGATCCCCAATCGCTGAGCGGTTTTATTTTTATTTCTAACATAACGTTGACTAGCCTGATCATCACCAACAATTACAACAACTAAACCAGGAACATTACCGGTCTTGCTAAGTTGTTCTACTCGTTGCTTAGTTTGTTCGTTAATTTTCTTGGCTAATTCTTTTCCATTAATAATTGTTGTCATGTGATAACCACCTCATTTAAATATTTATGTACAAAAAAATAGATTTACAGACTCGTAAATCTATTTTAACAGTTCTGAATGGGCATGAGATAAAATCCCGTTAACAAATTTACGGGAACGATCATCACTGAACTTCTTAGCCAATTCAATTGCTTCGTTAATGGCAGCTTTAGATGGCATATCATCAACATATATCATTTCAAACAGTGCAATCTCAAGGATAATGAGGTCTGTTTTAGCGATTCGACTGATTGACCATTTGTCAGTAAGATACTTTTCAATGATTTCATCAAGTTCCGTCTTGTGCTCCAACACCCCACTAATTAGGGTTTGCAAGTACTCTGGATACTTATCGCCAAACTTCCCATCAGTTAAAACTGTAAAAAATTCCTTCCGATCCGTTTCTTCATTTGTATTCATAGCAAACAAAGTTTGGAAAGCAAGTTCTCGAATTTGATGTCGATTTAAGTCCACTATTCTTCTCCGCTTTCTTCTGCAAAAGGATTGTTAGGATCAACAGTACTAGCAGTCTTTTCAGGAACAACGCCCTGAACGTGTACATTGACTTCAGAAACCGTCAGCTCAGTCATGAACAACAACTGTTGTTCAACTTGCTGTTGAATTTCTAAAGCGACCTTTGGTACTGAAACTCCGTAATTCAGGTAAACAAATATATCAACTAGTAGTTCACGATTGTCGTTGTAAGAAACCTTAACTCCCTTACCATGCTCAGTCTTTCGACCTAACAGTTCATTAAGACTAGTAGCAATCGAACTTCTCATCCGGTTAACACCGTCTACCTCGGCTGTGGCCACGCCAGCAATTATTTCAAGGACGCTTGGAGTAATTTCAATTTTCCCTAACTCTGGGTCATCTGTTTGAAGGACAATATTGTTTTCTTCAGCCATTTAAATGCCTCCGTTTCATTCAAACTAAAATTAAGCTCTAGAAATGTATGTGCCGTCAGTTGTGTTGATAACTAACTTGTCTCCTTGGTTAACAAAGAAAGGTACCTGGAGCGTCAAACCAGTAGTCATAGTGGCTGGTTTTGAACCACCTGAAGCAGTATCACCCTTAATGCCTGGTTCAGTTTCTGCAACTTCTAGAGTAACTGTATTTGGAAGTTCAACTCCAAGAGTTTCTGAACCAAATTGAACAACACTAACTTCCATGTTTTCTTGAAGGTAGTTTAATTCAGACTTGATTTGGTCGCCAGGGATAGAAATTTGATCGTAAGTATCCATATCCATAAATACGTGATCACTACCATCGGCATATAGATACTGCATTTTCTTAGTATCAATTTGTGCTTGTTCCATCTTAGCACCGGCACGGAAAGTCTTTTCTTGGACTGCACCAGTTCTTAAGTTCTTAAGCTTTGAACGAACAAATGCGCCACCTTTACCAGGCTTAACGTGTTGAAAACTAATAATTCTCCAGATTGCGCCATCGACTTCAATAGTCAATCCGTTTTTAAAATCAGCAGTTGAAATTGCCATTTCGAATCCTCCTAAATGTTTATAACAAATCTAATTATATACTAAACGGTCATTAAATATCCAACTTTAATTGGATGGAAATAAAAAAAGAGGCCGAACGGCCCCTTCCTGGATTCATTATTTAGCAGCAGCTTGTTCTACTGGGTAAACTGATACTTGACGCTTGTCACGGCCCTTACGTTCGAAACGTACGACACCGTCAACGAGTGCAAATAATGTGTCATCATTTCCACAACCAACATTAGCACCTGGATAAATATGAGTACCGCGTTGACGGAAAATAATTGAACCACTTGTTACGGTTGAACCATCCGCAGCCTTAGCGCCTAAACGACGACCAGCAGAGTTACGACCGTTAGCAGTTGATCCACCACCTTTATGGTGAGAGAAAAATTGTAAGTTCATTTTCAACATGAGATTCACCTCCGAGACGTTTATTTTACTTGTAATTTAATATACTTTTCATAACTATCTGCAATGTCTCGCATTCCGTTTTCGAAAGTTGAGAGAATTGCATCCGACTGTAGCGACTTTCGTGAATCATTCAACACTGGCACCTTAATTGAAAGATAACCACCATTCTCATCGTCACTGTCCACATCCACGTCAACCCCCGCAACTTCTTGCAGACCGTTGACCGTGGTGATGCTAAGAACTGAAACAGCAGAACATACAATGTCTTGCCCGTATTCGCCCGCATCAGCATGGCCAGTAATTGTAAAACCACTTACGTGATTTTTAAAATGGTTAATTGTTGCTTTGATCATTTTGCCACCTCAGTTAATTATGCCTTGATAGAATCAATAACAACCTTAGTGTATGGTTGACGATGACCCTTCTTTGAGCGTGAGCCCTTCTTTGGCTTGTAACGGAAAATCGTTACCTTCTTTTCACGGCCTTGCTTTTCAACTGTTCCTGATACAGAAGCACCATCAACTAATGGAGTACCAAACTTAGCTGAGTCGCCACCGACCATAACAACTTGATCAAAAGTAACTTTGTCGCCTTCGTTTGCGTTGAGCTTTTCAACGTAAATTGCGTCGCCTTCAGAAACCTTGTATTGCTTGCCGCCTGTAGTAATAACTGCGTACATCTTGTGCACCTCCTTGTATTTTTGCTTAGACTCGCCGAGATAAAGCGCCTCTTATTGCTAAGAAGACTTTAAAGCTTAAATCGAGCGGTTGTAGCTGTGGAAGCCACAATTACAACAGACTAATTATACATAAAGATACCAACCTCGTCAATAAAAGATTGACAACCAAACTATACGCAAATTTGTAGGCATATAATTTGGTCATCTAGTCTTGGTTATGACAAACTAATTGGTAAATCAATGAAAGTAGGTCTAATCTATGAACTTATACGATAACTCATCAAAGACAACATGTCAAAACCAATCATCATCATATTCAACTTGTAACCCTAAATATAAACGGGTATTAGGAAAAATGGTCAAAAACAATAACCCACAGTCAATTTTACACGCTAACCATCTATCAACTTTAGATTCTAAATAATTGGAATCAAAAAATTAAGATCAAATCAACTTGAGAGCAGAAAAATCTATTACCACGGATTTTTCAGTTCTCTTTTTTAGTTGAATCTTAATTTACCAAACAGAATCCGTAATAAAAAAATCAACCGACCCCCTCGGTCGATTGATTCAGAAATTGTTATTTCTTTGCAAGATGCTTGCTCCCCTTAATGGCAGTTGAAGTATCGATATGGTATTGCACTAGAGCACACACGACAAACATAAGTAGAATAAATAATACGAATCCCACAACTTCCACCTCCTAAAGATATAGACAGACGGTTTTCTCTCCGTCTAGTATCTATTATGATTACAACCACGCGGAACGGCAAACAATAAGTTTTATAAAGCTCATCACTTAACAAAATCTAAACCATCTTAATAAAATCGTAACTAATCCAGATGAATCAAGGTTAAATACCAATTTATCATTGACTCAAGCCTCAGATTCCCATATAATAGTTTTTGTTGATTTGTCACAGTAGCTCAGCTGGATAGAGCAACGGTCTTCTAAACCGTAGGTCGAGAGTTCGAATCTCTCCTGTGACATAAATAGTAAATCGAATGATAATAGATCGACCATCAATTAAATTTGATGGTCGATTTTTTATGCATCAGCAACTAAAAAGGCCCCCGCTAGCTTAGTGGCTATTCGGGGTGCTCTATATTAATAATTACTATCTTGTCTTTGTTTATTAACTTCGTTCTTATCCATGAACGCCTTTTCAATTTCATCCTCAGCATAGCCAAAATCGACTAAACCAAATTTCAAGAACAGTTTGAAAGCATGTCTAAAATCAGATTCACTTTTTTCAAAGTAACTATTGAACAACATTCGCTTTAAAGCTAAGTATTGCTTATCTAAATTCTTTTCAGCCCTTAGTTGCTTGATGTCATCAATCTCATCTTGCATATTCAAAACAATATGATTCCAGTTCTTTAGATTACTAATTAGTAGAAAGAAATCCATTGCGTCGACGTATTCAAACAACAAAGTTTCCCTTGGAGTCTTATCTGAATCACTCTTCCCCCGATTAGTTTTCCAAACTTTGAACCACTCGGAGGTATTAGCAACCTCAGCCAACTCAACATCTAACGCCACAAAAGCGTTAGCTACCCTAGACTGTTGCACCCAGTGCAGTTGCTTTTTGCTTTCAATCATTCGATTAAGATAAACCGATGCTGCCAGCATGTTTTGTAAATCCATCTTTTAAACTAAACTCCTATCCAAATACAATTTGATCAGCCATGATTTCAAGTTGCCGACTATTTGCGAGGTACCAATCCCTGATAAATGGATAATCAAGTAGTAGAAATACCCAGTTCTCAGTCTGGTCATCATCCTGAACAAAGGCTCCGTACTTGTGCTGATCTTCATTACCCTTATCAGCAATTATCAACTTTGTCTTGGCATTCAAAGTAAGAAAGGCGTTATTGTCCTCATCAGCCATCAATATGTAGTTTTCTTCAGCTGATTTAACAAACAATTCGTCCATGATCTCCTCTGCGATATTACCCGCAGCAAACTCATAGAATTCCTCATTGACACCATCCAGCACATTGAAATCGGTCTTGAACCCAGCTTTTTCCTTTAGTACCTTACCAAAATTAATAAGGGTGGTCAAAGCAGCCTTGATTTTATCTGCTTCCGTATCCTTTAATTCCACTACGAAGAAGTCAATGATAGCAGGCCCATTAAACAGCAATTCCTTAGTTGGAATGTTCAAGTACATCAATGGTTGATTACCACTAGATGCATTTAAATAATAACCAGTGGTTGATACCTGTGACTTTGCAAACGAGAAAGTTTCATCCTCAACCGAATCAAATACACCATATAATTTTTGAACGTATTCAGAATCCTTAATCTTAAAATTATCAGCTAATCCAGTCAGTTTTAATAGTCTGGTCATAAAAATCAACTGAACGTCCTCATTACTAAATTGGTGAGGAAAAGTAACATATTGAGAGTCTAAAGTAGACTTTGTCAACATCTCCGTTGATTCCAAAAGTTCTGCAGGGTCTTTAGTCGTGACTAACTGCTTAAAATACTTTACGTATTGAAGCCCCTTATCAAGACCGAACTGAATCGAGTCAGTGTATGTCGAGAAAATGTTATTTTTTGAATTATTCTCTTGATTATTACTCATGGTCACTCACCTGCGATTCATTTTGAAGATACTCTAGGTATTTTTCGTATAAGTGAGCATTATTATCATTGAAAGCCTCAAAGCTA
This sequence comes from Lentilactobacillus sp. Marseille-Q4993, assembly GCF_951230165.1. GTDB lineage: Bacteria > Bacillota > Bacilli > Lactobacillales > Lactobacillaceae > Lentilactobacillus. Next base: position 64,209 of record NZ_CATNVB010000002.1, read on the forward strand.
CCAAACGTTGACCGAATGTTTTGCTTCTCAAGCGTTAAAATGGTTTCTTCTTTAGACAGTGCTAGAATCTTGTTCTCATTTTCTTTGATTTGTTGACGACCACCTGCCGCCTTTTCATCAAGATTTGTGAGTTCAAGTAGCTGACTGTTCAAGCGTTCCTTTTCTTCCTTGATTTTAGCTGCTTCCCAAGGCATTGGTGACTTCTCTTCGTTTTCTTGGAGCTTCTGACGCAACTCGTCCTTTTGAGCATCACGTTGATCCTGTTGTTCCAACAACTGAGTTAGATTTTCATTTTCATCCGCCAAACTCTTCATAGTGGCATCATTGACGCGACGATTATCAAGTTCGAGTTTGAAAGAATCTGCCAAGCGATTAAATTCATCTTCATCGAACATGAACTTGACGTTGATCGAGTCCAATTCCCCCAACATTCGGTGATCCCACCAATTACCGAAATAAATTTTAAACTGCCCCAATTGGTACTCATGATAATAAAAGAACGGGTATGTTTTGCCTAAGTAGTCAATCAAGCGATTACTCAAGTGATGACTTAATTCATCATGCAAATCAGATACCAGATTAAAATAATCCGGTTCCATTGACTCTTCCTGCTTCATAAATTCAGTTAAATAGCGATTCTTGTCAATTAGCTCGTATATCTTCAGATCGTCCCCATTGTTGATTGACTCATTTAATTGGTTTAAATAGTCGACCTTCTGATCAACAGCTTTTGACAAAATACTATCGTTTTGTCCAAATTGATCATTAGTTTCATTCATATCCATATTGCTTCCTCATTATTTTTTTATTTCATAAGTTCATGTTATCTAAAAAAGACTGATAAATAAAGGTTTTTATCCGATTTTTAAAACAAAAAAGTTGGCAGCTATAAAAGCTAACCAACTTCTTATAAAATTAGAATATTTTATTGTTCATTTATTAATATTTTTCGAGGTATTGGTCACGTTCCCAACCTGAAACTTGAGTTCTGTATGAATCATACTCAAGATTCTTAGCTTCAATAAAGCTTTGGTACAAACGTGGGCCAAGGGCATTCTTCATAACTTCGTCAGCCGCTAAGTCTTTCAAAGCATTGTGAAGAGTGTCGGGTAAGTTCTTAATATGGCTCTCTTGTCTTTCCTCAGCGTCCATTCTATAGATGTTGCGATCGACACTGTCTTCAGGCTCAATCTTGTTCTTTAACCCGTCAAGACCAGCTTCAAGCACACTAGCAATTGCCAAGTATGGGTTAGCAGTTGGATCAACACTTCTTACTTCCAAACGAGTCGAGTTGCCCCGAGCACTAGGAATTCTAATTAGTGGTGATCTGTTTGAACCTGACCAGGCAACATAAACTGGAGCTTCATAGCCAGGAACTAATCGCTTATATGAGTTTACGATTGGATTACATACCGCAGTAAATGCACGAGCGTGCTTTAACAATCCACCCAAGAAGTAATATGCATCTTGGGAAAGTTCCATTTCACCCTTCTCATCAAAGAATGAATTTCCACTTTCAGTAAACAATGACATGTTAAGATGCATTCCTGAACCGTTGATTCCACTTAATGGCTTTGGCATGAATGTAGCATACAAACCATACTTGCGGGCAATTGTCTTAACAACTAGTTTGAAAGTCTGGATATTATCAGCAGCTGCTAACGCATCAGCATACTTAAAGTCAATTTCATGTTGGCCTGGAGCAACTTCATGATGGGCAGCTTCAACATCAAATCCCATTTCTTCAAGGGTTAAAACAATTTCCCGGCGACAATTTTCACCAAGATCCATTGGGGCCATGTCAAAGTAACTACCCTTATCGTTAAGGTGGAGAGTAGGTTCGCCCTTATCATTCATCTTGAAGAGGAAGAATTCAGGTTCTGGTCCAATATTGAAGCTTGTAAATCCAGCCTTCTTCATATCTTCCAGAACTCTAATCAAGTTGTTACGAGGGTCTCCTTCAAATGGTTTGCCATCTGGAGTGTAGACTTCACAAATAACTCTGGCAATTTTCCCTCTCTCAGAACTCCAAGGGAAGACCATCCAAGTTGAAAGGTCTGGGTAAAGATACATGTCACTTTCTTCAATTCTAACAAATCCCTCAATTGAAGAACCGTCAAACATCAGTTTATTGTCTAGTAACTTATCAAGTTGAGTAATTGGCACCTCAACGTTTTTGATTGTTCCAAATAAATCAGTGAACATTAAACGAAGAAACTTAACGTCTTCGTCTTTAACCATACGCCGAATGTCATCTTTAGTGTAGTCATGTTTAGTAGCCATCGTTAATCTCCTATCCTTATCCTCTTCAGCTAAATTTTAGGGTTTTGAGGGTTCTGCAATGACGAAGTAGGAGGAACAAGACCCCCGATATGCAAGAATTCATCCTCAAGTATCCGCCTGACATCGCTATCAGTAAGCTGCTTTTCTCGACTTTTCTTCTTCTCGATTTCAATCTGGTTCTGCTTCTTATAGACTTCCTTAATTCCAGAAATATTCAATCCTTCATCAAGGTAATCCTTAATTTCAAGCAGACGATCGATATCTTTCAGCGAGTACATTCTTCGATTACCTTCGTTTCGCTCGGGCTTAATCAACTCTTGCTGCTCGTAGTAACGAATTTGTCTCGCTGACAAATCAGTTAGCTTCATTACCGTTCCAATTGGCAAAACTGCCAACGAACGTCTTAATTCCTTCTCTGACATTGTTCACCTCCAAAACATGGTTTAATAATACCATTGATAGATATTAAGTCAATAGTTAATGTTATAAAACATGACATGAATTTTAAAATTCTTTTATTTAAGCCAACTATCAACGTCATGAATAACATTTTCAATCGTGTCTGGATGTTCAACCAAGTTATACCAATTTGGACTTACTTTATTTCTAAACCATGTAAGTTGTCGTTTTGCATAATGCCGAGAATCTTTTTTGATTAATTCCACAGCATCTTCAAAGCTGGTTTCACCATCAAAATACTCAAACAGCTCATGATAACCAATTCCCTTAGCTGCCGGGAGGCTATTTCCCCCTTGGTCATAAAGCCAATGAGCTTCGTTTTCCAAACCGGCATCAATCATTAAGTCAACTCGCTTATTAATGCGCTCATATAACAGTGTGCGATCGGTTGTTAGGCCTATATAGTAAATGTCCAATTCTGGTTCCTCGTCAACTTGCACTGAAAACAACTGATTCGTATTCAAAATCACATTTAGGGCTCGCTTAACGCGGCGCACATTATTTGCTGGAATTTTCGCCCCTGATGCTGGATCTAATTGCTGTAGCCATTCATGGAGGCCATCTTTGCCTTGCTCCAAATAGATTTTGTCAATTTTCGAGGCGACTTCTGGGTTATCGGTGCTTTGTTGGCCACCAAGATTAAGCCCCTCAGCAAGTGCTTGTAAATAAAAGCCAGTTCCACCAGCAATAATTGGCAAATGACCACGGCTATGAATTTCGTTTATAGCATTCGATGCTTCAGTAGCAAACCTTGCAGCCGTATACTGTTCCGAAACATCACAGATGTCGATTAGATGATGAACGATGCCTTGGCGCTCATCCTTCGTAACTTTAGCGGTCCCTATATCTAATCCTCGATATACTTGCATCGAGTCACCAGAAATGACCTCACCATTAAACTGTTGAGCCAATCTGATTGATAGATCTGTTTTTCCGACCGCAGTTGGGCCAACAATTGCAATAACTTTTAGCATAGCTGCTTCCCTCCTTTTATTCTGACTGCTATGTAAATCATTTGATAATTTCTTTCAGAAAATTATTCATTAAACTAGATTATTATCCCTAAATAAAGCATAATGAAAAGTATAAGGTACATAAATAGGGAGGTAGTTAAGTATGAAAAAATTTACAGGCGGATTATTTGTAGGAATTTTAGGAACATTAGCAGCACTTTTTGGTGGCCTATTTACATTTAAAAAGACTGTTGTTGATCCCATTGAAGATGAAGAACAAAAATTCGAAGAAAACCGTAAAAAGGCTATGCGTAAAAGTCGCTCCGCTCATAACGGTTAATAATTAAATGTTATTTCACACAAAACCGGTGTCCATTCTTAATGAATAGGCACCGGTTTTTATCTGGATTAAAGAATCCAATATCAAAAGGCTAGAAATCACTCTTCTTTTCCTTACCGTCCCAGTTCTGATAACCAGTTTTAAGCAAATAGATTTCTTTGTAGCCCTTCTTCTTCAAGAAAATTGCAGCTCTCTTACTCATTGCTTTTCCTTGATCATAAAGATACACAGGTAGATCAGTTCGAAGTTGACCATAAAAGTTTCTAATGGTCGAGTATGGCATATTACGAGCACCTAAGATGTGGCCAGCTTTAAAGTTGTTCTTTTCTCTAAGGTCAATAACTTGAGCCTTTCTCATCCCAGCTCTAAAATCTTCATTCGATAAATATGTTGCGGCATTTCTCGCCCGATAGTTTTGAATGAGGTCATAAATCAACCATCCCAACAACAGAGAAATTAAAATCCCCCAAGATACCATGTTTGCAATACTTACGCCAAGATTCACTACAACAATCTCCTTTACCTAATAAATTTACAGACCAATTGGCCCATTTTTTCTAAACTGCAACGCCAACGATGCAGCTCCAATGACCCCAGCGTCGTTTCCTAACTGAGCTAGTTTAATTCTAGTCGAATCTCTCACTGAAGGAAAGGCATTTTCTTGAAAACAACGAGTTGTTGGCTGTAATAATGTATTTCCTGCATTTGAAACTCCGCCACCGATGATAATATTTTCAGGATTAAGCGTGTTTCCAAGATGAGAAAGTGCTAATCCCAAGTAACTACATACTCTATCAACAATTTGATTAGCTAAAATATCACCGTTGTCCGCCAAAAAGAAAACCATCTTTGAAGTTAACTCTTCATCGTTATCGATAATATCAAGTAGTCTAGATTTGCCAGTAAACTTTTGAGCTATATCCTTAGCTACGTTGACTACCCCAGTTGCTGATGCGTATTGTTCAAGACAGCCACGCTTACCACAAGTACAGAGGAATCCGTTTGGTTGAACAGTGATATGACCGATTTCGCCGGCACCACCATTGATACCGTGAACTAATTTACCATTAGTAACGACTCCGCCACCAACACCAGTTCCTAAGGTAACAAACACAACGTCTTGTGCCTGATTACCAGCACCCTTCCAGAATTCACCCAATGCTGCTGAATTAGCATCATTATCAATAATAATTGGTAAGTGAAGTCCTTCTTGAATCAACTGACCAACAGGCTGAATCTCCGTCCAGTTTAAATTGTATGCCCCAACGACAGTTCCTTTTTCACGGTTAACTGCACCAGGGGTTCCCATTCCAATTCCAATAAAATCACCGGAACTATAATCTTCTTTTCTCATTTGATCCGTAATTGATTTGATCATATTAGGAACAATGTGTTGTCCCCCATCCCTAATTTCGGTTGGAATCCGCCACTTAGATAGAATATTACCCTCGCTATCTAGAAACGCGAATTTAGTAGTCGTTCCACCTAAATCAATTCCAATTAACTTCTTGGCCATTAAAAACTGCCTCCTACTTTTGCTTTTTTTCTTCTACACGATGCTCATGCGTTAAGACCATTTTAGCTTTCAAAAACTCATCATGAGTGATTAGTTTTGCCTTATGCAAATGATCAAGTTCGAGCGCCATGACCTCTATATCCCACATTCTCTTCCCTACATACACATAAATATCAAACTTCTTTAAAAGCTGTTGAACATCATATAGCGTTTTCATTATCTCACATCCTAGTCCAAATTTGGTTCAATTTAAGAAAGTTTTTTACATATTTTTACTTAACCCCATGCTGAATAGGGCAACAATGATAACGATTAGCATAACTAATCCAATTACTCTTTTTAAAGGGCTTACTTTTCCAAACGGAACTCCTACAACATAAGCTGCTAGGAATCCAGAAACTAAGCCACCAATGTGCCCAGCAATGTCAATTCCGGATGTTGCAAGACTCATCCCAATGTTTAACACAATAAACAGCAAAAATGTTTTTGCCATGGAAGAAATTACCGGATTGTCAGAAAAACTTTCACCTAACATCATGAATGCTCCAAATAATCCAAATATCGCTGTACTTGCTCCAGCGGAAACGCTGATGCTAAATGCAAAACTGGCTAAGTTCCCAACAATTCCAGATACAATAAACAATACTAAGAATCTTGTGTGGCCAAATATTTGTTCAACGTACTGGCCGATAAAGTAAAGAGTAATTCCATTCATCAAAATATGAGTGAATCCAATATGAATGAACATTGGCGTAAACAGTCGCCAGTATTCACCTTGAACAATCAACGGATTAAACTTAGCACCAAACCTAACTAAGTTAGTCGGATCAGTAGTCCCACCGCTAATGGTCATAATTCCAAACACAACGACCATAATTGCCAGTAGGCCGTACGTTATAAACGGTTTATCTTTTATATTATTCACAACTTATCCTCTTAACTAATAAATAATTTTCTTTATGGTAACATCATGGTCCCTAACCGGCCAAATTGGCTCCTTGTAAAATTGTGGCGGCAAAGCTAACGAAATTGTATTTCCTTCATAATCTGCAAGGTAACGATCATAATATCCGCCACCAAACCCAAGGCGATTACCAAGTTTGGTGTATGCCAATCCAGGCACAATAATCAAATCAATGTCACGCTTATGATAAACCTTTCCTCCCTTGGGCTCATCAGCGCCAAAGTAGGACTTTTCCATAACCGTACTAGAATCATACTGAACAAACTCCATTTGCCAATCTGAAAGTGTTCTTGGCACGACCACCGTTTTTCCTTCCCGCCAAGCATCCTCAATTATTGGGGTGGTAACTAACTCGCCGGGCATACTCATGGTAACGCCAATAACATTGCTGTTTTTATATTCAGGTGAATCAATAAGCTGCTTAACCAATCTACTACTCTGAGAGTCAAACGCGCCATCATTTCTTAACTCCGTTAACTTTGTCAGAATCATTTTTCGAACCGCTGGTTTTTTATCCAAGGCTAACACTCCATCCAGTTAAATTAAAAAAGGTTTGGGCACACTTGCCCAAGCCTTTTTAATATTGAGAGAGTCATTAACGAACAAACTTTGCTTTTTCATTATCGACCCTCCAATTAGTTTTTATCAACGACAGTAATTTTATCATCTACGCTAATCAGTTACCAGCCTCGACTTACTGATTATTGGCTGATGACCTAGCTTCAACTGTACTCCAGTAAGCAGAATATATTTTCTTAGCCAATTGCATATTGTTACTTTCAGCGTCAACATCAAGGTTTGGCATTGCAAGCGCCACAACAACCTTTGGATGTTTAGATGGTGCATATGAACCCAAACTCAAAGTAACAGTTTCCTTACCGTTGTAGAATGTCTGGGCCGTACCTGTTTTAGCTGAAATTCCCGGCTTGATAGTATCTAGTTCTCCACCAGTCTTGTATTGGTTAGAGCCGTGAACAACCTGGTACAATCCACGTTTGACAAGCGCACGTTGGGCAGGAGTCATACTTACGTAGTTCAGAACCTTAGGCATCACCGTTTCTTTAACAGCCCCTAACTTTCCGGACTTTGTTGTCCCCCGAATAGCCTTAACAACATGGGGTTCAATTCTATAGCCACCGTTGGCTATTGTAGACATGTATTGTGCAACTTGAATCATAGTATAGGCATCGTAGTTTCCGAAAGAAAGATCAAGAGCACTACCAATATGGGTAAAGTCGCTTTCACCTTGAATCCCTGTTGTTTCACCAGGAATATCAATTCCCGTCTTCACTCCTAACCCAAATTGTTGAAAATGGGCACGCAGTTTAGGGAAAATACTTGTGCTCATGTTGAGGGCGCCACCATCAACATAGTTGAATTTAGCTTCTTTCATCGCTAACTGCATCATGTATGAGTTAGAGGATACTTCTAGCGCACCAGCAGCATCGACTGATATATCGGCACTCCCTTTTTTATTAAACCAAGAAGACTTCTTAACACCACCAACGTTGATTGGTTTATCAGTAAGAGTACTATTGCCTGGCGTAATAACCCCATCCTGTAGGGCTCCAGATACCATTGCCCCTTTGACAACAGATCCCATAACAATAGAACTATTAATAGTTCCAAGAACATTGGACGTTATCTTCTGGGTTTCTGGATCGCGATTAACACCCGCCATTCCAATAATTTCACCATTATTCGGGTTCATAACCACGGCATAGGTTCCGGTCGAGTACCCACCAGCCCCCTTCTCAGCACTCGTAACAAGTGATTGAAGTTTCTTCTGGAATTTAGCATTGATGGTCAGTTGCAAGTTGTCTCCCTTTTGACCACCATACTTCTTTACTTCTTTTGTGATTTCGTTATCACTATTCAAAAACACTTGGGTTTGAGACTTAGTTCCCCGAAGAACTGGTTCGTATTCTTGTTCAAGATAACTTTGACCAACACTGTCATTTCTCGAATATCCTTCAGCGAGCAATTCATTTACCCGATCAGATGGTAATCCCGTTTTTTCATTTGAAACGGTTCCGGCAATGTTTTGAATCGATTCACCATCAGGATAGTTTCTTCGCCAACTAGTGCCGACGTTAATTCCGGATAAATCAGCTAAATGCTCCCCAACGGCAGCAATTTCTCTTTGAGTAACGCCATCATCCTTAATGTTGACCGTTGATAGCTGATAAGCGCCAGCCATCTTTTCAAATATGGCCGCTGCATTTTTCGTCTGCCTACTAAAGTTAACCGAATGTGATTGAACATAATCAAGTGCTTTCTGGTATCTAGCATCAGAGCTATAAGAAGACGCATTTGGAATTTTTTTCAGCACGTTTGATAGGTTATTTGTATTAGACAAATAATACTCAGCCAACTGCCCCTTAGTCAAAGTCCTAGTGGAAATGCTAACGTACTTAGCCAACTTGGTTGCCGTATCGTAAATATCTGATGACAGCGCGTTAACACTTTTGGTGTAGGTAATAGCCGGATGAGCTGAATTTCCTACTAACACTTTGCCGTCAGAATCGTAAATCATCCCCCGCTGAACGTTGGCACTAACGACCGATGAATCCGAGCGGTTAACTTCGGCCTTGAACTTGCTACCATATAGAACTTGCAGATATGCAAGCTGAACTACCAATGCAATAAACAACACCCCAACCACCGCAAAAATAACGTTGATTCGGAATGGAAGTGACGATGATCTAGATTTCTTTTTTCGTTTGTTTCTTTTTCTAAAAATTTTCAATGTGTCAAACTCCTCACGTGAATTCAATTTTATCAAATTTTTTCTTTAAAAACTAGAACACTTATCCATTCTTTAAGATATTTATGCTATCCTTAAACCTGTTAATTTTAAAAAGATAAGGTTGATTTAGACAATGAAAAACAATAGAGTAACTCACGTACTTAGCTTCATAGTGCCCGTGATTATCGTCACAGCGTACTTTATCTTTAGAGGGTTCACCCCGTTTGGCTCATCATCATTACTGACGGTGGACATGGGACAACAATACATAGATTTTTACGCATATTTTAGGCACGTACTTTTAACTGACCCAACTGGAATATTCTATTCATTCCAAAAAGCCCTTGGTGGTGACATGTTTGGTACCTGGGCTTACTATTTGATGAGTCCATTAAATTTACTTTTTGTTATTTTTCCAAAAAGTATGCTGCCATCTGTTGTAACCTTTGTTACCTTACTTAAATATGGATTAAGTGGGCTTACTTTCTCCATCATGGGCTCAAAAGTATTCAAACGAACAAACCTATTACTTCCGGTCCTCGCCACTGTGTATTCACTTATGGGCTGGATGGTCGCAAACCAACTTAACTTGATTTGGCTTGACGCCCTTTACATGTTACCACTCATTTTCCTTGGTTTATATAAGATCAAAAGTGAAAATTCAGCTAAACTATACACAATTTCATTAGCATTAATGCTGATTTTTAACTACTATATGGCATACATGATTCTTTTGTTTACCGCTGTTTACGTCCTCGTATTCTGGCTTGAACCCAAGGCTGGTATCAAGAAAAATGTTATTCGAGCATGGTCAATCTTAAAGCCAACTCTGATTGGTATCCTTCTTAGTGCCTGGGTAACCATTCCGACTTATTACTCACTGCTGGGAAGCAAGGTTGCCACAGCTACTAAACAGCTCAAATTCAAATTTGATTACAACCCACTAGACATGATTGGAAAATTCATCAATGGTTCGTATGATTTCAAACAGTTGCCAAGTGGAACCCCAAATTTATTCGTTGCTAGTTTGGTAATTATTTTCTTCCTGTACTATTTCTTTTCAAAGTCAATCTCTCGAAATCTAAAGGTTAGAAGCTTGATATTTACTGCCTTTTTGGCCCTATCACTCTGCTTCAATCCATTGGATCTTCTATGGCATGGATTTCAAATGCCCGTTTGGTACCCATACAGATTTTCATTTGTTGTCAGTTTCTGGATGATTCTAATCGCTGGCGAAGCGCTGACTCACACATCACTGACTGACCTAGAAGTAAAACCGTTCTTTATTTCTATTGGAATAATGGTTGTCGGCCTAATCTATATCGCCTTTAGAATGAAGAAATACGAATACATGGATCTTAAGAAATACCTATTTGGTGTAGCGTTCTTCGTTGCAACTGCAGCGCTAATTTTACTGATTTCCAGAGGAAAACAAGTTAAATTGCTAAGTTTGACCCTATCCTTACTAGTAGTTAGTGAAATGGGCCTTAACTTAATCAATTCGCTAAACAGTATTTCATACGTTTCAAATAATGAATACAATAACTACGCTAGAAAGCTTGATGAGGCGGTTGGTAAAGTTAAAAGTGCCGATAGTTCCAGCAAGTTCACCAGAGTTGGAACCACATTCATGCGGTCTAAGGATGACCCAATGACCTCCGACTTTAACGGTGCATCAAGCTTCTCTTCAACACTTGAACAATCGACATCCAACTTCTTCGGTAATATCGGGACTCCAAACGGGGATTCATTCGTTGTTTACACCAACCCCACAACATTTACTGATGATCTGTTATCAATGAAGTACGTTATTTCTCAAGATGGAAATAAAGAGAATGGTCAAAAGAGTACCTTAGCCACATTATCAAATTATTCGGTCTCAAGAGCGGATTTGCGGGAGTATCAACTAATCGATACTACCAAGGATTATTCAATCTATAAAAACCCGAATGCGTTACCGTTAATATTTAGTACTGATTCTCTACCAATGGAAAATCTGGCTAAAAATAACGATCCAATTCAGTATCAAAGTGCTCTTGCCAACTCGCTTGGGGCAAACAACGATATCTTCAGCTTGATTCAACCAACTAACCTAAAAACAACGAATACCAACCCAATTGGTTCTTTAAATAATACGTTGATCAGTAAGGCTAGTTTGTTAAAACCTGCAACAATAAGTGTCGACGTTCCTACCTCTAAAAACAGTTCCACGTACATGACATTCAATCCTGAATTTTCATCGGACGAAATATCACTTTCTATCAACGGTCAACCATACAACCAGTATCGCCCATTTAAAAAGCTGGCGGTAATCAACTTAGGGAATAACGGTAATGCGGACCAACCAATTCACGTTAGTTTTAAGATAAAGAAGGCCAACGTTTGGACTTCAAAAATCAATTTCTATAGCTTAAACAATGATAACTTAGATAAATTGATGACGAAGTTAAATAAATCAGCCTTACCCGTTACTAAAGCCAGAGCTAATAGCGTTACCACTAAGCTAATTAATACTGAAAATAGTGACGAAATCAAAACTACGATACCTTATGACAAAGGGTGGACTGCTGAGATCAATGGTAAGAAGGTTCCGATTTCAAAATGGTCAAACTACTTTATCGCAATCGACAATCCAACCGACGGTACATTAAAGCTAACTTACTTCCCCAAAGGATTTAAACTTGGAATAGCAATTTCGCTAATTACGTTAATCGGTGCAATTGGTCTAATTATAATCAAGAAGCATAAAACTAAATAACCCATCAAAAAGGGCTTCAGCATCATCTCTGTAACGAGATGGCTGAAGCCCTTTACTATTCATCGTTAATTTTTATCTAGTTCGCCGTTTTCCCTATATCCAAACGTGAGATCCTCGCTAATAGCAGGATCATAGTTCACGATTAGGTCATACCCCTTGAAGAACCACTCGTCACCCTCACCTACATAGTACGTGACGCCATCTTTAACCGTTTCAGCGTAGATGTCTCGTGGATTATCATCACGCGTTAGAGCTAAGGAGAAGCCGTCATGAACGGGGGTCTTACCATAGACCTTGCCGTAAAACCTTACCCCATTACCTTCACTCAGACCCATTTCATCTTCAAACCATTTGCTGGCCGAATCCGTCACTGTAATTTTCATACTGTCACGCTCCTTAACTATTTGTCATCGCTTACATTATTATATCATTATCCCTTAGCTAACAAAACAATTACACTTTCACAAACTATCCTCGATAATGCATTTTTATAAAAACGGCAATAGAAAAACCACCGCTATTCAATGATTAGCGGTGGCCCATTATCAACTACAATTATTCAACGCTTGTGATTTTGACTTCCATACTTCCAGCTGGAATTGGAATTGTAACTACTTCGTTCAATCTGTGCCCAAGAAGCCCCTTTGCAATTGGCGAGTCATTTGAAATCTTGCCAGACATTGGGTCTGCCTCGGCTGCCCCAACAATTTGGTATGTTTCGGGATCTTCGTCAGGTAATTCTTGGAAAGTAACCTTTTTACCAACGGTAACCTCGTCCTTATCTGATGAGTTAGAATCAATGATTTGAGCGTACTGAATCATGTGCTCAATGGTTTGAATTCTACTTTCAAGCATACTTTGCTCATCCTTAGCTGATTCGTACTCTGAGTTTTCAGACAAATCACCGTAGGAACGAGCAATCTTAATTCGCTCCACTACCTTAGGACGTTGGTTTACCTTTAAGTCCTCAAGTTCCTCTTCAAGTTTTTGTTTACCTTCGGCTGTCATTGGATATGAATCTTCTGCCATTGTTGTTCTTCCCTTCTTAGATTGTAGAATCTGAATTATTATCGATTCTCTTTGAGCCCCGCTTAAGGAGAATTGATTTGATTTTGGTAGTTAGCAAGTCAACCGCGACTTGGTTTTCTCCACCCTCTGGAACAATTATGTCTGCATACCTTTTTGTCGGTTCAACAAATTGATGGTACATCGGCTTAACAGTATTTAAATACTGTTTGATAATTCCGTCAAGACTCCGACCACGTTCTTTCGTGTCTCGTTCAATTCGACGAATGATTCGAATGTCGTCATCTGTATCAACGAAAACTTTGATATCCATCAAATCACGAAGCCGCTTATCATCTAAAATCAGAACTCCTTCAAGAATGATAACTTCTCGTGGTTCTTGTCTAATAGTATCAGTACTTCGAGTGTACTGGTCGTAGTCATAAACTGGTTTATCAATTGCCTTGTAGTCAAGGAGTTGTTTTAGCTGTTTAATCAGTAAATCGGTATCAAACGCAAGCGGATGATCATAATTAACTTTTTTCTCTCGGCCATCGGCATGTCCGTCTGGTCATTATAATAAGAGTCTTGCTGAAGGATCATGATTGAATTATGGGATAATTCATTAAAAATCTTTCGGCTAACTGTAGTCTTACCACTTCCAGACCCACCGGTCACACCAATAACGACAGGCTTTCTTGTTTCACTCACTGTGTCTTACTCCTTAGGATTACTGCATGTACTTAGCGGTCTTTTGTTGATGCTCAACATAAGTTCTCGAATAGTATATCTTACCAGACTTAGTGTCCGCAACAAAATATAGATACTTTTTCGATCTTTGGGCTGGATTCAGGACAGCCTTAATCGAACTAAGGCTTGGGTTGGCAAATGGTCCAGGGCCATACCCGGTGTTTTTATAGAGATTATAAGGTGAATTTACCTTTAAATCTTTATTTGTTAACGTCTTTGATTCCTTATTGATTGCATAGAGAACCGAAATATCAGATTGAAGTGGCATGTTAATAGCAATTCGGTTTAAGAACACCCCAGCCATCTTCCGCCTGTCAGCCTGCTTGGAACCTTCCTTTTCAACCAAAGATGCCAATGTCATAAAGTGTTGAACAGTCATCTTCTTTTTCTTGATTTGACTGTAGTAAGGCGTCATAACTTGATTAGTTTTCGCAACCATCTGATCAACTAACTGTTGAAGTGACATATTCTTCTTAACTTCATAAGTTGCTGGGAACAAATATCCCTCAAGTGGATACCTAGTCCCTTTTGATTTCACTGCTGAGGTCAAAAGCTGAGGGTATTTCTTTGCTAATTGGTTAGCAAACCGATCATTCTTCATCAACTTAATAAAATCAGCCTGAGAAAAATCAGTAGTCATAGCGATTCGTTGGCCAATTTGTTGAACGTTAGCTCCTTCAGCAACTAAAACCTTTCCCTTTGCACTTTGAATTGGCTCATCACTACCACCCTTTTGCAGGTTTTTAGCAATTTGCTTCAAGCTCATCGATGGCTTCAATTGATAATAACCAGCTCTGAAGTTAGAAAGATTATTCGATTTAACATAGTAATCGAAAACCATCCCGCTCGTAACAATTTTTTTATTTTGTAAAATGGAGCCAATTTGCTTATTTGAAGCACCAAGTGGAATGTGAACCTGCTTTACGTTCTTATTATGAGGATCAAGTGGTTTTAGTGCATTTTGAAAATACCGATACCCTAGAATCCCGGTCAAAACAAGTAACAACACCAGAATCGTTATCACGGAAATAATGATTTTTCTACCTAATCCTCTATTAGGCTTAGGCTGCGGACTGTCGTTCATTAGTAGCTCCTCCTATCAACTGTCAACCTAATTATAATTAGGAAACTACCTAATTTCTGCACTTAGTTCGTCAGTTAAATGTTTCTTAATTTTTTCGAATGTTTCATTGACTTCTTCATCTTTAAGAGTGTCATTTGGATTGTTAAACGTCAATGAGTATGCCATAGACTTCCTACCGTCAGCAATATTATCACCATTGTAAACATCAAACAACTCAATACTCTTTAGGTAAGCTCCACCGCGTTTACTAATAATGTCCTCGATAGCGGTATTAGTAACTTCATCGTTAACCTCGACCGCAATATCACGAGTGACTGCAGGGTATTTGGAAATTGATTGATATTGACTTTCGACTTGTGGTAAATGATCGAGCAAGTCAAAGTCCAATTCAAAGCCATAAGTATCATTTATCTTAAACTGTTTTTGAATCTTAGGATGAACTTGGCCAACAAATCCAACCTTCTTACCACCAATCAAAATATCAGCAGTTCGACCAGGATGCATTTCTTTAATATCCGAGTTAGCAACATAAGTAACTTGTCCCAAGATTCCAAGGTTACTGATCAAGTGATCAACAATTCCCTTGACCAGGTAGAAATCGACTGGTTTTGCCTTTTGATCCCAGTTTCGATCTGTAAAATTACCAGTCAAAACGGCAGCAACGTGGGCAACTTCACTCGGCCGAACTTGGTCTGCATCATCCTTAAAGAATACCCGACCAAATTCATAGAGTGCGACATCAGATACTTTGTGAGCCTTGTTATAGGCCACATCATCGACCAACCCTGACATAAGGTTCATTCGTAAGGCGGCATGGTCTTGAGTCATTGGAAAACTTAGCTTAGTTTCAAAACTATCCCGAGTCATGTACATCTTTGCTTTTTCAGCAGTGGTTAACGAGTAAGAGATTGCTTGGGTTAATCCAAGCCCCTCTAGAGAATGACGAAGTGCACGTTCACGTTTTTGCCTGGCGGTCAAAGCACCAACAGCAGTCCGACCAGTTGGCAACGTTGCTGGTAAATTATCATACCCGTAAATTCTAGCAATTTCTTCATTTAAATCAGCTGGAATCGAAATATCCCACCGACGAGCAGGAATTGTAACTACAAATTCATCACCAGATTGTTTGGAATCAAAGCCAAGCCGATTAAAAATCGCTTGAATTTCATCACTAGTCAAATTGGTTCCAAGAACTTTGTTAATTCTGGAACTTGAAGTGTTTACAACTGGCAATTCTCGTTCGGTATCACTGGCACTAACTGTTCCCTTGTCGACAGTTCCACCACCAAGCTCAACCATAAGGGCTGCTGCTTCGTCTACAGCGTCCTGAACAGTGTCATAGTTAATTCCCCGTTCAAACCGTTGGGATGCCTCAGAATGCAGTACAAGGCGTCTGGCAGTCTTTCTAATTTTGATTGAGTCAAAGATTGCTGATTCAATTGCAACATCGGTTGTGTCATCGTCAATTTCGCTATTTAAGCCACCCATCACACCAGCAATGGCAATTGGCTTATCGTTATCAGCGATGACAATATCTGTATCCTTAAGTTCTCTCTCTTCTTCATCCAACGTAACGATTGTTTCGCCTTCAGTAGCCGTCCTAACTTTAATATTCCCGTTGATTTTACCTCTATCAAAAGCATGCAATGGTTGGCCATACTTCAACAAGATATAGTTTGTAACATCGACAATATTATTGATGGGTCTGATTCCAGAGGTCCATAACCGAACTTGCAACCAAGCCGGACTTGGTTTAACCGTTACTCCCTTAACAACCCTTAATTTGTAAACCGGGGCAAGAGTTGGATCAGCTTCTGCTTGGATATCATTCTCAATCGCACTGCCAGCTTCTTCGACCTTTGGCTGTTCAATCGTCAATGGTTTATCGTAAATTGCTGCCAGTTCATGGAGTGAACCCATAACACTAAGCATGTCACCGCGGTTTGGAGTAACATCAAGATCAATGACAGGATCGTCTAACCCAAGGTATGAATATACGTCATCGCCAATTTTAGCGTCATCTTCAAAAACGTAGATTCCATCGGCCCATTCCTTTGGTACTAAGTCCTTTGAAATTCCAATTTCATCCAAGCCACAGATCATCCCGTTTGAAACAACTCCACGCATCTTTGACCGTTTGATTTTAACGTTACCACCAATTCGTGAACCGGGTAAGGCAACAATAACTTTTTGGTCTTCAGCAACGTTAGGAGCTCCACAAACAATTTGTAGTGGCTCTTCCTCGCCAACGTCAACCTGACATACGTGAAGATGATCTGAATCCGGATGGTTTTCCATGCTGAGCACTTTACCGACGACAATTTTTTTCAAACTATCAGATGGTGTTACAACCGAATCAACCTCAACTGCAGTTCGTTCAATTTTTTCAGCTAAATCTTTTGCTGGAATGTTTAGATCTAAGTATTCCTTGACCCATTTGTAAGATAATTTCATTTTAGATACCTCTCTTAACGAATTGATTTAAGAATCTGACATCGTCTAGATAGAAGTCACGAATGTCATCGACACCGTATTTCAACATCGCAAATCGATCAGGACCTAACCCAAAGGCAAATCCACCGTAAGTTTCAGAGTCAACCCCTGCCATGTTGAGAACATTAGGATGAACCATTCCAGCACCAAGTACTTCGATCCAACCAGTGTGCTTACATACGTCACAGCCCTTACCCATACAATTAAAGCACGTAACGTCAACTTCAACTGAAGGCTCCGTGAATGGGAAGAAACTTGGTCTTAAACGAATATCAAATTTATCACCAAAGATCTCATGGGTCATCGTTACCAATGTCCCCTTCAAATCAGCCATCGTAATATTCTTATCAATTACCAATCCTTCGATTTGGTGGAATTGATGTGAATGGGTTGGATCATCAGTATCACGACGATAGACGATCCCTGGTGAAATCATCTTCAATGGTCCTTCTTCAAAGTTATGCTTCTCAAGGGTTCTGGCTTGCATAGGTGAAGTTTGCGTTCTCATCAATATATCGTTAGTTATGTAGAACGTATCTTGCATGTCCCGAGCTGGATGATCTTTGGGCAAGTTCATCATTTCGAAGTTATACTTCTCTTCTTCAACTTCAGGGCCAGTCAAAACTTGATAACCCATTCCTAAGAACAAATCAACCACTTCGTCAATAATCTGTTGAATAACGTGAGGTTGACCCTGCACAACAGGAGCAGCTGGCAAAGTAACGTCGATTTGTTCACTTTCTAACTGAGCTTCAAGTTTTGCATCTTCAAGTTGTTCTTTACGAGCAGTCAAACCGTTCGTTAAGTCATCCCGAATTTCGTTGGCATAACTACCAACCCCTGGTCGTTCTTCAACTGGTAATTCTTTAATTGATCTAAGGGCAGTAGTGATTGGCCCCTTTTTACCAAGTAAGTGAACTCGAATATCATTGAGTTCCTTTAAATCATCCGTGTGACTGATCTGCTCAAGACCTTCGTCACGAATTTGTGTTAATTCATCCTTTAATGACATGTAATCCCTCCATATTTTTGGCACAAAAAAAGCTTCATCCCCAAAAAGGGACGAAGCATCGCGGTACCACCCTAGTTTACAAGCCAGACGGCCTGTACTCTCAAATCGATAACGGCGATCACCGGGATATTTTTTGTTATTAAGTATAACTCCCAATATCAGCTAAGCGGGTGAATTCAGAATTTCCACTCCCTCGTTTCCACCAACCACGAGGTCTCTGAAGAGTGGTACCAACTTACTACTCCCACTTAATTTGCATTACTATGAAACTATAAGCCAAAATAAAAAAATGGTCAAGCTAGTCTTGACACTCAAAACCAGGATACCATTTTTCTGACCAGTTATGGATTGCTTCCATGATTGGTGCTAATTCTTTACCTTGATCAGTTAACGAATATTCAATCAACGATGAATCTTCGTGACACGTTCTAACGATAACGCCATCCTCTTCGAGTTCACGCAAACGTTCAACTAGTACTCGATCTGAGCACTTTTGAATCTGGCGGGCAATCTCTCGGAATCTTAACGTACCTTCTTGGCGAAGAACATCAATAATCAAGCCATTCCACTTCTTGCCTAAGAATGAAAAAGTCTTTTCAAACTTAGGACAAAGATAATAATCTAATGATTTATTTACACTTGCTGTAGTCATAATGTCACCCCCAACTACGATTCTAAAATACCTTACTCAATTTTGTTGATAACTTTTCTTTTAGAGGACTCGAAAATTCTCTGACTGCTTCAAGATCATCCACTAAGGAAACAATTACACTTTCCTTATACTTAGGTCTTGCCAAAGTGAGACCCCACATATGCTTCAAAATAATGTCCTTTTCAATTGGTGATAGATCAGTAATCTTCTCCGCGTTTCTAAGGGCAACCCGTGGGTGAATAAAAGCATGGGAACCGAGGTCAAACTTGGTGGTTCTCCAGTCATAGAAAAATAGGTCATGCAACAACCCAGCTCTTGCGACAGCTCGGTAGTCTAATCCTGCCCGTCTAGCAATCTTATAACTATCGTATGAAACTGAAATGGAATGCTCTAGTCTAGTAGAGTGATGGTGTTGCGTGTAATTGGCAAGGTTTTTGACCATATCAGTGGCCAATAGGTCCTCAACTAACGATACGTACAACTCGTCATTTTTCCAATCGTTATTTTGCATGGAATTCCCCTTTTCATTTATCTAATGTGCATAATACATGCTTTCTGAAAAAAATTCAATCAAATCGCACTATTATTTACCAAGTGAAATAGAACAATTCCAGTCGCAACTGCGACGTTTAAAGATTCAGCCTTACCAGGCATTGGAATATAAAGATTATTATCAGTAAGTGATAATACTTCGTCAGATACTCCATTACCTTCATTACCAACAATAAAGGCAAACCTGTCGATTCCTTGAACTTCATTATAAGGAAGGGCATCCTTGTTTAATTCTGTTCCGTAGACCTTGATTCCACTCTCATGAAGCTTCTCGATCCATTCGGTTAACTCTCCTTGAAATAGTTGGATATGGAAATGGCTCCCCTGCATTGACCGAATCAGCTTTGGATTGTAGATATCAACAGAACCCTTACCGAACACAACCCCATTGATCCCGGCTGCATCTGCAGTTCTAACTATTGTGCCGATATTACCTGGATCTTGAACCCCATCTAATAATAACCACTGGCCATCAAGGTTGTCAGGAATCGTTTCGTGATAATCTTCCGCTTCCATAACAGCAAATACACCTTGGGGAGTCTTAGTGTCAGAAATCGTTTCGCCAATCTCCTCTGAAACGAGAAATACATCATCAGCCCGAGTTTCAAACTTATCTGCATCGTTCTCGTCGGTAACGATTGCTGCCAAAATGTGCTTATCATTTTGAAGGGCTTCATTAATTAAGTGCCACCCTTCAATCATGTACTGGCCAGTCTTTGTCCGCTCCTTCTTGGTTTGCAATTTCTTCCATTCTTTGACATGATTATTCTGTTTAGAATTAATTATTTTCATTTGTAACTCCTACATTATTTTATTTGATTGGTGGTAATCTGTATGGCAACAAAAACTGTAAATATTATTGTTTCGGGTCGGGTACAAGGGGTTGGCTTTCGCTATGCAACTATCAAATTAGCTAATCGCCTAAAAATCAATGGCTGGGTAAAAAACAACCTTGACGGTAGCGTTGAAATCCTTGCAAATGGAGATGAGCCATCCCTTCAATCCTTTATTTCAGCTGTCAAAAAATCACCCACGCCTTACGGAAAAGTGACTAATGTCGATATTACCGAGACGTCAATTAATCCCGGATTTGGCTTTGACGCTAAATATTAAATTGAAAACCAAGCGAAAGTAAAGTATTATTACTTTTGTCTGATTATCATATTAACACACATTGGAAAGGGTTCATTTATGAAAAAAATAAAGCCAATCGTTACCCTTGGTTTATTGGGTACGTTAGGAATCGTCTTAAGTGGTTGTGTCCGCACAACTAAATCCGGAAAGCCTTATGGGATGGTCTACGACTATCTTGCAAAACCAGGACAATCAGTGATGGAGTGGATTGCTCAGTTCGTAGGTAGTTACGGTTGGGCAATCATCGTTCTTACGGTAATCGTTAGAATGGTACTGTTGCCTATGATGGTTAAGCAAATGAGAAACACAACCATCCAACAAGAAAAAATGCAATTAGTTCGGCCACAACTTGCTGAGATTCAAAAACGTCAAAAAGAAGCAAAGACACCAGAAGAACAGCAAGCGGTCAGTCAAGCGATGATGAAAATCTATAAGCAAAACAACATCTCAATGACTGGTGGAATTGGCTGTCTTCCATTGCTAATTCAGATGCCGATTTTCTCAGCTCTATACTACGCGATTCGGTATTCTCCTGAACTATCACATGATATGTTTATGGGAATAAAGCTTGGCCAAACTAGTATGTTGCTCGCTATTTTATCCTTGCTTTCATACCTACTCCAAGCATATCTAAGCATGCTCGGAACTCCTAAGGACCAGCGAAAGCAAATGATGACGATGATGTTAATTAGTCCGGTGATGATTTTCTTCGTGACGGTTAACGCCCCAGCAGGTTTGGGACTATACTTCTTCATTGGTGGATTGTTTGCTTGTTTGCAAACAATTATTATCAATCTTTACCGACCAAAAATCAGAAAAGATATTGCAAAGGAAATGGAGGGTGTTAAGCAGGTCACCGTTGATGACCTACTGCCCAAGTCCACTCCGGCTGAACCTGCCAACAACTCCACTACTCCTAAAAATCATAACGATAATAACCAGAATCGAAATGCTGGTAGACAGCGAAATGCCGGCAAACAGCAAAGAAGAAATAAATAAATTTTTGCAAATCAAAAGCAACCAAACAAAAATGTTTGGTTGCTTTTTTACTACTCGTTAGAATCTAATTCGTCATCCTCATCAGCAACTTTCTCCACTGGTTGATGATAAATTGGTAGTTTTATTTGGAAAATCGAACCGTATCCAAGCGAACTTTCAATTGAAATATCACCATGGTAGGCTTCCATCAATCGTTTGGCAATCGATAGTCCCAGACCATTACCACCCTTATCTCTAGAGCGGGCCTTATCAACTCGATAGAAACGATTAAAGACCTTCGAAACATCATCCGGAGCAATTCCTTCACCGAAGTCTTGGACTGCTATATTAACCGTATTCATCGTTGTCGAAATCGAAGTATGGATTTCCTTTCGATCTTTAGAATATTTAATCGCATTGTCAATAAGAATAACCAATACTTGTTCCAAATGATTTCGATAAATCTTAGCAGAAATCGGTTCCCTAGTATCATCATCGACTATGAAAGTAAACTCAGGGTGAATCATCTTAAAGTCATTGTTAACCTGATCAAAAACTTCATTCACGTTAGTTACTTCGTCAGCATAGTTAATTTCAATTTGTTCAGCTCTAGACAAATCAAGCATTTCAGCAACCAAACTCTGCATCCGCTTGGTTTCCTGAAGGGATGCTTTTAAAGACTCATTGAGAACTTCAGGGTCATCCTTTCCCCATCTTAGGAGCATATCCATGTGGCCCTGAATCACAGCAACTGGAGTTCTCAATTCATGCGAAACGTCCTCTACGAACTGGGATTGCTGGTTCATGTATCTTTGAGTCTGATCAAGCATACTATTGAATAATTGACCCAAATCCGCCAATTCATCATTAGTCTTGATTTCAGGAACCCTAACGTCAGAATCCGGTTCTTCCTTGATCTTGGTAATTGTCTTTGAAATCTGATTGATTGGCTTAAGTAGCTCAAAAGCCAGCAAATAAGCAAGTACCACCGTGATCAAAACAGCTAACATAATCAAAATTAAAATAATTGTTAATAGCTTGCTAACGGTTCGATGGTAATTATCTAACGTATCCACCACCTGCACATATCCAACCAAAGAGCCGTTTTTCTTGGATAACACAGGCTTAGTTCCTCGAAGGACCTGCTTACCATCCTGCTTAATCAGTTTGATTTTTGTCTTATCCGTTGGCTTAAATCTAAATGAAGCGGCTTTTGACTGAAACAGCTTTTTATTGTTAGTGCTAAACACGTTAACAACCATACTATCCCTTGATAAATTAACAATCAGGGAATCAGAATAGATCGTCTGATTTGTTTTTTTATCAACTAAGCCATCACGATTTTTCTCCGATCTTAAATCCGGTTGCAGATCTTCGTTAACATTTTTTTCAGTTATAGGAGAGTCATAATTCGAGAGTCGATTAGAAACAGTATCCATCGTATTTGTAATGTAGTACTGCTCCTGTTGTAATAAAACGTTAGTAAAACGGTTGAATATCAAAAGTGAAAATCCCAAGACAATAGCTAAGACCCCGATTGAGGTAAAAAAAGCCCATTTTAACTTGAGCGATCTTCTCTTTTTTGGCTTGGTATCATCAATCATGAACGCATCACGTATCCCGTTCCTCTAACAGTTTGAATGTAGCTGTTTTCGCCTGGGCGATCAATCTTGTTTCTTAAGTAACGAATGTAAACATCCACAACGTTAGTCTCAACTTCAGAGTCATAGCCCCAAACCTTGGTAAGTAAAACATCACGAGCCAATACAACATCAACGTTTTCCATCAATGCTAGTAGTAATTCGTATTCCCGCTTGGTTAAGTTGATCACCTCGTCCCCACGACGGACGATACGACTTTCTTTTTCGATAGTAAGATCTTTAAACGTAACCGTCTTCTTACCATCTTTTTGCTGGTCATTTTCGATTTGGATTCTCCGAAGTAATGCCCGAATCCGCGCTAATAATTCCTCGATTGCAAATGGTTTAACGATATAGTCATCTGCACCGTGATCAAAACCAGAAACCCGATCAATAACTGAATCACGGGCTGTCATCATGATAATTGGCGTATTTTTCTTTTCTCTTAATCGTCTAGCAACTTCCATACCATTAAGTTCAGGCAACATTAAGTCTAAAAGAATGACATCAAAGTTATCATTGATGGCAGCTTCCAAACCTTTGCGTCCATTGAGCTCAACCTGGGTTTCGTACCCTTCGTGTTGCAGCTCAAGCTCCACAAACCTTGCTAAATTTTTTTCATCTTCAATAATTAAAACTCGATTCATTTTTTATGCTCTCCTAAAATCTTTCTCTTTTTTAATACTGCTCTAATTTTAACATATAATGAGCAGTTCGTGTTTCATTTAAGTAAAACCTAACAGTAACTTTTACAATTAGCTTAAAATTATTTTCACTTTTTGTGAACGAAATCACTTGCAATCTGGATTCAATCTATTACAATTAAGTTTGTGAAGAAAATAATTTACAAACAAAGGAAGGTAATTGATTGTGAAAGCTGCTGTTGTTAGAGATCCTGTAGATGGATATGTTGATATTAAGGACGTTACCCTTCGTCCAATTAAAAATGGTGAAGCATTGGTCAAAATGGAATATTGTGGCCTTTGTCACACAGATTTACACGTTGCTGCTGGTGACTTTGGTAAAGTACCAGGAAGAATTATTGGACACGAGGGTGTCGGCCGAGTAATTCAAGTTGCTGATGATGTTGATAATTTGAAGATTGGTGACCGGGTTTCAATCGCTTGGTTCTTCAAAGGTTGTGGCCATTGTGAGTACTGTACCACAGGTCGTGAAACCCTTTGCCGGAACGTTCAAAATGCCGGTTTCACCGTTGATGGTGCAATGGCAGAAGAATGTATCGTTGATGCTAATTATGCTGTGAAAGTACCTGAAGGACTTGACCCTGTCGAAGCAACTTCACTAACTTGTGCCGGAGTTACTATGTACAAAGCACTTAAAGTTGGTGAAACTCGCCCAGGTCAATGGGTTGAAGTCGTTGGTGCCGGCGGTCTTGGAAACCTTGCTATTCAATTTGCTCATAATGTTTTTGGCGCTCACGTAGTTGCCGTTGATGGTAACGAAGACAAACTAGCCGCTGCAAAGGCAAACGGTGCTGATCTTCTCATCAACCGTCATGACTCAGACGTTGCAGAACAAATCCAATCAAAAGTTGGTGGTGTTCACAATGCTCAAATCACGGCCGTTAACGCAGACGCATTTACAACTTCTGTAAATGCATTGAGACCAGATGGTAGATTAGTAGCTGTTGCTCTCCCTCAAGGAGACATGGCATTGAATATCGCTAAAACAGTTCTTGATGGTATCCAAGTTGCCGGTTCATTAGTTGGTACCCGTCAAGACCTTGCAGAAACATTTAGCTTTGGTGCTGATCATAAAGTAAAGCCAATCGTTCAAACTCGTCGCCTCGATGAAGTAAATGACATCATTGACGAAATGAAAGCTAACAAGATTGTTGGTCGAATGGTTGTTGATTTCACTAAATAACAAACTCAATAAGATTGATCAGTGCCTTTAAACGTTGTTCCTAGTGGCCTCGTTTAAGGGCACTTTTTTTATAGCCTAGTTTCTTGTGAAAATTCTCTCGATTTTATATAATGAAAACGGGTTCAAGTTAAGGTATTACTTTTTTCATTATTAAGGTGGATTAACTATGAGAGCAGCAGTTGTACGTGAAAATAGCGATGGATTTGTTGATGTTAAAGATGTTACGCTTCGCCCAATTCACAATGGTGAAGCGCTTGTGAAAATGGAGTATTGTGGCCTGTGTCACACTGATCTTCATGTTGCCGCTGGCGACTTCGGTAAAGTCCCAGGAAGAATTATCGGCCACGAAGGTGTGGGTAAAGTGATTCAAATTGCTGATGACGTGACCTCACTCAAAGTTGGTGATCGGGTTTCAGTCGCATGGTTCTACCGTGGGTGTGGCCATTGTGAATACTGCACAACTGGTCGCGAAACCCTTTGCCGAAACGTTCAAAACGCCGGCTTCTCAGTTGACGGTGCAATGGCAGAAGAATGTATCGTTGCTGCTGACTACGCGGTTAAGGTACCAGACGGTCTGGATCCAGTTGAAGCAACTTCCCTCACCTGCGCTGGAGTTACTACTTATAAAGGTCTAAAAGTAGGTAATACTAAGCCAGGACAGTGGGTTGAAGTCGTTGGCGCTGGTGGTTTAGGTAACTTATCAATTCAATTTGCTCACAACGTCTTTGGGGCTCACGTAATCGCCGTTGATGGTAACGATGACAAACTAAACGCAGCCAAGGAAGTTGGAGCAGAAAAAACCATTGATTTTAGAACAACCAAGACTGCCGAAGAAATTCAAAAAAATGTTGGTGGTGTTCACACAGCGCAAATTACAGCCGTTTCTGCAGCGGCATTTACCGATGCGGTAAATTCACTCCGCCCAGATGGTCGATTAGTTGCAATGGCCCTCCCACAGGGAGACATGGCGTTAAACATTGCTAAAACCGTGTTGGACGGAATTCAAGTTGCGGGGTCACTAGTGGGAACCAGGCAAGACTTAGCTGAAGCCTTCCAGTTTGGTAAGGAAGGAAAAGTTAAACCAATTGTTCACACCCGTCGATTAGACGAAATCAACGATATTATCCAAGAAATGAAAGATGGTAAGATTACCGGCCGAATGGTAGTTGACTTCTCCAAAAAATAGTCATTAACAATTGACCGAACAAAAAAGAGTGAATCGAATGATTCACTCTTTTTGTTAACCAGTAAGAATCCATGGTGTTCTATACTAGTTAAATGATACTCTACTTGTTGTCAAGGACCTTACGGCCATTGTAGTAACCAGATGGTGAAACGCGATGTGGTAATCTGTATTCGCCAGTCTTAGGATCAAAACTAAGATTTGGTTGCTTTAACTTGATGTGACCACGGCGCATACCTTTTCTAGCCTTTGAGGTTCTACGTGCAGGTGTAGCCATTGCTATCCCTCCTTTGGTAATTAATATCCACTAGTGAATTATTAAGTCTGCTTTACTATTTATCTTCTTTAAAGAAGTCCTTTAGCTTAGCGAGACGTGGATCAACTTTTTTAGTGTCTGCCTTTTCCCGTTCAAAGTCGTCTGCGGTAACGACATTCCAATCTTTACCAGAAGGTAATGTAGCACCAGACTTTTCTTCAGGTGACAAGACTTGCATCGGAATTTGAAGAATCACGTTATCAATAACTGATGTCTTTAAATCAACTTCGTCCGATTCATCTAGAACAAAAACAACATCGTCGTCTTCGTACTTAGCCTCAGCGGCTTTGGATGGAACATAAAACTCGGTTACGTTAAAATCTAGCGGCAAGTCAACTGGCGTTAATGACCTTGACGATGGTACTACCAGCTTTCCCTTTATGTCTAGAGAAAGGGTAACGTCACCATTATCAGCAAAAGTGATTCCAGATACCTGAAAACTACTTGCATCAATTACTTGATCTGGATAGCGATCAAGTAGGTCAGCTTTAATATCCATCTTTTCACTAAATTGAAACGGTGCACTGCCGGGATACTTTTGAAGTTCCCTAAATAATAATTCCACAGCGATACCTCCAATGCAACATGATTCATTATACTGGCATGTAAATAGGTTGTCAAGGTAAAATCCTTGATACGCCAGTCTTTACTTCCCAATGTACGGATGACGATAAAAATCCTGGGATATCCCACTATTCATTTCAAACAGTGCCCCTGCTCGTTCGTCAATTCGAAGATAATCTTCAACGGTTTCATCCGTAACTTTATTAAGTATTGGTAACTCAACCAGCTTTTTATTCTCGTTTAAGTATTTTCTGCCCGCCGGACTTAAGCCTAGAATCCTCAAAAAATCTGGATTACCTGTCATCTCATCAGTTTGAGCATGCATAAGTACATAACAGCATAACCTCTGGATTCTGGTATACGTGTAGCGCTTGGTCTTCACTAACCCTAGAAATTCAGGAAATGACGTCGCCTGTCTGGCAGCATCTTTCAATCGGCACTCAATGCCCTCTGTCATTTGATAAATTAACCGTAATCGTTCAGGTGAACTCACGATTAATTCATAACGGAGCATCGGCCAAAAATCATCCCAACTGTATCTCGGTTCCCCTGAAATTGCTGTAAAACTAGGGACTGGCAAATAATTCTCAATGGAATCTTGATTACCTTGCTCTATCGCTTTTCTAATTGAAGTAGCGCTACTGACCGTTCCTTCAGTAGCAATTGATTCCTGGTTATGGGCACTGCCTATCCGTTTGATAGCTACTAAGTCCAGTGGACTTCCAAGTTGGTGATTTGCGTCTGCATATCCAAAAGCCAAGATATCGTTAGGTTGATTAACTCTAACCCCTGTGTTCTCATACAAGTATTCTTGAAACAAAGATGCATAAGGTTGATCAAACCGTTTGAACGATGAGCTTCGCTTAGGCTGATTTTCTACTAACCGGCGATAGTCCATTCCTGGGGTTTCTACCCCAAACGCAAGCCAATTCGACCTAATAGCAGTGGCAAGTTTAACCGCCCCCTTGGCAAAGATATGCGATGGTTGGACAGCATAAAAAAACGGAAGTTCAATTACTAGATCAACTCCCGAATCAATCGCTGCTTTGGCTCTAACCCACTTATCAAACATCGCTGGCTCGCCTCGTTGAACCCAATTGCCACTCAAAATGGCAATCGAAACGTCTGCGTGAGTCACTTGCTTAGCTTCATTAAGTAAGTACAAATGGCCATTATGAAACGGATTAAATTCCGAAATAATTGCAACAGAAGATAGCACTATTGTCCCTTCTTACACTCAAAGAACCAGCGCTTAGCTTTAGGGTCGAACGGTTGGTTACCAAAATCAGTTGTTACCGAAACCAGGTCTAGCCCAGCCTTCGCCAGCATTTGTTGATATTCATCAAGATTATAAGTCCGTTCTTGATGTAATTCATTATATGCATCGTATGCTTCAGTATCAGGATTATACTTAAAAAACACTAGGTCATGTTCAACACTGTGAGGAGCAAATTCGCCCTCATATGATGTCCACATGAACGCAGAATCGTCATCACGGTAATTGTACATATAACCAGGATATACTTCATCTGTTTGGTAAGGTGAAATAACATCAAATAAAAACTTACCGTCTTCATTTAAATGGTTACTAACCTCTGAAAACACCTGCTCTAGGTCCCGTTTTTTTACAAAATAACATAAAGAATCATCAAAACAAGTTATCGTCGAGTACTTTTCAATACCACTTAAATCAGTGATATCAATTTGATTAAGTCCCACCGCAACTCCAGATTCTTCTGCGTGTTGAGCAGCGAGTGATAGCATATCATAGGAAAGATCAGCTCCTTCACATTCATACCCGCGCTTGGCCATCTCAATGATAAACCGACCGGTCCCACAGGCTAAATCGAGGATCTGTTTTCCATTCCCCAACCTAGCCTCACTATAATCCGCCCATTTACCGTACAAAGTGTTATCAAACAGCTCATCATAAAATTCGGCAAATGCTTGATAAATCATGCCTCTACCCAATCACGAATGTCAATCATTGGAGCATCAGACCACAATTTCTCCAAGTTATAAAATTCGCGTTCATCCTTTTGGAAGATGTGAACAATAACTTCGCCTAAATCAATCAAGATCCACTTAGCGGTTTCCTTACCAGAAACCTTGTAGACCTTAACTTTAGAAGCATGAAGTTGATCAATCACCTCATCAGCGATTGCCTTTACCTGTCGATTAGAATTGGCATCTGCGATCATAAAGTAGTCAGCCATTAGACTAACATTCTGCATATCCAAAACTACAATATCAGATGCTCGTTTACTATCAGCGGCTCTAACCGCGATTTGAGCAATTTCTCTACTATCCATAAATTCTCCTTTTAATCAGTATTCCCTGGCACCCAGCTATTATAAGTGATGATTGTTTGCGGGAAAACTGGTTTATTATTCTCAATTAAGTAGCTTAAAGTTTGCTTTGCTTGAAAGGCCACACCGTCCTGGAGGCTTTTCTTGGTGACCCGCCGAGCTGTTTCAACTTCAGGAAAGTCACGTCCAGGTTCAATGTAGTCGGCCATGTAAACAATTTGTTCTAATTTAGTCATGACCTCATGGCCAACCGTATGGTATTTAACCGCATTTAGAATTTCAATATCATTGATTCCGAGTTCATTTTTCACAAATAGCCACCCAACCACGCCATGCCAAATTGCATTTCCGTAATCCAATAGCACTGGATCAAGATGATACTCTTTGATTGCGTTAATAAAATCAATGTCTGGTCGTTGTTTGGCATAATCATGGACAAGGCCAGCGATACTAGCTCGCTCAGGATCCACACCGTTAGCTTCAGCGAGTTCAATTGCCGTTTGTTCAACTCTCAAAACGTGGTTAAACCGACTTGTAGTAAGAGCATCATTTAGCTTACCAACTAAATCATCTCTACTCATCGAAATATATTTATTAGAATACACTAAATCTTTAGCCTTCATATAAATGTTTCTCCTTTATATAGCGCTCAACAAATTCCGGCACTAGGTATCTGATAGAGTTCCTAGCACGAATCTTTGAACGAATGAGCGTCGATGAGATATCAATATAAGGGACGTCAACCCAAATAATTGGATATTTACCGTCTCGTTTGAAACCTTCCCGTTTAACGCCAACAAAAGTTACCAACTTCGATAGTTCTTTGATTTTATGCCATTTAGGTAGGTATTCAACCATATCACCACCGATTATAAAGTAATAATCATTGTTTGGATGGTTTCTCTTCAGCTTTAACATTGTGTCATAGGTGTAACTAACCCCACCACGAGCAATTTCTTCCATCTCAATCACAAAGTGGGAGTTACCCCTAATGGCACCATTGATCATATTAACCCGATCAAACGCATCAATGGCAAGCTTTTGGTCAACGTGAGGCGGTGTGGAATCCGGCATAAACCTAATTTCATCTAACCCTAACTGATCAAAAACCTGCTCCGCAATAATCAAATGACCATTGTGAATCGGGTTGAAAGTTCCACCAAGAATTCCAATTTTCTTTCTTTGGCTATTCAACTTTACTTTTGTTCTTGGAAAAGTTTGCACATTTTGGAGTACGTTTGCCATAACTAAATCACCTAAATTGCCTTTACCTCATTAAAGATAATTTGTTTGTCGGGGTCGTTCGAAATCTTGAATAACAATAAGATTCTCCCAATCACTTGGATTACTTGAATATCCGACTTCGATTCAATGTAATTTCTAACGTCATCAGTTGTCACGTCAGAGTTCTGAAGAATATTAATCTTCATTAGCTCTCGGTTGTCCAATGCATTGCCAACCTCTTCAAGCCAGACTTCAGAAAGACCGTTTTTCCCAATTGAAAATACTGGTCTAAAATGATTAGCCTTTGCGCGCAAAAAGCGACGTTGTTTTCCGGTTAATTTCATAAAAATTCCTCTCTTAAATCATCGCTGGTCTGGTAATAACTGCAACACCCTTTGGTGCCCAACCTTTGACCACGACCCCAGCCGGGACAGTAACCCAGCCGAGTCCTTCAATAACTAAGTCACTCTTTTCAGTTGTCTTAAACTCATGAGCGACCAATTCTGGGAACGAGTCCACGTTTTCTGCTGCGGGTGGCGTTAACAAACCACCAACGTGCTTTGCGTAAAACTCATCCGCATTTTCCGTTTTAGACCTGTGAAGATATAAATTATTCTCACAGTAAACGGTGAATCCCTGCTTATCCTCACCAGTAACGTAATCAAACCGACCAACCCCACCAAAGAAAAGGGTTTGTCCTTCATTTAGTTGATAAGATTTTGGTTTGATTGTTTTTTGAGGCGTAACTAGTTTTAATTCTTTGCCCTCCAACCAATGAGCCATTTGCTCCGGCTGAATGATTCCTGGAGTGTCGGTCAATTTCTTATCATCATCAAGAGGGATTTCGATTTTATCCAATGTCGTACCAGGAAACCGTGACGTTGTAATCAGGTCCTTAACCCCAGTTGACTGACGAATAATTTGATTGATCAGCGTTGACTTACCAACGTTAGTGACTCCAACTACGTAAACGTCTTTACCCTTACGCAGCTTGTCGATATTTACTAATAAACTGTCCACATCCTGATTAGTTTTTGCAGACACTAATTGAACATCAACTGGCCGAATGCCAGCAGCGTTGGCCCTTTGTCGAAGCCAATCCGCCACCTTCTTCTTTTTGAGTGATGCAGGAAGAACATCCACCTTATTTCCCACCAACAGAACCTTATTATCACCGACAAGTCGGTGTAATCCAGGAATCATGCTACCATTTACGTCGAAAATATCAACAACGTAAACAATCAGAGAATCAGTTGCGGATATACTAGATAATAACTTTAAAAAGTCATCATCAGTTAAGCCGACAGGAACGATTTCATTGTAGTGTCGTAATCTAAAGCAACGTTGGCAATACACCTCACCACTTTCAATCCCCTTATCAAGAGCTGACTGGGGTGTGTAACCAGGTGCGGTTTTATCCTCGGTCTGAATCGCTGCTCCACAGCCAATACAATGTAATACTTCACCATCAACCATAACTTCATTTTGTACCATAAATTCCTCCTAGTGCCATTTCGTGTCAGGATATTTCTTTGAAAGTTGATTAAAAATACCCTTTTCTAACAATCGATTCAATTTAGTGTTCCAAGCATCATTCGTCACAATTGGCTTTACCAGTATACTACGAACTCGTGCATTATTTGCACCAAACACATCGG
This sequence comes from Lentilactobacillus sp. Marseille-Q4993, assembly GCF_951230165.1. Lineage (GTDB taxonomy): Bacteria > Bacillota > Bacilli > Lactobacillales > Lactobacillaceae > Lentilactobacillus. The sequence goes on from NZ_CATNVB010000002.1 coordinate 96,672, forward strand.
TCATTAATTGATCGCCAATCATCACTACTGACTCACGATCAACGTGGAATTGGCGCCGTGTCTTATCAATCCCAACTGTCAAGGGCTTTAGTGCTCTCGAAACAAAAGGAACGTTGAGACTGCTAACTGCCTTTTTTATTCGTTTCTCACTATTATTTGAAACAACAACAACTTTGATTCCGTTCTTCTTCATTTCATTGATCCATGACTGAAGTTTCGCGTCTCCCTCAGATAGGTTCCAAGGCATCAATGTGTTATCAAGGTCTGTAAAGATATGAGTGATGTGGTTTGCCAGCAGAAAAGCTGGGGTAACATCATAGATGCTATTACGTAACCACGTAGGTTTAAACTTTGCTAACATTGGAACTCCTTAATTGTTTTCTATTTTAAAAAAACTTCCACCTTTTACAGTGAAAGTCGTTTTAAATGTGAATTACTTAAGAGCTTTTTTGGCTTCGTCAGTAAGTGACTTAAATGCATCAGCATCGTTTACGGCCAAGTCTGCAAGCATCTTTCTGTTCATGTCAATGTTAGCAAGCTTTAAACCATGCATTAATTGGCTATATGAAATATCATTCAATCTAGCAGCAGCATTGATTCTGGCAATCCAGAGCTTTCTGAAGTTACCCTTGTTTGCACGACGGTCACGGAAAGCATATGTTTGTGACTTCATTACTTGATCTTTAGCTGTCTTGAATAATGCGTGCTTTCCACCGCGGTATCCCTTAGCTAATTTTAAAACACGTTTACGACGTGCATGTGTGACTGTTCCGCCTTTTACTCGTGGCATGTTGAATTCCTCCTAATGATTATGAAAAGTTTTAAATTAAATGTAAGGTAATAACTTCTTGTAATTCTTAACGTTAGTTGCGTCCATCATGTGAGTACCACGAAGTTGACGACGTTGCTTCTTAGTCTTACCGTGGAAACGGTGACTAGTGTAAGCAGCTCCACTCTTGAATCCGCCGTTTGCTGTCTTCTTAAAACGCTTTGCAGCAGCGCGGTTTGTTTTTTGTTTTGGCATTATTGTTCCTCCTAAAGTATTAAAAACTATTTGTTTTCTTCTTTTGGCGCTAACATCAAGAACATGCTTCTACCGTCCATCTTTGGACGTTGTTCAACAGTAGCAACATCTTCTGTTTCTTTAGCCATTCGTTCAAGAACTTCGCGACCAATATCCTTATGAGTAATGGCACGACCCTTAAACCGAATTGATACCCGAACTTTTTCACCCTTTGCCAAGAACTTTTTAGCGTTCTTAAGCTTAGTGTTGAAATCATTAACATCAATTGTTGGACTAAGTCTAACTTCCTTAACGTTAACAACTTTTTGTTTCTTGCGTGATTCCCGGTCCTTCTTTTGTTGTTCAAACCGGTACTTTCCGTAATCTAGAATCTTAGCAACTGGTGGTTTTGCTTTCGGTGCGACTAAAACTAAGTCAAGATCAGCATCTTCAGCAAGCTGTAACGCTTCGGACTTTGTCTTAACACCCAATTGGTCACCGTTAGCACCGATCAGACGTACTTCACGAGCTCGGATTCCATCATTAACCATCATATCTTTAGCTATGGTACTTCACCTCCAAGATTAGTCAAAAAGCAGAAAAAAGCGGACACAACAGTGCCCGCTCGTTTAAAGATTCACCTAAGTGAACCTACTCGATATCATGCCCAGCAAATTTAGAAATTTCCTTAGGCGAGAAGCGGGTGCTCCTGCTTTAATTTCACAACTATTAAAGAATACCATCCAGATAAACTACTGTCAAGAGTTCTATTAAACTTAGTTCTCTTCGCGTGAGTATGATTGGATATCCTTCTCAATTTGATCAACAAATTCATCAACTGACTTAGAATTGGTATCATCCTCACCGTACTTACGAACGGAAACGCTGTTACCATTAACTTCGTCATCACCAACAACAAGAGTGTATGGAATCTTATGAGTTTGAGCATCCCGGATTAAGTAACCCATCTTTTCAGCTCTTTCATCAACTTCTGAACGAATATTAAGATTACGAAGTTTTTGGTTAACCTTTTCAGCGTATTCGCCATGCTTATCCTGGCTGACTGGAATGATTTTAACTTGCTTTGGTGCTAACCAAGTTGGGAATGCTCCCTTATAAATTTCAGTAAGGTAAGCAGTAAATCTTTCCATAGTAGAAACCAAACCACGGTGAATCATAACTGGACGGTGTTCCTTACCATCTTCACCAACATAGTGAAGGTCAAATCTTTCTGGCAACATGAAGTCTAATTGAATAGTTGACAATGTTTCTTCGTTACCAAGGGCTGTCTTAGTTTGAACATCAAGCTTTGGACCGTAGAATGCGGCTTCACCTTCTGCCTCAACGTAATCCAATCCAAGTTCATCCATGGCACCCTTCAACATTGATTGAGCTCTGTTCCACATTTCATCATCATCGAAGTACTTTTCAGTATTTTCAGGATCACGATAACTCAATCTGAATGTGTAATCGTTAATATCAAAATCGTGGTATACAGAAACCATGAGCTTCAAAATATTTTGGAATTCCTCTTGGATTTGGTCAAGAGTTACGAATGTGTGACCATCATTAAGGGTCATTTCACGAACTCGTTGCAAACCGGAAAGGGCACCAGATTTTTCATAACGGTGCATCATACCAAGTTCAGCAATTCTAAGTGGTAATTCACGGTATGAACGAATGTGATGCTTGTAAACTTGAATATGTGAAGGACAGTTCATTGGCCGTAATTCAAGCATTTCACCGTCACCCATGTCCATTGGTGGGAACATATCCTCACGGTAGTGATCCCAGTGACCTGATTGCTTATAAAGATCTAGGTTTGCTAACACTGGTGTGTAGACGTGTTGGTAACCGTTTGCTACTTCACGGTCAATGATGTAACGTTCAATCGTTCTTCTGATAGTGGCACCGTTTGGCATCCAGTATGGTAAACCAGCACCAACCTTAGGATCAACAAAGAATAAGTCAAGTTGGTTACCGATAACTCGGTGATCACGTTCTTTAGCTTCTTGACGTTTCTTGAGATCTTCATCAAGTTCAGCTTGCTTTTCAAACGCAGTTGCGTAAATTCTTTGAAGCATTGGGTTTGATGACTTTCCTTCCCAATAAGCACCAGCAACAGAGATCAATTTGAAAATCTTAACGCCACTAGTCTTAGCCAGAACAGCGCCTTCGTTCAATGATTTGAATTCTCCGATTTGGTTGAATTTAACCTTGCCATCAACGGCTTTTTCATCGATAAGTTGGCTTTGGTATGGATCCTCGCCAACTTCCTTCTTAGCATCAGCAACTGAAAGTTCAACGATTTCAATTGGTTCAGCATCAGAAATAATTTTCTTCATGGCTTTTTCCAAACCTTCAAGCTCATCAACGCTAATTTGAGTATCTGGCTTGTCAGTGTCAATAAAGAAACCATCCTCATCAGCGGTTGCTTCACCAAATTTAACGTTTTTGAATTCTTGACTGATTGCTTTTTTCAAAACTTGAGAAGCAGTCTGACGGAGAACTTTTAACCCGTCTTCGCTATCCTTGGTAACAATTTCTACCTTGCCACCCTTATGTAATGGTTCTGTTAATGATAGCATTTCCCCATCAATCTTAGCAGCTACTGATTTCTTGGCTAAACTAATTGAAATTGATTTTGCAATATCTTCACCAGTTGAAGCGTCAGCAAATTGCTTTACGCTACCGTCTGGAAATTCAAATGAAAGTTCTGACATATCTCTATTCTCCTTTTTTATTCGAAACCACAAAAAAAGTCCCTAGTGTACAAATAACAGTACACTAGGGACGCATTTAGCGCGGTTCCACCCATTTTACCCAAAACAAAATAAATGCTTCGAGCACTCAAGTGGTTGCTAACGGGACCAGTCCGGGAAAGCATTTCCGCAATCCGATTCAAAAAGTGGTAACCAACTACAATCCTAACAAACTGCCTTCCAGGCTAGAGCAGCTCTCCCTGTGATGAATCATAATGATCATGTCTTTTTGATAACAAACTCAGTATAAACACGTGTCTACTGAAAGTCAACACTTGCTGGCACTTTATTTTGGCCTTCGATTAGCCCCGCTCATTTCAACTTCACGAGATAAAAATTTGACTCGTTCCATAATCCGCTTTGCTTTTAGGGGTTCTTCGTCACCCTGCTTACTAAATATGAGATGTTCTTCAAATTTGTCCATCGTTAGATTAGAACTAAAGAAAGTTGGTAACTGTTGCTGCATCCGATATTCAAGAATAACTCCTAACACTTCATCCCTGACCCAAGGCGACATCGACTCTGCTCCGATGTCATCTAGCATCAGAACAGGTGTCTTTTTTACCGAATCGATTTTCCGACTCACTGAGTTATCGGCGATGGAATTCTTCATTTCAACAGAGAAAGTTGGAAAATGAACCATAATTGTCTGAATCTTTTTTCCAGCTAACCGATTAGCAATTGCCCCCAACATATACGTTTTCCCCACACCAAGAGGTCCACTAAGATATAGTCCTGGTGTAAAGTCCTCATCACCTATCCTCGATAAGAAATCATATGCCATTGCCATAGCATCAAACCGGCCATCAACTCTATCAACCTTGTCCATATCGGCACTACGAATATCTTTGGGCATCGATATCGTTCGAATCATTTTCTCCTGGGCTTTTAACTCTTGAGCAGCTATGGTCTCCGGAGATGGTTGATATGAGATATCGACCAATCCACCATTGACGACCAGCCTGGGTTGATACCCCGGAGCAAACGTCTTCTTGCCATCTTTCATCATCTTTTTGACATTATGAAATTCGTACAATTTAGAGATTGATTTTTCAAAGGCATTTGCATCAAGTTTGTCCTTATTCTTTACGAAAAACGAACGGATATCTCGATCTCGCTTTAACGTACCGATAATCGTACTGAAATTTTTGTTCCAATTTCTATCTGCCATCATCTCACGAAATGATTTAGAAATGTTCTCCATTCCAGATTCTGAATCACTCACTATACTCACCTACTTTCCTTCATTTAATTTTTTCATTTTTTCATCTAATATCTTTTTCTGTTCAGGACTCATTGCTTTGTCCTTCTTAATCTGGTTTTCTTCCTTTGCCCAATCAGGCAATGTTTCCTTAATCGTTTTGCGTCTGTAATTTGAATTACGCTGAGGGGCGCGCTTTTTAGGGGTATTTGCTTCTTTTTTTCGATCTTCAATAGCTGCCAACGCTTTCTCGACAGTATTTACTCCTCTTTGCGCCCAGTCGTTAGCAATAGCATCAAGGAAATTCTTATTGATGGTCCCCAGTTTCTGAACTACCAAAATGTAGTAAACCATGATGTTGATCACTTCACTTGGAAAAATATGGCGACCAATAAGCTCATCCACATTTCTCTGCTCTGAAGAAGAAACAAATCCTTTTTTCTGTGATTTAATTTGGCCCAAAAACAGCATTGGTGGTGTGCTTTTAACAATATCCAATAAAGTTGCCTTTTGACCAGTTTGTTTAGAATTAACTGTCGCTGATTCATCTGAACCAGTTTCAACATTCACACTTTCAGTCTTTATTGGCCTAAGACTAAATTCTTTTGCAATCAGCTGTTTTAATAGTTTTTGATCCAGTTGATTAGTGGCTAGGTTAGTAGCCTTAGAAATCAGAGTACTCATTTGAATCTCATCGATTCCATACATCATGTGCTCCGAAGTAATTAACTCAACCGCAGCTTTGACGCTTTTTTGATCAACAAAACTATTACCAAGCAAATTTAACAGTAAGTTGAAATCAAAACTACTGTTTCCCTCATCCATTGCTTTAACCAGGTTATCATCCGTCGATTTAATTCCATTTTGAGCTTTCTTCACATCAGTCGGAGTGTCAGTCACCAAATGGCTAGGAATATCATAAACCGCTAATAATGACGAAGAAATATCAGTTTGGTTAGCGAGAACCTCCCGTTTATTGCCGACTCTTCGCATTATTTGATCAAATGTTTTTTGACCAACTTTTCCCAACAACATCACTGCTAACAAATCAGTTTTCAAGAATTCGTTAACCGAAAGCGGCTGGTGAACCAAATAAATCAGCGTTTCTTTAATGTTTTTAGACACGGTGGTGTTTAAAAGGTCAACCGCCTCCAACTTTTGGCGGGCTTTATGTAACTCAGCAGGGGAGATACTGAGAATACTCTGAAGTTCGTAATGTTGATGAACTTCTAAATTGTTCAAATCAGCTTCCGCAAGTCGATAGATTACGTTATACAACGAAAAAGCGTCCCGACCAATTATTGGTAAATACAAATTAGTCAGCACACCGATATTAACTTCTTGATTGATTTCATCTGCCGTCACCACAAACTTAGTATCAGCAGTTAATTTATCAATAGCCAATATTAATCATCCTCGTTCTTTGAATTGGTACCCTTTTCCATCATTTCCTTTAATTCTTTGTAAAAGACGGACATATCTTTAAATTGACGATAAACGGAAGCAAACCGAATATACGCAATTTGATCAAGTGAGACTAGCTCTTCCATGACATATTCCCCAATCTGGCGACTTGTCACTTCACTATCTCCCGTTGACCTGAGTCGGTTTTCAACCTTATCCACCAAGTTGGTAATGGAATTCATTGAAACCGGTCGTTTCTCAGCAGACCTAACGATTCCCTTTAACAGCTTTTCCCGGTTAAATTCTTGACGGGTGCCGTTCTTTTTGATGACCAAAAGTGGGGTCATTTCAATCCGCTCAAACGTTGTAAATCTAAAACCACAATTTTCACACTCACGCCGTCTTCTAATCACCCGATTATCATCAGTCGGCCGACTATCAATAACCTTGGAGCCGTTATGACCACAATGTGGACAATGCATGCTTACACCTCGCCGTTCTTCTCTTTCTCCAACCATTTATCAACTTGATAATACAAGCCGACTAAGTTGGAATTATTGTAAATAATATAATTTGATAATTCTTGCTTAACTCTAAGTGGCCACTGACTGCCAATCCTCTTGCTAGCAGTTGCTACGTCGAGACTATTTCTATTGATTAGTCTAGTCATTTGAGTACGACTATCTGTCGTAACCATCACAATTTCATCAACCATATTAGCAAATCCATTTTCAAACAACGTTGGAGCATCGAATACGACTAGCTCCTCATTGCTTGCTAAATTAATTTGATTATACACTTCATTAGAAATAAATGGGTTAATTATCCGAACCAGCTTTGTAAGTTGTTCATTGTCACCAAAAACAATGTTTCCCAGCCTTTTTCGATTCAACTCGCCTTCATCGTTGATAACTTCAGCCCCAAAAGCATTCTCAATGGCTGTTAGCCCCGGCGTACCTTTTGATTGGACTTTTCGGGTTACAAGGTCAGCGTCAATTATTCGAATTCCTTTTTGGGCTAAGTAATCTGAAACTGTTGATTTTCCAGTTGCAATCCCTCCGGTCAACCCGATTACTTTTGGCATCTAAATCACCCTTCTCTAAGTACCTGGCAATGTGGACAAAAATGGGTTCCCCGCTGGGCAAGCTTAATTTTTTCAATTGGCGTCCCACACCTAAGACAAGGTTCTCCCTTACGGCCATAGACATTGAGGTGGTTTTGAAAACTACCTGCCTCCCCATAGGCGTTTGAATACGAATGTACTGTTGTCCCGTGACCGGCAATCGCCTTTTTAATCTCTAAAATGATATTTTTTCTAAGCTCTTTTAACTCAGATTCCGCTAATGTATTGGCTGGTTGCGTTGGGTGAATTTTACTCATCCACAGCACTTCGTCAACGTAAATGTTGCCAAGACCAGCAATTTTACTTTGGTCTAGTAAAAATGGTTTGATTTCTTTTTTACTCTTAGCAAATATTTTAACCATGTAATCCAGCTTCAACCCATCTTCGGTGGGCTCAGGACCAATCGTTTTTAATCCAGCTACACTGAGCTCATCCTTACGATCAACTAGATTCATCCTGCCAAACTTACGAGTATCGTTATATCTAAGCATTCGACCATCTGATAAGTGGAACACAATGTGGGTATGCTTACTGAGAGCATCCCCTTCAGCCACAACATCATAATTGCCTTCCATTCTCAAGTGAGAAACGATAGTCAAGCCATTACTTAACCGTAAAAACAAATACTTTCCGCGACGACCAATTTCCTCAAGGGTCGTATTCTCGACCCCTTTTTTGAAATCATCGGGATCAAGGTTAATCATTTTTGGGTATAAAACGTCGACCTTAGTAATCTTGCTGTTTTGAACAAGCTCGGTCAACCCTCTGCGAACTGTTTCAACTTCTGGTAATTCAGGCATTTTCACTCATTCCTTTATCCCGTTTATTTTGCGTCAAACCACGTCTTGCCGTAGTGACTTTCAACCTTCAACGGTACCTCTAGTTTGAAGGCCGAATCCATTATTTTTGGAATCAATTGTTGAACTTCCTCCAGCTCATCATCCGGCACTTCGAAAATCAATTCATCGTGAACTTGGAGTAACATCTTAGTTTTCATTGCTTTCAGCGCTTCATCCATCCGAATCATGGCAATTTTAATTATATCAGCAGCGCTTCCTTGAATCGGAGTATTCATGGCAGTTCGCTCCGCAAATGATCTCAGATTAAAGCTCTTAGAATTAATATCCGGTAAATAGCGACGACGGTTAGAAACCGTTTCAACATAACCGTTTTCACGGGCAAATTTAACAATGTCTTCAGTATACTTCTTTACTCCTGGGTATTCTTCAAAATACCGGTCGATGAACTCAGCCGCTTGTTTCCGACTGATCCCAGTGTTATTGGCTAACCCGTAAGATGAAATACCGTAGACAATTCCAAAGTTGACTGCCTTTGCCTGGCGCCGTAAATTTGGCGTAACATCTTCGTTTGAATCAAGATGGAATATTCTCCGGGCAGTTTCAGCATGAATATCCTCGCCTGCCTTAAAGGCCGCCTGCATATTCTTATCACCAGTTACGGAGGCTAGGACTCTCAATTCAATTTGAGAGTAATCAGACGAAAACATCTGCCACCCCGGTTGACTAGGAACAAACGCTTCTCGAATACGCTTACCCTCTTCAGTCCTAACTGGAATGTTCTGCAAATTAGGATCCACTGACGAGAGTCGACCAGTTGCCGTCAAGGTTTGCAAATACCTCGTGTGAACCTTTGAATCGTCCTTATGGATAACCTTAAGTAACCCATCAACATAAGTTGATAGCAGCTTTGATAGTTGCCGATAATCTAAAATATATTGGACAATCGGGGCATCCGGTGCCAATTTTTCCAAAACGTCAACTGAAGTTGAATAACCCGTCTTGGTCTTCTTGATAACTGGTAACTTCATCTTTTCAAATAAAATTTTGCCGAGCTGCTTTGGTGAGCCAATATTAAATTCTTCGCCTGCTTGATTAAAAATCTCCAATTCAAGTTCACTAAGCCGTTCTTTGAACTTACTGCCCATCTGTTCTAGTTTATCAGGACTAACTTTGATTCCAGCAATTTCCATCTTGGCTAATACAAATGCCAATTTTATTTCAATTTCACGATACAACTTAGTCTGGTTATGCTCTTCTAACTGTTCGAACATTTTGTCATGCAGTTGATCAATTGCACTAACTTTATGAACTAGATGTGCCAAAAACTCGGGCTTATCAACTGGGATAGAACGCTTGGCACCCTTACCATATACTTCTTCATCAGTCTTAACGTTTCGATAACCATACGTTTTAGCCAATGTGGCAACATCATTACTATTGTTACTTGTATTAAGCAAATAGGATACTAACAACATATCGAAATCAACGTTAGCTAGTTCAATCCCAACCCGGTTTAAAAGGACAACAGTCTTCTTAACATCGAATACATTTTTTGAAATCGATTCACTTTCTAGAATGCTCTTGACTTCTGGACTAATTAAAAGATCCGCGTTATTTGATGCATACCACTTATCACCCGAACCTAAGGCAAAACCCACAATTTCAGCAGTATGGTAATTGTCCCCATCCATCTCAACGTGAACTGACACCTCATCCGTAAACTGTGACAATTCACTTAGATTATCCTCAGTCAATGTTGTGTATTCAATCGGCGTACTGACCTGCTTGCTGTCCTCAACGTCTTCAAGAAATGATTTAAAGTTCATGCTTTCGTAAAACGCAATCAGTTTGTCACTATCATCCCCATCATAGATGACGTCCTCCAAACCAATCGTAATTGGTGCATCCCGATTGATAGTTGCTAATGTCCTAGCAAGCATCGCCTTATCTTTATCCTCAACAAGGTGTTCCTTCAATTTTTTGCCAGAAACCTTATCAAGATTGTCGTACAAATTGTCAATCGTTCCATACTCTTGAATGAGTTTGAGAGCCGTTTTCTCACCGACCTTTTGAACTCCTGGATAATTATCAGAATTATCACCCCGGAGGCCTTTTATTTCGATAATTTGATCCGGTTTAACGCCGAGCTTTTCCTCTACATACTTTGGGGTATAAGTTTCAAGCTCGGTAACCCCTTTCTTTGAAACCTGAACAGTTGTCTTATCTGAAGTTAATTGGGTCAAATCACGATCACCGGTAACCACAACGACTTTATAATCGCCAGATTGCTCAGCTTTTCTTGCCATAGTCCCAATGATATCATCAGCCTCATAATCGGGAAGATCATATGATTTGATCCCTCTAGCTGTCAGTAAGTCCTTCAAATGCGGAAATTGTTCTGAAAGCTCTGTTGGTGTCTTTGACCGACCACCCTTGTAATCATCGTACATCTTTGTTCTAAACGTGGTTTTCCCCGCATCAAAAGCAACCAGCACGTTAGTTGGCTTTTCAGTTTCAAGTACTTTGTCAAGCATGCGATTAAACCCGAAAATAGCGCTTGTATGCAATCCTTGGGAGTTAACAAATCTATCCATTGATTGATAAAGTGCATAGAAGGCTTTAAACGCGATACTGTTTCCATCTATCAAGACTAATTTTTTTGGCATGTTTTTCTCCTAAAACGGTAAATTGAATTCTACTATTAATTTTAACACGTCAGCGTTAACGACAGAACTCAAAATCATTTGATCATTTTTTGAAACTTGTGAAAAAACAAAAAAAGTTCAAATATCTTTAATTGATATCTGAACCTTAAAGCGATATTTGCTATTAATTGTTATCACTGAATCCAAACAATTGTAGTAATTGCAAGAACAAATTAACAAAATCCAAGTACAATTGCATTGCTCCAAAAACTGCAAGTCCAGTAATTGATAACTCACCGGAGTTTTGCATATACAATTGCTTCATCTTGGCTGAGTCGTAAGCAGTTAAAATTGAGAAAATAATAACAGCAGCAGCCGACAAGAAGAATGTAATTGCACTACTGTGAAGAAACATATTAATTACCATTGCCACGATTAATCCAATCAATGCAGCAGTGGCGTGGGTTCCAATCTTATCCATGTTGCGCTTAGTGGTAATTCCAATGATTGCCATTGTTATAAAGACAATTGCTGCACTTAGGAAAGCAGCTGTGACTTGAGCGCCAGTATAACGGATAACGATTGTTGAAAATACAAAACCCGTCAAAGCAGCGTACAACATCAGCATTACGAAACTAGCTGTTGGTCGCTTAAGTGCTTGGAATGTAACAACGAATGGAACGATGAACCAAACAATAAATGATCCCCAGTACAGAAGAGGATTTTGAAGAACTGATTGGACAAACAAACCATTGCCTGCAGTAATCGTGAAGTAAGCTACCCCAGCTGACACTAAAACAGCAAGTGTCATCCAACCGTACATTTTAGTTAGAAACGAGTTCAAACCAGCGACATCATTAACAACTTTTCGAGCACTTTGCTCATTTGGATAATTGTTCATTTATGGTCCCCTTTTTCTTTTAGTTTAGATAATTGTAACAAATAAAAGCCATTAATCAAGCACTAATGCTTAACTAACGGCAATTATAAGATTTTATTAATTAATTTTGTTACTTAAGTGACTCAAGAGATCTTCATACGCTTGCTCGTACTTTTGAATGTCCCCAGCTCCCATGAAAATCACAACGTCATTATCATAGTCTAACAGTGGTGACATGTTCTCAACTTTAAGGATTTCTCCACCCTTAGTTAACTTATTAGCCATATCTTGACTAGAAACGTCACCCGAATGCTCACGCGGCGAACTGTAAATATCAGTTAAGAATACTTTATCAGCTAAGTCTAGGCTCTTAACAAAGTCATCCATTAAGGCAATCGTTCTACTAAACGTATGTGGTTGGAATACAACCACGATTTGTTTACTTGGGTACTCCTGTCTAGCTGCATCCAGCGTAGCTTTGATCTCTGATGGATGATGAGCGTAGTCATCAATGATTGTCATATCGGCAACTTTTCGCTCTGAGAACCGACGCTTAACTCCCTTAAACGTCATTAACTCACGTCTGATTTCTGCCAAATCAACCTTTTCAAAGTACGACACAGCGATAACTGCAAGTGAATTCAAGACGTTATGCTCACCAAACAGTGGCACACTAAACTCGCCGAGATCTTCGTCGTGATAAGTAACTCTGAACGTCGACCCACTAGTCGTTCTCTTTACGTCGACCGCCCTAAAGTCATCACTTTCGTTAAGACCATAGTAATAAATTGGGACATCGGCTTTTAGGCGCTTCAAGTTTTTATCGTCACCCCAAGCAAAAATTCCTTTTTGAACTTGGTGAGCGAAAGTTTCAAATGCATCAAATACATCGTCAATACTTTCGTAATAATCAGGGTGATCAAAATCGATGTTAGTCATAATGGCGTAATCTGGGTGAGTGGCCAAGAAATGTCTTCTGTATTCATCAGCTTCGTAAACGAAGAACCGGGCGTTAGGAACCCCCTTACCGGTACCGTCACCAATCAGATAGTCACTTGGAGCGATTTCAGATAACACATGAGCTAATAATCCAGTGGTACTAGTCTTACCATGGGCACCCGCAACTCCAATGCTAGTCTTACCTTTGATCATCTTACCAAGAAAATCATGATAACGATAAACCGTGAGTCCCATTTCCCGAGCTTTCTTGATTTCAGGATGATCGTCATTGAATGAGTTTCCTGCAATTACCGTTAATCCCTCATGAATGTTACTTTCATCAAAAGGCATCACTTTAATTCCAGCCTTTTCCAATCCCCGTTGCGTAAAGGTGTATTGTTCAATATCTGAACCTTGAACCTTTAAGCCTCTATCTGAGAGGATAAGTGCCATAGCACTCATCCCTGTTCCCTTAATCCCAACAAAATGGTATGTCGTTTCTGAATCCATATTACTCTTCCTAACTAAAAATTATTTACTTACTTTCATGGTAATAAACTACTTGTGGTTTTGCACCATGTTTTTTAGAGATATAGCGTTTTTTTACCAAAAAATCCTCTAATTCGCTAAATTCATCATCTGCAAGGCCAAATTTTTGCTTAACAATTGACTCGGAAAAATACTTTTGACCCGCTATGTATGTAAGAATGGTCTGCAAGGAAAAATCCTCGTTTCCATTCTCATCTTTTTTGGCAACATTATCAACCGGCGAGTCCCCACTAGTCGATAATTCAACAAAGTCAGCTTTTTGAGCTGATTCTTGCTCTGACCGCATAGTCGTACCGTCATCATTTGCTAGCAAAATCAAATCATTATCACTAATTTTGAGTTCTGCTTTTAAAATGCCGTAGTACGTTGCTCGTCGTTTTCGTTGACTGATAAAGTAATTTCGGGAAACGTTTTGCCTTTTGATTAACCGATTATGAAGGTCTTCAGAAATCGACACTTTTGGTGCATGAACGGAATCTTTAGAATTTTGGCGAACAATAGAGGCCACTCCTCGCTTAGTTGCCTTTTGGATGACTGGCTTCTTGACATTCTTCCGTTCAGTATTCTGTTCTTTTTCTGACCGCCGTCGTTTGTAAAAGGCTGGTCCATCATAATCTTTCATAACGTAATCCCACTTTACTGTAATTAATCAAAGATGTGTTGACCCTTTTCAAAGTCAAATGGTTCACCGACCTCACCAAAATCATCTGGTAAAATCAATGCCCCTTTCTTTTGAGGAGCATTCTTAAGGTGTAATTCGCGACCAGATACGATCATCCCATCACTTTCAACTCCCCGCAAGGCTCCTGGCCAAATAATCAAGCCATCAGGCATCATTGCCCCAATCTTTGCAACAACCACCTTGATGTCTGCCTGCATGTTAGGTGACCCCGAAACAATTTGAAGTTTGTTACCATCATCAACTTTCGTCGTTGTCACCTTCAAATGATCTGAGTTTGGATGGTCCTCCATTTTCTCAACATATCCGATAACAAACTTTGGGGTATCATCAACGGACAAATCAGCTGGAAATCCGTTAGCAGCTAAGTAGTCATTTAGGGTGGCTACTTCATGACTGGTTAGAAATACCTGACCATTCTCGGACTTCAACCGATTGATAAGACTACTTGCCTTTAAAAAGTTGTAGCCTAAGGTGTTTCCAGTCTTATCATCAAAGATTCTGGCAACGCCATCATGGACCTCAGTACTCTGATCATCAACATCTTGGCCCAAAATGACAACAAGCGTGTCACCAGTTCCTTTGGGGTTATAACTTGCAATTAACATTCTAAAAAACCTTTCCGCAACAATAATTTAGTTCAGAGAATTAACAAAATCCTCTACTTCTTTTCGTGTCTTCCGGTCGCCGTTATTAAAACGACCAATTTCTTTACCATTATCAAGAGCAACAAAACTAGGAATTCCCATGATTCCCATTTCCATTACCAAATCAATGTTTTCGTCACGGTCAACAGTGACCCAAGTGTAATCGGAGAATTCCTTCTCAATTTCAGGCATGACTGGTTTGATAAACCGGCAATCTGGGCACCAGTCGGCAGTAAAGAACAGCATGTATTTGCCATCGCTATAATTTTCAATCATCTTGTCGTAACTTGTCTTTTCTAACATTTGCATAGCAATGTCTCCAATCTAAAATTAAATGGGCTTCTAAATTTACATTAGCAAATCAAAAGCTATAATATAAATATCAATAATACACACGGGGGAAAAAGATGCAAACTAAATCTCTTTTTTATAGTTTATCACTTGCAGCCCTGTCATTTGCAATTTTTATCGCAAACAGGCGCGGAAATTCTCAAAAAGAGGCTGAACTGACCACGGAGCTTGAAAACCGACTAATCAATAAGGTAAAGCCAACAATTGACGAATCTGAATTGTCCTTTATCGGAAGTTGGTTTGAGCGAAATGATAAGCAACCTAACGCCTTTCACTTTGGACTTGACTACGAAAACAAGGATAAACAGACGCTAATTCATGAATTTTTTGCTGACAACACTGGCCAAATCACCAGTCATCAAGTAATTACTCATTGATAAAGTGAGCAATCAACTTATAAATTGGGCCTTTAGGGCTAAATTTGTGCTCATATTCAGTTTCGATATTGTCCTCATTCTCTGGCGAGTTATGAAGATCTAGACTAACGTACTCAAATTCCATTGGGTAGTTATTAAAACTGATCAGGCTGAATTCAAACAAGCCACGGTTGTCCGTCTTAAATTCGATTGTCCCGTCTTCTGATAATACTTTTTGATACGTTTCTAAGAACCGTTTTGAGGTTAGTCTCCTCTTCTCATGACGAGTCTTGGGCCATGGATCAGAAAAGTTAAGGTATATTTTGGCCAACTCATGGGGTTTGAAAAACTCATCCACATCAGCTCCATCAGTCAAAACAAACTGAAGATTAGGTAGCGGTTCTTCCATGAACGTCCTAAGAGCCGTAGCAATAACAGACTCTTGCAATTCGATCCCGATGAAATTAACATCGGGATATTTTTTTGCCATCTGAATGATAAATTGGCCCTTACCAGTCCCAATCTCCACGTGAAGTGGCTGTTCCTTAACAAATCGCTCCTGCCACTTTCCCAGGTAGCTGTCAGGGTCGGTAACGATATAGTCTTGGTGGTCCTCAATGTATGGTCTAGCCCAAGGCTTTTTTCTTACTCTCATATATGTTTCTCCTTAAATAATTAGTTACGACTATTGATGGATTTGTTAATTCTTCGTGGTAGATACCCATAAACAAACAACCAAATTTCGACTGCTTCTAGGACAATTAAAATGCCTACCGTTGCCAAATTGTTGAAGTTGACGATTGTGACCACGACGGCCATTATAACCGCGACAAAAATCAACATCATCAAGATCACCTTTTGAAAACTAACCACTTGGTTCCGATTATCAAACGGATAAATGTGAAC
This sequence comes from Lentilactobacillus sp. Marseille-Q4993, assembly GCF_951230165.1. GTDB lineage: Bacteria > Bacillota > Bacilli > Lactobacillales > Lactobacillaceae > Lentilactobacillus. The sequence goes on from NZ_CATNVB010000002.1 coordinate 112,917, forward strand.
AAAAGCATTATCATCAAAATGAAAATAGAACGGAATCAATTGAAAACCAATCAGATATATGAATACCAACGGCAAGACAATTGGTAGCCAGCCATTCTTGATGAATGCAAGAACCACCGCTCCTAATACGGTAAGCCTAATAAACAGGCCGCTCATTTCAGTATCCCGACTAAGGCCGTGAGCGTACAGGAACAAAAAACTATTTTTAGATTTAAGTTGAATTCTGTCAGTAATGATATCTAGATAACGCCGGCGTTTAACCGTGCTTTGAATCATTGGCACATCTGTAAATAGATTGAAAAACGTGTATAAACTGTGCATCCGCGAATTCTCATCATCAATTGCAATATGCCAATTGACAACTGGGTGGTTATTAATATTTCTTACCAACACAGCAAAAATGGCCAGTAAGAAAATCGCACCAGCTGCCCCAACTACTGAATTACCCCAAAATATAACGGCAAAAATCAGTAGCGGTAAACAGAATCGATGCACGACTCGTTTTTCGAAGCCAAACGAACTAAGCCTAAATTTTCTGATTACATCACCTAGTAACCAGAAAACTTTAGTAGCAATAACCGCCACCAACAGAGCTCCAAAATCAATTTGACCAAAGCCCAGTGTCCTTTGAAGAAATGGAATACTAACAAACCAAAGGACAATTTGAATTACCTCAGCTAAAATTATGCTATATCTAAATCCCCGCATGAAATATGCCGGCATTTCAGCTTCTCGTGGGAGTAAAAACACGGCATCCGGATCAGCAACTAATGTGGCTAACCTTCCAAGCTGACTTACCAATACAAAATAGATGGTAGCAACAATGGGTGCCCACCAAATATGCATTTGAAGCCGATTTAGATTTTGTGAATAATAATATCCAACAGCACCAATCATAAATAAGATAGCCAAAACAAAATAGTCAGTAAAAACTAGTCTTAAATACTTTAGCATCTCTGCTAGGTGCGATGAAAGTCTTTTTTTGAATAAATCCGTCATTTCCGACCACCCTGCCTTGCCAGGGATAGATAAATGTCGTTAAGTGAATCACCTGCTTCAGGAAATTCAGCCTTTAATTCTGACAAAGTTCCTTCTGTTCTAACTTGACCATCATGTAGAAGAACAAACCGGTCACAATAGCGCTGAGCGGTGTCAAGGACGTGAGTTGACATCAGAATACTTGCTCCCTGTTTTTTTCGTTCTGTAATTAGATCCAACAAATCGTTAACTGCCAGTGGATCCAATCCCAAAAAAGGTTCATCGATAATAAACAGTTTTGCATCAGTTAAGAATGCACACACAATCATTACCTTTTGGCGCATCCCCTTTGAAAAGTTATCAGGGAACCAATCCAGTTTGTTATCAAGCCTAAATGTTGTTAATAATTTATTTGCCCGTTCCCATGCTTTATCTAAATCTAAATCATAGGCAAGCATCGTCATCTCCAAATGTTCCTTTAAGGTAAGTTCTTTATAAACAATTGGTGATTCTGGGATATATGCGATTTGGCCCTTATATTTTTTGACATCTTGGTCAATCGTTGTTTCGTTAATTGCAATCGAACCTGAAAAAGGTTGGAGCAGTCCAATAATGTGATTGATCGTTGTCGATTTTCCGGCACCGTTGAGCCCAATTAGGCCAACCAATTCGCCATCTTTAATATCGAAATTTACATCCTTTAATACTGGCACGGCGGAATAACCGCCAACTAAATTTTTGACTTTAAGAGTCACCTTGCCACTTCCAATCGTTCAAAATTTACATGAAGATTATAACATAGGAAACAAATGTTTGAATTAGTCATCACCCAGATGAATGGTATAATTATCATAAAAATAGCGAAAGAAGGAACTTTCATGAAAGATTGTATTTTTTGTAAAATCGTTGCTGGTGAGATTCCAAGTTACACAGTATATGAAGACGATGTTGTAAAGGCCTTCCTTGATATTTCACAGGGAACCCCAGGCCATACGCTTGTTATACCAAAGAAGCATGTGCCTAACATCTTTGAATACGACGAAGAACTAGCTGCTCAAGTATTCTCCCGGATTCCTAAAATTGCCCGGGCGGTTAAAGAATCCAATCCAGATATTCAGGGAATGAACATTGTTAACAATAATGGCCAAATCGCATACCAGTCGGTTTTCCACTCTCACTTCCACTTAGTTCCCCGCTATACCGCTAACGACGACTTCGGCATGACCTTTAAAGACAACTCAAACAAGTATGATGCTGATCAATTAAAAGCTATTCAAGAATCAATCGTTGCAAAGATGGGAGATTAATTTTATGAAGTCATTTTTTAAAGTTATTGCGGGAACAGCTGCCCTGGGTGGCATTTTTCTGGCAAGCAGAAAACAAACGCCAAAAGAATTTTTTGATGAAACCAAAGAAAAGTTTCTCGAAAAGAAGCATGCCGTTGAAAGCACAAAGGAAGCTTACGAAAATTTTCAAACTAGTTTAGCAAACCTCAAAGAGCAGTTACCTGAGGTTAATAAGGTCGTTAACGGAATTCAACGTGACGTTGAGGAAGCCATGTTCCAAATCAACCCTCGACTAGATGAAATCAAGAAATTTGCGGATGATATCACAAAAGAACACTAACAAACTTCTGAATTTTTAATAAAGATTAGTGCTCATTACTGACGTTATGAGATTGTATGTTATTATTAAATAGAAAGTTTACATTTTTGTGAACAAACTACAGAGAAATGGATGTGTTTTCGATATGAAGAAATGGCTAATCGCTTTAGCCGGTGTATTACTAAGTTTTACCTTAGTTGCTTGTGGTAGCAAAACTGTTGCCACAACTGATGGTGGTAAGATTACGGAGAGTGCTTATTACAGCAGCTTGAAGAGTACTTCATCTGGTAAGCAAGTTCTCCAACAAATGATTTTGAACACTGTGCTTCAAGATCAATACGGAAAGAAAGTTAAGGACTCAAAGGTTAACGCTGAGTTCAACAAGTACAAGAAGCAATACGGTTCATCATTTAACTCAGTATTGCAACAAAATGGTATGACTGCCGCAGGACTTAAGAAAGATATTCGTTCTAACCTCCTTCTTCAAGAAGCCGTTAGAGATAATATCAAGGTAACTGACAAGGATCTTCAAAAACAATTCAAGTCTTACCAACCAAAAGTTACTGTTAACCAAATCTTAGTATCTAAGAAATCAACTGCAGAAACCGTTATTAGTCAACTTAAGAAAGGCAAGAGTTTCTCAAGCCTAGCTAAGAAGTACTCAACTGATTCTGCTACTAAGAACAAGGGTGGTCGAATTTCACCATTCGATAACACAAACACCTCATTGGATTCAGACTTCAAGGAAGCTGCCTTCAAGTTGAAGAACGGTGAATACACTAAGAAACCTGTTAAGACTCAATACGGTTACCAAGTTATTCAAATGGTAAACCACCCAGACAAGGGTACTTACAAGGACCACAAGTCAGAACTTAAGGATCAAATCGTTACTGATAAGCTCCAAGATAGTTCAACTGTTCGTTCAGTAGTATCTAAGGTTCTTAAGAAGGGTAACGTTAACATCCAAGATAAGGATCTTCAAAACGTTCTTTCTGATTACCTTTCATCAAGCTCAAGCAAGAAGTAATCTAATTACTCATTAAGAGTAAAAAAGCCAACCACAAGCGTGGTTGGCTTTTTGTTATGCTATCAATTACTTATTCGTTGTCCTCTGGCTTATAAAATCTTCGATTATCCAAACCGAAGATTCGATCTGAAAATTCACCTGGCGCTACGTTCTTCAAACCACCTTGAATCATCATGATTGATGCATCAAGTTCATCAAGATCATGCAAAATCTCAGCTTCAAGCAACTGTGGCCGTTCTGGCGAGCCATACTCTAGAAGCCCATGATGAGCCAATACCATATGTCTCAATAAGATCACTTCTTCTGATTCCTTATCAATGCCTAGTTTATCAGCCGCCTCAACAATCTCAGCGTCAATGATGCTTAAATGGCCTAGTAAATTACCCTCTACCGTGTACGTAGTGCCTATTGGACCACTTAACTCTATCGTTTTACCCAAGTCATGCAAAATGGCTCCTGCGTACAATAACGGGGCATCTATGCCATCATATTGGTCAACAATGTGCTCCGCAAGTCTGATGATCGAAAGAGTATGGAATGCAAGGCCCCCTTCAAAATCATGGTGATTTGATTTGGCAGCCGGAAAATCAAAAAACTCAGTGGCATGTTTAGCAAGCAGCGCTCTCACGATTCTACTGTACGTAGCATTGGTAATTTGAAAGATTACTTGGTCAAGTTCAGCTTTCATCTCATCTGCCTTCATTGGAGCACGCTTAACATAGTCGGCAGGATCGTTTGGCTCGCCCTCAACTGCCAGTCGGATAGACGAAATTTTAATTTGGGGCCGATTGAGATAGCTTTCGCGTTTTCCTTTTACATCCACAACCACCCCTGGTTTAAACTTCTCAACATCGTTATCGTTGGTATCCCATAACATTCCTCCGATTTCAGTAGACTTATCCGCAAACGACATCGCTAAAAATGGTTTACCATTTTTTGCAACCCGCTTTTCGGACTTTTTTAGTAGTAAAAACATCTCAAAATCTTCGTTCTCACCAAGCTCTGCTAACGTTTTGACCATAATCAATCCTCCTAATTTTCTTCCTGTAATTCATCTAAATTTAAAGTTTGTTGGGTAAATTCATTCTCAATCGTTCGAGTTGTAAAGTACAGAACCTGTGTGGACTTTGCCAGCTCAGAAATCAATTCATAGGCTGCCTTAGTTCTACTTTGATCAAAGTCAACAAACCCATCGTCAATAATCATTGGCATTGGGTACTGGTCACTAAAGTTAATTGCCAGTGCTAGGACCAAAGCCATGTACAACTGAGCTAACGTCCCTCTAGATAACTCATTGATTTCAAACTTTGTGTTATCAGACCTAGTTACCGTGATTTTTTTATCGCCGAATTTAATTTCTTTGTAATTGTGATTAGTCAAAATTGCAAAATACTTTTGGGCGTCATTCAAAACCCTTGGCAGTCTGCCCTTTGACGCAATATCCAGCACCTTGATAATAAACTTTTGACTAAGACTAAGGGCTACATAACGTGAGACACTATCCAAAATTTCTGATTTCAAGTTTGCCTGCTGCTGGCGTAAATCATGGTACTCACCATTTTTGATCAATTGCTTGATTCTAATTCCGGTGTTAGTCAATTCGCTGTCGACTTGATGAGATTCAGACTGTAATTTACTGATTTCAATCTTGTCTTCATTCATCTTGGCTTGGATTTCTTCTAGCCTTGCATCCTTTGGCACTACCACGTTGGTGGATTTGATTCGCTGTTCTAACATTTGGCGTTGGTTCACAACATTATGAATCTTATTTTGTTCTTCATAAACAGTCTGAAAATCAGCTTCCTTCACTAGCTGGCGATCAGCCAAGAATTGACTTAGTTGCTGTTGCAACTTTTTCAATCGGTCAGTTTTCTCACTTAATGAAGTTTGGCGATCAACCAATTGTTTCTTCTGCTCCTGCACTTTGATTGACTCATCGTGCCATTTGTTCGTTCTGCTCTTGATTCCATCAAGGTCACTGGTCAAACTAGAAGTCGTCTTCTTCATCGGAATCCAATCAGCCGCAAATTGCCACTGATTTAAATATTCGATAACCCCATTAACGGTCTGCTCTGCATCAGTACGGGTTTGCTGTAACTTAGCAGTCGTGTCTTTCAACCGCGAAATAGATGATTGAGCTTGAATCCATTCTTCAGCTGGAATCGAATCAAGGTGATATTGTTCCCTGATTTCAGCTAACTGACGCTCTACTGAACCTAAATCAATTTCTGGTTCAACATTTTGAGGCTCTGCCTGTTGCTCAGGTTGACTAGGAAACTCGATAAGAAACGCAGCGATAATCGGTACCAAAGCAATTCCAGCTAACCACCACTTTGTCATGACAATTCCCAGGATCAACGCAACCGCACCAACCCCGAGCAATATTGGACTTTTAACTGTTTTTGCGGGTTTGACATCAGGTTCTGGTTGACTCCGTTTTCGTTCTTCAGCCTGCTTCGCTAATTCCCGTTGATTGAGCAATTGATTAACTCGGTTTATATCATCGTTATTAAATGCGATAGGAGCTGGGGAAGTTTCACCCAAATTCAATTCACTTAGAATTTGGCCCCTCTGTTCAGTCAACTGAGCGACATCGCTATTTAAATAATCAACTCGATTAGCTTGTTGCTCAACTGATGGTAATTTATCAAGTAGCTGAACGATCTGATCCTGATTTTGATTATAAAATTTCGCAGCGGGTGTTTCCTCAACAGTCATCCCTGCCAATTTTTGACGGCTATTTTCCACTTCAGTGCTTGTGTGACTAACTTCGGTTCGTAAAGCAGTCATTTTTTCCATATCTGCTTGCTGAAATCCCTCCCGAAAATCAGCTTCCGTATATTTTGGCAACTCATTTAGACTATTGATCAGCGGGATTACCCCTGCTTGATCACTCAATTGCTGATGATTTGTCTGAACTTTTTTTAGTTTATCATCAATTTGTTTCTTGCTAGTTTGTAATTCTAATTCCCTACTACTTAGCTCTTGATATTCACCAAAATTGTTCTTAGCATCATCAACTCTAGCCGCCAAATCATCATACTCATGCAATTGCTTAATGATCACTTGCTTCCGACCACGGGGAAGATAATAAGCGCTTGCTTGCTTCTCATAGTCCTTTGACAGCGCAAATAACTTGTCTGCTCCAATGACACCGACTTGTTGGATTTGCTGGCGTAATTCTTCTTCACTCAGTTTGTAAAAACTATCCTCATTGAATTTGGAGAAGTAATACAAATTATCAAACGTCTGCCGGTCCATTGGCGAAATTAGTGTTTCAAAATCTTCCCGAGTTAACTGAGTGTCAGAGTCAAGGTCAAACAATTCAACCTTTCCGCCCTTAGTCAATTCCGTTCTTTTTACCCGATAGTGCTTCCCATCATGAGTAAATTCGATTTCACCACCGTAGGAACTCGTTTCTTTTGGTACGTACTGACCGTGGCGAGCTTGCCGTTTGTCGAGAAAGCCAAAGAAAACTGACTTGATAAACTCAATAATCGTTGTTTTACCAGCTTCGTTGGCTCCGGTAACGATTTGCAGGTGATCATCAATATCAAATGACTGGTCGACCCACTTTCCAAAACCATAGATATTCAGTTTCGTAATTCTCATTGTTCGTCACTCCCGTTACCGTAATTTAGTTTCTCACTCAGTGCCAACTTTGCCTGCTCGATAATTTGATTTGCAAATTCTTCGTCGTGGAGACTTTCCGTAATAAAATCTTTGCCCCGTAGTTCTGAAGCAAATTGGGCAACCATTTCGGGATTCAGGATTTCGTCACTTGCTTGGTCAAAGAATGCCTGATCAAGTGGGCTATTGATTTTAGACTGCTTCATGGTAACCTTCAGGGACGTTACATAAGCATTCAATTCCTGCCAATTCCTGGCTAAACGGCTCTGAACCGTTGCCAACAGCTCTCCACTATTGAGGGCATCAAGCACTTCACTATCAGTGTTGCCATCAACTGTAACCATCAACCTAACCAATGTCAGTTTATTAAATTGAGCGTTCTGTAACTCACCAAAAACAACGTCATTAACATTGCTAATTGACGTTCCCGATAAATCAATTGCCATGCGCTCCCAGTTAATTACTGAAGAAGCAATAAAGTTCTTGGTTAACTTACCAGCTTGCTCAGTAACCTCATAGAATCCCTTATCTCCTGATTCATTGATACTTCTTCCCTGAGTATTACCAGAATAGTTGATAACTCCGCTATCATCCAAATCTTGTCGTTTGTGAATATGCCCCAACGCCCAGTAATCATAATTCTTTGCCTTTAGATCTGATAATGTAAACGGAGCGTAGTTAGCTTCGGGTGAATCCACCGAATCAGCACTCCCATGAAGCATTCCAATTTGGAAATCAGCACTAGTTCTAGTAGGATAATCGTTGATTACGGAATCATTTATCCACTGAGTACCAAAGCTAAATCCGGTTATGGCAACCGTTTTTCCTTCTTCCAGGGTAAACTGAGTGGTTGTCACATCGTTTGGAAATACATATACATTATCTGGATATCCCAAACTCGAGCTATCTTGATTCATACTTAAATAATCATGATTACCAAAAATAATGAACACTTTGATATTTGCATCATTCAGACGGTTTAACTGATCAGTTAAAAACGCAGCGGCCGAGACACTCTTTTCATTTCGGTCAAATAGATCCCCTGCTAATAGGACAAAATCGACTCTATCATCAATTGCTGTATTAACAACATTCTTAAACGAATCAAATGTTGAATCGGTAATTTTTTTAGTTAGTTCTGCAGGCAGAGTATCACCAGCCAACAGCCCACTAAACGGACTATCCAAATGGATGTCCGCAGCATGAATAAATTTCATTTTATCGCCCCTAATATTTATGTACGAAAAAGCACCGAAGATTAGTCTCCACTAATTTCGGCGCTCATCTTAGTTTCTATATAATTCAACGATTGGTTGAGTTACAATTTGATTTACGTTTGAAAGCACTTGGTTTAAATCGCGCTCTTTTGTCATAAGGTCACCGATAATTTCGTTGCTTCCCATTTGTTGGGCCATTGACTGGGCACTGTTGATTTCATCTTCAGTTGGTTGTTCACCAGTCATTTGCTTTTGTTGCAATGAAACTTGGGCTTGTTGGAAGTTTTCAAACAATTCAAATGCTTCCTTGTCTGCTTTCAACTTGCCATATGCTTCCTTAAGAGCGTCAAATTCATTTGTTTTTTGAACTTCAGCTTGTAATTCGTTTGCTAAATCTGTAATTTTGTCAGCCATAAAAATCTCCTTATTATTAAGCTATTTAAAGTTTAACATAAATGACCAGCTAACAATACGATTAATCACCGAAGAGACTCTTTGCATCGTCAATTAAGTCAGACGCCTTCTTCTTGATGTAATCACCAGCTTCACTAGCTTTATCTTCAATCTGATTCCAAACATCACTACCAGAATCACTCTTCTTGCCCTGAGCCAACGTCTGGGCATCTTGAGTATCAAAGCTATCGTTCTTAGTATATGGCAGCATTGTCTGCATTTCATTCCTAAACAGGCTGCCAACCCCAGTACCACTCAGATTTTCCAAATGGTGAGCCTTGTTGGTACTATCAAAGCCTTCCCAAGTCGCAACCACCAAGTCTGGCGTGTACCCAATGATCCACTTATCCTTCGTTGCGTCAGCTGATCCAGTGTTATCTGCCTCCGTACTACCAGTCTTACCGGCTACTTGATAACCATAAGGCTTAGCATCAACACCCGTACCACTGTTAAATACTCCGAGCATCATTGAAGTCATCTGGTTAGCGACTGACTTAGACATAATCTGGCGACCATTCTGTTTCTCAGTGTTATCGACAAGGACTTTACCAGTCGAATCGACAATTTTTCTGATATAGAATGGCTTCATCACCTTACCACCGTTTGCAAACGCGGTATAAGCACCAGCCATTTGCTGAGGAGAAACTCCGGACGAAAGGCCACCTAAAGCAAGGGCCAAGTTCTTATCCTTTTTGCTTACCGGAATATTGAAGTTTTTAACTGAGTTATAACCCTCGTCAACTCCAATTTGGTTCAACAGCCAAACCGCTGGGGCATTCATTGACTGTGCGAGTGCCTCGTACATTGGAACACTACCTTGGTATTGGTTGTTGTAGTTCTTTGGTGTATAACCATTTGTTCCGTAGGACTTCTTTTTGTCTACAAGCATCGAATCATACTTATACCCTGCTTTTAAGGCCGGTGTATAAACAGCCAAGGGTTTCATAGTGGATCCTGGTTGTCTCTTGATTTGAGTAGCCCGATTATAACCCCGGAACACATGTTGACCACGACCACCGACAACTGCACTTACACCACCCGTTGATGGCGAGACCGCGATTGATGATGCTTGGACCTTGGTGCCGTCAGACGCGTTTGCTGGGAACAATGAATCATTATCAAAGTTCTGTTGCATTGCTTGCTGTTGATTTTGATTAAGGTTGGTATAAATTCGGTAACCTTTGTTCATAATCTCTGATTCGGTTAACCCATACTTACTAATGGCTTCGTCGATTACCGCGTCAAAGTAATAAGGGTATCGATACCCATCCTTACGAACGTATGTGTCTTGAACGTTGATTGGTGTTGACTTGTAGTAATTTGCCTGTGATTGCGTCAACTTCCCGTTTTCGACCATTAGTTGCAACACCACATTGCGTCGTTCCTTGGCCGCAACTGGGTGATCGATTGGGTTGAAACCACTAGGGTTAGTCAACATTCCTGCTAGCACCGCAGAATCCGGTACCGTCAAGTTCACAGCATCCACCCCAAAGTACTTTCTGGCTGCATCTTGAACACCCCAAACACCATTTCCAAAGTAGGCATTATTTAGATACATGGTCAGAATCTCATTCTTCGAATAATCATTCTCTACCTGAATTGAAAGGAACAATTCCTTCAGCTTTCGAGAGACAGTTTGCTCTTGTGACAGATACGCATTCTTAACCAACTGTTGCGTTAAGGTACTACCACCACCACTGATGTAGTCACGACCCAATAATTTATTTTTCAGCAATAGAACAAATGCTCTTGCGATACCCTTCACTGAAAACCCGTATTCATGGTAAAAATTACGGTCCTCAGTAGACAACACCGCTTTAGGAACATTACTGGAAATTTTACTGAGGCCAACGTAGGTCCCCTTTTGGGCGTAGAGTTCTCCTGCTTTATTGTTACTCTGATCAAATATCTCAGTTGTCTTAGCTAACGAGGACTCCAAGTTCTTAACGTGAGAGGTTTTGGCTACATATGTTAGATAACCACTCAATAATAGACCAAAGAACAACATTAATATAAATAATATTTTGACAATATGATGTTTTCGGTTGAATCTTTTCATCTTTTTTCTTATTGGTCGGTACCAGTTAAGAAATGACTTCCAAAAACCGGAAGAATTGCTTTTCATACAAAATCTCCTTTATAAGTTCCCAATCATTGTACCATATGCATTGTTTAGCAATCGCATACCACACGAATCTTAACTATCGCTTTAAAATTATGTACAAAAAAGGCAACCCTGTTAGGATTGCCTTTTTCTGACTAAACATCATCATTCAAAAATTCAAATGTTAGTTAGCTGTCTTAGTGATTGATACGAATTTACTGTTTCCAGTTACGAATCCACCTGCAACAGCGTAACGCTTAGTACCGTGGGTAGTGTTTGAGTTTTCTCTTGAGTATGCGTAGTACTTAACCTTGAGAGTCTTGCCCTTCTTGATGTTTGACTTAACTTTACTCAAGTTAACATCCTTGTAGAGCTTGATACCCTTCTTAGTCTTGATAGTTACTGGTTGTACTAACTTACCAACAGCCACAAGCTTCTTGTTGGCGGTAATGTAGCTACCGTCGTTAAGAATGTATCTGTAAGCCATACCGCGCTTCTCAACACCCTTAATCTTAAGAACAGTACCTTGCTTGTAGTTCTTGATCTTGCCAGTCAAGCCTGAAGTTCTGTATCCATTTGCACCCTTGGCAGCAATAACAGTAATTGTCTTGTTGCTTGGAACGCTCTTGTAGTATACAGGAACAACGTACTTGTCGTTGGCTGTAATGTAACCAGTCTTACCAGCAGTAGCACTCTTGTGGTTTACATCACGAACCTTGTATCTAAGAACACCATTCTTCGACTTGTCAGTGCCAGTAACAACAAACATTGGTCTGTTGATTCTAGGCTTCTTGCTGTATCCTGCAAGACGTTGTGACTTGTTGAATGTTGGGTTCTCGTACAAGTAGATCTTGTTGGTTGCGTAAACAACTTCACCAACTGCGGCATCTGGTTTAGTTTCATTACCAGTGTTACCAGTGTTTGATCCAGAACCTGAGTTAGTATCTGAAGAACCACCAGGAACAACACTTACTAATGAGCTTCCGCCAGAAACAGTTCCGTTACCAGTAGTGTTACCACCTTGGTTACCTGAACCACCGTTAGCGTTAGTTGCTTCAGTAAGAATAGACTGAACTTCGTCGGCAGTCTTAGCATTGTCGATTCTGTCCTTGTATTCTTGCTTTTGACTAGGTGTCAAGTTGTTGAGGTCATCAATGGTATCCTTACCCTTGACTTTAGATTCACCTAAGTCTTGAGCTTCCTTGATGATTTCCTTAACTTCATCAGAAGTCTTGGCATCATCAATCTTGCTATTGATGTCCTTCTTATCTTGATCAGTAAGACCGTCAGTGTTATTAACTGTTTCTTTGCCGTCAGTCTTATCTTTACCTAATTCCTTAGCCTCTTCAACAATCTTGTTAACTTCGTCAGGAGTCTTGGCATCGTTAATCTTGTCGTTGATATCCTTCTTGTCATTATCAGTAAGACCTGGGGTGTTATCAACTACGTCTTTACCAGCTTCCTTAGCATCATTAGTTGCATCAGGGTCGCTAGTACCACGGTTGGCAGCATCTTGAACCTTAGCTTGATCAACAATGTTTTGAACTTCAGCGGCATCCTTGGCACTATCGATATCAGCCTTGAAGTCTGTCTTTTGCTTGTCAGTCAAGTTAGGCATTGCGTCAACAGCCTTCTTAGCATCTTCCTTAGCCTTGTCTAACTTAGAAGTATCGGTTGGATCCTTCTTAGAAGCATTAGCTGAGTCTTGAGCTGTAGCGTTAGCAACGATTGAGTCAATCTGATCAGTGCTTGTTGCCTTGTTGATCTTATCCTTGAAGGCGTTCTTTTCGTCAGTTGATAAGTTAGTAAGATTATCAACCTTGTCGGTAGCGTCCTTCTTGGCAGTGTCAAGAGTCTTGGCGTTGTCATCGTTCTTCTGCTTTGCGTTATCCAAAGCAGTTTTGACATCATTGACAGTTTGAGATTGGTCAACAGCAGTCTTGGCGTCATCTTTGTCTTTCTTAGTCAAGTTAGGCATTGCATCGATAGCTGCCTTAGCATCGTCTTTAGCCTTTTGAAGGGCTTCCTTATCAGAAGCGTTTTGCTTAGCGTATTCCAAAGCATCCTGTGCTTGAGCTTGCTTAGCAATTGCGGCAACTTCCTTAGGAGTTGAAGCATCATCAATTTGCTTGAGGAAGTCTTCTTTCTGACTGTCACTCAAGCTCTTCAAACCGTTAACGGCATCCTTAGCGGAGTCCTTAGCAGTCTTAAGAGCTGCGTCAGTTGCGTCTTGAGCAGCCTTGTTAGCATCGTTAATAGCGGTAGCATTCTTAACGATACTTGCAACATCTTTACCATCCTTGGCACTGTCAATAGCAGTCTTGTAAGCATCCTTCTCAGCAGTACTCAAGTAAGGCATTGCGTCGATGGCTTTTTTACCAGCATCCTTAGCTGCTTGAAGTTGACTAGCGTCATTATCAGCCTTGTTTGCTGCGTCTTGAGCTTGAGCTTGAGTTACAACTTGGTTAACTTGATCTTTGTCAGTAGCGGCATCAATCTTATCGTTAAATGCCTTCTTCTCAGCGTCACTCAAGTCAGTCAAGGCGTTAACAGTATCCTTAGCGTCCTTCTTAGCAGCAGCTAAGTCAGCTTGACCCTTGTTGGCATCAGCAGTCTTAGCATCAGCAACCGCCTTGTTTACATCAGCCTTAGTTGTAGCAGCATCAACCCTATCGAGATAAGTTTGCTTCTCAGCATCGCTTAAGTTCTTCAAGTTGTTGATGGTGTTCTTAGCGTCCTTCTTGATTTCATCAAGAGTTGTTGCTTGAGCATCATCGTTAGCCTTTGTAGCTTCGTCAACGATTGCCTTAACATCACTAGGAGTCTTAGCTTTGTCAATTCTATCCTTGTAACCTTGTTTTTGACTGTTAGTCAAGTTATCAAGGCCATCAATGGTATCCTTGGCTTCTTGCTTAGTCTTGTTGAAGTCTTGAGCATCCTTAACGATTTGGTCAACTTCTTCAGGAGTCTTAGCGTTGTCAATGTCCTTCTTGATATCTTCCTTTTGATCAGGAGTCAAGTTAGGATTTGCATCAATAGCGTCTTTACCAGCATCCTTAGCGTCATTCAAGGCACTTGAATCACCCTTACCGGCACGGTTCAAAGCATCTTGTAATCTAGCATCACTAAGTGCTTGAAGAACACCATCGATGTTAGTAGCATCGTTAGCTTGCTTACCAAACTTAGCCTTTTCGTCAGCTGATAATCCAGTCAACTTGTTGATTGCATCAACAACAGCGTCCTTAGCCTTCTTCAAGTTATCTGAACTTGGGTTCTTCTTCTGTGCTTCAACAGCATCTTGAGCCTTGGCGTTAGCAACGATCGAGTCAATTTGAGCAGGAGTTGTAGCAGCATCAATTAACTTGTTGTATGCATCTCGCTGATCTTGAGTCAAGTTACCTAATTCAGCAATGTCAGCTTTACCCTTAGTCTTGGCGTCTGTAAGAGCTGAACCATTCTTGTTGGCTTCGTTCTTAGCAGCTGCGTTTTCCAAGGCAGTAGTTACACCGGCAGCATCCTTAGCGTCATCAACAGCCTTCTTGGCAGCATCCTTATCAGTTTGGGTCAAGTAAGGCATTGCATCGATAGCGTTCTTTGCACTTTCCTTAGCCTTAGCCAAATCGTCTGCTGAAGGATCCTTCTTGTCCAAGGCATCTTGAGCGATAGCTTGGATGAGAATTGCTTGAACATCACCAGAGGTCTTAGCATCCTTAACCTTGTTTACAAAGTCCGCCTTGTGAGCATCAGTTAAGTTAGGTAATGCGTTAATTGCCTTAGTTGCAGCGTCCTTAGCAGCAGCAAGACTTGCAGCATCTTGATCTGCGTTAGCCTTGTTGATTGCATCTCTAGCAGCAGCTTCGTTAACGACAGTTGCAACATCATCAGGGGTCTTGGCATTGTCAAGAGCATCCTTATATGCTTTCTTCTGTGCGTCAGTCAAGTAAGGCATAGCGTCGATGGCATCACGACCAGCATTCTTAGCTTTTTGTAATGCTTCAGCGTTTTGCTTGTCACTGTTTTCCTTGTTGATTGCATCTTGTGCTTGGGCTTGCTTCAATGCATTTTCAACACCGTCAGCATCAGTAGCGGCATCAACAGCCTTCTTGTAAGCGGCCTTTTGATCTGAAGAAAGATTTACTAACTTGTCGATAGCATCCTTAGCAGCAGTCTTGGCAGCTGGTAACTTGCCGTTATCTTTGTTTGCAGCTTCGATTGCATCTTGAGCCTTGGCAGCAGCAACAGCAGCGTCAATTTGTGCTTGACTAGTTGAAGCGTCAACAGATTGCTTGTAGGCATCCTTTTGTGCGTTAGAAAGGTTAGCTAAGTTATCAATAGTTTCCTTAGCAGTCTTCTTAGCAGCAGTCAAGTCTGTTGGTGTGCTACTTTCCTTCTTAGCTTCATCAACGATCTTTTGAACAGCGTCAGGAGTAGAAGCGTTGTCGATTCTATTCTTGTATTCGTTCTTTTGATCTGGAGTTAAGTTGTCAAGTCCATCAACTGTCTTCTTACCATCAGTCTTGGCGTCACCAAGTGCCTTAGCATCGTCGATAATCTTTTGAACTTCATCAGGAGTCTTAGCATTATCGATATCCTTCTTGATGTTGTCTTTATCACCGTCTGTAAAACCAGGAGTGGTATCAACAACGTCTTTTCCGGCATCCTTAACGTCAGGCAATGCTGAAGAATCAGTCTTAGCACGGTTGATAGCATCTTGTAATCTTGCATTGTTCAATACAGTGATTACACCATCAACAGATGTTTGCTTGTTAACTTGTGCCTTGAAGTCGCTCTTTTCAGTTGCTGACAAACCAGTCATAGCATCGATTGCATTATTAGCAGCAGTCTTAGCCTTGGCCAAACTATCAGGGTTCTGAGGATCCTTAGCAGCAGCGTTTAAATCGTTCTGAGCTTGAGCGTTGGCAACAGTTGAATCGATTTGAGCTTTATTAGTAGCTGCATCAATTTGATTAATGTAGTTAGTCTTTTGTTCTGGAGTCAAGTCGTTAAGTCCACTAATAGTGTTCTTAGCGTTTGTCTTTTGTTGATCAAGAGCTTGCTTACCAGTATTGTTAGCATCTTGTGCCTTAGTCAATGCATCCTTAACACCGGCAGCATCAGTTGCAGCATTAACTTCTTTCTTAGCAGCGTCCTTTTGTGCAGGAGTCAAGTATGCCAACTTATCAATGGCGTCGTTAGCAGCGTTCTTAGCATCTTGCAATGCTTGAGCACTCTTGTCATTAGTTGCTTTGTTGATAGCATCCAATGCCTTTGCATCATTAAGAGCTGATTGAACATCGTTAGCGTTTGTTGCGCTGTTAACTTTGTTCTTAGCAGCTTCTTTTTCAGCATTACTCAAGTTAGCTAAATTATCAATTGCTTTGTTAGCTTCATCCTTAGCATCTTGCAATGCCTTAGCCTTGTCAGCGTCAGATGCTTGGTTAGCCTTGTTAACTGCGTTTTGAGTATTGGCTTGATCAAGAGCATTTTGAACACCGGCAGTATCACTGGCGTTATCAATTTGCTTCTTGAAGTTATCCTTTTCAGTTTGTGACAAGTAGTCCAAACCATCAACAGCGTTCTTAGCTGAGTTCTTAGCATCTTGCAATGCACGAGAATCATTCTTTGACTTGTTGATATCGTTTTGAGCTCTTGCTTGACTCAATGCGTCTTCAACTTGTTCAGCAGTCGTAGCTGAATCGATCAACTTGTTAAAGTTATCCTTTTCAGTTTGTGACAAACTGCTCATGTTGTTAACAGCATTCTTTGCAGAGTTCTTAGCTTCAGTCAAGGTAGTTGAAGTCTGATCATTCTTAGCCTTGTTGATTGCATTTTGAGCTTGGGCTTGATCAATAATTGATTGAACCTCTTCCTTGCTCTTGGCGTTATCAATTCGACTGTTGAAGTCGTTCTTCTGCTCAGTAGTCAAGTCTGAAAGATTATTAACGGTCTTCTTAGCATCAGTCTTGGTGTTAGTAAGCTCGTTCTTAACAGAATTGTTAGTCTGGTTAGCTTCCTTCATGATGTTTTCAATATCTGAAGCATTCGTAGCTTTGTCAAGACGATCCTTGTAATCTTTCTTTTGTTGATCAGTCAAGTAATTCATATCGTCAACTGAGTTCTTGGCAGTGTTCTTAGCATTGTTAAGGGTTTCTTCAGTGTTTTCCTTCTTCAATGCGTTAAGAGCATCAGTTGTCTTGGCTTCATTGATGATTGATTGAACTTCTTCAGCAGTCTTAGCATTGTTGATTCGGTTCTTGTAATCACTCTTCTCTGAACTCGACAAGTTACTCAAAGTATCAACAACATTGTTGGCAGTTGACTTAGCGTTGTTAAGATACTCAGTGCTGCTGGTGTTGTTAGTTGACTTGTTAATGGCGTTTTGGTTAACGGCGTCCTTAACAATGTTGCTAATTTCATCAGCGGACTTGGCATCTGCAATACGCTTGTTGTACTCATCACGTTGTTCCTTAGTCAAACTGTCAAGACCATTAACAACATTAGTTGCAGTGTCTTGAGCGTTCTTGAAGGCTTCAGAACTTGTAGAATTGTTCTTTGCATTGTTGACAGCGTTTTGAGTACGTGCTTCGTCAATGATTTGTTGAACTTCTTCAGCACTCTTAGCGTTATCAATTCTGTTTTGGTAATCCTTCTTTTGTTGATCAGTCAAGTCACTCATGTCACTTACAGAGTTCTTGGCACTGTTCTTAGCGTCATTGAGCTTTTGAGTATTAGTAGAATCGTTCTTCGACTCGTTGATCTTGTTCTGAGTCGTAGCTTCGTTGATAATTCTATTAATTTCTTCAGTAGTAGTAGAGTTCTCGATTAACTTCTTGTAATACTCTTTTTGTTCTTGAGTAAGACTGTCCATCCGATCGATTTGACTCTGACTGTCGCTCTTAGACTTATCAACATTTTCCTTGTTGGTTGTGTTTTGGTTGTTAGCATCAGTAGTGATCTTATCAAGAGTGTCAGTATTAGTGGCACTATCGATAGCCTTCTTGTATGCTTCCTTTTGAGCATCAGTCAATGAAGTCATTTGATCAATAATCTTCTTGGTGATGTCTTTAAGTTGGTCAAGAATGTTGTTATCACTAGTGTTGTTGTTGTACTTGTTAGAAAGATCTTTTTGAGTAGCTTCGTTGATAATATTCTGAATATCATCAGTGGTCTTAGCTTCGTCAATTCGGTCTTTGTAGTCTTGCTTTTCTTTATCAGTAAGAGTTGTCATGTTATCGACAGCATTCTTAGCAGTGTTCTTAGCGTTATCAAAGTTTGCTTGGTTGTTAGTATTAACAGCCTTGTTGATAGCGTCTTGAACTCGAGCTTGGTCAACAATGTTTTGAACGTCGTTTGCGTTCTTAGCATTGTTGATTTGGTTCTGGTAATCCTTCTTTTGAGCGTCAGTCAATGAAGACATGTTCTCAACGGCGTTCTTGGCATCTTCTTTAGCTTCGTTAAGCTTAGAACTGTCAGTCTTAGCGTCATTAGTAGAACTCTGCGACTTAGCATCTGACAAGACGTCTTGAACTTCACTAACACTCTTAGCATTATCGATTTGTTTCTCGTATGCGGCCTTTTGTTCGTCAGTTAAGTTCATTGAGTTAACTGCGTCTTTAGCCTTGTCTTTAATGTTTTTGAGAGTAGTAGAAGAATTGTCGCTATTGTACTTGTTGATTTCGTTTTGAGTAGTTGCTGTCTTAACTACGGAATCAATTTGACTCTGGTTAGTTGCTGAGTCAATTGCATTCTTAGCATCAGTCTTTTGTTGATCAGTCAAGTATGCCAAACTATCGATAGTGTTCTTAGCATCTTGCTTGTTCTTTGCAAGAGTCTTTTCGTTGATACTATCTTGAGCCTTAGCATCAGTAACAACACTCATAACTGAATTAGCATCTTTAGCATCGTCAATCTTTTGGTTGAAGTCTTTCTTCTCATCATTTGTTAAGTGAGTCAAACTATCAACTGTATCTTTAGCAGCGTTCTTGGCATCTTGAAGAGCCTTAGCCTGTTCGTCTCCAGTTGAGTTGTTTGCCTTATTAACAGCGTCTTGAGTCTTAGCATCATTAAGGATAGCTTGAACTTCTTTACCATCTTTGGCAGCATCGATTTGGTTCTTGTATGCGTCCTTTTGAGCTTGAGTCAAGTTTTCCATGCTGTCAACTGCCTTCTTGGCAGAGTTCTTAGCATCAGTTAAAGCTTGTGAACTGTTAGCATCAGCGTTTGACTTGTTGATTGCATCTTGAGCCTTAGCTTGATCAAGAACCGCTTGAACACCAGCACCGTTAGTAGCAGCATCGATACCCTTCTTATAGGCATCCTTTTGAGCATCAGTAAGGTTGCTCATGCTATCAACAGCGTCTTTAGCAGCATTCTTAGCATCTTGCAATGCTGTAGCATCATTCTTAGCCTTGTTGATCGTATCTTGGGCCTTAGCTTGATCAATTGCATTTTGAACTTCAGGAGCAGTCTTAGCATTGTTTACATCAGCGATAAATTGAGCTTTTTCATCAGCTGATAAGTTAGGCAATGTGTTGATGAATTCCTTAGCAGCATTCTTGGCATTGTTAAGTTGAGAAGCATCCTTACCAGCCTTATTAACTGCATCTTGTGCTTGAGCTTGTTTAACAACATTTGCTACTTCGTCAGTAGTGTTTGCTGCTTGAACTTGCTTCTGGAATGCATCTTTTTGGGTTTGAGTAAGATCTTTGAGGTCATTAATAGTATTAATGGCATCTTTCTTAGCTTGTGCCAAACCTTCTTGGTTCTTAGCAGCTTGATCTTGAGCAGCCTTAAATGCATCAGCAACTTCTTCTGGTGTATCTGCAGCGTCAACTTGTGACTTGTAGTCAGCTTTTTGACTAGGTGTCAAACCTTGCATGCTGTCAATAGCGTTCTTAGCATTTTGCTTAGCATCGTTAAGCGCACTTGCTGAAGAATCTTGCTTTGCTTTGTTGATTGCGTTTTGAGCATTTGCTTGGTTCAATGCGTCAGCAATACCAGCAGTAGTAGTTGCACTTTCAACAGCATCGTTGAATTTAGCTTTTTCAGCATCACTCAAGTAAGGCAATGCATTGATTGCTTCCTTGGCACTATCCTTAGCTTGACGCAATGTGTCAGAAGTTGGGTTCTTAGAAGCTTTGTTGACAGCATCTTGTGCTCTAGCCTTAGCAACAGCTGAATCAATTTCAGGTTGACTAGTTGATGCATCAATCATTCCATTATAAGCATCTTTTTGGGCATCAGTAAGGTCAGTCAAACCATTAACAATGTCCTTAGCGTTAGCCTTGGCCTTTTCTAAGTTTTGCCTGTTCTGATTATTTAGTGTATTAGCTTCCCCAAATGCTTGAGATACACCATCTCTATCAGTTGCAGCATTTACGTTGTTAATAGCATTTTGCTTGCCTGCAGCTGTAAGATACGACATATCTTTAATGCCTTGAATAGCTTGATCCTTAAGAGCTTGTAATGCCTTAGCATCTCCATCTTTGGTAGCTTGATACATATCTTCCAAATAGGCGTCATTGAGATGTTCATTAACCTCTGGCACGTCAGCTGACTTGGCAATAAGGTCTTTGTAATTGTCTTTTGCGGCTTGGCTAAGGTGAGTTAAGCTATCAACTGCCTTCTTAGCAGCATCCTTAGCCTTTTGCAATGAAGTATCAGTAGGATTCTGGTTTGCCTTGTTAATTTCGTTTTGAGCGTTTGCTTGGTCAACAACTGCTTTAACTCCATCAGCATCAGTAGCTGCGTCAACGCCCTTCTTGTAGGCATTCTTTTGATCCTGTGATAGGTAAGGCATACTATCGATAGCTTTCTTACCAGCATCTTTAGCATCATTTAGGGCGTCTTGGTTGCCCTTATCGTTGTTTGCCTTGTTAATTTCATTTTGAGCGTTAGCTTGGTCGATAACGTTTTGAATCTCGCTACCTGACGTTGCTTCATCAATAGCCTTCTTATAATCATCTTTTTGTTGATCAGTAAGGTCAGTCATGTCGTCAATTGCATCTTTAGCCTTGTCCTTAGCATCTTGCAAAGCTTGTGTATCTTTGTTGGCTTTGTTGATTGCGTCTTGGGCGATGGCGTTAGAAACAACTTGATCGATTGCTTCCTTGGTGTTGGCATTGTCAACATCCTTCTCGAAAGCGGTCTTTTGAGCTGGAGTTAAGTTTTCCAACTTATCAATGGTGTTCTTTGCGTCTTTCTTAGCTTGAGTAAGATCAACCGCTTGTTTATCACTTTGTTTCTTAGCATCGCTATAAACTTGACCGACACCATCGCTAGTCGTTTGGTTATTTACCTTGTCCTTGTAATCATTCTTTTGAGAATTAGTCAAGTTAGGTAAGTTATCAATTAAATTGTTAGCGTAGTCTTTAGTCTTTTCAATTGAGTTGTAGTGGTATTCACGAACTCGAGCACCAAAATCATTGGTTGCAGTATCACCAGAAACACCAGCAAGTGTAAGGTACATACCACCATTGGCCTTATCAGCACCCGTGATTTGACGTGTCCACTGAGAACCGCTAAATGCACCAGTGTTCTTGTAAATGTTTTGTGGATATGGATGACTTAATGATGGACCATAAGCGTTGTCATCAACGGTAACGGTAAGAACACTTGTCTCTGCATTATAATCAACACGATAAGTATGTTCTTTACCATCCATCAAGTCAGTATTCATCGAAACAACTTGGGCATTTGGATCTTTAGAACCAGCAGCATCAACAATACCCCACTGAGGAACTCGTTCATTAGAATTTAAATTACCTTCAGGACTAGTTGTTCTCCAGCTAACAACCTCAGACGGAACGTTAATTTGGCCAGGACCGAGCAATTGGTTCCTGAAATCACCATATAACTGGTTATCGTTGTAGTGTTCATCAAATACCAATCCAAAGGCATTAGCCAAACCATTCATACCAAGAAATCCACCATCTGGCTTCATTCCTGGAAAGCTATCACCAGGACGAGTTGAACTAAACAGGAAGTTAAATGCATCCCCTGCTTTATTGTTATTAAGAATTCCGTTCTTTTGACTACCAAATTTAGCATTACCAGTAAACGAGAAATCGTGCTTAAAGTCCATCTTGTATTTAGACGTCAAATAGCCATATGTGTTAGGTGAGCCTTGAGTTAAGGCTGCGTAACCTTCATCATTAATTGATGAAGTACCAGTATTAGTTTGGTTAGTAAAATCATTTCTAGCGGTACTGCTAATACCACTAACGTCACCAACTTTATCCCAATCAATGCCTTCAATCACAGCAGCGTGAGCATCTACACCGTTATTGGTATTTGGAACATTAACTTCCGAAACACCAACTGATGTAGTTGCAGCTAGACCAGCAGAAAACAAAAGCATAGAAGCAACCTTCTTTGAGTATCTCTTAGAAGAATTGTTTTCATTCTTATTGTTCGAAGAGTCTTTCTTCATTTATATTTCCCCCTATTTGTTTCAAATGTAACCTTAGTACGAATTTTATTATAACACACAACTAATATAAAGAAAGCATATAAAATCATAAAACTTGCATTTCAACTTTTAATTTTACACGCTTATTTGTTATAGGTTAAAGGCTACTCACTGTCAAAAAAAGAAACACAGCATTTACAAAAAATTACAAAAAAAGCATCCTATCTCTAAGATGTTTTTTTATTTAGTGTGCTTTTAGTAAATGTTAGCTGCGGTTCTAACTTGAACGCCAAAGTTGTTGTAAGCTTTGTCACCAGTTGTACCAGTGAATGAAAGGTAAAGACCATCTTTCTTGTCTTGACTGGATACAGTACGAGTCCAAGTACCACCGTTGATAGCACCAGTATTCTTATAAATGTTTTGGGCGTTCCACTTCCATCCAAAATTATAAAGGTTGTCAGGAACGGTAACAGTAATAGTGCTTGTTTCGGCATTGTAGTTTATGACGAACATGTGTCCCTTACCATCCATCAAGCTAGGATTCATTGAAACTACTTGAGCGTTAGGATCTTTCGAACGTGCAGCATCAACTAGACCCCAGTTAAGGATACGTGCGTTTGAATTCAAGTTTCCTTCTGGACTAGTGGTCCTCCAAGATGTAACGCCTGTCGGTGTTCTCACCATCCCTGGACCAAAGAGCTGATTACGGAAGTCTCCCATTTGGTCTTGAGTGTTGTAATGTTCATCAAATGCAAGTCCAAATGCGTTACTTAATCCTTGCATGCCAAGGTAGCCACCAGCCGCTGAACTTTCACGACCAGCAAACACTTCTTGCGGGTTTTCTGAACTAAACAAGAAGTTAAATCCATCACCAGCGGGACCACCCTTTAAGTTAGGATACGATCCGTCACGTGATCCAAAATAAGCATTTCCAGTAATTGTCCAATCGTGTTCAAAGTTTAATTTTTGGTTTGAAGTGACATATCCAACTTCATTCTTTGAACCTTGAGTTAATGCTGCATAACCTTCACTGTTGAATTTTGAAGTACCAGTAGAAGTTTTAGGTGTAAAGTTCTTGTAAGCAACAGCGTTAGTCCCATCTTGGCCAGCAGTATCAGTAGCACTGCTTAAATTTGTAGTACCAGAAGATAAGTTAGTACCAATCTTTTGACTTGCTATTGAAGTTGTTGATTGTGGTGCGTAACTACCAAATGCTTTAGCGGGCTGTGCCGACCCCAAAGTAGCAAAGCCAGCGAGTGCAGCTGATGCAATAAGCATTGAGGCTGCCTTCTTTATTGTATTTCTCTTCATAAAAAAATCCCTCCAAATAAAATAAATAAATGTATTGGTTTACACATACTAATCAAAGTCCTATGATTTTCACCCTAATCACCGAACGTTAGAATGTGATACCATGCTCAGAAATAAATAAGTAATGCAGTAATCTAGAGCTTCAGTCACAATTCTGAATAACTTATTAGCATATGTATCCCTTAAACATACTAACATACACCTTACGGTTGGAACACAATTATGCCTAAAAAAATTCATAAAAAATTCACAAAAAGCCTTAAAACCGCGGAATACCAACCACGATTTTGAGGGCTTTTTTCAAATTTATTTAATTTGTTATGAACTACATCTCATCCGGTGCCTGAACACCCAAAAGATTCAATGATTCTTTTAATACGATTGAAACTGATTTGACTAATGAAAGTCTTGCGCTTAAGTTCTCATCCTCAACCAAAATCTTTGAGTGTGCGTAATACTTGTTAAATGCCTTAGCAAGCCGCAACGAGTATTTAGCTATTTCTGATGGTTCAAAGTCTTGGCATGCACTCTTGACGATTTCTGGGAAGTCTTGAAGCATTCTAATAGTTTCCCATGCAGCAGAATCGTCCAAATGCTTGTCTGTCGGCTTGAGCTCTTGCTTACCAGCTTTTCGTAAAATACTTTCAGCTCTAGCATGTGAGTATTGAACGTATGGGCCAGTTTCACCTTCAAATTTCAACTGATCTTCAAGAACAAAATCAATGTTGTTGATCCGTTCGTTCTTAAGGTCACCGAAAATGATTGCTCCTACCCCAACCTGGTTAGCAACTTCGTCTTTATTAGGTAAATCAGGGTTCTTTTCTTCAATTTGTTTTTGAGCAAGTTCGATTGCATCATCAAGAACCTCATCAAGCAAGATGATTCGGCCAGAACGAGTTGACAATTTCTTACCGTTAACGGTAATTAAGCCAAATGGAATGTGATGTAAATCATTAGCTGAATTAACGCCCATCTCAAGTAATACTGCCTTAAGTTGCTCAAAATAGTTGGTTTGTTCAGAACCAACTACATATAGGTTCATAGCAGGCTTGTAAGTCTTATCCCGATAAATAGCGGTTGCGATATCCCGCGTGATGTATAAAGTGGCACCATCACTCTTTAAGATCAATGCAGGATTCAAATTATACTTATCGAGCATAACAACTTGAGCTCCCTGAGATTCTTGTAGAAGATTCTTCTCCTTAAGGATATCGATACCTTCCTGCATCTTATCATTGTAGAAAGCTTCACCATTGTAAGTATCAAATGAAACTCCAAGTTTGTCATAAATCTTGTTGAAGGCTTTCAAAGACTCATCTCTGAACCATTTCCAAAGACTGGTTGCTTCTTCATCACCATCTTCAAGTTTTTTAAACCACTCGCGGGCTTCGTCGTCAAGTTCAGGATGCTCCACGTCTTCCTTATGGAACTTAACGTAGTATTTAACTAGGTTATTGATTGGATCAGCCTTAACATCATCCTCATTACCCCAAAGTTTGTATGCAGTGATCAGCTTACCAAATTGAGTTCCCCAATCACCCAAATGATTATCTTTGATTGGATGGTAACCATTCTTCTCCAAAATTTTAGCAATGGAGTTACCAATAACGGTTGACCGCAAATGACCCATTGAGATTGGCTTAGCGATGTTAGGAGATGACATGTCGATTGGTACATTGCCACCCTTACCAGAATCATTTTGACCATATGCTGCGCCTTCTTCAAGAATAGTAGTTAACACCTCGTTGCTAACTGCCATTTTGTCAAGGAAGAAGTTAACGTAAGCACCCTTAACCTCTACATTTTCGAATGATGATTTATCAATTTTTTCTACTAACTCTGCAGCAATGATATTTGGGGCCTTGTGCATCATCTTTGCTAAGGTAAAGGCAGGAAATGCGAGATCACCCATTGAAAAGTCCTTCGGTCTTTCCAATTTTTGATAAATTTCAGCTGAAGAAAGTTCGCCGTCTAGTGCAGTGTATAGTGCGTTTGTTACCTGTGCTTTATAGTCCATTCTGTATTCCTCCGTAAAAAAATGTATAAAAAAACTCTTGCTCAATAAAGGCAAGAGACGAGAAAACCCGCGGTACCACTCTAGTTGATATCAAATATCCGCTCATTATTAATATTAGTTATTCTAAAAAGCACGTTCGTTAGAATTACCTTTCCGGCTACCACCATCCCGGAATCGCTGTTAAGCAATTGCTCTAACTACTACTCTTTTATCATTGAATTGTTCGCCGACTAATCGTCGGGAAGCGGGTAACGGGAATCGGACCCGCGACACAAGCTTGGGGAGCTTGGATTTTACCACTAAACTATACCCGCACAACGTTAGTATTATACAACGCTTCCTAACGTTTCAGCAACTACAAATTTTAGTAGTTATTTTTAATTGCATTTTAAAACGGCCTAACTGATACTTATTTATAGAGGTGAAATTCATGTGGGTCACATTTAATTACATAGTATGGCTATTATATTTAATCGTTGCACTTATTGGGATTACAAGAGAAACTAAAAAACGCGTCATCCAATCAATGATGTGGGGACGACTCCTGTACTTCCTAATAATTATTTCTCAGGCCGTTATCTCAATCAGGTCAATCAGTCGCCACCCTGGGTACACTATCGGAGCTGCAATTATTACTTTTGTAGCAATCGTATTGTTTGAAGTTGTTCTGGGTAAAAAACAAGACGGCACCAGGTTTGATGCCGACTCACTTGTTTTAATATTTTTTATTATCGCTGGCGCTTTAGGCCAGACCTTGATTAATTTTTAGGCTGGGTTTCTCGAGCTAACTTAATTGTTTCATCAGCTAACACCGTTTGGGCATCAATCACGGGATAATCGTGGTTAGATGCCCTTTGTTCTGCAACGGATAATTCAGTACACCCTAAAATCACAACATCGCACCCAAGTTCATTAACCATTTGATCAAGAATCTTGTGGTACAAATCGGCATCGACATAATTCTTTTCCTTGATGTCATCGTAAATCAGCTCCATTGTCTCATCCGCAATCTCTTCTGTAGGTTTGACTAAATCATACCCAACATCCAAGATTTCCTTATCGTAGATTCCGTCATGGAGCGTCCCTCTAGTAGCAATCAAGCCGATTTTACGAGCCTTTTTGATATATTTTGGAATAGCGGCCACCGTCATTCTGGGCATATGCAAAATTGGTTTTGTTGTTAACTTGACTAGATCATCATAGAAATAGTGGGCCGTGTTACATGGAATCACAAAGAAATCCGGATTCATGTTCGAATACATCTCAATATCTTTTTTGAGTGGAACAAACGGATTTGGTTTAGAGTGATCCAAAATATAGTCCGTTCTATCTGGAACCGCTGCGTCATTAACCAAAACGTAATTTAAATAATCCTGATCCTTACTTGCATCAGTGTGTTCATTTAAAATGTGCACAAATGTCTCGGTGGCTTCAGTTCCCATTCCGCCGATAATCGTGAAAAAGTGATCCATGTTAAATCCCCTTACTTTTCAACAAAGTACTTCTTAAAGTTCTTAGCGTAATTATGCATCATCCACTTGTAGAGAGCAAACCGCTTAACGTTCTTATCCTGATCATACCAGAAAGTATCCCCGTACCGGTGTTCGTTAATGAGTTCTTCAGCTTTCCGCTTTATATCGTTGTCCTTAGCGTACTTCTTGAAGATTTGTGGGGTCACCCCTAACCACAAGAAGTAGTTACTGGTGTCCTTATTAGCAAACTCAGTTGGTTGATCCTTCAAAGAATCAAATACATAGTCTTGAACTACCCAATCGGCCAACTTGTGCCCATTAAGGGTAACGAAGAAACTACTTCTACCAGTTCTTAGATTGATTTCAAACAGCTTATATGAATTATCACGAGTGTCAAACTTAATATCAAAGTTTGCATAGCCAGTAAAGTTGATTTCTTCCAAAAAAGTCTTGATTCGGTCGTAAATGTCCTGATTGTATTCAGGAATGATAGCAACGTAGTTACCAATGGCAGATGGAGCTGGGTCCTCAAGTAATGGGTGACCCATGCACATCAATTTAACTTTATGATTCTTATCAACGTATGCGTTAAGCACCCGCATGTTACTGTCATCGCCAGGAATGAAGTCCTGCAAAATTAAATCAGATGTATAGCCGTTGTCATAAATTTTACCCACTATGTCTCTAAACTCGGCTTCATCGTGAATCGTGAAGGCTTTTTTACGCCCCTCAAAGTGAATATCGAGCCACTCAACACTATTAGCTGGTTTTAAAGCAACTGGATAGTCAAATGGTTGTTCAATTTGCTCACCAGACCCGTACTCATCCTTAGTAATAATCCGAGTACTTGGATAAGGTAGATCGTACTTGTCACACATCTTGTAAAAGTTTTCTTTGTCGTTTAACTGCTTTAATAAATCGTAGTCAATGTATGGGCAGACAAAAACGTCCTCTAGTTCCGCTTTATGTTTGGAAATCAATTCAGCATATCCATCACCACAACCAATTAAGATAACTGGTTTATCATGGTTCCGGTAGCGTTCCTTAATTTTGCGCATTGATTCAATCCATGTAGGGTCCTCACTGAAGCCGTCAATTAGTTCAAGATCAACGATTTTAGTAAACCTAGTTGGTGCAAGCTCAGCCTCAGCAATTGCTTTTACCGGCCGACCATAAACCTCGTATAAGGATCTTGCCATCCCATATGCGTTAAAGTCACTTCCCAATAATATTGGAGTGAACTCAGTCTTACTGTCGCTCATTACTCCATCCCCTTAGTATAATTTTCAACAATTTTTGAATCCCCATCATAGTGGGTGTCGACACCTTTGATTTTTTGGTAAGGGTCACGTCCCTTACCTGCTACAAGCACAATATCACCAGGGTGACTGGCATCAATGGCCGCTTTAATTGCCGTTTCTCTATCTTCAATGTAGTTAACAGTTACTTTCATTTCATCGATGTTGTCCCTAATTGTAGCAGCAATATCCTCAGGATTCTCAAATCCTGGATCATCCGAGGTTAAGTACGCAATATCTGCACCTTCTGAAATCGCCTTTCCAAGTCCAGGTCGGCGATCGATTCCCTTATCACCCGCACTACCTGTAACAACAAATACCTTACCATTGCTATCCTGCGTTTTTAAAAACTTAAGGACAGCATCCATGCTTGCATAGTTGTGGGCATAGTCAACATAAACGTCCCCGTGATTAGCAGCCTGATAGCTTTCCATCCGGCCAGGAATAACGATATTAGCTAACCCCGAACTGATATTGGTTTTATTAACTCCCAATAGTGAACTAGCGATAGCAGCAGCTACGCCATTGTACTCGTTATAGTCGCCACTAATACCAATCTCGTATTCACCATCAATTGATAACTTTTTAGCCTTATCAGAAACGGCAGCTAACGAGATTCGGTTTTCCTTTAGGGTATCGGATAAGGTTTCAAATTCGAAATCAATCTCCAGACTATCAGTCCGATCGACACCCTTACGACCCATCAAATAAATCTTTTCAGGTTGAGTCGTGGCTTTGGCAGTCATAAAAGTATCCAGAATGTGATCGTCGTCAGCGTTCAAAATCACCTGATCAGAATTAACGATTAGTTGTTCCTTACACAGTAAGTAATCCGCAAACGTTGGGTGTTCATTTCTACCAATGTGATCGGGTGAGATGTTTAGAAACACTCCAATATCATAGTGAAGGCCATAAACCCGGTTTTTCTTATAAGCTTGTGACGAGACCTCCATCACTAGATGTTGCCAACCATTACTTGCCACCCTGTCCATATTAGTAAATAAGTCCAATGATTCAGGGGTTGTTAAGTGAGATTTAAAGTCTTCGTCTGGGTTCGGACCAACGACAGTATTGATAGTTGAAAACAGACCAACTTGGCCGTTGAACTGCTTATCCAAAATCGACTTAGTTAAGTATGAGGAAGTTGTCTTCCCCTTAGTTCCTGTAAAAGCAATTGTTGCTAACTTGTTTTGTGGAAAGCCAAAAAATGCCGCACTAATGAGCGACATTGATTTTTGGATATTAATAACGATGATGCCAGGTAATTCAGCATGAGAATAGTGTTCTTCCGCCATGTAGGCAATCGCACCATTTTTCTCCGCCTCGCCTAAATACTCAGCCTTGAAATTCCCCTTACAAAAGAAGAGTGAATTATCAGACACAGCCTTCGAATTATAGGAGATCCCATCAAACGTTAAAGAAGGGCTAACGGTATTATCAACCGACACAAGCAAGTTATGTTCCGATAATAACTGCATAATTTCTGCAATTGAAATTCTTGCCAAAATATGCACCTTCCTTTAGTTAGATTTGAGTTCTGTGAACTAATTCGACGGTCTTTTCTTGAGTATCTTCTGGGAAGTAGACCTGGTACCAGAGAATGAATGTGTAAATGGTAAAGATTTTTTGCATGTTAGATTTACCGTTTGCGTGTTCCTCGAGCAAACGATCAAGTTCATCGACGTTGAAGAACTTACGACCTGTATCCGAATGGAATGTATTAACAATTCTTTCGTGATACTTAGGGTCGTTGATCCAGCTAGCAATTGGGGATGGGAATCCGAGCTTCTCTTTAAGAGCTGTCTTCTTAGGCAATTGTCTTTGAGCGGCAGTTCTAAGTGAGATTTTCGTTTCATCGGTTGTAATTCTAGTCTTAACTGGCATAGTTGAAGCAAACTCAGCTACCTTCTTATCAACCAATGGCACCCGAACTTCAAGGGAATTAGCCATACTCATTCGATCAGCCTTATGCAAAATATCATAAGGTAACCATGTGTTGATATCGAAGTACTGCATTTGAGTCATCTCGTCCTTACCCTTAACATCATCAAAGATGTGCTGAGTGTAGGCACCAGAATCACGGTTAATAGTTGGATCCTTCAATACTTTATTTCTGTCATCGTAGTTAAATACGTAATTTACCCGGTAATATCTTTCGCTCAATGGCTGAGCACCACGAACTAAGAATCGTTTACCGTGGAAACGAGGCATTCTTCTAGCAACGGCAGCCAGTCCCTTTCGGATTGGCTTTGGCACAAATTTTTGGTAACGATCAAACGGAATTGCTTCAAGGTAAGTATTGTAACCACCGAAGAACTCATCCGCACCTTCACCAGACAATGCAACCTTAACGCTTTGAGAAGTTCTCTTAGTTAGGTAGTAAAGTTGAATTGCGGCTGGGTTTGAAAGTGGTTCATCCATGTAGTACATCATGGTTGGCAAAATATCAAAGTAATCATCACCATTCATGTAGATTGGTGTGTTCTTTTGTTTGATTTCCTTGGCAAACTCAGTTGACCAACTTAACTCACTATATTTTGAATGCTTAAATCCAATTGAGAATGATTGAATTGGTTTTAATTTAGCGGCTTCATTCAACACATAACTTGAATCGATACCACTGGATAAGAAACTACCAACTTCAACATCGGCAATCATGTGAGCACTAACTGAATCATCAACTAACTTTTCAATCTTGTCAGCATCTTCCTCAATTGTTTGGCTTTCATCAATGTGATCGTAGTTGAATTTGTAATACAAGTGGGTCTCAGTCTTACCGTTTTTGTGAAGGAAGTACTGACCTGGGAGTAACTTGAATACGTTCTTGAACATAGTTTCCCGAGATGGAATAAACTCAAAACTCAAGTGAATTGGT
This sequence comes from Lentilactobacillus sp. Marseille-Q4993, assembly GCF_951230165.1. GTDB lineage: Bacteria > Bacillota > Bacilli > Lactobacillales > Lactobacillaceae > Lentilactobacillus. The sequence goes on from NZ_CATNVB010000002.1 coordinate 144,314, forward strand.
AATAACGCAACGTTCAATTGCTTTTTAAAGTTTGGATGCTCCAAAAAGGCTTTGATTTCTGATGCCCATAAGAATGTGTCACCGTCGTCATAGTAATAAAGTGGCTTAATTCCAAAGTGGTCTCTGGCACCAAAGACTTCACCCGTTTTGCTATCGTAAATAGCGAAAGCAAACATTCCACGAAGCTTTTGCAGCAAATCTGGACCCCATGCATCATAACCATGGATCAAAACTTCGGAGTCTACGTCAGTTCTGAATTCATAACCTAATTCTTTTAATTCTTCACGAATTTCTTTGTAATTGTAAATTTCACCGTTAAAGGTCAACACTTTTGACCCATCGGTATTTTTCATCGGCTGACGGCCGTGAGCCAAGTCAATAATCGATAGACGTCGGAATCCCATTGAAACCTTGTCGTCGCTGAAATAAGCTTCGTCATCAGGACCACGATGCTTGATACGATCAGCCATATTATTAATTGTGTCAGCAGGAACATCTTTTTGGTTTACAAAACCAACAAATCCACACATAAAATTTCCCCTCTTTGACGAAAATCCATTTTTCAGTTGCTTAACCTAGTTATAGTTAAACATAACGATTTATATTTTAGCAGATTAATAAGACCCCGACCAGTACCCATAACGTTTTCTTAACAAATCCCGCTACTTTGCGAGTCTGGGACCTTCTTATTTTGTTTTAACTATTGTTTGGACTATACTAAATTTATAGAAAAGATTGAGAGGAATGATATCAATGGATGACACTGTATTTTTCAACCCGGGGGATTCGATCGGCAAGTTCCATGATCATAATGAGGCGGTTAAAACAGCCCAAATTTATAAAGAAAAAGACACTGAAAATAAGAATGTCTTAGTGGTTCACGGAAAAGATAACAAAACCTTTGATATCTTCTTCGAAGACGACAAAGTCAGCCACGATAATGAAAAGGGATCAGAACCGTATGAGGTTTCTGACAAACTATAACAAAAAGCTAGTAACCGATTTTCTCGGCTACTAGCTTTTTTAATACATATTGTTGATTAAACAACAAACACACTCGTTTTTGCGTTTCTAACAACATACGCCGTTGTTGAACCCATCATGATCCGGTTAATCGCATCAGCACCTGATTTACCAATGACTATTAAATCATAGCCATTTTCACGCGTATAATCCTCAGCAATAACTTGTTTAGCCATTCCCTTGGTAACTTCAGTTGTGGCTGTAACCCCTTTCATTCCTGCGTATGTTTTAGCGTCTTCAACAATTTTCGAAGCGGCTTCTCGCTGTTCTTCGAGGAAGTTGGCTGTAACTCCCGGGCGACCACTCATAAAGTAGATACCAGCCTCGTTAACGACCGACACGATGTGGATTTCTGACTTGAATTGCAGTGCCAAATCGATTGCCATGTCTAGTGCCTCTTTTGAACGTTCACTACCGTCCATCGGCACCAAAATCTTCTTGAACATAATAATTCCCCCTTTGTCTGTATGTCTTAATAATGGTAAAAATTTCACATAATTGCAAACAAAATGTTTGTAAATCAAAGCTTTAAAATTACCTATTTTTCATTCTTTGCTATACTTGAGTTGGAGTTTTATCGGCTCCAAAATTTTTATGGGGAGGATTTTTTATGAATAAAGACGAAATTATCGAAAAGATCAAGGGGCTTGTTGGTGATGGTAAGATGGACGACGCAAAACAATTCATCGAAGACCACAAGGATGATCTGGGAGATTACTACGACAAAGCAAAGGATATGCTTGGTGGTGGTGCTGACGGTATCGTTGATAAAATCAAGGGTATCTTTGGTAAGTAAAATTTAGCAATTATCAATTCGACAATATAAGGTGGGATGTCTCATGGATAAAAAAATATTGAGCTCATTATCATACCTCTCAATATTCTTTGCCCCAATTATTTTTCCAATTATCGTTTGGATTCTGAGTAATGATGATAGCACCATACAAAACGCCCGCAAGGCGACGTTTCTACACATTGCTCCGGTAATTCTTACGATTATTGCCCTGTTTATTATCGGGACGACTGGATTACTAACAAATAGTGGTGCTGCAACTGGATTTGTGACAATCGGTCTGGTATCTGTGCTACTTTTAGTGGACTTTGTATTGTTTATCTATAATTTGGTAATTGGAATTAAAATTTTAGTTAACGACTAAAAAACACCAGCGAATCTCAAATGAGAATCGTTGGTGTTTTTTGTCTGTCTTCATGCCCCGAGCAGGATTCGAACCTGTACTCAATTGCTTGAACAGCGACCTGAACGCTGCGCGTCTGCCAGTTCCGCCATCGGGGCAACAGCATGCAACACATGTTATTTTACACTAAAAATACATTCCTGAAAAGTACGTTTTCCGTTTTGACTTAAAAACTAAGTATTTACTGAGGTTAGGATTACTTCTCATCATTAGGTAGGCAATGAGAGCCATTAATAATGCACCAATAAAATCCGCACATAAATCTCCCATCGTATCGTAAAGGGCTGCCCGACCAACTAGCATATGGCCAGCCTGCATATACCGCTGAAGATTTAGGCCTGCAAACGTATCAGCTAAAAATTCGTAAAACTCCCAGAAAACACCGCAAGTCATTCCGAAACAAAATGAAAATAGTGACATTAACCCGGGATTAGTTCTCTCGTTGTCCCGACTAACTGATAAGCCTTCAAAGATTGAAAATCCAAGGCCAGCCAACATTAAGCCCGCAAGCACATGTTCATACTTATCCCAAAGTGGAACGCCGTACATCTGCAAACCAGATCCGAGAAAGATGGCCATAAAGATAAAAATATAGTAGAAGATGAGTTCAATCTGCGGGAAGTAAAAGTTACCAATTTTTTCAATCAAAAACGGTAACAATACTAATATGATTCCTGATGCAACTTCAATCAACAGTAGTGCCTGGTCTTTAAATGCTGGCTTGCCGCTAAAATATAAGTACCCAAAATAGCCCAGATAGGCTATCATTGATATCACGTTAATAATACATAGCCAGGTGCTAAACCGTAACTGCCTTAATTTCATAAGTTTCCCCCTCCAATTGTAAAAGCATGACATGACCTGCACTTTTATAAAACTTGCTTTTACTTTTCATTATCTTACAATATCATTATACGCAATTTAAACAACGATGGATTTAACGTAATTTTAAAAACGAGGTTTTCATACATGGAAAAAACTACACCAATCAGACTAGAGGATCAGCTTTGTTTTCAAGTCTATTCAGCTAATAAAAAATTCAATCATTTCTACCAAGATGCACTAAGACCATACTCATTAACATACCCTCAGTATATCGCATTACTGACCCTTTGGGAGTACGCTCCCCTTTCCGTCAAACAGTTGGGTAGCTATTTAAACCTTGATAGTGGGACTTTAACTCCTCTACTCAAGCGCCTTGAAGCAAACGAATGGATTACTCGCGAACGCAGCGAAAGCGATGAGCGCTCGGTACAAATCGACCTGACTAATAAAGCAAAGAACACAAAAAACGAGGTATTCAACCGAGTAAACAGCTGTATGGATGTGCTTGGTTTAACTGATGAAGAGAAAGCAACTTGTTTTGAGCAAGTAGCATCAATTGAAAGTAAGCTTGATAAGTATAACGAAAGCAATTAAGCAATCGTGTGCAGGTTCGAATGCTGCTCGGGGCATAATGACAGACAAAAACACCAACGATTCTCATTTGAGATTCGCTGGTGTTTTTACTTTGCTAGTTAAAATAAATTAGAGAAAAAGTCCACAATTGCCTGCCAAATCTTTGCAAAGAATCCTTCTGCCTTTTTTGCATCTGCACTTTTTGCAAAGTCCTTTAAATCAGCCATCTTATCACCAACTGAATCCGCTAAGTCACTAGCCATTGATTTAGCATTATCAATATAAGAACTTGCATCAGAAATTGGCGCCTTTTGAACCTGGCTTAACGAGATAACGATATTATTGATGACCGTTTGAGAAGTCTTGCCATCAATCCCCTGCTTTTGTAGTGCTTCGTTAAGCATATTTTGGATATCTTCTTTAGTAGCAAGTTGATCTTGTTTCTGTTTCAGTTCAGCAAGCTGTGACGAAACATCACCGATTGCAGCCATTAACTTACCTGGATAGCTCTTGTCATCGCTATTTTCATTGATGGCAGGTTGGGTTGCATCAAGAACCCCGTTAGCAGCTTGAGTATTTTGCTGATTAAGAGTAATGCCATCAGTTGCCAAAGCCTTGTATACTCCAGTAAGGGCTGATTCACCGGAAACGGCCTTGTCAGCCGTAACCGTAATGATAACGTCCTTAACTCCGGCCATCGTGGCAACCATTGAATATTGCTGTGAGGTTACTTGAGTAATATTATTCTTACCATCGTAATTCTCAATGTTAACCTTAACCCCAGTACCTGGGTCAGCTGGTGCTAATGCCACACAACTGATCATACTTGCATCTGACGTTCCAGCTGAATTGATGTACTGAGCATAATCCTGACCGCCAACAGTCAGTGATTCATAGTTTGACTTAACGCCTAGCGTCTGGTTGATTTGATTCTTATCCTCGCTTGCCAAACCAGCACCGTACACTACATATGGTTTTGATAATGCTTTTGATTGGACCGAACCATCGTCAGTTCCAGCAGCATGTGACGCCACTGCTCCAAGGCCAAAGATTGCAGCGAAACAGAGTAATCCGAATACTAACAACCGTTTGATTTTCATTTTTAAATACCCCTTTTCATGTTCTAACGTCATTTTACCATTAAAAAAAAGCCACTTCATTTTGAAGTAGCTTTATTTAATAATTACCAACAATCTTTAACATTTGTTAATTATCAGCAAGATCATCATAAATCAACTGACCAATTTTCTGAAAAGAATTTAAAACCCTTGGCCTATCTGGGCCATTATCAGTTAGTAAAGCAATGTTCACAAAGCGACCGTTTTTTTCAAACCTAGCAACATCATGATCGAGGCTTGCACCCTCACCAGTTTTGTTTGCAACCAGGACGTCATCCCTAGTTTCATCAAAACTCCCCGGCAACTTAAACCTAACTTGCTGGTTCATAAACGGGGTCCGGTCATACTCAACTGCTAAGTTCATAAGTCTAACCGCTTCCAACGCAGAAATAAAATTATCCTTACCCCTTAACGGTGCCTCAGTATCCATTAAAAAGCGCTGTAGCCTAGTTTGCTTGTACCCGTTAGTTTGTAACCAGTCATTAATGCTAGCCATCGTAAATTCGCGAATAACGGCATTAGTCGCGGTATTATCCGAAACACTGATCATCAGCCTCATCAAATCGCCAAGGCTCCAAATCCGTTGAGATAAGGTTTGGATGACCCCAGCGCCACCAACAATATCTTTTTCGTTAATCTCAATCTGCTTAGTGAGATCAGCCCCTTTAGAAAAGGCGTAGTCGTATATTGCCAGTTTGATAAGTGAAGCAGAACGAAATTCTTCGTTAGGATTAACGGCCACTTCTTTGCCTTCATCGTCTTCCACGAGGCAAGCAACGTCCGCATCGATATTTGCTAGCAGACTCCTAATCGAATCGATCGTCGTTACTTTCATCGCCAATATCTCCTAAAACCAGCGAATTCTGAAGCAAACTTCAATTCGGTTAAGTCAGCAATATCAACTTGTTTACCAGGAGTCCGTGACTCAATCATCTTACCGTTGCCAATATACATACCAACGTGATGAACGTAACCTTCGCCATGGTCATATGCAAAGAAAACTAAATCACCGGGTTGAATATCTTCGGGAGCAACTGGCATCCCGGAAGCCTGCTGGTCATCCGCATCACGAGGGATATCGAAACCAAGCACCCTATGCATCGTGTACACAAGTCCAGAGCAATCGAAACCGTCCGAGCTAATGCCGGCCCAGAGATAACGCATCCCCATATATTGTTTGGCCATATCGACCATTACCTGGCCAGCGTTTTGTTCATCAAACGGAATCTTGATTGCATCAGCCTTTATATAATTTTCACCAAGCGGAGTAATCACCTTGATCCAGTCACCTTCAGTGGCAATTTGATTCAAAACTGTCCCTAGGCTCAGCTCCATCACTGGTTTTTTGTCCGCATCGTAGAGTGTGGCAAACTTAGTTGCAATTCTGACCGTAGCAGTAGTGTTTGAATAGTTAGTATCCTTATCACTAAGCAATTTAACGGGAATCCACCCGGGATATCCCCGACCATCAGAGTCATCCCGCTGACTTGGAACAAATACTTTGGCCCAGTCACCAACAATATCATCAACGATTACTTCGTCATTGAATAGAGCCTGAGTTACTACTCGACTATTGTCGCTCAAATCAACACTCTGCTCGTCACTCATATCCTGAACCCATTGTTTAACATCACCGTCAATAGCCGCTTTGTCAACATCCCGATTAGAATGATTAGTTGACCAGACGGTTGCAACGGGAACGATTACTCTTTTTGTATTCATTAGCTCACCCTCTATTCTATCTAAAAACATATTAACATGAATCATTAAAAACATTCCCTAATTTAGCCGAACCGCAAACGTTAATCACCAAATTATGATTGAATTAAAAAAAGAGCCGACAATCCGACTCCCCTTTTATCCTAGAAACCTAATCCCGGTTTTTCAGAAAACTTAATGATATTTCCATCATTGAGAATTCCACCATCAACCGGATTTTTCGTAAACATCATTGCTGCATCAAGGTCAACGAATTGAATATTTTGCTTTGCAGCGGCTAAATGAGCAGCAGCCGTGACCGATACTGACGATTCAATCATACTGCCAACCATACACTTGACTCCGGCAGCCTCTGCAATGGCATTGATCTTCAACGCGTTATCGATTCCGCCAGCCTTCATCAGCTTAAGGTTGATAATGTCACAACCCTTCATCTCAATCAAACGCAACGCATCACCGACTGAGAAAACTCCCTCGTCAGCCATGATTGGTGTGAGCACATTATTGGTAACTGATGCCAAACCATCAAAGTCAGCAGCAGGCACTGGTTGCTCCACCAATTCAATATTCAAATCAAGTTGTTCCATTTTTCTAATCGCAGCAATCGCCTGTTTCGGATGCCAACCTTGATTAGCATCCAACCGAATATTAATGTCAGGTCCAACCGCCTTCCGCAAAGCAACGACCGTCTGGAGATCTTCCGCTTCACTTTTACTTCCCACTTTGATTTTTAAGGTCGTAAAGCCATCAGTAATTAACCGCTTGGCATGCTTAATCATCGAATCGGTTGTTCCAACACTAACCGTATAGTCAGTCGTAATTTGATCACGAGCACCACCCAGCAATTGGTAAAGTGGTAGCCCTGCAATTTGACCAAGCAGGTCATTTACCGCAATGTTCAAAGCTGCCTTGGGGCTAGAATTATGCACCATCGCCTGATCAATAATTTGCTTGATATTATCAGCAGCGAGCAATGATTCCCCCACGATTTTAGGACCAATTATCTGCTCGACCGCTTCGATAATACTACTCGTTGTATCACCAGTAATCACTGGAGTTGGGGCAGCCTCACCAAATCCGACCATTCCGTTAGATGCAGTCACCTTAACAATAACGGTTGTTGCAGTTGTCACAGTTCTCAATGCTGTTTTAAACGGTTCCTTTAGTGGTACCGCGGCTTTGAACGTTTCAATTTTCTCGATTTTTGGAATCAAAAAATATCTCTCCTACTTGATTGATGCGTCTTTATAATTGTAGTTGGCACCAGCTGAGTTGTAAACGACTCCCTTAACTTTTGAATTGATCAACCATTGTTCACCTGATTGATAAAGAGGAACAATTGCTTGTTTGTTAAGGGCAAGCTCTTGAGCTGAAACCATATCTTGCCAACGTTTGTCAGCGTTTTGAGCATCTGATCCATTCGACTTCTTGATGAGTGAATCATACTCAGAATTCTTCCACTGGGAAATGTTACTTGGATTATCACTAGTCAAAATGTTAAGGAACGTTACTGGATCAGAGAAATCAGCAAACCAGTTAGCAACCGTAACTTGGAACTCATGGTCAGCTTGACGTGATAGTACCGTCCGGCCAGGGATGTTATTAAGAGATACTTTCAACCCAGGCAAGTTCTTTTCAAGGGTACTTTGGAGATATTCACTTAATTGTTTTTGGTCATAAGTATCAACGTTTAGTAACGTGAAGCTCAATGACTTCTTACCGATTTCCTGAAGTCCCTTCTTGAATAACTTCTTAGCCTCTGTTGGGTTGTAATCCAAACTTGATGGGGCTTTTACTTCACTGGTAAAGTCCTTATTTCCAGATGGCGAGTAAGCTAATCCCTTTGAAACGAACTTATCGTTAAGGACAGCACCACCACCAACAACTTTGTTAGTCATTGTTGGTCGGTTAATTGCCATCGAAATAGCCTTACGGATGTTTTCGTTAGCAAACGCCTTCTTCTTTTGGTTGAAAGCTAAGTAATAAGCAGACGATTGTGGGCGGTTGACCCGATCCTTACTATTCTTCATCTGCTTGGATTGAGTTGCTGACAATTGAACCATGTTGAGTTTCTTTTGATCATAAAGATTGAGCCCTGTTGATGGATCCTTAACAACGCTAAACTTGATTTCGTCGAGTTTAACATTGCTCTTGTCCCAATAATCTTTGTTCTTCTTCAGTGTCCAGTTCAAGTTAGTCCCGTTCCACTTAGTCAAAGTGAATGGACCGTTATAAACTTGTTTGCTGGATGTAGTTCCGTAATCACTGCCATACTTAGAAACAGCCTTAGAATCTTGTGGGAAGAATACTGGGAATCCTAATAATAGCTTGAAGTAAGGAATCCGTTGTTCCAAGTTAACTACTAATTTGTACTTGCCATCTGCCTTAATCCCAAGCGTACTTGGTTTAGCTTTTTTAGCTTGGATTTTATCAGCATTCTTAACCCCAGAGAATAAGTAGCCATATTGTGATGCGGTCTTAGGGTCAAGCGTTCGCCGCCATGAATAGACAAAGTCCTGAGCGGTTACTGGATCACCGTTACTCCACTTTGCATTCTTTCGTAAGTTGAATGTGTATGTTTTACCATCCTTTGAAACCGTAGACGACTTAGCAATTCCTGGTTCTACCTTACTATTCTTTCCTAATCTAAATAACCCCTCATCAACGTTGTTCAACACATTAAAAGCACTGACCGAAGTTGTTTTAGACAAATCAACGGTCGATAGCTCTGTATCAGTTGAAGTAGTTAACACTTGTTTTTTGGAACTATTACCGGAACTACCACACCCTGCTAATAATAGTGCGGTCATTGCAATTCCAGTAGATAACGCAGTTTTGCGTGAAATCCCCATATTTGTTCACTCCCAATGAAAATATTTATTACTTATACATTCTAATTTAGCATAAAAATGAGAATCTAGCTATGCTGATTTTAATGCTCATTTCATATTCGATCGTAAAAAGCGCCTATTTAGAGATCTCCACCTAAAAAGCATGATATTTAACGGTTGGGGCAAAGCTACTAAATACACTTTTGTCACCCATCCCTGTAAATATCATGCTAAAGAGATAACCATTATTCAAATGTTACTTAATATATGCTTCCTTGTAGTTATAGTTAGGACCAGCTGAATTGTAAACGATCCCCTTAACCTTTGGATTTATCAACCATTGCTCACTTGACTGGAACAGCGGCACAATTGCTTGTTCCTTCAACGCAATATTCTGAGCCTTAACCATATCATCCCACCGCTTATCAGGATCACTTGAATCCGTAGTGTTAGACTTCTTGATCAGCTCATCGTAACTCTTATTCTTCCAAACCGAATTGTTCGATGGGTTATCAGACTGCAAAATGTTCAAGAATGTGATTGGGTCTGAAAAATCAGCGAACCAGTCCGCAACCGTTGCCTGGAATTGGTGATCAGTCTGCCGTGACAACACAACCCGAGCTGGAATATTCGTCAATGACACTTTCAATCCCGGAAGGTTCTTTTCAAGCGTGCTTTGAAGGTATTCACCTAGCTGCTTTGAATCATAGGTATCGCCACCCATAATCGTAAAGCTAAGCGAACTCTTACCAACTTCCTTCAGCCCTTCTTTAAACAACTTCTTGGCCTCAGTTGGATTATAGCTCATCGTATCGGGTGCGGTTACATCCTTTGTAAAGTCATTCCCGTTGATCGGCGACTTGGCCAGCCCTTCAGACACAAACTTAGTATTGGCAATTGCCCCACCACCAACAACCTTCTTGACCATCATATTCCGGTCAATAGCCATTGAAATTGCTTGTCTGATTTTCTTGTTTTGGAAAACCTTCATCTTTTGGTTCAGGGCTAGATAAAACGCTGAAGATTGTGGTCGTGAAACGAGATCCTTGTTGTTCACCATTTGTTTAGCTTGAGATGCCGACAAACCAGTCATATCAAGCTTTTTATCCTGATACATATTAAATCCAGTTGACTGATCCTTGATAACTTGGAAATTGATTTTGTCTAGCTTAACGCTCTTCTTATCCCAGTAATCACTGTTCTTTACCAGGTCAAACGTGGTATTGGTACCGTTCCAGTTTTTAAGCGCAAACGGACCGTTATATACTTGCGTTTTTGCGGTAGTAGCGTACTTGCTGCCATACTTTTCTACCACTTTTTGATTTTGTGGGAAGAACACCGGGAATCCCATCAATAACTTGAAATAAGGGATTCGTTGTTCGAGAGTAACGACCAATTTGTAATCGCCATCAGCTTTGATACCAAGCGAACTAACCTTTGCCTTCTTCGCCTGGATCTTATCTGCATTTTTGATGCCCGAGAATAAGTAGCCATACTGAGATGCAGTCTTAGGATCAAGGGTCCGTTGCCATGAATATACGAAATCATGGGCAGTAACTTTGTCACCATTGCTCCATTTAGCATCATGACGCAAATTGAAGGTGTACTGTTTACCATCTTTGGAAACCGTATAATTTTTAGAGATTCCAGGTTCAACTTTACTATTCTTACCCAGTCGAACTAACCCTTCATCAACGTTATTCAAAACATTGAACGAAGCAACAGCGGTCGTTTTGGATAAGTCACGGTTGAAAGATCCGTATCAGTTTCCGTGTTCAAGACCTGCTTTTTCGCACTGCCCGATGGATTACTACAACCAGCTAATCCCGCCACTGACAAAGCCAGTAACGCCGTCAAAGAAATAAAATGCCATTTTCTCATAAACTCTCACTCCAATATCCCAATAGATTTTGTTTATGTTAGATAATCTATCACAAGAATGAGAAAACGTCACTATTATTCTAACCATTTTTTAATCGCTTTGTAATAATAAGTTGACGGTTCAGTGTCACTCAGTCAGAGCAAGAGCCATCCCCCTGGCGCCAGCGATTCGCTCGAACTTTTCCTTTGGCAATTTGTAACATCCATCAATTGGATCATTAACATGAACCCAGTCATCATCGACCCCGTCTAGTAATACGGCATGATTATTGATTGCCACGTTACCAAAGGGATACACTTCGTACTCTGGTTCTTCGAAATGAACGGTCACAAAGACAACCACCGGATTTCCAGCTGCCACGTCGGCGTAAAGTGAGTTAAAGCTAAAGTTTTTTTCGGAAGTGGAATATTTCCTTACATTTACGTATTTAGCTGCCCACTGTGATAATGGGTCAATAAAAATCGCTTCAAATTTGCCGTGTTGGTTTTTATAAGGCGAGCCACCAAAACCTTCGTTTGGATTTGCATTTTCGCTAATTGGCATCAATTTTAAAAACTGGCCATAATTTAACGTCGTTGCTTGCCTGAAATGCAATCCCATCAATAAGCTTGCCGCCTCACAACCGTTAATTGCTCCCCACGCATTTTGATCAATATGTGGCGTTGGTAAAATCATTGGCTCACCCCAAGTTCTTGAAATACTTGATTAACCATCTCTTGATACTCAGGCTGGTCTTTAACCAACTTATTGCAAGCATCGATGAATGATAGTCGATTTCTACACTTGCGATCAACCACAGAATCAGCATGAACCAGCGAACTAAGAACTGATTCATCAACACAGGCACTGACCGCTCGGAAAAACTTATCAATATTGTTGTCGTTGAACCGAGTAACCGTGTCAAAATCGTCCTTAGTAAAGTGAGCAACTCGATTAGCAGTTGAAAAGGCAAAGACGATTTCTCCGCTACCGTTGCCGATATAACCACCCGTTCTGTTAATTCCAACCGTCGCCCGTTTGGCAAGACGCTTAAGCTGGCGAGAGTTAAGTGGGGCATCCGTAGCAATAACGGTGATAATTGATCCTTTCTCCTCTTTCTCTTTATCCGCTTTGATCATTTTTGCTAATGGTTCGCCGATTGGGATCCCCTTGATAATCAGATCCGTGAGGAACCCGTAGTTAGTCATTGTGAGCGTGCCGACCGTAAATTGTTTATCACCAAACTCCACCAGTCTAGAAGATGACCCGATACCACCCTTGAGGTCGTAGCACATCATCCCTCTACCAGCTCCGACAGCTCCCTCTTCAAACGTATCAGCCACGTTTGCCATGCTTTCAGAAAACTGCTTTTCAGTGAGTTTCATATCTCTAATGCTAGACACATCGCCATCATTACACTCGGCAACCACTGGATTAACAGTACTGGTGCTATCACCAATTTCCGGATTTTCAACCAGCATTTGTTTAGTCAGAAAATTCAGCGCCGTTCCAACGGCGAACGTGTTCGTTAATATAATTGGGGTTTCCAGCGTTCCAAGTTCATCAATTTGCACCAAACCAATACTCTTACCAAACCCGTTAATGACATAAGATGCTGCTGGTAATTTTTCCCGAAATAAATTACCTGGTGCCGGAATAATTGTCGTTACTCCAGTATGAGTCGTTCCGTCGTCGTAGGTTATCTGGCCGACTTTTACACCTGGTACATCCGTAATTAAATTTTTGGCTCCCTTTTTTCGTGATGAAATATCATTGAATAAATCAACTGTGAGTCCCATACATATCCCTCTTTCACTCGATTTCTTATCATCAGTCTGACTGAAATCAAACTCATCGTCAACAAAAACTTACTAAGATAAATGGTGAATCCAAAACTCAACGGAGCTAGGATTCACCATTTTTTTGATAAAGTGGTAGCGAAGCAAAGCCGAGGTTCTTTTTGGCACTTGATGCCGTAACAAAAAATGGCTGCTTCGTCGTTAATCTCTTAGGTTGATCTAAGTAA
>NZ_CATNVB010000003.1 GCF_951230165.1 Lentilactobacillus sp. Marseille-Q4993
CCTTGGGTTTTAGTCGATTTAAGAATAGCAGAGTTGAATTCTCTGTGCTACGTAAAATGCAAAAAAGCCTCGGAAATTTTTATTTCCGAAGCTTTTTTGCTTTAACTAGGACTTTTGTCCCAGCCTCTTGTTTACAATTTATTCTATTTGGAGTTTTGGACGGGATCTAAGCTAATCTAGAGTTTTATTGGGGGAGTCTAGATAGCAATTAGGGGTGAGATCCCGCAATTTGAGGAAAAATTTTTATGCTCTAATTATTCGTTTGTTTAATTGGGTTTTTGGGTTGTTCGTTTTCACTTAATACTCTAGGTGGAAAGACTTATGATTATCCGCATCGCCTCCTAAAAGATGGAATAGTTATTTATTCTAGTTTTAGTTTTCATGCTAAGTTGTTTGATCGAGGGGGAATCGTTCGCTTCCTTTCCTTATTGATTGTCTATATATTATCGAACTAACCTTAAACCAACTTTAAAACCAAAATCTTTTTGAAAAAAGTACTGATCAAAGGTAGTTAATCCCTACTCCCACTGCTAGAATAGCAATTAGAGGGAATAAATACTTGAGGAAAGTGGGATCAATCAATGAAAGCAATAACTGGAATCATTTTTGCAACCACAGCGCTAACCACTGGTTTATTAGGCAGTTATTCAGCAACCGCCAGTACCATCAAACCAACGTCGTTTCCAACTACATACCGAGGGCGGTACCTAGGAGTTAGGATTCCTAACAGTAAATCTTATAACTACGCTCTGCAAATCGAAAAAAAGACGGTTAGAACGGGCAAATTTAATTTAAAGACAAATAAGTACAAATGGGACAAGCAGAAACCAGTTATTATTTTAAAGAACAAAAGCAACTTCTACTTTGCTTTCAGTAATAAAACCACAACGTATAGTTTTGGAAAACCAAGTCGGTTACCAAAGAAAGCTTTCAGTAAGCCTGCATATGTCCTAGGAGTTCGCCTTCCAAACTCTAAAAAAGCGCTCGCCTATTACCGCGGAGTCAACTTTGATTTCGGCCATTACATGCATAAAGTTATGTATCAAAATAAAAATTAATCCAAAAAACTTCCATAGTGATATCAACTCATAAATCACTGTGGAGGTTTTATTTTCTTAATAGTTAAAATTGTCACTCGACAAATCAGGTTCTTCATCTAATTTGCCCCGTCGAATATATTTCTGATCTAAAAACATATGTAGCATTGGGCTCCCTGCTAACTTGGAATAAGGATAGGGCGTGTCCCCATTGTCCTTAATAATTCGATTAAGGTAATTCTTTAAAACCCAGGGTTCTTCTATTCTTCGCGAATGGAGCTTCAAGACGTCATCCACGTGCTCCGGGGTAGTATTCAAATCACGAGCGGCATCCGCCAAGGTAATATCTGCCAAATCGAAATTACGTTGAAGCTCAATTCTGGTGTTGCTTTGCTCCTCTGGGGTTAACGTCATTTAAAGGTCCTCCATCTGCCTAAATTGATTTCTAATATTTTCTAATTCTGAAACTAAACTTTCTCTATCTTCAAGAATATCCTCAATCAAGTCTGAAATACTATCAAATTCCTTCTTGATTTCAATAGCTATCTTCGTTCCTACTGCCGTGAGTTTTAAATTTTTCTCCCGGTCGTCCCGGCTGTCGGGAATCCGAAAAATAAAGCCTCTAGTTTCTAACGACTTCATTAAATTCGACATACTAGCCGCACTTCGACCTATCTTCGTCCCAATTTCTTGTTGATTGATTTTATTATATTTGGCAATCAAAAGAACTGAAACTGCCTGGTCAACGTTAAGTTTATGTTTGCGTAACCGTTTGGCCAACAATCCAGTGCCTAGCTTGTAGATTTGGTAAATCATCGTTGCCGTTTGAGAGCTGTCCATTGATTTCACCTCATATTTATTAGTAGTTTACTACTAATAGTTGCAATTGCAACCATTTTTTGACAGAAAAAAACGACCTCACGGTGAGAGAGATCGTTCTTTAGTATATTCATATTCTTCGGGGTATTAAAAGATTGTGAGGTGGTGGTTGACACATCAAGCTTGCGACTTACTCAGTGTCAATAAATAAAATACATTGGGGGGAGATTATTTATTTTGAAACATTTAAGGGTTATTGATCAACCACCGCGATAGCTGCGACCCTATCGCTATGCCTCGTCTTTTAATTGTGTTTAGAATAACCCCGCTACCTTAAACTAAGCTTAAAGTGATTTAAGTTTGAAAAAATATTGGGTCAAACCATCCTATTCGCCAATAATTCTTTCAGTTTAGCTGAATCAGCATCCACCACCGGTTGCATACTCTTGAACCGTTTGGAGTACGAAGGGTGATACAACGGAAAAATATCATACTCTTTGTCGCTCATTTCGAATTTGCCGGATTCTTGGTTGAACACTTGAACCTGTTGATGGATAAACTTACCGTGCAACTCACCAATCTTGGCATCTTTACCCAACAGGCGCTGTAAGCTTGCATTGCCCATCGTAACCAGTAAGCGATTAGGAAACTTGGCCAGCTCATAATCAAACATCGGGGCAAACGCCTTAACTTCCTTATTATTGGGGCGGCGATCACTTTTCAATCCAGACTTTCCTACTCGGAACGGCCTAGCGCTAACCACCCCAAAAATATACACATCTTCACGAGTCAAGTTGAGCGAAGCCAACCAGCGATCTAATTCTTTTCCTGAAGGTCCTTGAAATGGATGACCAAGTTCAATCTCCTTAGCGCCAGGGGCTTCTCCAAGTAGCAAGATCTTCGGATCAACGCCACCTTCCCCCGCAACAAAGCCTTCCAAAAATTCAAATTCATTGGAGCGCTGTTTTCCCCACTCGATCCACTCGGGAGTCAATACAGTTTGAATTACCATTTCAGTTACCCACCTTTCCATCTAAGAAAATATTACCAAAAATTGTTGTCAATGTATCTATAAGCGGTTGCATAATAATATTTAATGGCATACACTAAGGGTGTCGTGGTACAGGGGGCTCACTCCCGGAAATGTGAGCCCCAGCAACTATTGTCTGGAAAAACAAGGGTTGCATATATTGTTCGTTGTTTTGTTACATAGCAGCGGTCTGATAAGTAGTTAATTATACTTGTCAGACCACTGTTTTTTTGAGCTATATTACTTGCTATCTAACCGTAAATAACATAATCTAAAGGTGGATTCAGGGGTTGTCCCTGAACAAACCCAATAATACATGTCGTGGTATTAGCTACCTGTTCTTAGGTAGCTTGGGGCGGAAACCAGATGGAAAATGGTTTCCAAATCTGCTTCGTTTTCAACGATAAGTTGAAGATGAGGCTATTTTTTTAGCTTTAATTCATAGAATATATCCATCGCTTGGTGTTCACCACCGCCAATAGGGCCATCAAGGAGTGTAAACCCATACTTATCGTACACATGAACAGCGGCACTCAAATCATGGTGGGTCTCTAAGTATAATTTTTCATAGCCAGCCTGCCGGGCAAACTCAACCACCCGATCAATCAGCTTGGTACTTAGATGATCACCCTGAGCTGACGCTGATACATAAAGTTTTTGGAGTTCCGCCACCCCATTTTCAGCATCATACTCAGCGGCTCCTGCTCCCCCAACCACTTCATTATCATCATTAACAGCCACAAAGTATTGCCGTTTTTGCGTTTGGCCGTAAAACTCACTCAAATGATCAAGCTCAGGATCAAAATAAGCCGTTCCTGGTTTATCAAGGTTGAAAGACTTTAATAATGTCCGAATGATTTCAGCCATCTTGACATCATCATTACTTGTTATTGGTCGAATAGTTGTCATATGGGCCTCCTAATCTGGTTCAACAATGGTTGAAACAACCTTATCAATGGCTTCAAACAGTGGACTGTCAACGGTGATTCCGGACTCGCCCAGCCGTTCTTTCCACCAATCACTTCTGATTTTTTGAACGGTTGGAATTAAGCGGTCACCGCTCACTGTTGTATTCAATAACACTTGATGGCCCCGGCCAGCTGTTTTTGATAACAAGTCTAACTCAACCATTTTTTTAACTTCCCTAGTTGCTAACCCCTTATCAATTACGAGTTCTCGCGCAACTTGGTTTTGATTGATTCCTTGTTTATCATGAACCGTCAGTAACACACACACCGCGGTTGGATTTAAATCGTATTCACTGAACAACGCACCGGTGTCCTTATAGTACTGACGGTGCAAGATAGAAATATCCTGTGCTAAATAGCCTAAGTCTTTCATTTGCAAAAAGTCCTTTCAAGTATGTTGACAATTCAACACTAATAGAATATCTTTTATATGTTGACAATTCAACACATAAAAAACGAGGTATTGATTATGACTAAAAAATTAACTGGTTCCCAAGCATTGATTCAAAGCATGATCAACCAAGGTATCAAGTACGTTTTCGGAGTACCCGGTGCCAAAGTCGACCAACTATTTGAAGACTTGAAATACAGCACCGACCCCAAAGCTCCAAAACTAATAATAACACGTCACGAACAAGACGCAGCCTTCATGGCGGCAGGAGTTGGTCGTTTGACAGGTAAACCAGGGGTGGCCGCCACAACATCTGGTCCTGGGGTTTCAAACTTAATTACTGGCCTATTAACAGCAACATCCGAGGCTGATCCGGTTATCGCAATCGGTGGTCAGGTTCCCCGCGATGACGTGGCAAGATTAACTCATCAAAGCATTCCCAGCCAAGCTATCATGGCAAATGTAACCAAGAGCAGCGTGGAAGTTCAGGACTCAAACAACTTATCAGAGGCCTTTACTAATGCGTATCAGACTTCAGTGGCTCCCAAAGCAGGGGCTACGTTTGTGTCAGTTCCAGGTGATGTTTTAGCCGGAGAAACTGACCGTGATGTCATCGGGACTGTTAAACCAGCTAAGCAGAGTGCTGCAGACGACGAGACCATCAATAAAGTTATCAATAAACTAAAATCAGCATCCCATCCCGTTATCCTTGCCGGAATGAGAGCATCAACCCCCGCCAATGCCGCCGCAATCCAAGCACTTCTTAAAGTGGCTTCAATTCCGGTTGTTGAGACTTTCCAGGGAGCTGGAATCATCTCAAAAGAACTAGAAAGTCACTATTTTGGTCGGGTTGGGTTATTTAGAAATCAAATTGGTGATAATCTATTAAGGGACAGTGACCTTGTGATTACCATTGGTTACGATCCAGTTGAGTACGAAGGTCGGATTTGGAACGCTGAACACACCTCTGAAGTTATTAGTATTGACGAGGTTGCCCCAGAAATCAGTGCTGACTACCAACCTGACGTAACCGCAGTTGTTGATATTGCGAAGACGATTACTAAGCTAGCTGATACGATTAAAGCCACCCAGCTTCAGTTTGACTTCATCAAGGACTTAGATAATCTCAGACAAAAGCTAAACGAGCGGACAATTGAAACCACCCCCGCAAGGGAAAGCCTGGTTCATCCCCTCGACGTTGTCGATGCCTTGCAGGAAGAGATTGCTAGCGACACCACCGTTACTGTTGACGTAGGAAGCTTTTACATATGGATGGCTCGCTACTTTAGGAGTTATCAACCACGGCACCTTCTTTTCAGTAATGGAATGCAGACGCTTGGGGTATCACTCCCCTGGGCAATCGTCGCAGCGCTAGAAGATTCAAGCAAACCAGTTGTTTCTGTATCGGGTGACGGTGGCTTCCTATTTTCGGGTGCTGAGCTTGAAACCGCAGTTCGACTTAACCTGAATATCGTTCAAGTAATTTTCAACGACGGTTACTACGATATGGTAAAATTTCAAGAAGTTGCTAAGTACGGCAAGGATGCTGGCGTTACCCTTGGACCAGTAGACTTTGCAGCTTATGCCAAGAGTTTTGGTGCCCACGGCCACACCGCAACCACCAAAGCCGAGATTAAGGAGGCGATGCAACAAGCACTCACGGAAGACGGTCCATCGGTTATCGACATTCCGGTCGATTATAGTGATAATATTAAACTAAAGTCGGCGTTGCTCGATGATATTTTAAATTAAAGTAAAGAGATGACAAGTATGCAACATAATCCAAACGTTTTATATCAACATGGCACCCTTGCTTTGCTTGTCCCTGGTCTACTAAAGGGAACAATCACAATGGGTGAATTTCTAAACCACGGAGACACCGGTATCGGTACCGGTGAGGGTTTAGATGGCGAGTTGATTATTCTGGACGGCACTCCATATCAGGTTTCGGCCAGTGGGGAAGTCAACGTTGTCTCGGCTGACTTTACGATGCCGTTTGCTAACACTAATTGGGCGAACTACAAACCGCTATTTGAAGCAGAAAACGTCGCTCAAGGTCCATTCAGTGAGCAGATTTTGGAACTAATGAATAACAACAACACTTTCTTCTCAGTAGTTGCCACGGGTGAATTTTCTAACGTAACCACCCGGGCCGTTGCCAAGTCAAACACCCCATACAAGACACTGGCAGAAACTGCTGAGCAGCAAAGTATTTTTAAACGGGACAAGGTATCTGGAACCCTTCTTGGATACTACTCCCCAGAACTATTTAACGGGGCTGCCGTCGGCGGTTTTCATTACCACTTTTTGTCTAAGGAGAAAGACTTTGGTGGTCATGTTCTCGGCTTCACAGTCGATAAAGCTGACATTACAGCCCAGGTGTTCGATACCCTTGAGCAACATTTACCGGTTGCGGATCAAGATTATCGAAACCACGATTTTTCGACTGACGATATTGCTGGCAGTATTGAAAAATCAGAAAAATAAGTCAATTGGATTAAGTGAAAAACAAGAAAACAGGATTCGACCCCTTATTGGCGTGAGGGGAACGGATCCTGTTTTTTATTCAAAAATTTTATCGCTGTCTGAAGTAGTGTGCAGAGCCATGTAGACCAATTCAATAAATGTGATTATTAATCCAGATGGTGGGAAAAAGTAAATGGCCACCAGCATAAACAGATGAATCGGGATCGCCTTCCAACTTATCAAAAAGCGATAGATCGTCATTGCCCTAATTCTTTTTGCATCGGCACCTTGACCATTCTGCTCAAGCTCATTAATAATCTCCCGCGTTAACAGCAGATACATAATACTCCACAAAATAAAGATAAAAATATAGAAGTACTCCGGAGCTCGTTTATCAATAAATTTACCAGCCCAAGCCGTCGAAACTGGGATCAGTGACATTGCGAACAACCAAAAGTTGTTATACCAATACACCTTCTTAGTGATTCGGTGGGCTATCGCAAACATGTAA
Source organism: Lentilactobacillus sp. Marseille-Q4993 (assembly GCF_951230165.1). Taxonomy (GTDB): domain Bacteria; phylum Bacillota; class Bacilli; order Lactobacillales; family Lactobacillaceae; genus Lentilactobacillus. The sequence continues at coordinate 7,223 of NZ_CATNVB010000003.1, forward strand.
TGATGATTGTACTAAGCAACCCCGATATATAAGAAACTAACGGCGTATGCTACCAGATACGGAAGCTGCTCAAAGATTCCTTCCCATTTAAAACTTTCGGGAGTCTTGAATTCCAAAACCATAATCGTCATTATGATTGCCACAACGGCATCAGTAAAAGCGGCAACTCTTCCTTTATCCATGTAATCCCCCCACGCGTTAATGATACCTTTAGGATAACATGTTGGGATGAATAACGATTTATTTTACTTTAAGTAAGCCCTTGTGTAATCATCCTCACCGACTGGATGATACATAACACCCTTAAGCTTAGAATTAACCAAATGACTTTGAACCATGTGGTACAGTGGCACAACCGGTGCCTTTTCATTTAAGACCTTTTCAGCATTCCGTAAATTTGACCAATATTCTTTTTCATTATTTGCTGCTGAGCTCTCTGCGTTATCGACATACTTATCATAAGCTTTGTCGCTAAACTTTCCATGGTTTTGAGGATTTCCAGTTTGAAGAATTGTCATAAAACCAATTGGATCCGCAAAATCAGCCAGCCAAAGAGTTTGTGATAAATCAAATTTACCTTCATCCGTGGCACTTTGAACTGCCTTATCAGGTAGATTGCGAGCTTCAACTTTCAAATTTGGTAGACTTTGTTGCAAGGTTGATTGTAGGAATTCTGCCACCTCTTTGGAAATCCCATCATCATTACCATAAACAGTTAAAGTAACATCCTTCTTACCAGACTCTTTCATTCCTTGTTTCCATAACTCTTTGGCTTTTGAAACATCATACTTATCGGTAGGTTCCATCTCTTTCCCAAAATCTTTTCCAGTTGTTGGATCCGTTGTTAATTTATTCGCAACATATGTGTACGCGGGTGTTGATCCGTCAGCTAACACCTTGTTAGTAAGTTTTTCTCTATCAACTGCCAAATTGACAGCTTGACGCATCTTAACATTATTTAACGCCTTCCCGTTTGCCACATTAAGACGTGCATAATAAGTACCGGCTTTTTCAACATGAATCAGGCTCTTGTCATTTTGTAATCCTTGAGCTGTGGTTCCAGTAATCGTTGCATCATCAAGCTTCTTTTGCTCAAATAAATTATGTGCTGTATTAGCATCTTTCACAACTTTCATATTAATTTGGTCTAATTTAATATCTTTCAAGTCGTAATAATAGTGATTTTTTGTAAGAGTCCAACTATCATTCGACCCATTCCATCCATTAACCTTAAATGGTCCATCATATGTCATTTTATCCGAACTTGTTCCATACTTACTGCCATACTTCTTCACTGCACTTGTTTCTTGTGGGAAAAATGCCGGCAATACCATCATCTTTGTAAAATATGGCATAGGATGATCCAACTCTACCTGCAAAGTATGTTGATCCAGCGCTTTGACTCCCAACGATGACGCAGGCTTCTTTCCAGCTGAAACGGCGTCAGCATTCTTAATACCAGAGAATATGTAATTATATCCAGACTTCGCAGTTGGTGCTGCAGAACGTTTCCATGCATTCTCAAAGTCTTGAGCAGTCACTGCTTTTCCATCGCTCCATTTTGCACTCTTTCTTAATTTAAAAGTGTACGTTAATCCATTATTAGTAGGTTTTACAACTTTTTCCGCAATTCCCGCGGAAGGTTTATTATTTTGGTCTGAACGATATAATCCTTCCATGCTTTGTTCCAAAACATTCCATTGAGTCAAGTCTGCATGATTTGAAGTATCCAACGACATTAAGTCAGTATCCTGCATTAAGGAAATTGTTTTTTTGTCCTTTTTTGCTCCTGATGCCCCACAACCAGCCAGCATAACTCCTAACACTAATAATAAACTACCAGTTAAATATTTTTTCCTCATCACAATTCACTCCCTATTTAAAATCATTATTCTCAACATCCTTCAAAAACTCACCCAAAGTTTTAAAAAATGCACTAGGATTATCAACACTATGACAGTGACCACCATCTGGAGTCAAAACTAATCTTGAGTTTGGAATTTTTTTCTCCATTCTCTTTGCAGCGTCAAGAGGCATAGTATCGTGATCACCAAATGTTAAAAGAGTTGGCATTTTTAGATTTTGAACATCATTTCTACGATCCCATCCATTCAGTTTTCCAACCATCACAAACTCATTATTGCCTTGAAAGTAGTTATACACAGGAGATGCATTATGGCTTACCAAATGTTTTGCACCATTTTCTGGATGACGCATAACAAAATTTCCGTTTAATACATTCACTAACTGTTGGTACTTTGGATCATCAAATCTTTCTTGCTCTTCAACATTTCTCATATACTCGACATCAAATGCCGATAATGTTTCATCACGTAGCCGATTAACATTTGGTGTATATTCCTCAATACTGTCAATCATGCTCATAACAATTAGTCCTTTTAAATGATTCCCGTACTTCAGTGCGTATTCTTGAGCAAGCAATCCTCCCCATGAATGACCTAACAAATAAAAATCATCTAGTCCCAACTGTTGTCTAACTTCTTCTAACTCCGACAAATAATAATCTAATGTTAAGTACTTCTTATTTTCTGGATTATTATAATCTGGCTGATCAGAAAAAAACGAACCTAGCTGGTCATACATAGAAACTCTAACTTTGTCTGGGCCAAGCATTTCAGCAAAATTTTCAAACTCTTCATGAGTACCACCTGGTCCACCGTGTAGACAAAGAAGATTTACTTTACCAGTTCCCACCGTTCTTGAAAATAAATGAAATCCATTTTTCAAAGTTAATACTTTACTTCCTTCAAACATTTATACACACCTCATTTTATTTTTATATTTAGATTTGAATAGAAAATAAAAAACGCCCTATGTATTTCTACATAGGGCGTTTCCGCGGTACCACCTATCGACGCAATAGCTTTACTAGCAAAATAAAGCCATGCCTTCACGCACGGCAATCCGCCGGCAGGATTGCGATACGTGTCCAAAATAACGGTTGGATACCATCAAGGATTACTAAGTTCATCCTTGCCACTAGAGGGGATATAATCTTTACAAATTTTACCCTTTTTCACCAGCCAAGAGCTCTCTGAAAAAAATTATAATGATCAGTTCCTCATTGTTGCGTTTTTTAATTTTCTAATCATTTATTAATGTCTTGTACTTTACCAGTTACCCTTCACCAAAGTCAACCGTATTTTAGAAAAAAGTTCATTTATCGCTATATGATGGATAAATCGTTGAGGATTCCTACATTAACTGTCAAAAATTATAGCAAATAAAAAAAGTTCAAATTGCCGACAGCAATTTGAACTTAATTAAATTAACTATTACTCATTTGATTTCAATGCCTCGACCATATCCACTCGCTTAAGCCGTCTATGGGTCAGCATAATCACAATTAGATTGAACATAATCATCAAAATCGTTGCCACAACGTAACCAAGCGGTTTGATAATCAATGGGAAAATCACTGCCGTTGTCGCTGCTTGATGAAGAACATAGACCGTAAGCAGGGTCCCCAATCCGTAGCCAGCAACAATTCCAACAATGGCCAGAATGATGCTTTCACGGGCAACATACATCGTTACCTCAGGATCGAAAAATCCCAATACTTTAATTGTCGAAAGTTCCCGCAATCGCTCCGAAACATTGATATTATTCAGATTGTAAAGCACAATAAACGACAATAACCCTGAAAGTAGAATGAAAATCCAGACAACTGGTCCCATCTGACTGGCCATATTAGACAGGGTTTTCTGTTGATCCCGAGTAAAACTAATCCCAAGAATATCACTGTTATCGGTTATCCACTTCTTACCCAGCTTGGTTTCCTTACTCTTATCAGTGTTGTGTAACTTAACCAATAATGTTTTCACTTCTGGCTTTTCATGCATGAATTTCTGATAACGATTCTTAGTTGTATAAATAAAATTACTTACGTAGTTTTCAGCTATACCAATAACCTTCGCCTTAGTTTTCGATTGACCTGATCTAGCTAACGAAATTGTGTCGCCCTTTTTGACCTTTAATTTCTTGGCCATCTTCTCGGTGATGATAACGCCATCGTCACTTATCTTTAATGGCTTCTTAGTCTTATCATCCCGAACATTGATAAATTTCTTGAAGTCGCCTTTATTCTCAGGAGCATAAACGGTGATGTCAGCCACATTACCGTTTCCATTAGAAGCCTTAACAGTTCCGGTGGCAACCCTAGCACTATCACGATAGTCGCCACCTTTTTTGACTGTTCTTTGAACACTCGCCAGTTTAGCAGGAGTCTTTGACTGAACAACCGCATCATAATGGATAATATTGCCATACTGAAGTTTTCCAGAGCCCGAGATCGAGTTATCCAAGCCAAATCCAGTCAGAATCAGCGCCGTTCCACCGGCAATCCCTAAAATCGTCATAAATCCACGTGACTTAAATCTGAACAGATTTCGATAACTGATTTTTTGGTTGAATTTTAACCTAGACCAAATAAATGTAATCCGTTCTAATAGAATCTTTTTTGCCGACTTGGGAGCTTTTGGTCGCATTAATTCTGATGGCACAACGCGTACTTCTTTGGAAATAACAATGAAAGCAGCTCCAACGGTTGAAATAAGTGCCAGAATCACTGCCAAGCCAATTGAAACCCAGTCAAAGTTAACGACTGAATCTTTAAGCACGTAAGTTTTGTACATCGATAACACAAATCTCGGTAACGTCAGATTTCCAATCAACGAACCGCCAACAATTCCAAGTAACGCAGCATAAAATGCATACATTACGTACTGATAGGCAATCGATCCCTTTGAAAACCCAAGGGCCTTCAGCGTTCCAATCTGGCCTCGGGATTCCTCAACCATTCTAGTAACCGTTGTAAAGGTAATTAAAGCTGCTAAAAGGAAGAAGAAAAGTGGAAAGACATTGGCGATCGCCGCAATTCGGTCAGAACTATCACCGTACCCACTGAAGCCTGGAAAATCTTCTCTGGTTGACCATAAATACGTTGGTTTCGTAGCTTTTTCTACCTTTGCCCTTTGAGAAACTAATTTTTTCTTACTAGCATCGATCCGTTTTTGAGCACTCGTTAATTGACTATTAGCAGTCATTTGACCATTTGACGCCTTTTTGAGAGCAGCCTTGGACTTATCAAGTTGCTTTTGAGAATCATCGAGTTTAGTTTGAGCAGCATCAAGCTTCTTAAGCGCAGGCCCAGCTAGTTCGTTAGCCCGATCGGCTTTACGATCGTTCAACTCTCGTTTTAAATCAGATACTTTATCATCGACTGCATTCTTATATTTCTTAGAGAACGTAGCGTACTTATCCAAACTATTGAATCGAACATTAATTGCGGTGTTAACGGGCATATTCATCGCTTTATCGGTAACGTAGGCAAAAAATTGAACCTGCCCATTCCCAATATTAGCGGCGCCCCGCGTTGAATTATCAATGTACTGAACCGAATCGGCAAAACCAACCACCTTGTAAGTTCGTTGCTTTAGTTTGGCTGACTTAGCAAACTTGAACGAATCTCCTAATTTATAACCTTCATCTTTTTTGGCCTTACTATCAAGGACAATTTCATTCGCCTTTTTTGGTAAATGGCCACTTCTTATAATCAGCTTATTCTGTTTGGCATTCTTCTTGTATCCATAGACCGCAACCGCATCACGGTTCTTACCACCGATTGCAGTCTTGTACTTAACCGCTTCAGCTTTGGCACCACTGACCTTTTCAGCTGCCTTGACATCCTTGTCCGTGAATCCCTTATCAGATATAACTTGTACATCACTCAATCGCTGCGTTTTAACTTCTGACTGAAGAGAGTCATTTAGCGCGGGGCCTGTTGCCTTGACCCCAACGAAAATCAGCACCCCAAGCATGATGATTAGAGCAATCGCGAAGAATCGACCAAGCGATCCCTTGATATTTCTGAATAGTAATTTATTCATCTCTACTCACCTACCAAACGATGTCTTCGACGGGAACTGGATTCTCGTGGTTTTCAACGTCTCTAACTTGGGCATCGTTGATATGAATGACCCGATCCGCCATCTTGGCAATTTCAGAGTTATGCGTGATGATAATTACCGTTCTCCCAAACTTGCGACTTGCATCGTTCAACAACTGCAAAACCTGTTTTCCGGTCTTGTAATCTAGAGCCTCAGTAGGTTCATCGCACAGTAACAACTTAGGGTTTTTAGCCAATGCTCGAGCGATTGCCACCCGTTGTTGCTCCCCACCAGATAGTTGAGAAGGAAAGTTATTCAATCGCTTTTCAAGGCCGACTTCTTTGAGAACTTCACCGGCATCCTGCCCATCATCAACCAGAGAGGTGGCTAACTCGACGTTTTCTAACGTTGAGAGATTCGGGATCAAGTTGTAAAACTGAAAAATAAAGCCAACGTCATTGCGCCGGTATTGAGTCAATTGCTTGTCATTGTACTCAGCAACATTCGCCCCGTCGACAATGATTTGACCACTGGTTGGGCTATCCATACCACCTAGCATGTTCAACACCGTTGATTTACCAGCACCACTTGGCCCCAGAATCACAGTCAGTTTACCCTTTTCAACTTCAAAGCTGATATCATTATTGGCAACAATTTCCGTGTCACCCATTTGGTACTTTTTAAACTCGTTTTTGACTTCAATATAAGCCATCAAAATTCCTCCACTTTTAAATGAACACATTGTTCTTTTAATGACAGTATGCTATCTTAAAAACAAGATATCAATAACCAATATTTAACCACGTGTTATCTAATCAACATTTATTAATTATTTGTTCAGTTAAAGGGGATACAAGCTATGGTTGGAACTAAGGATAACCGCAGAACTCAAATTACCAAACGGCTACTTAAAGATGCATTACTATCCATTTTACAAACTAAACCTCTCGACAAAGTTACCATCACTGAAATTACCAATCGTGCAGATGTTAACCGAGGTACGTTTTATCTACACTATAATACCCCTCAAGAATTATTTAATGCGATTGAAGACGATTTGATTTCAGAAATCAAACCAATGATCGATGAATTCCTAATTAAAAATTCCAGCGATTTTCTTGCTAACCTTCTGACAACCATCAAAGAAAATAGTCCGGCAACCACTGTTATCTTGCAGGATATTGAGAGTAACCGGTTGCTTAACAAACTGATTCAACCACTCCGTTCTCAAACCAAACAACGGATTGAAGCTCACTTCCACGAAGCAGACCCCGAAGTAAACGATATGTATTTCGACTTTTGCATGGCTGGTTCAGTTAACATAATTCTGAAATGGCTTGCGACTGACAGTCAACTAACCGCTGCTCAGGTTGCTGAGGTGATTTACAAGAGTGTGCCATACGCACCAAAATAAAAAACACAGAAGCTGGAGATGGCTTCTGTGTTCCTTAGATTAAGTTGATTAGTTTAGGAGCAAAATGCAAAGTTACCAACACTGTGCAAAACGCCTAATTCCGAAGAATGCAAGTACGGCCTTACCTACACCCCTGGTCGACAAATCATATTTAATAACGACTGTCTATAATTCATTGTAAGCGGTTTCTACCGAAATATAAATACCCTAAAAGTTATATATGGTATATTTTTCCGACTTTTTCATTTTAAATGTAAAAGCCTAATGAATTCTGGTTACTACAACGATGATAACGGTTTATAAAAAGCAACACTTAATTTAAAATATCTCACTTTAATTACAAAAGAGGTATGGAATTGGAATCACTCCATACCTCTTTTTATTTACTTTTTAGTCGAAACTAATTGAGAGTTTCCAGTCACAAAGTTACCATTCGTTAATTCAAATCTTGAAGTGTATTTATTCCAAATAAAAAACGGGGTCCATTTCCGTTTCCCCCGTTTTCTATTTGAACATTATTGCTTATTCAACCAAACTCTCATTTGGCCATCACTTCTGTTTGCCCATGAATAGTAAGGAATCAAAGTGAGTTTACTTGGAATTAACTTCTCTTCTTTATCTTCAACGTAGAGATCATCATTCTCGTCATCAAGAACTGGTTTCTCAGCGACAACACTCACAACCCCTACCCCATCAAGGAGTTGTTCGTCAAAGTGATATTCTGGCTGTTCTTTGGTGTTAACCTTGTACAACCACAATGGAATTTCGTTATCTTCTTGTTCAGCAGCGTAAACGATTGGTCCACGTTGAACTGCAACTTGACCGTAGTCTTCTTCGTTGCGGTTGTTTGAACGCATGAACTTAGTGCTCATATCGAGGTCAAGGTCGATAGTAGTAGTAGTGCCTTCAGCAACTTGAACGTATACAAATCCGTTGTCATTTGCTAAGTCAGCAGCTTGACCGTTAACCTTGATATCGGTGCTCTTTGACCAACCTGGAATTCTGATACCAAAGCTGAATTCTGCTCCCTCTGGGTTTGAGATGGTGTAGTGAATATCGCCGGCCCATGGGAAGTTGTTAGTTTGTTCAACAGATACACCATTTTCGAAACTAGCGTTGTTAGAAATGAATTGGTGGCTTAATACAGTGTCACCCTTGACTGTGTAAATGTAACGATCAACTGATGTGATCAAACGAGCCAAGTTTGCTGGACAACATGCGCAACCAAACCAGTCAGCCCGGTGAGTCAATACGTGTGACTTGCCAGGGTTACCCTTTGAAGCAACTGGATCAGCTTCAAGTGGGTTAACGTAGTAGAAGTGCTTACCGTCAAGTGACATTCCTGAAAGAGTACCGTTAAACAGTTCCTTTTCAAGGACATCGCCATATTCACCCTTTGCTTCAACCCCAAGCATTTGCTTAGCGAAGAATGACATACCAACTGAAGCACAAGTTTCACCGTACATCGTATCGTTAGGTAAATCGTAATCATAAGTGAATGATTCACCAGTAGTGGTTGAGCCGATGTTTCCAGTTACGTACATTCTGCGTTTTACGATGTCGTTCCAGAAACGTTTGCATGCAGCTAACAAGTCTTGATCACCTGTCAAACGAGCTACGTGAGCGATACCGGTACAAAGGTAAACAACCCGAACTGCGTGACCAGTCAATGCCTCTTGGTCTTTGATTGGCTTGTCATTTTGGTAGTAACTCTTTGGGAAGTCTTGCATATTGGCAATCAAATCACGGTCAACGCCATCTTTTTCGATTTGTCTGTCAAAGAAATCTGGATCTTGACCACGTTGGTTCAAGAAGTAATGAGCCAAATCGAGGTAACGTTGTTCGTCTGTAACTTCATACAAACGAGCTAAGGCTAATTCTATCTCTGGGTGACCATCAATTCCTGCGATTTTGCCATCTTCAAGACCGAAGTTATCATCGATGCAATCTGCCATTCTAGTTGCGATGTCCAAAGCCTTTTGGTTACCAGTAGTTTGGAAGTATGCAACTCCAGCTTCAATGTAGTGACCCATAGTGTAAAGTTCGTGTGATTGTTGAAGACGTTTGAACTTTCTTTCAGGGGCATCAATTTGGAAGTAAGTTGATAGGTAACCATCATCATCTTGAGCATCAGCAATCAAATCAATTAATTCATCGGTGATTTTCTTGAGATCCTCATTTGGATGATAAGTGAATGAGTATGCTGCAGCTTCCAACCACTTGTAAACATCGGTATCTTGGAATGGGAAGCCATAATGATGACCTTCCATCTTGCCCGCAGCAATCTTCAAGTTGGCAACGGCATGACTATTTTTGTCTTGACCGTTATTTTGAGGATCTTCTGCAATGCTGATATCTGCTTCGTCGTTCATAACTGCCCATTGGTAAGGGAGCACTTCTTTAACAACTAACTCACGATATCTCTTCCAAAAGTCTGAGGTAACCTCAACTTTATTTAATTTGGGTGAAGTAAGTACTTTCATTCTGACTTCTTCCTTTCATTTCTTAGTGAACAAATTTCAAATTAAGCTTGGGCTGCTTTTGCAGCTTCTTCTGCGTGACGCTTTGCCAGGTCAGATGTAACAACCTTTTCATGGTTTTCCCACTTACGGTACATGATCATGAGAATCAAGCTGATTGCGTAAATGATTACTGGAACCCATACGAAGGTGAAGCTGATACCGCCAAGGCTGGCAGCTGATTGAGTCTTCAATGCAGCTGAGAAACCGAATCCGGCCATAATCTTAGCAGCGATGAACGAACCAAATCCTGAACCCATTTGGATACAGAATGAAGCACCAATGGCAGTCAAGAATCCGTTAGCACGGATACCGTTCTTCCATTCACCAAAGTCAACGGTGTCACCAACCATACCGAAGAACATGGTACATGCTGAACCTGAACCGATACATGCAATACACCAGAATACTAAGGCAACGGTGACGTTACTACCTGCAAGACCAATACCAACTTGACCAATCATAGTCAATGCAAGGAAGAATACTGTAGTTCCCCACTTGTGGAAAATCTTAACAAACAATGGAACTGAAGCCATTCCAAGAACCTGGATGATTGAGAAACCGTTGAAGAATGAGATTAAGTTCTTATCACTCAAATTGTATTGGAAGTAGTATGGTAATGCTGAGTTACGAACGATGAATGCAGTCCAGTAAAGCAAGTTGGCTGCAACAATGATCATCCATGGCCAGTTGTGCTTTGTAGCTTTCAAACTTTGACGAATCGTGATTACTTCTTCTGATTCGATGTTCTTTTCACGCATATCCAAGAAAGCAACAATCAAAAGGATAAATGCAACGATTGAGTAAACACCAACGGCAAGTGACCAACCTCTTTGGTCGTTACCATGACCCAAGTAAGTAGCAAATGGGATGATGAATGTAACGGCGAAGAAGTTACCAACGTTACCAAGAACTAAACGAATTGAGTTGGCTTGCATCCGACCATCAGTATCTGAAGTCAAGTTAGGCAATACAGATGTGATAGGAGTTGACATAGCTGTATATGATAAGTCGGCTAAGATGTACATTACACCGGCGTAAACGATCTTGGCTGTTCCAGAAAGAGCTGGAGTAGTGAATAACAACCAAACGAATACGGCAAATGGTAATGACATCCAGAGGAACCAAGGACGACTCTTACCATATTTACTCTTAGTATGATCAACTAAGATACCCATGACAGGAGCACCGATAGCATCGAAGAAACGACCAATCAAAAGTAAAGTTCCGGCCATCCCTACTGAAAGTCCAAAGACGTTAGTAAAGAAGTAAAGCATATATGAACTGATAATACAGTACAGCAAGTTACCAGACATATCAGTAAATCCGTAAGTTATTTTACGGTGTAATGGTAATTTGTCGTCAGCAAGCAATGCTTGAGCTGAAGCAACATTTGAATCAATGTGTTGTGCACCTGGATTATTTGCACTCATAATTAAAGCCTCCAAAAAATTTTTTGTCCTACAACAACGAGTTAACCGCTTACATAGAATTCCTAAAAAATAAATTGCTATTTCTTATATGCGGTTAGGGGAATACTCGCCAGGCATGCGCCCTTAGATCAGCGATACTTTTTATCGCCTCCTTCTTTTTGTTTACAGGTACATAGTAAGCGTTTCCAAATTAGATAAAAAGGTCTATAATACGAAATATGGTAATCAAATCCGACTAGTTTGCGGTTTGAGATGGCGTTGATTAGACTTCTGGTAGCGGTTACCTCATCTTTGGTGTCAACATCCGACATTTCACAATGTTTAATTATTATGACACTTGGTGTCCATTTCCGACTTTATAGATTTTGGAGGCTTTATGATGCAATTTTTTACTTTCACCCTTGAAAAAACATTACTGTTTTATAAAGGTGGCGAATTCATCACCGATTCTGCATGGCATCATCGTAGCATGCGGCATAAAGGAGATTATGAATTAATTGTATGTATTAGGGGACCTATCTACATTGAAGTTGAGGGGCAACAGTTCACTATTGAGAAGGGCGAAGCATTTATCGTTCCGCCATTTTCAGAATTTTTCGGCTACAAAGACTCGCCCGAGGGGGCTGACTTTTACTGGGTTCACTTTTTCTCCCAGTTTAAGGAACGGAGTTTTACTGCCAACGTTGAAGAACTAGCAAGTGAACTGAGAAACAAAAAATCGACCCACCACCAAATATCACTGCCAATTCATTTCAAGCTAAACGATGACCGGCAAGTGATGGTTTTGATTCATCAAATTTTGTCGACAAGAGATGAAATTTCCTATATTGAGGAGCGCGACTTTCTCTGTTCAGCAATGATGGTTCGAATTTTCAAACTATTTCTAAACGCTTACGAACCAAACGAAGAACAAACAAAAATCAATTACCTTAAAGAATGGATTCGGGCCAACATTTCTTGCCAATTAACCGTCCAACAAATCGCCGACAGGGTCCATCTCAATCCAGATTACTTAACAAGATTGTTCAAGAAGTACACGGGAATGACCACCCTCCAATACATCAATCATCTGAAGATTGAGGTCGCATCCCTACTACTAGTTAGAACTGAACTCCCAATTAAGCAGATTGCGGATTACGCCTACTTCAGTGATGACAAGACGTTTATGCGCCGTTTTAAACACGAAACTGGCTTGACTCCATCTGAGTACCGTAACTCTTATAACCGGATTCACTTGAACAACCCCCACGTCGATCCCCAAATTCCAATTCCAAAACGAATTGCGGATTCCATCGACTATATTCCCGAAAACGGGGATATCCCAGAATAATTCCAACATTCAAATTTTAAGGAGATAATCAATAATGAAATTTTTTACTTTTAAACTCGCAGGTCAACCAATTTTAGCATGGGTATTCCAGTTAGCCCTAATCATGGTAGCGTGGAAGGTTGCTGACCATCAAATGGCAAATAACGGAACAACAATTTTAATCGCTGGATTTCTAGTTCTTGCCATCTTTGTTAGTTTTGCGATTGCAAGGAAGTTTGATGGATCAAAACAAAGTTAGGGATAAGATAAAAAGATTAACCAAAACATAAAACCGCGCCGACAATTTCATTTTCTTGAAATTACCGGTGCGGTTTTGCCTTTATCCATGCATTATGGGGTTTAGCTGGCGCTTTTCTTACTGTTTCCTCCTGCCAACGATAATAGTAATTTTCTACTGATATCCACACACCGTTTGCGTTTAAGACTATCCATATTATAAACAGTAACGATAAAGTGCTTGGCAAGGGCTAATTTAGCCATCCGCATATCCCGAAAATTAACTACATTATCAATTTTCACGGTTGAATATAACGCATTTACATACTCTCGCTTAGCCTGTTCATCAAGCGCATTAGCCATCGTTACCGTTGTGGCCTGAATTTTTTTAGAAAAGGGAGTGGTGGATGCTACCCGTTCAAACCGGTTTCCTTTAACTTGCCAAGTAAATAAGTCATGCTGATTATAACCAGTCGCATTACTTTTAACCACTGTATAATTATTACTTGTTTCCATGGTTACTCCAATAAGCGAATTATTTGGAATGGTCTTAAAGACCGGAATGTTAGCACCATTTTTCGCTTTGGTTAAATCACTTGGCCCATCATGATTAAAACTCGCAATAACGTGATCTGCAATTGAATCATCAATATTGTTTGCCACGAAGGTTGCCAAATTACCACCTTTCGAATGACCACCTAAGTAATACTTGGTATTAGTATTTTTAATTACCCGAGTCACGTAATTAACTGCCGCCTGCTGAGAAGGAATTGAAGGTAAAAACAGCATGTTAAAATCTTCCTTCCAACCAACTAAAGTTGCCTCCGTTCCTCGAAACGCAATGTATCGAGTGGTATTATTCAATGTGAAGGTAACCGCGGTAAATTGTTGCTCCCTTTCAGGATCAAATTCCTGGATAAAATCGTCCCAAATAATATCTCTATACCGCGTACTGTTTGATAAAGCAACCACTAGCTCTTTATTCATCGCTTGATTCCAAGTGAATTCCGTGATTTTATCCAGAATCCTAGCGTCGCTGGCTAAACTTCCAAGCCTATGACAATAGTCTGCTGGTAGTTGATTGAATTTTAGATAAGCAAGCTGAGAAAATACTGCACTATCCAACTCATTTAATGGACGTTTATCAAATGAATCGTGCCCCATTTCTTCTATGTAATTAATTATCGTTTTCAACACGTTTCACTCCCAATCTAACCATGTTCAGATGTATTAATGAGTTGCATTATGAATGCTATACTAGTATAGTTTAAATAACAAATCAAGTTAATGATTTATAACGAAACGAGGAATCTCAATGAGCGAAAGTAACCCAGAAAAATTAAAGACAAAAATTTTACAATCCGCTCAACCACTATTTATCGAAAATGGATATAAAAAAGTTACCTATAAAGAAATTGCCAATGAAGTTGGAATTAGTAAGTCCCTGCTCCAATATTATTTTCCAAAGAAAGCAGAGATTCTTGAACAACTAATGATAATTAACTTTGACCACTGGCTGAAATCCATTCCAATCAAGGATTCATACACAAAACTAACAACTTTTATGATGCTGTTCTTTGATTTTATCTCTCGCGACGATAAAATCCATGAGTTTATGAACGAAATTATCGACAATAACGAGTTATTTAACGTCTTCATGGGTTTCTTTGACAAGTGGTTAACTGAAAAAGAGTTAGTCAAGGAAGAAGCCAAGCAGATAAAAGCTTCATTTTTATTTGCAACCAGTGGTGGGCTGCAACTTTATCGGTTTAGAAAAAATTATCAACTTCAAATTAATCAAATTGTGAAAACTATCATCCAAACTTTATTAAACCTACTCCATAAGTCTCAGCAGTTTATTGATGATACTTTGGAATCAGCTGATGAGTACTATAACCAACTGAAGAATAAGGGGTGGCAATTAGTTACCATTAGCGATTAATCCGATTCACTTATAAGGCTAATCACTATCCCTGTTATCATTCGAGAAATTTGTTCTGGTTCAACATCATACTGGTTATTGATCCAGAAAATCATAACTTTGAAAGTCATACCAACCATCCCTTGATAAACATACTTAGGTTGCACCCTGTTATGGCGAGCTAATTCTGATTTCCATTCTGGATATAATTTATACAAGCTTTTTTTTAACTTTTCTTCAAACAATGTGTCACTTCTATTTTTATATAGTGATTTAATTTTACAACCGTTCTCACGAACGTATTTCATTGTGCAGATACAGAAGGAATAAATTATCGACTCAAGTTGATTTTCCCTACCTGTATACTTTGACACATCTACTTTTAGAGCTTCATTGACCATTGTATTAATAAGAGTATCTTGCTTCTCCTTTAGCAACTCATTCTTATCATGATAGTGAGCATAGAAAGTACTCCTATTGATACTAGCTTTTTTGATTATGTCCGCTACTTTCATTGCCTTAAACCCTTTGTTAGCTAACACTACCCAGAAGGCGGTCTGAATTGCTTGCTTTGAATTAAATTCCCGTTGGTCTACCATTTTTAAAACCAAATATCTCCTTTCCCGTCGACCATCGACGGCTTTTTTATTGCAAATGAATTCCCCAATCAACGTACATAACGTCCCCCGTCATCCCTGAAGAAAGAGTACTAAGTAAGAATAAAACAACATTGCCAATTTGAGAGGCCTTTATCGGTTTTCCGTCAATCGTTCGCTCATTATAGTTATGAAGTAGACTTTGATAATTTTTGATTCCGGTTAGCGAGAGGGTTTTAACCGGTCCGGCGGACACAGCATTAATTCGGATACTATGCTTGCCTAAATCTCTTGCTAGATAAACAACTATTGATTCCAAGCTTGCCTTGGCAATTCCCATTAAATTGTAATTAGGAACTGCTCGATGAGCTCCAATATAGGTCAAAGTCACGATACTTCCACCTAGCTCCAACAGTTCTTTCCCATACTTAGCAACTGAAATTAATGAGTAACTACTGATCAGTTCACTATTCATGAAATCATCAGCGTTAATATCCATTACCTCACCCTGAAGTGAACTTGGATTTGCATATGCAATAGCGTGAACAATTCCCTGAACCCGACCACCATCGTGCATAATAGTCGCAAAAGTATCCCTGACATTCTCAGCTTTACTAACATCACATTGGTATAAACTTACCTCTTCAGGAATAAACTTAAGTAACTGCTTTTTTATCCGTTCATTCTGATAAGTTAAAATCACCTCAGCCCCTTGCTTAAAAGCAACTTGTGCTATTCCCCATGCCAAACTTGACTGATTGGTAATCCCCATGATGACAATCCGTTTATTTTCTAGTAATAATCCTGCCATTTCTTCTCCTAAGCTCTAAGTTTTGCCATTTCCTGTCTCAACACTTGATTCAGTTCAGGCTCAGTTTTATGCGTAACAGTTTCGTTAATATAATATGGCTCACCAAAGCTGATTTCGGTTCGGCCCCAACCCTTATGGGAAATATAGGCCGGAACAACTGGCACTGAACTTTTCTGGGCAATTAATAGGTACCCTGGTTTAAATTCATTCGAAAAACGTGATCCAGTTGGAAAAATAATCAATGGGTAAGGTTTAGTCTTTAATCTTTCGATTGGCTGTTTAATACTTTTAAAAGCAGCTGCTTTTCTATCCACCGGAAAAGCATTTAAGTGGCCCAAAAGAACATTAAGCCCTGGAATATTAAATAGTTCTTTCTTCGCCATAAAGAAGAATACGTTCGAAACACTTACAGCCAATAAAGGTGCATCCCACAAATATCTGTGATTAGCAACGAGCACAAATGGTCCTAATGGTAAATTTTGCTTACCAGTTACTCTTGTTGGGCCGAGATAAGCTAATAACCACATTTTCACTGCAATTCTTGAAACTTTATAAAAAAACATAGCTGCCTCCCGTTTCCCATTTAATGGGAAAAACACTTATCCTTACTTCGAACTATACTAGCATAAACTGTACTAGTATAGTTGGTCAATGGATTTTAATAAGCCTTAATCGTTAATTTAGTCTTAGCCCAAAATGAGTACAAAAAAAGCCCGATTTCTCGAGCCTCTTTTACACCATCCACCACAAAATCTGTGGAATTATAAACTTTAGCAAGTGAAGAATAACGCTGATCCAGCCGATAATAATAAACCACTTCCAAAAGGTACTGTGGTTGTCATCTTTGTTGTCCAATTGGAATCCCCCATGATTTTGATAACTTAATCATACATCAAGATTACAATTTAAGAACGTCAATTTCACTATTTTTTAACGCTAGTTCCAGTCGCATAATTTAGACTGTACCCTGGTTCAATATTGTGGACGTAAACATTAAAACTAACACTATTACTACCAACTGATTTAGCCTGCATATGGACTCCAGAAGCTAATAGATTACCACCCTTAAAGTCTGGGGCAACCGAATACCTCACGTAGTGGTGCGAGTTTGACCGCAAGTAACTTGCAATTTCATTCTCGTACTTCAACATTCCCGGATCATTTAGCTCACGGGTTCCAGTAATCAGGTTCTTGGGATTGTTGTTCTGACCAGTCAGTTGGTACCCAATTAGATGGCAACGATTGTAGAGCCAACCGCTACTAGTCCGTTTGTTATGCCAGCCTGTTGGGTTAACGTAGAGTGCTTCTCTGGTCGCACTTGGCATAAGTCGCTCATTAAGTAATGCCTTTGCTAAAGTTGGTCGATTATAGCCATCTAGGTTGCCATAATACTGCCATGGCCCGTTAGCAGTTGATAAGTCGCTACTGGTAAACGTTGGGCGGTTACCATTTACCAACGTAATTAACTTGCCATGATATTTCGATTTGGAAACAGTTGGGTGACTAGCCTGAGCTTTATGAACCGTGCTCCGCTTGACCCGCCGAACCACCTTTCTCGCGGTACGGTAGTCCGTCTTGGCAAGAGTTAGCCCCCTTCTTCTCGCAATAGCTAACGAAACTCTAAACACTTTCTTAGCCCGATTTAGGCCCCGGTTATGACGGTGATAAAAATAGTGTTTACCAGTCCTAGTTATGTACACAGCGGTCGCGGCACTAGTTGTCGTTGGCTCAATTATCGCAGCTGAACCACCAACCAATCCCACAACCAAAATCAAAGTTAGAAAAAACTTACGCAGTTTTCCCAAAATAATCTCTCCCTACTATTAAATTATTGATCACATTAAATTTGTGAACTTATTAATTATACAGAAGTTTAGATTGTTTGAATATACCGCGTAAAAAATACGGATAGTCTTGATTTAGTTTATAATTATTCGATGGGAGGGATTATCTCTATGAAAAAACAATTGTTTGCAGGAATCACTGCTGTAATGACATTAAAT
Source organism: Lentilactobacillus sp. Marseille-Q4993 (assembly GCF_951230165.1). GTDB lineage: Bacteria > Bacillota > Bacilli > Lactobacillales > Lactobacillaceae > Lentilactobacillus. Next base: position 25,375 of record NZ_CATNVB010000003.1, read on the forward strand.
GGCGTTCTAGCAGTTGGTCAACCTAACGTTGACGCGGCTAAATTGAAAAAAGGTATGCCCAAGGCGTTGATTGGGACTTGGAAACGTGGAACTGGCCAAAACTCTTCTCGCTACCATGGTTCAAAGTATGACTACTGGGTTCAACCGTTTCAAGCAAGTGCCTACGGTGGTAAAGTTCGGTCTCACAAATACTTGGGCAAACACACCTACAAGGTCTACTACACAGAAATGCTGACCCAACAGCATAAGCACCTTTATTTTCACTGGTACTCTAAACATAAAGTTGGATTGAAGTACTCTGTCCATAGCAAGTATTCAGTATTCTATAGATAACAAAAAAATCCCGAGGATTTCTCCTCGAGATTTTTATTTTAGCTTTTTAAACGTACTTAATTCCACCATCGACCATGATAGCTTGACCAGTAATGTAGTCAGCTTTGTTACTTGCAAGGAATGAAACTAAATTAGCAACGTCAGCTGGTTCTTCACCACGACCCAATGCAATTCCTGCAAGGTATTGCTTCAATGATTCACCCTTTGGTACGTTGTGAATTTGACCCATTTCTTCGTCAATTTGATCCCACATTGGAGTGAGCACGATACCTGGGCAATAAGCATTAACTGTAATCTTATCAGCTGCAAGTTCCTTAGCAGCTGCTTGAGTTAATCCACGGATTGCAAACTTGGTAGCTGAGTACATACCCAACAATTCGAAACCTTCATGACCAGCGATTGAAGAAGCGTTAATAATCTTACCTGGAGTACCTTGCTTCTTGAATTGCTTTGCAGCTGCTTGGATTCCGTAAACAGTACCCTTCACGTTGATGTCCAACAATGAATCGATATGCTCTTGATCAGTGTTGCACAGTTGAGCGACATGAGCGATTCCGGCATTATTAACGTACACGTCAAGTTGGCCAAGTTTGTTAGCAACTTCTTCAACTCCAGCGAATACTTCATCACGAACAGAAACATCGGTCTTCAATGCAATTGCTTCGCCACCCTCAGCGTTGATGTCATCAGCAACTTTTTGAACCTTATCTAAATGACGACCAGATAATGCAACTGCGAAGCCATCATCAGCGAGTTGACGGGCAATTCCTTCACCAATTCCTTGACCGGCACCTGTAATCAAAGCAACTTTTTTAGTCATGTGTTTTTCCTCTACTTTGTGATTTATTTAACATTCAATACCAATAGTATATTCTTTGAAATCGGGAAAATCAACACAATTTGAAAATTATTTTCGATTATTGGGCTACGTTTAATTTAATATGACTATATTTTGAAAAACATTTTAATTTTGATAACTGATTGTGAATTATTTGTTAAGTATAGATAAAAAAGAACGGGTCTCCCGTCCTTTTTAGACTATTTAATTAAAAACACTTTCGTTTCATACGGTCTGAACTCCAAAACTGAGTTCTTGTCTTGGTAATTGTTAATCAGCATCTTGGCGTCATCAGTTTGCCCATAATCTCTAACCACGTCTTTTGCCGTAAAGTTGCTAATTACCAGTAACTTCTGGCCCTTGTAATTTCGCTCATATGCAAACACCTCAGCGTCTTCTGCATCAAGCAACTTATAGTCGCCGTAACGAATAACTTCGTTTTCATGCCGGAGCTTAATTAATTCTCGGTAGTAATAATAAACCGAATTCTTGTCCGCCAACGCATTTTCAACGTTGATGTCCGGGTAGTTGGCGTTTAACCGATACCATGGTTTGACATCTGAGAACCCAGCATAAACGGTATCGTTCCACTGCATTGGCGTTCTGGCATTATCCCGCGAACGAGCAGCAAAATACTTCATCAGCGTTTCACTATCGATGATTTTTTCGTCCTCTACTGCCTGCTTGTACAGATTGTGGACTTCAAGGTCCTCGTACTCATCGAGTTTAGTCAGATGAGCGTTGGTCATCCCAATTTCTTCGCCCTCATAAATAAACGGAGTCCCCTGCATCATGTGCAAGGTCGTTCCTAGCATCTTAGCGGCTCTAACTCGGTATTCGGGATCGTCCGTAGCAAACCGTGAGACAGCTCGTGGTTGATCGTGGTTGTTCCAGTACAAACTGTTCCAACCCTTACCATCGAGTTTGACTTGCCATCTCGACAAAGCTTCCTTAAGCTCGGGTAGCTGGATTCGCTTGTCACTAAACTTACCCAGGCGTTTATCATCATTCGAACCTAAATTAACATGCTGAAATTGGAAGACCATGTTCAACTCGGTACCATCCAAATTGGTGTACTGAATCGCGTCTTCTGGTGTCGAGCCTGGCATCTCACCCACCGTCATCACGTCGTATTTCGAAAGCACTTCTCGGTTCATCTCCCGAAGGAATTCATTCAACCGAGGACCGTCAGCGACCAACGGCTCAACATTACCATACTCCGCCCCATCAGGTTGAGGGGCATCTGGGAGGCCAGCTGGTTTGGAAATCAGATTGATAACGTCCATTCGGAACCCATCAACTCCCTTATCCAACCAGAACTTCATTAAATCGTATACGTGCTTTCTAACCTCAGGATTTTCCCAGTTCAAATCCGGCTGCTCCTTGGCAAACAGATGAAGGTAGTACTGGCCACGTTCCGGAACGTACGTCCACGCTGGGCCACTGAAGTAGGAACCCCAATTGTTAGGTTCATGCCCATCGACCGGATCACGCCAAACATAAAAATCAGAGTACGGATTATCCTTGGACTTCTTGCTTTCCTGGAACCATTTGTGTTGATCTGATGTGTGATTGACCACCAAATCCATCAATAGTTTCATACCGCCTTCGTGCATATCGCGAAGCAAGGCATCAAAATCTGCCATCGTTCCGTAGTCTGGGTTGATACTCTCATAGTCCGCAATATCGTAACCATTATCAACGTTTGGTGACTTATAGATTGGGTTTAACCAGAGAACATCAACTCCCAAGTCCTTCAAATAAGGTAGTCGTTGGCGAATTCCGTTTAGATCACCAATCCCGTCATGATTGCTGTCCTGAAAACTCATTGGGTAAATTTGATAAATGACTGAATCTTTAAACCATGTGGATGACATACGTAATTCCTCCCGTTATTTTTTATCGAATGATGAATGAATTAGACTAACTGATAATGATGCTAGAACCAGTGAGATTCCCGCTACGAATAACATCGTTGGCATTGAATGACCAACTAGTGGAAAGATTGCAAAACTGGCGATTGAGGCAACAATTTGTGGCAAACAAATACTGCAGTTGAACAACCCAAGGTAAGCACCTTCGTTTTTACCATTTAATGATTCAGTTAACAATGAGAATGGCTGGGTGTTCATAGTTAAATTATTAACCCCAATCAACAAGAATGAAAGGATTAAAAGCCATTGATCATGAATAAAGTAAATTGACATGAAACCAACGGCCCCAACCAATGCCCCTACTCGGTACCAGAGCTTTCTTTGACTTGGTTTTGACTTTGCTAAGAAAATGCCAAACACAACTGAAGCGACTGATTGAATGCAGAAAAGCACTCCGTACCAATTTCCAGCTGCCTGATAACCCGCTGATGAAGCGTCGGTCGTGTTCCAAACGTTTTTAGCAATTGCCCCCGTTGAATATGTCCAGAGGTACATTACCGCAAACCATTCAAAGAACTGAACGACTGAGATTTCCCAGAATTGTTTGGGCGCGGTTCTCAATAATTCCATAAAACTAGGTGATTTCTTTTGCTCTTCCTCAAGTGAAATACCGTGATAATCAGAGTATGTTTTAGGATCATATTCATGAACAGAGAAAACTGTGTACAGAGATGATAAGAGCAAAATTGCAGCTGCGGCGTAGTACGAAATCTTAACCGTTAGTGGTACTTCACCCTTTGGAGCAGTGTTAGCAACCCCAAACATCGTTAGTGCAAATGGGGCAATCGTAGCAATCACTCCGCCCAAGTTTGAAAACGACTGTTGCCACGACCATGCCATATCCTTTTGGTCCTCGTTGACCATATCCCCGATGATCATCTTGTATGGTTGCATGCACGCGTTTGAAGTTAAATCCATAAATAACGTTGCGATTGCACCAAATAGCAGTGCAGCTAGCGATCCATACCCGAATCCGAATGAACCAGCGTTTGGTAATAAAATCAGAACGATTGCGCCAATTGGGCCAGCAATCAATAAGTATGGCATTCTCCGGCCAAACTTGGTCCACGTCTTATCCGAATACTTTCCAATCAATGGTTGAATAACCATCCCCGCAAGTGGTGGCAGAATGAAAAACCACCCAAGATTGTTGGGATTAGCTCCCAACGTTTGAAAAATTCTTCCCATTTGTGATGATTGTAGCGAAAACGCCATGTTAACGCCAAAGAATCCGAAGGTTAACGCAAATATCGTTGATAATTTCAACGTTGGTAACCCGTTAGTCGTTCCCGAAGCGACTTCCTGCTTATCTTCCGCCGTGTGACCGGCAACACTATTATCCATCATAATAGTCCCCTCCTAAAATATTGGTATCTGATGGTTCATGTATAAATTACCACAACTTGTAAACGTTTACAATAGTTTTATACCAACAACACAAACGTTTACAAAAGTTATACTGACCAATTGTGTGGTAAAATATAGGTAATAACAAAAAGAGGACAAAGCATATGAAAGCTACTATTAAGGATATTGCTCGGGAGACTAACTTGTCAGTTGCGACGGTTTCCCGGATTTTAAACAACAAAACTGGATACTTTTCGGAAAAATCTGCTAAAAAGGTTCTCCAAGTCGCGAAAGAACTCGGCTATCAAAAAAACTCAGCTGCAGTTGAGCTAGTGACCAAAAAGAGTCAGGTCATTGCCGTCATGATCTCATCTACCCAGACTAACTTCGCCAACCACATCATTGAAGGAATTCAAAAGGTTGCCCTAGCCAAAGGGCTTAACGTCATTATTTTGTATGCCGGTGAAGATGATCCCGAGCTACAGAAAAAAGCGCTCGATACAGTTATCGAACGCTCCGTAATGGGGATTTTAGTTATTGCAATTGAGTTAGAATCTGGCAATCTTGGTGTTCTAAAACGCTCAGGTATCCCTTACCTACTACTTTCAACCTCACATACAGATGATGCCGACACCCAGTTTATTACCACCGATAACTTTAAGATGGGCTACGATGCCACAAATTATTTAATTGATCATGGCCACAAGCGGATTGCTATCGTTGGCTCAGATCATAGTGACACTGGGAGATTACGAATTGGCGGCTACGAACAGGCGATGGTCGAGAACGGATTCATTCCAGATGACGACTGGATTCAGTACGGCCACTACACTTACACCGATGGAGCTAAAGCCGTTACTAAGCTTCGCAGCAAAGTAACTGCAATCCTTGGTAGTAGCGATATGGTCGCGGTTGGTGCCCTCAATCAGGCAAAAGATAACGGAATCAATGTTCCTGCCGACCTCTCAATCATGAGCATTGACGGTACCGAACTCACTAGATTTGTTCGTCCCCGGATTACAGCGGCAGCCCAACCCTTTGAAACGATTGGTGAAAAGGGCGTGGAGCAGTTGCTGGAAAAGGCAGACGGCAAGCAGGTGGAGTCGTTGCAGTTGGGGTTTGAGATTGTGGAGGGGGAGAGTGTGGCAGTAAATGAAAAAGAATCGGAGTGATCCGATTCTTTTTTGTCACAGCAAACTTTCAATTTGTTGAAAAATATAAGATTTGTTCAGCCAGAAACTTTGCTTTGTCATCCACTGATCAGAAAAATTCATTGGCTTATTAACCCACTTTGCTGGAACTGGTAATTTATCCGCATATGGATTATATGCCATATAACTACTTTTAGATGCATGTGGCCTAATGTGAACTACTCTTTTTTCTGATGCTTTCACGAAGTTATTGGAAACTCTATTCCTAACATCATCATATTCTAAATTGATTCCCGAAAGGAGTGCACCTTTGGTCTGCTCCCATACTGCTCTAACTGGCCCTTCTAAATCAGCAGCCGGCATCTCCCAATACTTCGCACCACATAAAAGATAATCACCATTAACCGTCTCCCTATACACAATAAATAGTAAAGATAAATTTTCCAGTTCTTCTCGGAGCTTACATTCACTCCACTCTTCTGTTACCAATTCCGTGAAGGAAAAAGCTGGAAAAGAAACACTTTCTTTAATGCCTGTATTCTTGTTAACTCTAATTGTCCTAATTTTTAAACCTAATGCTTTTATCTTTTTTCTTATATTTTTATCTAAATCCAAATTAAGCATTCGATCCACAAGCATTCTTTTTATATTCTTGGGATATTGTCCTAAATAATTAGGTCTAATACCAAAATATTCAACAAGTGAACTTTCCGTTTGACCTACATAATTATTTACCTCTTCAATTAATTTTCTTTTTAAATCATCACTCTCATCTGTGCTGTACATAGGGCTACACTCCCATAAATTTCTGCATCATCGCCTCAATTTCAGCTTTATTAGATTCAAGGTTTTCTGGTTGTAATGTCTTACCTTCTATGGCTTGAATCATTAAATCCCTCTTTTGTGCTAGCCTATCATAAATATGTTCATCAATCGGCTGACGTTGATTGACTTGTCCTAGTAATTGAAAATAATAATAATTTGTTTCAATCCCATCAGGTAGCCCAAGCCGGTGAATTCTATCTCTCGATTGAAGCATATGGGTCAAATTGAAAGAATATTCCAAATAAAGTGCGTCATGACTAACTCTATGAAGAGAAACGGATTCCGCCAACGTATGTGGATTTGAAATCAACAAATCATATTTACCTTTTTGAAAATCGGTTATAATTTTTTCCCTTTCGGCGGCAGGTACTGCTCCATATACTTTAGCAACCCTGTACCCTCTTGCTTCAATTCGCTTGGCAAACTTATCGATGGTATCGACAAAAATTGCCCAAACTACTGGAACGTGATCATCCTCAATCAATTCAATAGCCTTTTGAACAGCTGATTCAAATTTAGACGACGTGTGAAGCTCATCCAAAGTCTTTAATTCCTCTTCTGTATAATCTGGTTCATCTTCCATCTCATCACTAAACTCAAAATCAAGATTTGAACCATCACTAGAATCATCCAGGTCAGTGTCCATAAAAAGCGACTTGTTGATTGCCTTCTGTAATAAATCTGGATTTGATGCCATTTGAATCAGACGTATGTAAAGTTTAAATGGCTGGCTCCTGTATTTCTTCCATAAAATATCAATGACTTTCTGCTCTTTATCAGTTGCCCTAAGCTTAATCATTGTATCTTTATTTGCTTTTGGAACATTTAAATCTTTCTTTGTAACTCTCCAGAAAAAAGGAAATAGCTTTTCATTAATTTCGTCAGCTGTGGATTCATCAGCATTATCGAGTTCGTTTGGAGTAAAGCCAAAATAATCTCTATATTCATCGTTGTATAGCAAGTGAAGCAAATTATATATATCTATATATCCGTTAGGGATAGGTGTTCCCGAAAGAGCAAATTTGTAGTTTGCCACATTCGCAAGGGGCATTGCATATTTTGGACGTTCCGCTTTTATACCTTTAATTTTGTGGACCTCATCGAAAATAAGCATTGTTTTTTTATTAATAATATTTTCCAACGCTGCTGAATATTTTGGCAAAGATTCATAGTTAACCAAAATAAGGTTATAATCATCGGTATTTTTATATAAATCTCTACTATCAAATTTCGGATCCTGAACATCCAAAACATGTAGTTGCCTCTTATCTCCAAACACTGCTTTAAACTCCGTCTTCCATGCAAGAAAAGAACTTTTTGGACCAATCACTAGTAACTTATCTACCTTGTTTATCTGAGGTGCAGATAGGTATGCATATGTTCCGTAAACCATAGCAGTTTTACCAGCTCCCGGAACAGAAAAATTTCCAACTCTTTGCATCAAGGTCATATAAAAGCTAACCCATAATTGTGCTGGCCTTAACTCTCTAACAATTTGAGTATTCAATATTTCTTTAAATTTACCTAACTCATCGTTAAAAATATCCGATTCAGACTTCAAAGCTACACCTTGCTTTGAAATTTTATCAATCTCAAACCTTGATGATTCAATATAAGACCATACTGAGTCAGCAGCGATAAATTCAAATCCTTGTTGCTGTGAAAGCTTAGTAAAATCAGGTATCAATCTATCCTCAATCGTTTTATAACCAATATTAGGCTTAAAATTCCACAATCTATCATTAATTAAGAAATCAGACTTAATTCTTCGAAGCTTTCTAGATTCCCTTAAAGGATTGCTTAGATTATCTTGAATAGCCAGTTCATTGCCCTTCATATATAGAACTAGACTATTAGGCGTTAATAGTTGATCTTCCATGATTAACTTTCCCCTATTATAGTGTGCTAACTTATTTTTTACGATATCATTAATGCTTTTAACAAAAAGCATGCCATCTTTATTTTTACCACTCCACAAGTCATTAAACTTTTGTTTTTGTTGATTAATGTATTCCGCTGTTTCCGAATCCGTCCAACTTTTCTTTACATCAATGGCTTCAAAGTTATGCTTTATTGCATTTTCTGTCTCGTTTAATGACCCACTAAATAATATCGAATTAGATTGTTCATCCGTAAATATACCCACTTTTGCATGGAATAGGCCATCGGTTATAAAGCCAATTTTAATATCGACTAATCCAATTTCAATTAGGTAAGCAAGATTTGCTAACTCTTTTTTATCGTGAATAGTGTCGACTTGATTTGATAAAATTGACTCACAATTTTCTTTTAGTTTTCTATTGGCATACCCATTTCTAATTAAGTTGTAGTCTTCTTCAGAAATTTCGTTGGAAATAATCAGTCTGTACTTACCACCATTGTTTATCAGTCCTTCAATCCCTTTAGAAAAGTACGCTAATGACTTCGACGAAAAGTATCCAGCAATCCTGTCGTAGGATACTGATTGTTGCAAAATCGGGTTATAAAAATCTTTGCTTACATCATCTGGTGGAGTTTCATAACCTTGCTTTATTTGTAAATCATTTAGCAAATTAAAGCACTTCCTTAACCCTGTTTGCCTTGTCGGTAATCTCTTCTAGTAGTCTTCTAGCTTCTCGTTGATCTCCAGCATTCATACGTTCCAATGCATCTAGGGAAACCCCGTCCAAGTAATTCAATGCCTTATTTAAATAAGAAACCGGCTGTTTTTGTGCCTCTCGCATATTTAGCTTATCAATTCCCGTTTCCAAGACATCGACGATGTGCTCTCTGTTCTCTCGAGGAATATTTAAAGCCTGTGGACTTTTTTCGGCTTCATTAGCAGGTTTATCTTCATTTTTAAAATGATCCTCAATCACGTCCAAATCATCATCAAGATTATCCATAACTTTATCGAATGTTGCCTTGTCTTCCACAACTTTTTTCATATCACGTATTTTTCTAGTTACGTCACCCTTTAACGAAACCATCGTAGTGAAAAGCAAATCCTTAGCGTCATCATAGTCTTCCTCAGCAATTTTTCTACTTTTCAGTATTCGATGAATTTCCCGAAGTGGTCCATCTAATTTTTGTTGTCTAGCTATAAAGAACATCTTAGGCTTGCCAATGTAATCAAGATAATCCACCATTAATTGAGCAACCTGCATCTCTTGTTTTACTTTGTTTTCTTTTTCATCAACTTCGTAAGAATACTCTAATGGTGTGAAAGGATGTCCAGGGGCAATCAAATCCCTGTAAATATCAACTAACCTATCAATAGGATTGTAATCAACCCGCTCTTCTTTTGCATGCTGCAAATTTAATTCTAGTGATTTTATTTCTTTTGTACTGTAATCAGAATCATGAAGAATCACAGCTTTTATGAAGTTGAACTGTTGCCCATTTCCTTCTCTAGAAAGTTCTCTTAATACCGTAAATCTCCGATTACCATCTACTAACGTGCCATCGTTAAGTACAACGGCCGCTTCCATTTGGCCAAACTTTTTGATGTTATTTTTTGTTTTCTTAAACGCTTCCGGATCAGAATCTTTAATAAAGCCTTCAATAATTTTATTGTAATTTTCTCTATCTTGAGGCAATGAATCTTCCTGGCTTTCATATTCAGAAATCCATGTTGAAATTCTTCCGTTCAATTCATTATATTTTAATAATTCAAGAGGAATTCTGACAACATTGAAAAGCTTAGACTCTCCCTTTAACATCAATGCTTTTGTTTCCTTAGTTGGTTCAAATTCATCCTCTTGTAAATTCACATTTTCATCATCCATTTTAGTTCCCTCACTTTTTTAAGAATAAATATCATCTAACATTGTTTTTCTATCTTCGTAGATAGTTTGTAGTATAGGAGAATAGCTCAATTCACTATTTTGAAGTTTTTTATCAAGTTTATCCGTATCTAATTCTAAACCGTATCTTTCTTCCAAAATACGATGCATTTCACTCAAAGTTACTTTTTTAAAGCTCATAACGCTTTTTATAAAACCAGCTACCGAGGGACGCTTAGAAATTCTCCTTCCGTGCATTAAAAAAATCATCTGATCATCAATAACTAACGAATAAAAATCATCGTCATTTTGGATAATTCGATTATAAAAGAATAAATCAAACCCAGATTCTAGTAATTCATCCTCAAGTCCAACCTTGATCAATTGTGGCAAGGTAAAATACTCATCTACCTCTACCATTTCTTTTACCTTACGCAGAAACTCCCTAAACATCATTGGTGTTATTCCACCATCTAGAAGCTTTCTCTCAGTTATCATTTTTTTATCATTCAGATACAACAATCTATATGAAGATTCCAATGCCTTGACTCTTGCATCTACCCGTGAATTACCCATTACTTTAAAATCACTAACATTCAATATGTTTCGATTAAGTAAAAAAGAATCTATGGCGTCTGATAAATTTCGATACTTATTAGAATCAAACAACAAATTATTTGTACACGAATACCCTATTTCATTAAGCATATAACTTGTTATCTTCATTTGAGGATAAGACGATGAAAGCATACGTTTAAATTCAGCCATGGTATAAATTGGCTTGCTAAGTTTTTCTTTGAGCTCATCAAACGTTCCGATTTTTTTAATATGCTTAGGAAGAATCTCTACTGGACCAGTATCTTTATTCTTATGATGTTTATCACTAGCTTGCGGTTGTTCATAATTAGTTTTTACGGTCATTCTTATCGAATTACTATTTTCAACCTTATTAAAACTATCACTTACTGTAGTAGATATAGGCATATCTGGCCTCTCAACTTTATCTATGCTCTCTTCATCTACATTCGATTTCTCATAAAAAGACTCCATCAAATATTCTATTGTATCTTCAGGAAGTTTAAATCTGTAATTGAGGTACATATCTAACCTGTTTTTTAATAGTTTAGATTCCTTGTCAATAAACTCACGTGCAGATATCCCACCAATTATTAAAACTCCATTTCCGCCATCCACTGATTTAAATTTAGAATATCCAATTATTTGGATTATTTTCTCTAATTCACGCCAATAGGTTATACCAAGCTCATCCATAAGTGAAATGTTATTTTCGTAAAAATAGGCCACCCCGTAAAAACCAGGTTCTACGTCTAATAAGCCTTTAATTATCTGATAATAATTTTCGACACTCACCTCATTAAGCTCTAAAATTCCTTTACCTTTAGGCTTAATCAAAGGTAGTGAAAATACCAACTTTTGAAACGTATACTCATCATAAATCATCATATTCCCAGGAAGCCTATTATTAAACACATAACGTTTAAACATACTCATTAGCTTTTTTGTAGCACCTGAATGAATGTCATTAACTTGCTTAATTTTTACAATGATACGTGACTGTCTTATCTCTCTAACTTGTTCTTTTGATAACGTCCAGGGTGCATTCCCGTTAACGACAATGTTTTTTTACTCAGGCATTGTTGTCGAATACGGCTTAGATTTATTTTCAATTTGCGGAATAGTTTGTCTTAATACTCTTTTGGGTTGGTTATCCTTTGTTTCAATTTCTTTGGGCTGCTCATCGTTCGATTCGTTTATTTCATTTGTTTCGTTGCTATTATGTAACCGTAAATACTCTTGACGCTTAACTTCATTTATAAATGGAGTATTCTTAACTAAATCAATGAACGGTGCCTCACCCTTACCATGCTTCAATAAAATAAAATAGTATACGTATTTGGAACTATTAGTAAGCCATAAAAAATTTTCTAAAGTTATGTCATACATCTCGATAAAACTTACATATTTTCTTACATCATCAAAGTCTGGTAGCATTTCGAATAATACATTCTTAAACTTTTTTGCAACTTCAACTGGAATGCTAAGATTAATAGCAACTGTCTCAGATGAATTGCCATCTAAGAACTCCAACACCAACTTTTTATATCTAAATTCTATTTTTAAAAAATCTGATAATTTTCTTGGAAAAAAAGATATTTCAAATAAATTCAAAGCCTTAGAATCACTTTGTCCCATTTTACTTCCCCCTCTATTGTGAAAAAGGTAGAAACACCCCATAATGTCATCATAGTCTATGATTTATAGCCTATGTAACAGTTAATATGATCTATGACAATAATAAAACAAACATTTATAATTTTTTCACTTAATATAGTCCGTATAATACCGATTTATATTTTATCCATTCGATCACGAATAAAATACAAAACCAATTGAACACAATAGTCAGTATGCTTTAATACATCCTCTTCCCAAAAATGTACTGGAATCCATCCCATTTTAGCAAGGGTAACATCAACTCTTTTATCACGATTGATGTTCTCTTCAATTTTCTTGATCCAATAATCTCTGTTTCGCTTTAGCTTTTCTTTTCTATCATTCCAATTCTTTCCATGCCAAAACTCACCATCCACAAAAACCGCAATTTTATATCTAGTGATTGCAATATCAGGTGATCCGGGGATCTCTTTGTAATTTTTTCGATACCTGATTCCCTCATGCCAAAGTGACCTAGCAAGAAGAGTTTCAGCCTTACTTTCTTTGAGATGAATGTGGCTCATTCTTTTTGACGTTTCAGTAGTAGTTTTATAATTTTTTGGAAATCTCAACTTCAAAGCACCTCCTAGCAAAAAACCAAAACAAAAAACATTTGATCACTAAAGCTTCTAACATGTATAATGGCAGTACTGAACCAATAACGAAAGGGCGTATTAATAAATATGAAAAAAAGGGTAGCCGAGCTATTCGCAGGCGTTGGCGGATTTCACGTTGGACTAGACGCTTTAAATACGGGATGGTCTTTCGTGTACGCTAACCAGTGGGAACCAGGGAAAAAGAATCAGTATGCATTCGACTGTTATGCCAAACACTTTAGTGGTACAGAAATACTCTCAAACGAGGATATTAACACTGTTGACAAGACACAAATTCCTGATTTTGATTTGCTTGTCGGGGGATTCCCTTGTCAAGACTACTCTGTTGCACATTCCGGAGCTAAAGGTATTGAGGGAAAAAAGGGGGTATTATGGTGGGATATCAGAGACACCATTCAAGAAAAATTACCACCTTTTGTTTTGTTAGAGAATGTTGATCGCCTTCTATCTTCTCCTGGGAAAAAGCAGCGTGGAAGGGATTTTGGAATGATTCTTTATACTCTTAACCAGTTAGGGTACGGAGCACAATGGCGTGTTATAAATGCTGCAGACTATGGCTTCCCACAAAAAAGGCGTCGAGTTTTTATATTTGCATATAGAAAAAGCACCAACTACTTTAAAAGTTTAAGCGAAGCTTCAAACCTCAAGTTGGCGCTGATTAATTACAGCGTATATAACGAAGCATTACCAATAAAGCAATCCTTAACTATGGAAAAGGAAACCTCTCTTGACAATTATTTAGATATTGTAGATTTTTCTGATACATTCTCCTTTCATTTTGAAAACACTGGTATTATGCATGGAACCGATGTGTTTACAGCTAAATATGAGGCTAACTACTCTGGGCCTTTTACTGTTTTAAACGATATTGTTTTAGATGAAGTCAACGATGAAACTCTAATTGTTGAGGATAAACCAGAAAAATTAGAGAAATTTAAGTATTTAAAGGGATCGAAAAAAGAGATTCGCACAACACCAGCCGGTTATAGTTACAACTATAGTGAAGGTGGAATGTCATTTCCCGATTTACTAGATAGGCCCGGACGAACAATCCTCACCTCTGAACATTCTATAAACCGAAGCACACATGTTATCCGAGATAAAACATCTGGTAAGTTAAGGTTATTAACACCATTAGAATGCGAAAGAATGCAAACATTCCCCGACAACTGGACTGAAGGTATGCCAAAAAGTGCTCGATACTTCACGATGGGTAATGCTTTAGTTTGTGGACTAGTAACTAAAATCGGTAAGGGCATAGATAAAATCATCAGTATGGAACCAAAAGAAATAACCAAAGATACTGTAAAAACTGCACCCATCTATCATTAATATACCATCAACTAGCTGCTTTCTGTAGCTAGTTTTTTTATCAATATCCCGCACTTTCCAGCACTTGCTTAACAAATGATTTAACTCCTGATTGACGACGGTTAACTGTTGTTACCCCTATCTTTCTAGTCTCAGGCAAATCAGCAGTTTCCTTTAAAATTTCAGCTGCTAATTCCGATTTTGAAACATCTAATCGCTTTAATAACTTAAGCAAAACATACCTAAATGATTCATGACCCGCTAGCTGCTCAATTAATAGCTTATATCTATTATCTTTATTAGCTACCGCAATTTTTTTGCCAGTTTCAGTCAGCACCGTTTCTAACACATAATTATGCTTTTTCCTGTCTGCAAGCCCAAGATACCCAAGCATATCTGAATAGTAACCAAATTGGCGGGCATCATACTTAAATGCGTCCATAAAGGCCTCTTTACTACCCACATTGACCTTCTCATCACTATCAGTTTTATAGGTTTCACCAGTAGACAACATAACAAGATAATCAACTACCATTTGAACATTATTTGCTTGAGGATATGAAACAAAATTTCCATCAGAATACTTTGGATAAGGCTTTACAGGGACTGATTCAATCATTGAAATCATCTCATCCCTAGTCAAAGTTTCACTGGTATTATCTCCAACTGTAAACCGATATTCTTTTATAAATTGCAATGAATTCAAATCTCCCTGATCAGTAAATTGATAGACGTTAAACTGATAATCATCAGCAGTTTTTACAAAATAACAGGTATAAATATCTTTATAGATACCTGTGTTATCCATTATTTTATGAACTAACATATTCGGAATAAATAACTGACGAATATTGAAATCCTCTGGTAGCTTCATTTTTGATTCAATCACCATAACAGAACCTTCAGATTCATAAACTCCGTCGATCTCCGATTGCCACGTTTTTAAAGTAATTGGCATTTTTTTAACAGTAGTTTCATTTTGCTTTGTATTTAAAACAAACTCGGCACCATCAACGTTATTCTTACCACTCAAAGTACTAACAACATTTTCATTTCTTGAATCCAAGTCTCTAAAAAATCGCTTTTAACATCCCAGTTATTTCGGCAACAGCTTGTGCGGCTGGCTCTGTCGTAATGTTATTAAAGTCCAGACTTGCAATTTCAATTGAACTATTAACCTTACTAATAGGAACAGCCTTATTTTCAATCTTATGATACATATCAAAAGTAGCAATTCGATAATTGTTTTTCCCGACAGGTAAAATTTCTAGTCCATATTCTTTAAAGATATTTGGTAAGTCAGACGAAAAATCAAATTTTAAAATATTTCGATTATCCGGAATATTGTTTGAATGTTCAGGATATCTTTCACGATATGCCCTTCTAACAGTTTCATTTCGCATCATCTGATTTGTATTAATGTCAAAGTAACCATGATCCTCAATCTTTTGCGTAATTCCATATACTTCAAACAGAACGCTCCAAGCTCTACTCGGATTATTATCTCGTTTTTCATTTGGCTTTAAATCTTTATGTACTAACTTCATATAAATCCCCTTTAATTTCATATATTCATTTTTTAGCATAACAAGTCATTAAATGACTGTATATAAAAATGACGAAATTCTTAGAATTCCGTCATTAATAATCAGTAAGTTGTAATAATAACTTCGCCAACCTTGCCACGTTTTTTACCATTAGAGTTAATCGATCTTGAAGCCTGAACCTCATGAATATGAAAAGCATTATCACTATACAGTTCATGAACTAGCGGTACATCTGCATTGGAAAGCATAACCTTTGCACCCCTGCCTGCCAAGTTCAAAGCCGTATCGCGTAATTGCTCTTGCTGTAGAAGGCCAAAGCCATCAGAAGTATAACTTGTAAATGCAGCTGTTGGGCTAACAGGAACATACGGCGGATCGAAATAGACAAAATCATTCGTCTTTGCATCATTTACAGCAACCCGATAATCGCCGTTCAAAATTGTAATATCATTTTTTTGAAGATAATTACTTACAGGAATGATAGTCGGTGAAACGATTGTTGGATTTGCGTATGTGCCATAGGGAACATTGTTCTGCCCTTTCGAATTAACCCGCCAGAGGCCGTTGTATCCAGTCTTATTCATGTAAATAAATCTGGCTGCTCTTTCAGTAGAAGTCATTTTAACGATCCGACCATCACGATCGGCAGCCCTTAAATCAAGGTAATAATCCTTCGTATTGTTCTGCTTGTGCTCTTTCAAATCTTCAATTAACTCAGTTGGATTGTTTTTAACAGCATTCCAAGTGTTAGTAAGCTCAAAGTTCCAGTCATTAATGACAGCATGATGAGGCTGAATAGATAACAACAATGCCCCACCACCAATAAATGGTTCATAATATGTATCAAAATCTTCTGGAACGTACTTTTTCAACTCATGAAGAAGTTGACGTTTACCACCAACCCATTTAATAAACGGAGCTAGGCTATCTTTTTTAGCAAGATCAATAACATTGGTTCCAAGCACCTCAGAAACTGAATTAAGATACTCTGGCTTCCACTCAGTTAGGGGTTTGTTCTTCATTGAAGCAAGAGTTGTGTAGGTTATTCCAGCCCTATTGGCAAGGCTCTTTAACGTTAAATTATATTCTTTGGAAATTTCTTGGATTTGCATAGGCATCTCGTCTTTCGTATTCGTTGACTATATTATATCCATAAATACAGCTAATGACAATTTATTTTTGACTAAATATAAAATACGAAAGATAATCATTCATTCTTTTAAATTCTTGCAAACAAATTACTTCTCGATGACAAAAACTTTTTCCCATCCAACACCACATACATCCTGTTTTTACTGATCTTTTTGATCTTCATGGTGTGATGCCTTTTAAACCCATCAATAAATCTACGGGCCTTTACCGTATACGTTGCTTTACCATTTTTGCTCCACTTTAAGTTTTCAAATTGGTCAGGCATCCCCATCATCGTGGCAAACTCCATTTTCTTGTTTGTTACCAACAGACGGTTAGTATCACTACCAATTGTTCGTTTTATCGTTCTTGTTTTCCACTTACCCTTTAGCGCACTTGGCATTCCAGAGTGCCATTTAGCTGCGTGGGCATTTGTTTCTGTCGCAACACCAGTAGTAAGTATTGCCCCTGCTAGTAGTATCAATGATATCTTTTTCATTTCAAATAGATCCTCCAAGTTAAAATTTAGCCGGAACCGTATACATAAAAGCCGGCACAAAGCTAGTATAAACCGCCATTCCTTTACCTTGTTCTCTTGTTGAAAGCATCACTCTTTGATACTTACCTGCAATTTTCATTTTATAAGGTGCGTATGAGAAATCATAATCAAATTTGTACCATGGGTATTTTTTCCAATGATGATTACCAATCTTCATCTTAGCTTTTCCTTTATATTTTAAAGGCATGTAAAACGTCTTGCTTTGGTTTTCCTTTTCATAAATTCCGTGCTTGGTTACCTTATAGCTATTCATGTTATCGCCTGCTTTAAAATACCAATGACCTCTCAGTGATTTTGGAGTGGTCATCGCTGACGCAGAAACACCAGTTCCAGAAAGCATCAAAATTCCAGTAACAACTGATAATCCCATCTTCGATAATTTCATTTGTATTCCCCCATTTATTATTCTATATTGATAATATACTTATAATACACCTGTCAATATAAGACAAACTATTTTTGGGGGGAGATTAAAATATGAAATTAATTAAATCAGCCATATTAACAACTATGGCTATAGGGTTTATGGGTGTTTCCACAAGCCAGACTTCGTTTGCAAGTCAAAAATCAGTCAAATCCACTTCAAGTTTTAAACTAACAAGGATGCCAAAATCCAGTAGAGGAACTTGAATCTATCATTATAACAAACACGTTTACACCAAGATTTACATAACTAAGTACAAGTTTGCTTACAGAAAAGATAACAACACCGCAAAATTCCAACTTGCCGTTTCTAAATTTAATCATAAGAAGAATCAGTTTTATTTATATAGTCCACAAGCAGATCCAACCGTCGTAAAGTGGTCACATCACAGCTTGTACATGCTTAATAGATCATGGGGAAAAATGACTAGAATTTCAAAATAACTTATCAAACGGGGGAACACATTATGAATAAAAAGATTTTAACTATATCAGCAATGGCAGCAACTTTAACTTTTGGTGGAGTATCTGCAACTACAGTAAATGCTGCTACATGGCACAAAGGAACGCCAAAGTTTTTCCGGGGAAATTGGGTACAGTTCAATGAAAAAATGCCTAAATCAAACCAAAGAGATGTATATAGATTCAAATCTACCAAATATAAAATGAGTTGTTCCTTAAATAGCAATAGTTGGCCTTTGTCACACATCAAGTGGCGGAAAGCTGGTAATCATTACAACATAACTGGTAAATCATCGGGTAGAACGGTTAAGTTTCAAATCAAAAAACATGGCTCAAAGCTTCAATACAAAGATTCAGCTCAAACAATGATGCTAGCTAAATTGAAATAGGAATAGGGATTCATTAGGTTCATTGTTAAAAATGAACAAAATTTCAAAACTATTAATCAAGCGGGGAATTTATTGTGAATAAAAAGATTTTAACTGTATCAACAATGGCAACAACTTTAGTTTTTGGTGGAATATCTGCGACTACAGCAAATGCTGCTACATGGCACAAAGGCACTCCAAAGTTTTTGAGAGGAATTTGGGCTGAATTTTATAAAAAAATGCCTAGTATTCACCAAAAGGGTGTCTATCGATTAAAGGTCACAAAGAAAAACGTCTACTGTATTTTGGACAAAAATTCTAATCCCATTACAAACGTAAGTTGGAAAAAGAATGGTAAAAAATATGTAGTTAAAGGAAAAACGCTGGGTAGAAGTGGCTCAATAAAAGTTATAAAACACGGATCGAAAATTGAAGTCTCAGATCCTATTCAGTCTTTTATGATGGCAAAATATAAATAATAAATAATTCAAATCATAATGATTTGAATTTTTTGTTTTATTCCTATATTTAAAACAGTGTCTAACTTTACCCACACAATAAAAATGCTATTATTAGCATGTATCTACTGATTCATTTATCCAAAACCAAACTATCGGGGGGGATCAACCATGATCAAAAAAATTATCAAACTCGTAACCGTCTGCATCACCGCACTAAGTTTGCTACCCGCCGTAACCGCTTCAGCAAAAGCCAGCTACACACCCAAGGGCTGGAAAGCCACTAAAGTTACGAAGGCTGCTCGTGGCACCTGGATTCAAAAATTCAAGGGCGGATACTTCAAAATTAAACTCACTGCGGGTAAATACGCTTATATTAAGCAAAGCGGGGGCCACACTTTTCAAACTAAAGTTATGAAAACCAATCAAAAAAAATTCAGATATACTCTATATTCGGAATTTTCTGATTCAACAGAAATCAAATATGCCAATCGTCATATTTATTATCTGGGCTTTTCAAAAGCTAATGATTGGATCAAGATGCAAAGAGTTAGCAAATAGATTGACTTATATCCACCAAAAAAGGTTCGAATCGACTACGATTCGAACCTTTTCTCAATCCACTCTTAAGCTATTGTTAGCCTTAACTTTTTCAATATACCTCTCAAAAAGGTTATCTTCAGCTTCATCTTGTTCAAACATCAACTCTGGATGCCATTGTACTCCTATGGCTAACCCATCTGTGGATTCCACTGCTTCAATCACACCATCACCGGCGGTTGCTGTAACTACAAGTCCCGGAGCAATATCTTTAATTGCTTGGTGGTGGCTATTAACCAACACTTTGTTATCCACAAAGGACTTAACTACTTCAGACCCCTCCTCAACTAAAACAAAGTGTGCAGTTTCCGAAATGTTATTTTTTTGCGTATGTTGAAAAGTTTTCCCTGGATACTGAGCTGCTAAATCTTGATACAAACTACCACCCAATGCAACATTTAAAATTTGGATTCCTCGGCAAATTGCAAATATTGGAATATGCTTTTCAAACGCAGAATGAATCAGATTAATTTCACTTTCATCTAACAGTGGATCCACCCCACCATTTTCTGGGATTGGCTCCTCACCATAAAATCTTGGAGCAACATCCGCTCCCCCAGGTAAAAGCAGCCCGTCAATCAAGTCAATGTATTTATCCATAATTTTAGGATTCCTGGTTGGAATTAATAGAGGTAACCCACCGTGTTTTAGAATCGCTTTGACTTCACCCTCATTAACGTTGTTTCTAAGTGACCCATTAAATGTTCTAATTTCTGCTGGGATTCCAATAATCGGTTCCCTTTTTGTCATTCAAATCACAACCGTTCTATCATTTTATTATCAAGAGCTTTAATTACTAACTTTAGTAGTTCAACTGTATTTTGAAAGTCATCATACGCCACCATACCATAGTTGGTATGTTCATATCTTACAGGAATTCCTATACAAATCGTTGGGACCCCATAGTTAACAAACTCTGAGCCATCAATTCCACCACCAGTTCTGACCGCTCTGGTATATGGAATATTATTTTTCTCTGCTTCTTCAACAACCAATTTCTGAAGTTTGGGTGTCGCAATAAATGATGTATCCATATCACGGAGCATTGGCCCCCGATGCATCCCCGTTTGAATCAACCACTCAGGAGTAAAAGTATCGTCAGCTGGACAGCCTTCCAAACAAATTGCAACATCCGGATTTACTTTCCGGACTGTTACCTTTGCCCCACGGCAGCCAACTTCTTCTTGTGCCGCAATGGCCCCGATAACATTAGTTTCTAGGTTTTCATCCTTCAAATCCTCTAGTGCCGTTAGTAAAGCAGCTGTTCCAATTCGATTGTCAAAGGCCTTCCCCATCATTACGTCCTGAGCTTCTAAATATTCCCATTCCGTATCTGGGACAATGGGACACCTGTATCAATTTTAAGCAACTCTCTGGTTTCTTCCGCAGAAGTCGTCCCAACATCGATCACCAAATTTTCAATCTTTACCGGTTCTTTCTTTTCAGCGTCAGTCATAAAATGAGGGGGCTTTGTGGCAACTAAACCATGAACCCATTTTCCATCCTTATTCCTAATTCTCATCTTTTCTGCGGTCAAGTTTGCTGGAACCCAACCACCAAGAGGTACAAATTTGATAGTTCCATTCGGCTTGACGGCCTGGACAATTAAGCCCACTGCATCCAAATGAGAATCAATCATAATCGTCTTTTCTTTAGAAATATTATTTTGATTGTTTGGAATATAGCAGTTATGCATCGGATCTGCTTTAAAACCAGAACTAAATGGTGACGCCACTTTCTCTATGAGACTACAGACCTCATCCTCAAATCCACTTGGGCCATTAGCATTTGAAAGTGATTCAATCAATTTTAAACTTGCTTGCTTATTCAATTATATTATCTCCTTATTTTACTAAATATGCTTTGGTGTAATCATAATGACCATTAATCTCATCATATACAACCCCTTTGAGCTTAGGGTTAACTAAGTCGACAGAATTTGGCTTAAACAAAGGTGTCAAGCCTTGATCCTCTGACAATGCTTTTTCGGCGGCTACTAAATCTTCCCATCGCTTTTCCGCATTATTGGCATCACGATTGTTTGAATTTTCAATTGCCTTATCAAAATCAGAGTTTGCCCATTTGCCGGAATTCTCAGGACTTTTTGAGGTTAGATTTGATAAGAATGAGATTGGATCAGCAAAATCAGCTGACCATCCAATATATGTGATATCAAAGTTACCTTCGTTATCTCTAGCAATAAGAGTTGGAAGCGGAACTGATTGCAGATTGATTTTCAATCCTGGGAGATTTTGCTGAAGGTTGCTTTGAATAAACTCAACAATACTCTTAGTTTGATCATCATCAGAACTCATTAGATTTAGGTTAAGACTAGTCTTGCCCAACTCTTTAAGTCCTTTTTCATAGTACTTCTTCGCTAAACTTGGATTGTAATCAGTTGTATTCTTAACGTATGGCTCTTTTGCGAAATCCTCTTTAGTTGTCGGATTCTTAGCAAACCCTTCAGGTACATACGTTTTTGATGGCGTTGAACCATTCTGAAGGACCTTATTTGTCAATTGCTTGCGATTGATGGATAACGAGAATGCTAAGCGGATATTCTTATTCTTAAGGATTGACTTACGTTGGTTATACAGTAAGTACTTAGTAGCAGCTAGCTTTCTTTCTACTGCATCCTTATTGTTCTTTAATTGTGCCGCCTGTTCACCAGTTAAACTGACAATGTCCAATTTCTTTGCTTGATACAAACTATATGAAGTGCTTGGTGATTTAGCAACCTTAAAGCTGAGCTTATCTGCTTTAACTGCTTTTGAATTCCAATAATTTTTATTTTTAACTAATGTCCAACTATCGTTACTACCAGTCCAGCCTTTGCTAATAAAGGCCCCATTGTACACAGTATATTTTGATTGAGTTCCATACTTGCTACCAAACTTATCAACAGCTTTTTTGTCCAGTGGATACAACGTTTCCCTTGCCAACACCAATTTGAAGTACGTAGTTGGTTTATTTAAAGTAACTTTCAGTTGATATTTTCCACTCGCTTTAACCCCTAGCTTTGAAGGTGCTAATTTTCCACTTGCAATCTCATCAGCATTTTTAATGGGGCTAAATAAGTATGTGTATTGGCTCGCGGTCTTAGGGGTAACTGCCCGTTGCCAGGAATAAACAAAATCCTCCGCAGTAACTTTATCCCCGTTGCTCCACTTGCTATCATGCCTAATATCAATCGTATATGTCTTACCATCTTTGGAAACTGCAAGTTTAGTTGCCAAAGCAGGAACTACTTTTCCCTTTGAATCGTACTTATACAAGCCATCGGTAGTTTGATCAACTTGCTGAAATGAAACCGAATCCGTTATTTTAGCAATATCTAAGGTCGTTGGTTCACTTGAAACCGCCAAGTTAATGGTCTGATTACTTGCTAAACCATTTGAATCTGCCTTTTTACTACCACACGCCGCTATCACCAATCCCAATGCTACTATCGAAACAAATCCAGTAGTCCTCTTTATTGACTTCTTTAACATACAATCTCCTCTTTTCCATTTATCTTTTATCAACAATTCATATAAATAAAAAATGCCCCTTCATTAGCACAGATTCCATGCTAATAAAAGGACGACTTATCGTGTTACCACCTTATATTCGTCTAGAAATAAAACTCACACCTACAACTAGACCTCAACAGCTCGTGTTCAAGCAGTGGACATTAACGTATCCAAACGACTCGACAGCCAACTTGACCATCTCGTCTGCTCTGGGCTCATCTTCATCAAACTTTCGACCACCTTATCTCAGTAGCAAGGCTTTCTGCAGATCTACTTGTAAGAATACTCTTCCCTTCAATGCACATTAAATTTAAATGAATTATTGATTGGAAAGAATCTTAATATAATAAAAACAAAAAGTCAATGCATCTTAAAAAAATTAATAATGGTTACATTTCGATGTCACCTATATGCCCTAATATCAATTTGCTACGGTATTTAGAAAACAAAAAAACGGAAACCTCACTCCAGTTTCCGTTTCTTACAATTCAATGATAAATAGCCACACAAAGGCATTTGGAAAATCAAAAATTTATTTTCCCGCTCCCCCTTCATTATCCGCCTCACCACTACTCCACACCTTGGTAGCGTAGATTGAGTTGAATAACAAAGCAGCTTGGAGAGCAACTTGCGATAAGTTTGCACCAAGCGAACCAATGTCGGTTGCACCAGTCAGCGTCTGAACGGCCAACGTTCCCCAATAAATAACATTGGCAATGTTGACAACAATCCACAGTGGCCAGTTTTCCTGATACTTCAGCACATAAAGCACTTGAGCGATAAAACTAACCACAAAATTGATTGAATCAAAGTATGGTAATTGACCGTTTAGCATCGAAAGAACGTACCAGCCGATGCCCCACGCAACAAAGGCACCGAGAAACAACCACCGCTTCGTCTTTGGTTGGAAAGAATGAACTGCTTCGTCCTTTCCCCACATGAACCAGCCGATTGGCTGAGAAATTACGTAGACAATGTCCATCGCAAATGATCCGTATGCATGACTGATCCACGCTATGTAAGTCATCGCAACACATTGAACAAATCCGAAAATGAAAGAAATTTTGCGTCCTTTCATTCCGTATATTAAACATAGGACCCCGGTGACCCCAGAAATCATCCCGATAAACGTATCTGGAGCTAGTGCATAAACAACGATTTGAAGCAGAATAAGAGCTGTAACGTAAATAACCTCGAACTTTTTCCAATTGGTAAAAAGTTGGTTGTACCACCAATTATGATGTGCAGTTTCCATAAATGAATCTCCCACTTTCATTGATTTTTCAAAACTGTGGTTAAAGTATAGAACAAATGAAGGGCGTTGACTATAAGAAAATGGCAGAAAATAAAAAACGCCGAGGACCGGTGTGAAGCGGTTCTTGACGTGTTCATGTGATATATTCGAGATGCTCTATGATATATATAATTACTTAGCGCTTTTTTGATACTCTCTAAATTGATACAACAATAGTTCCATTATCACTATCATCGACACATGCGAGGTTATTTCAATAGTATGGTCATGAATTTCATCAGAAAACATGTAAAGGTTATAATCACTCAAATTCTGAATACTATTGTTATTAGCTCCCGTAACTGACACCAACGAGGCATATTGACATTGATTTTTTATTACTTGAATAATATGGATCAGTTCTTGGTCATCCCCGTTATAACTCATCACAAAAATCAAGTCATCCTTACCAATGTTTCTATACGCCAGTTTTCGTTGTTCAAAATTCTTGGGAAACACCACTAGGAATCCTTCCAAAGTATACAAATATTCAATATACTCTGCCGAGTATTTGCTGAATCCCTTTGCAAAGATAAAAATTTTCGGCTTTTTTATCATCATTTCACACAGCGAATTCAACTTATTATCATCAAGCACCCTCACGGTTTCCTCAATGTTCTTAAGGTACTCTTCCCGGTAATCAGTCTGCTTCATGTCAAAGGTTGCTTTTTCCTTTGGCTTATCCTGATTGTTCAGAACTGTATACTTGATAACGGTCGTGAACTCACTATAACCGGAAAAGCCAATTTTCCTGACAAACCGCAAAAAGGTGGTTGTAGAAACAAAGCACGCCGCTGCGACTTCTCGAATGTTTTGATTATGGATTTCGTTCATGTGCTTGATCACGTAATCCAGAATTTCATATTCGTTTTTTGTTAGTTTTTCAATATTCGGATTGATTATCTCGAAAAAGTTCATTTAAATCCCCTTATTTCGGAATGCTTGCAACAATGGAATGAATGTTTCCCCCACCAAGCAACAGTTCCCGACAGTAAATTGGCACAATTGTTCTCTCTGGAAACAATTCTTGGAACTTGTTTATTGCAACTTCGTCCTGCTCATCGTTGAATGTTGGCACAATTACCGCCCCATTCAGCAAGTAAAAATTGACATATGACGCTACTAATCGATCACCAGGGTATCTTGGCAACAGGCCATTGATGGGATCAACCCCCTCACTTTCATCTTCACTTGCGTACATTGGTGATGGAATTTGAATTTTGTGAATTTTAAGCTGATTTCCGTTGGCATCCGTTGCCTTGGTTAGGGTTTCAAAGGCTTCATGAGAGATCTCGTATTGCGGATCATTCTTATCATCCGTCCAAGTTAAGACTACCTCACCGGGTTTAACAAACCGCACCATGTTATCAATGTCACCGTTAGTTTCATCCATGTAATACCCACGCTCAAGCCAAATTATTTTCTTGACGTTGAGGTAGTTTTTCAAAATGTCGTCCACATCATCTCGATCAACGATTCCGTTTCTTCCTTCAGATAAAATCGATTCTTCAGTCAGAATTAAAGTTCCCTGCCCATCGGTTACATAGCCACATCCCTCAAGGACAAAGTCATTGTGATAGTAATCTATTCTGTTTAAATCACACACTTTTCTGGCCACTAAGTTATCCTGGTCCCAAGGAAAATACAAACCGTCAAACAGGCCACCCCAAGCATTGAATTCCCAGTCGATAGCCCTGATACTATCGCCGTTCTTCAAAAAAGCTGGTCCAACATCCCTAAAGAATGCATCGTTGTAACTCAGTTCCATTACTCTAACCCGACTACCTTTAAAACTGCTCAAAGCATTTAGATACTGAGCTTTATTAGCAAAGACCGTAATATCTTCGAACTGACTAATTTGCTTTGCAATCTCTGCAAAAACTCGTTGAGCTGGTTTGCCACCTTCACGCCAGTTATCCGGTCTCATCGGCCACAGCATGTAAGATTCTCTGTGTTGTTGCCACTCCGCAACTAGCTGGTAATTATCTTGTCGTGGTGTCATTTCCGTTATCTCCATTTTTTCACCCCGTTGTTACATAAATAATAACATTTTCTATTAAAAAAGAACCGAGTAAATAAGTCTCGGCTCTCATAAACGTAAGGTCAACTGCTTCCACGAAGCAACATCAACCTAATTTCTAACTGCATCACTTACTGAGTGAATTATGGTTCCTTCAGTTCCCTTGATAATCTGTTCAACATCTTCCAAATCACCAATAACAGCTTGGTTTCCAGTAGCGTTAACAAAATCTACGGCTGCTTGAACTTTTGGCAGCATGCTACCCTTTGCAAACTCGTCGTTAGCAATGTGCTGCTCAATTTCAGAAACGCCAACATCATGCAGTTCAACTTGATCTGGTTTACCAAAGTTATAGAAAACTCCACCAACCGATGTTAGGATTATCAGTTTATCAGCATCAATCAATTGGGCAATCTTTGAAGCACTGAAGTCCTTATCAATAACGGCTTCTTTTCCAATCAATTTACCATTTCTACGAACAACTGGAATGCCACCACCACCTGAGACAATTGGAATAATGCCCGCATCCACAATCGTTTTGATTGCGTTATATTCATTTATTTCCACCGGTTTTGGTGAAGGGACTACCCGTCGATATCCACGGCCAGCATCCTCCATCATTTCCCAATCGGGGTGGGTGGCCTTGATATCACGAATCTTGCTTTCAGGATAGAACGGACCGATTGGTTTAGTTGGATTTTCAAACGCAGGATCATCTTCCTTAACAACCGTTTGGGTGACAATCGCCATAACGTCTTTTTCAATCCCACGTTTTGCTAATTCTTCCTTCATCGCATTCTGGAACCAGTAGCCAATGCTTCCCTGGGTCATCGCCCCACAGGTATCAAGTGGCATTGCTGGGTTATCCTCACTATCAGCAGTCATCTGCTGTAACAGCAAATTACCAACTTGGGGACCATTACCATGAGTAATAATCAATTGATCCCCGTTTTCAACGAAGTGAACTAATTGAGCAACCGTTTCACCAACTGCCTTACGTTGAGCAGCAGCGGATGCATCCTTTGATAAAATGGCGTTTCCACCAAGTGCAACAACAATTTTTGCCATCTCAGTTCACCTCTTATCGTCCAAGCGGAACTTGTTGCGTAATGCAGTGAATGTTACCACCACCGAGAAGAATTTCTCGGGCATATACACCAACAATTTCACGGTCTGGATATAATCTTTGCAAAGTCTCCTTTGCTTTTTGATCCATTGGGTCATCAAACATTGGGAAGATAATCGCCCCATTTGCCGTATAGTAGTTTACATAACTCGCAGCTAGCCGGTCTCCTTCTTGGCGTGGTAGGGTGCCATCAACGGCATCAACCCCTTCACTTTCCTCCTTGGTGATCGTAACTGGTTTTGGTAGATAAATTTTTTCAACTTGAATCTTACGACCCTTGGCATCAGTTGCGTTTGTCAAAATGTCATAATTTTCCTTTGAAATTGCGTATTGTGGATCATTTTCATCATCAGTCCAAGCAAGAGCAACTACCCCTGGACGGACAAAGTTAGCAATGTTATCAACGTGGCCATTGGTCTCATCGTTATAGATACCATTTTTAAGCCAAATTACCTTATCTAGATTCAAGTATTCCTTCAGAATACTTTCAATTTGATCTTTTGACAGCTGGGAATTCCGACCATCAGATAGTAAACACTCTTCAGTGGTAATTAGGGTTCCCTCACCATCAACGTGAATCGAGCCACCTTCAAGGATAAAATCGTCTAAGCGATATCTATCAGCGCCTTCGAGCTCACTAATTTTTTGAGCTACCCGATCATCCTTATCCCATGGGAAGTACAGGCCATCAACTAGGCCACCCCATGCGTTAAAAGTCCAATCAACGCCTCGGATGGTGCCATCGTCATTGGTTACAAACGATGGACCGCAGTCTCTAACCCATGAATCATCGTTTGAAATTTCAACCACTTCAACTTGATCAGGTAGCATGTGACGAGCGTTTTCATACTGCTCATCGGATACTCCGACTGTAACGTGCTCGTATTTGGAGATTGCTTCCGCAACGTTTACAAATGTGTGCTGAGCTGGTTTACCACCATTCCGCCAGTTATCCGGCCGTTCTGGCCACAAGATATATACCCCTCTGTGAGGCTCAAATTCGCCTGGCATTCTAAAGCCATCTTTTTTTGGAGATAATTGTAACGTCTTCATTATTAATTCACTCCTTTACTTTCTACAATATTTGATTTAATTTTTGGTTTTGGGTCACTTTTTTTATCCTTTTTCTCCGCGTGAGCAATGCAAATCTCACCGACAATCACAGTTATTATTGAGCCAATCAGGATTGGCCCCTTGCCGTTGATTTCAGAAGCAGAACCGTTTAACGGAATCGCTGTGAAAATAAGCGTAATTATCAATAACGTTACTGGAATCCACGTCATTAAGTTAATCATAAGCTTATTGCCTGGAACTTTGAATGGCCGTTCTGTATTTGGATCATCTTTTCGTAATTTCCAAAAGGCTGGGAACATTAGGATATACGAGCCTAACAGCGCCACAACATTCAGCGAGAAGAATGCCCAGAATAAATCTGGATTAGGGATTAGGGGAGCAGCAACAACGAGAACTGCTGCGATAACTCCGTTTAACACGGTCGCACCTACTGGCATATCGTTCTTTTGACTTAGTTTGCCAAAAATAGCTGGTAAATCATTGTTCTTAGCTGCGTATGATGCCACGTAGTTAACCCCAGCTGACCAAGAAATTAGGTTAGCAGCCAAAGTATACATGAACAAAATGGCAATCAAGAAAATAAACCAATTATGGTGACCAACCAAGAGAAGCATTGAATCCATCAAGCCGCCAGAAGCTGACAACTTACTTGCTGGAATGGCAACTCCCATCCCAAATGCTGCAAATACATAGAAGAAGGCAATTAGGATTCCACCGAAGACGATGGCTTGAGGAATTTGTTTCTTTGGATTCTGCATGTCGCTTGCCATTGTCGTAACAACCTCGAAGCCAAGGAAGTTAAACAGAATTACTGAGATGTAACTTAAGCTCTTAAGGTCAAACTTCGGCAACATTGTCTCAACCGTAAACTTGCTTGCAACTCCCTTAGTGACAGCTACATAGATTCCTAGGATTCCTAAACTTAAAATGATAACGATTTTGGCAATCGCCGCTAAGTTCAAGATCCATTTACTATCCGCAATCGGATAACAACAAATTAAAGTGATAACTCCAATGAACACTAGCTGTACTAAAACATTAGTCCAGGTCCCCATCTTAATTTGAAGCGTCTGCTCAATCACTCCTGTGAACAGTACCGCCAAACTTGCCATCCAAATTGGAAAGTTGATCCAGTAGAGCCAGGCAGCCCGACCGCCCCACCTTTTACCAAACGCTTTGCGGACCCAGTCGTAAATTCCCCCATCATCGTCATAGGTGGTTCCAAGCTCCGCCGAGATAAGTCCATAAGGTAGGAAGAAGAGAATCAGTAAGGCAGCCCACCAGAAGAACTGCGATGGTCCAATTGCTGCTGCAGGGGCGACCGATTCAACAACCAGCACGACTACGACAGCCATTAACACTGCATCAAACAGTCTAAATTTTTTCTTTTCCATTATTCATTCACCCCTAGTTGAAGAATCGTCGCCTCACATTAGAATGTGGAGTTATCAACTCTTTCTAATAGCATTTGTTTCAATGTTGGATCATTTAAACCATCGAGTTGAGCTTCAGTGTATCCCATTGTTGGTGTCATCAAGTAAACCAACAGTGCTCTCATTGCAGTCAAACGATTTTCAGCTTCATCCCAAGCAATTGATGCGGGTGAATCAATAACGCTATCAGTAACTTCTTCACCACGGTTTGCAGGCAAGCAGTGCATAAACATTGCGTGTGGAGCAGCTTTAGCCATTAATTCATCATTAACTTGATACTTAGGGAAGAAAATCTTCATTCTTTCATCGTATGAAAGTGGGGCTTCGTATAATCCATACCAAACGTCTGTGTAGACAAAGTCAGCATCCTTCATTGCTTCATCAGCATCTTCCGTAATTGTGATTTTAGATCCTGATTTTTCAGCATTTTTCTTAGCAATTTCAAGTTGCTTTTCAGGGATTTGGAAACCTTCAGGCCCAAATTGAGTAAAGTCCATTCCCATCTTAGTAGCCATGAACATCATTGAAACACAAACTTGAGTTGCATCCCCAACAAAGACCACTTTACAATCGCTAAGCCGTTTGCCTGAAGGAAGGTGTTCGGCCATTGTGATGATGTCACCCATTTCTTGAGTTGGGTGGTTGTAATCACTCATCCCATTAAGAACCGGAACGGTGGCACTTTGGGCTAACTTTTCAACGGTTTCATGTTTAGCAACCCGAGCCATCAAGATATCAACTAATCTTGAAAGAACGATTGCAGTATCACCAAGTGATTCACTTTCTGAACTTCCCAAATGAATTTGACCTGGGGCCAAGTACTGAGCATGACCACCTAATTGAGTCATTGCAGTTTCAAACGAAACTCTAGTTCTGGTTGAAGATTCTTCAAAAATCATTCCTAATGTTTTGTGGGAAAGTAAATCTGGATAGTTGCCATCTTTGATATCCTTTTTGATTTGGATACCTAATTTGATCATGTATTGGATTTCTTCTTTTGTGTATTCGTTAGTATCGATAAAGTCGCGTTTCATAATTAGCATCTCCTAGAATTTAATAGTTTTTTGTATTTCAGAAATTCTCGAGTATTTCTTTATGGCTTAAATATAAATTATGTAAGCGCTAAAATCTAGTGATATCAACGGTTTTGACGCTTTTTGAGGTTTCTTGGATTTTGTTCCAAAACGCGGAACATGTTCCACCTGCCTATTAGGTTGAGCGTTTAACTACATTGAGACAAAAAAACCACCGCTATTTACTAGCAGTGATTTTAACCAATTATTTGATTTGTTACTTAAGAAGAAATACTAAAATTCCCGTTTCCCATTTAGATAAACTGCCTTATCTTCTTGCTGAACTGCCTTAACATCTGCAAGTGGATCTTCACGCAGCACTTGGAAATCAGCAAATTTGCCAATCTCTAAAGTCCCCCGCTCCTCTTGAATCCCACAAAGGGTTGCAGAATTAATTGATGAGCATCGGTAAGCCTCAGCAGGCGACATTCCAACTCTAGTCAGTAGTTCACACTCACGTGGTGTTTTATCAAATCCATTAAATGGAGTACCTGCATCGGTTCCACAAGTAAACTTAACTCCCATTTTGAATGCTTTTTTCAAGTTGTTGTAAGTATCATCAATAGCATTTTGTGCTTTAGCAACTTCCCAATCTGGGAGGATTCCTGTTCCTTCCTCTGGGATTGCTAACTCTGCATTAAGCGTTGGAGTCAAAAAAATCCCTTTATCAATCATTTGCTGTGCTTCATCTTCAGTTACATAAAAGCCGTGTTCGATTGAGTCAACTCCTGCATCAATAGCATTTTGAATGCCTGGATTTCCTTCAGCATGTGCGGCAACTTTAAGTCCTTTATGATGTGCCTCTAAAATTCCAGCTCTCATCTCTTCAACAGATAGTTGTGGATCTTCCATATAATCATTGGGTGTCATAACACCACCAGTGGCCATCATTTTAATAATTTTGGCACCATTTTTTAAATTTTGTCGCACTGACTTTCTCATTTCATCGGGAGAATCAACCAAGTATGCTGAATGAGGACCATCACCATGGCCACCAGTCATTGAAAATGCTCTCCCTGACGGAAGAAGATTAGGGACGTGTGTAAGTGAACCGTTATCCATCATCCGTTTCAACTTGATATCAATATCATATCTAGTTCCACATTCTCTAACAAACGTAACTCCGGACTTCAATAGCTGCCTTAGGCTTTGTAATGCAAAGATGGCAGATTCGGTCTCAGATTCGTCTCCACCACCATTAAACATATCAGGGTGACTAGTGATATGACAATGAACGTTGATAAAGCCCGGCATTACAAACTGTTGTTCTAAATCAATTGATTGATCTGATTGTGGGGCGTCACCCTTACCTTTATCTATGATTTTACCTGTTTCGTCATCAATAGTCATCCACGAATCAGTATCTTCAGTGTCACCAGTACCATCAAATAAAGTAAAGTTATAAAAAGTTGTTTTTGTCATTTTTTACTCTCTCCTATTTCTTCCAGTATGCATATTGATATTGAGCATCATTTAATAACGAATAAGTTAATCCACCAACTTCTTTACTAACCAGCTTTGGCTCAGCGGGTTGATAAAGTGGAACCTTTCCTTGAACACTCATTAAGTATTTATTAGCCTTGATTAACCCGTCATATCTGGCTTGTCCAGTCTTGCTGTTAGCGTCAGTGAGAATTTTTTCAAACTTATTATCTTTCCAGTGGGTGAAGTTAACACTATTCTTAACTGATCCTAAGCTAATAAAGTCGCTAGCATCAAGCCAATCAGTAGACCATCCCGTCAGATTCATCTCAAATTTACCATCAAAGTCTCGCTGAACATGTTGTGCATGCGGCAAGGAAGTAATTGTAATATTTAAACCCTTTAAATTTTTCTCAGCAACGGATTGTATATATTGCCCAACATGCATATCATCATCAAGATTATCAGTTAGTAGATTGATAGTTACATGCTTTTTGCCAATCTCCTGCAAATACTTATTCCAATATTTCTTTGATTCCGCAATATTTTGTTTGAGAAGGTCACCAGTTTCATTTGCCATATCCTTTCCATTAGAAGGATTTTTTTGATCACCTTCAATAACCATATTTTTAGACGGAGCTGAACCATCTTGGAGAATTCGATCAGTGATTTGCTTTCTATCAAGAACATAGGAAATTGCCTTTCTCAAATTCTCAGAATTTGTTTTAGAAATTTTACTACTAAAATCAAGATAGTTAAGCCTTCCTGTTAGATGGGTCTTAAGTTCAGGATTGTTTTTATTAGCTTTAACATATTGACCAGAAACAGTCGTTTCTTGAATCTTTCCGCTATTAAATAAATTAATAGCGGTATTTTGTTCCTTTGTTACCGTCACGTTTACCTTATTGATTTTAACGTTGTGTCTATTCCAATAGTATGGATTCTTAACATAAGACCACTTTGAATTACTACCTGTCCAGCCTTCAAGTTTGTATGGGCCGTTATAAACAGCTTCTTTGGCCGAGGTTCCATACTTTGGGCCAAACTTCTTAAGGGCATCACGATTCAACGGCATATACTTATCAGCTAACAAATCATTTATATATGGTACTCGTTTGGTTAATTGAATCTGAAGTTTATAATCTCCCAGCGCTTTAACCCCAAGCTTATCAGCTGACATTTTACCCTTTTGAATTGCTTCAAAATTCTTAAAAGCATCAAACAAACTAGCATATTGAGCTTTAGTCTTCGGATCTACCATTCTTGTGAACGAAGCTACGAAGTCCTTTGACGTAACTGGTTGTCCATTACTCCATTTTGCATCTTTTCGTAGGTCAAAAGTATACGTCTTACCGTCATTTGTCACTTTGGCCATACTCTTTGCCACTCCCGGAACAATATTTCCGTTTTTGTCGTACTTGTATAATCCTTCCATGATTTGTGAAATCAAACTAGCGCTATTGGTATCAGTCGACTTGTTAGGATCAACCGTCAAGGGTTCATCCGCAAGAGTTACCGCCAAAGGTTTATTTTTAAAAGAAGCTGCTTTCTTATTTCCACAAGCTGCTGTTGTGATTCCCATAATACAGATAAACATAATAGTTAAAATCTTTTTACGCATATAAACGCCTCCTAGTTTGGTTAAAAAACAATTAAAAAAAGCACCCTCTAGAGATATAATCTCTAAAGGGTGCTAGTGCACGGTACCACCTTTTTTTCGCATAAAAGCCTTAGACAAACGGTAATGATTCCTAGTTATTTAGAATATTACTGCTAGGATCAGCAATGTCCAAATATCATCACGATTTGCAGCAATTATAACGGATGCAGGCCCGGTTTGTACCTACTGTAATTTTCAGCACACAGCTCAGAAGCTACTTTTTCGATTCTAAGATTACCCGTTCTCAATATCCAGGGCTCCCTGTAAACCTGTAAAACGATACTCTCTTCTTCAACGCTTTTTCTAATCATTTCTTAATGATTAATACTTTAAATCTCATAAAGTTCAAAGTCAATACTTTTTCGGAACATTTTCTGAATTACTGACTCAAATTCTCGTTAGAATGTAAAATCATGTTATTTTTGATAAACCTGGTTAGCAAAAATTTTTGCTTTATGTACTAATTTTTCTTTATCACTTTTATCTTGTACAATATGCATTTTCCTATGACAATTAGGACACAGTGCAATCACATTATCTGCGGAATCACTCCCGCCCATCGAAAGCCAATTAATATGGTGAACTTCTAGAAATGGTTCATCGTTACGATCATTGAAGGGTGCGTTATTACCACATAACTGGCAAACGCCATTTGCAAAAATTTTTGCTTCTTTTACTAACGCTTGATTTCTATCAAACCTTTTTTCAGTAACGTTATATACGGATGGATTTTTACTATTCTTACTTTCTTCATATATTTGAATTACTCTTTTATTTATCCTAGAGCTGTTTTTTCTAACCCTAGTTTGAAGCTTACTTTCATTTTCATCGATAATACGACTATTAAGTAATCGTACTTTCTCGACGTTATTCTTTGAAGTAATAGGAAAAATAATTACTTTTCTATCATCCCTCTCTTCAGAACTCGGAGAGTCAGCTAGAAATACTTCTCCAAAGTATACATAGCGATCCGGCTCAAGCTTCATAAAAAGTAAGATTTTATAATCTTCGTCTTTAGCATCTCGAAGCCACTTATTACCCCTTTCAAAATTTTGATCACCTTTTTCGGGAATGCCAGTTCCTGTGTACATAAGGGTATCTCCAACCCATCTATCTTGTACCTTATTATCTTCTCTATCAGAAACTAATATTATAACTTTATTTTTGGTTGATTTTCGAATCCCCCCATTAAAACCCAAATCATATTTTTTTATCAATTCACGTCTAGTTAACACGCTACCAATTTCTAATTTATTTTTAAATTCATTTATCTCATCGAGCAAATTTATTATCTCTTTTCCAATTTTCTTCAAACACTATTTTTAATTAATCTTTTATGATTTAGTAAAATCCACATTATCTTTAACCCACTTGGTCATATTCTGTCCCTCTATTGAAGCATACACTGGCCTTTTCCCTTTATAATCCCATAATACAACCAAGTTTTTCCTGCCAGTTTCTTTTGAATAATAGTCAATATCTTTTTTTGTTTGCTCTGTGTCTTCACTCACCTCATGATTACCCAAAGCTTCTGCTCCATCACGTAAATAACTCGATTCTGGCTTTGGGACAATATATGTCATCCAACTCTGTTCATTGTAATTAAATTTTCTCGCAAATATTCTTGCATTATCAGAAAATTCATCCAATGCCACCTGCTTAACCTTCTGCTGAGTAGTCATCCTTGCAATCTCGCTTGCTCTATTCTGCCAAAAAATATTAACTGATATTTTCTGAAAAATAAACACACCGGCTATAAAAATTGTTAGTGCAATTGCAGCAATTCCCAACTTCTTATTAACCTTCTTTTTAAACATATCTAGTATGAATCCAATTACAACAGGTAAAAGAACCAACACCGCAAAGAACACTAAAAATACTGACCAACCATTTATTCCATCATATACAGTCATAGAATTATTCATAATTAAAAGCTCCCTCCAAAATTACGCAACGTTAAAACATTAACAAATCAAAGGGTTTACGTAAAGCGAACTTTACGGGAACAGATGAATATTCCCCACTAATTCAAAAATTTAACTATCATTACTACTCCTTTATCCCTTACAATTAACCTATCAAATCATTTCTGGAGGTATCCCCCTTGCAAACCATCTACTTCAACCACGACGGTAACGTCGACGACCTTGTATCTCTGCTCCTCATTCTTCAGTTCCCCAAAACTAACCTAATTGGCGTTAGTACCGTTGGTGCCGACTCTTACGTTGAGCCTTCCGTTTCAGCATCACGGAAAATCATCGATCTGTTTGGTCACCAAGCCGGCCTTGAAGTTGCCAAATCCAACTCTCGACCAGTTAACCAGTTTCCAAACGAATGGCGACTCAGCACCTTCTCATTCGACGATTTTCCAATTCTTAACGAAGAGGACAAAATCAAGACACCTGAAGCTGCCAAACCAGCTCATTTGGACATGCTAGATAAAATAAAGGCCAGCGAAGAAAAGGTCACGTTAGTTATGACCGGTCCCCTCACTGACCTTGCGCGGGCAATCGAAGTTGACCCAAGCATCACTGATAATATTGACGAATTGTTCTGGATGGGTGGCTCAATGACCACCGACGGGAACGTGTCAGAACCAGGTCACGACGGCTCAGCTGAGTGGAACGCCTTCTGGGATCCTGAGGCCGTTAAAACCGTTTGGGACTCTGACATAAAAATCACCGTGGTTAGTTTGGACAGCACAAATCAAGTGCCATTAACTCCTGAATTGAGAAAACGGTGGGCAAAGCAACGCCGGTACCCAGCCATTGACCTTATTGGAATGGGCTATTCTCTGGTTCACTCATTCGAAGCTAACTCAACCTACTACCTTTGGGACGTATTGACCACATTGGTTAGCAAGTACCCAGACCTCGTAGAGTCCAAGCAAATTAAAACGGATGTCGTAGTTGACGGTCCATCTGCCGGCAAAACTTACATCACAGAAGAAGGCCGCGAAGTAACGTTTGTGACAAGTGTTCACGCGGACGAGTTCTTCGATAAGATGGATGAGTTGGCGAAGAGTGCGACAAATTAAGTAAACAAAAAGCCCTCCTAAGTAGGAGAGCTTTTTTAGTACAATCTACCAAGCCCCAATCGGCTTAACCAATGTACCACCATCATTTTCTTCAAACCCAAAATGCTCAATTAAATGTTGCTTCATCTTACTCTTATACGAGCCATTACTTCTGGATCCTTTTAGTTCTTGTAAATCCTCCATCAAATAGTCAATGTTGATTTCTGACGATTGCCTAAACACTCTAACCCACTCATTAACTTTAAGAATTAAATCTGGATCTGACTGATCAAGTAAAATGAAAGGCGAGCCTGGAACAACCAAGTATGAATTAAGCTCTACCAACTTACCCAGTAATTCAGTATTTACTTCATCAAAGAACATCATTGGTTTGTCCTTAACCTTGGTCACAACTGCCATTTCCTGAATTCGATAATCTTCAATAAACTGTTCATTATATTCAGCAATAATTACTTCAGGCTCCGGTTGCGGGGCCTTTTCTATTTCCCAAAGTCCAAGTTTTACCATGATTTTTTCCATTAAAGTAAGTTCTGGCTCTTTTACAGGGGTTGGAACACAAACTGTTTCATTTTCCTTCTTGTAATCAACCATTCGATCTTTGATTGAAAAGTAATACTCATAAGTTAATTCTCGCCAAAATTCTAATCGGTCCGCCAAATCTAGCTCTTCTATTTTTTTAAGCATAGACTCTGGAAAATTCAGTTCTGATATCATTAATTGTTTGGTGTTTTCTGAAACTATAGTGGTCTCGCAATCAAATCGCTTAGCTACAAATTTCATAACATCTTTCTGAATTCCCTCTACAATCTCATCGGTCATTCCTATTAAGCTTCTATCAGTAACTATTCCGTCTGAATTCACCATCAGGTACAAGCAGCCCTTGGCTCTCATAACGTTTCTTAAATATTGGGAATGGAGAATAACTTCAGGAAACACTCTGAACTCATAACGAGTATCTCTTTCAAATTTGGAAAAATCCATTTCTAAATCATTATCAATTTCCGGCGTTTCTTCCTTGGGTTCTTTTACTGGTTCTGGTTCTGGTTCTGGTTCTGGTTCTGGTTCTGGTTCTGGTTCTGGTTCTGGTTCTGGTTCTGGTTCTGGTTCTGGTTCTGGTTCTGGTTCTGGTTCTGGTTCTGGTTCTGGTTCTGGTTCAGTATGCTCCAGAACCTTTTCCTCTTCAACAGGTAATTCATCTTTTTTATCTTCGACAACCGCTTCCTGTTCTTCCAAAACCTCATCTGGCTCATCCATTTCAGGCATTTCAAACCGTTGTTCATTATTCACCACAGTTACACTCTTGGGTTTTCGGATAACAATCTTTTCAGGCTCTATCTCGCTAAACTCAGCCATGTTCTCAAAACT
Organism: Lentilactobacillus sp. Marseille-Q4993; assembly: GCF_951230165.1. Classification (GTDB taxonomy): domain Bacteria; phylum Bacillota; class Bacilli; order Lactobacillales; family Lactobacillaceae; genus Lentilactobacillus. Next base: position 64,294 of record NZ_CATNVB010000003.1, read on the forward strand.
CATACCAGATTTTTCTTTAAGCGGTACAACTCCAACATGCTTAAGAGCTCGCAAAGTCCACGAATTATTCCCTTGAAACACCTTAAATATATTGTTTAAAATAATCCCATTAAAAAATGAATTCTTTTCAACTCCGGATTTTTCCAGAAAAAACTCAATCGAATTAGGAAGCCTAACATCTTTAAAAGAATCATCAAACGGGTTCATTGATTTTAAAATAGTAAAGTGATTATCAAAATGTTCAATTTCCTTATAAAACATATCAAAATCATCGTTTGCAACTACTTCGTAGCCCCGTAATCCAAACTCCATTACTAATAAATTAAAAAATGGATTGTCATTTTCATAGACTTCATTAACCACCGTTAGTGGAATTCTTACTTCGTTTCCAACCATAAGTTTTTTAACATTAATTTGATAATCTCTGATAAAGCGTCGCAAGTTTGGACTATCTACCTTATCAATATTTTTTTCGCATCGAACGTAGCCAACTAACATAAATCTCCCTCTCCAATTTATACCCACAATGTGAGCAACGTAACAATAAGTATACAGGAGTCATAACTATAATTAAATAGATCAAAGTGCGTAGTTGTTTGAAGCATGTACACGAATCGTATGAGTAAAAATCATGATGCTTGGGAACAGCGTAAGTTTAATTATTTGCTGACTGCAAAAGATGGTATCAGAAGAGGTCCATTTGGAAGTTCACTTAAAAAAGATTTCTTCGTGAAAAATGGTCAATATGCAGTATACGAACAAAAGAATGCAATATACGATAACTATGAAGTAAGATACGAAATCAGCGCAGACCGTTTCAATAAGTTGAAGTCTTTTGAATTGAAGCCAGGTGATTATATATTAAGTGGTGCTGGTACAATTGGCAAAATTTCAAGAGTTCCCAATGGAATAAAAAAAGGAGTTTTTAACCAAGCATTAATTAGAATTCGTATAAATCACGATTTGGTAAATGATATATATTTTTTAGAATTCATGAGATCAGAGAGCATGCAGAGAAAGTTAACCTCAACTAATCCTGGTTCAGCTATTACTAATTTGGTACCTATGAAAACTGTTAAAGATTTTGAAGTTAGTGTTCCTAAAATTGAAGAGCAAAAAAAGGTAGGCTTATTTCTAGTAACGGTTAGTAACCTTATCACCGCCAATCAGCGTCAGCACAAATCCCACCCTTCTTCCACCGAGAGTGGGATCTTTTCATCACTATATCAGACTTGCCAAATGCTTCATCACTTTATCATTATCCTGGTTCTCCAACTCCTGGATTATGTGTAAGTATGTCTGCTGTGTCGTATTCATATTCGAATGACCCAACCTTCTCGCCACCGACGCAATACTAACCCCAGAATATAATAAAAGTGAAGCATGAGTATGCCTTAGGCCATGCACCGAAATCACCGGAATTTCTGCTCTTTTACATAATCTTTCAAGCCAATGGTTCACGGTATCGTTATAAACCTTGCCTCGAACAAATATTGGATCATCAAGTGGCAGGCCCTTTGTAATTTGCGCAAACTGAATCACCGTCTGCCAATCCAATTGAATCCTCCTCTTTGACGATTCGTTCTTAGTTGGTGCAAACCTCGGCACATTACTCTTATAGTCCCAAGTCTTACTAACATTTAATGTCTGCCTTGCAAAATCAAAATCTGCTGGGGTCAACCCAAGTGCTTCCGAGAACCGCAACCCCGTCTTGGCAACTAACAAAATGAAGTAATCCCACGTCAATTCACCATCAGTCAACTCCAAGTTGTCTAGCAGTAATTGCAACTCCTTTTGATTCAAGAACTTGGGTTTGTGAAAGCCGGGCTTCCTCCCCTTTATAATCGCCTTTCTTGTTGGATCTTTATCAATCAGGTTTTCTTCCATTGCATCGATTAATGCACTTCGTAAATGACGGTGAAAATCCATTACCGTTTGTTTTTCATGCGTTTGAGCATAATCGTTCAAAATTTGTTGGTACTCAAGTCGATCAATTTCCTCCAACCTCAATTCTGGAGCCAGTCCCACTAAATGGCGATGCGTCATAATGTACTTTTTAAACGTAACCTCCCTGACAGCCCCTCGTTTATACAAATTCATCCACTCAAGAAAATACTGGTGTAACTTCATTCGTTTATCCATAACAACCCCTCCAAAATAAAAAAGTTAGCAACCATCTGGCTACTAACTCGTTTGTATCTTGAATTATGGAAAAACAAAAATTTAAACTTTTATCCCCGCGTCATCAATGGTGCAATCTTATTTGTATAGTAATCCTCAACGTCCCCTCTTACTTTCTTCTTCCAAGCAAGCATGTTGTTTAAATCACTATCAGGGTAACTTTCTTTAAATCGATTAAAAGCTTTTTTGGTCATCAGCTCCGTCATACCCTTTTGTTGCTGACTTTCTTCCTCAGAATCATAATTAGCCATGACGTACCGCAAGTCATCGTAATCAACCTTATACTCATCAGCAAAATGAGATAACATCTTCTTACTTTCCTGATCAATCAAGTCTTCCAAAACTTGGTTCAATTGTTGACCAGAATAGTTTTGGGGATCCTTCTGAACATCTTGCCACAAACTCCGGATAATATCGGCCAATGAACTATTGGTTTTGGCCAACTCGTCAATATATTCATCAACTTCGCTAACCTCTTTTTTGTTCATCGTGACTTGCTCATTTTCATCATCAGGAACATATGCTTGAATCAAGCCCATGATGTAACGGTCATCAACCTCTTTTGTATGAAATGAGGTCAACTCATATTCATCGTCAATTTCCAATTCTTCTTCGTCACTACCATCTTCCTGACGAATTGACTCTAACACATCCTCATAGGTACCGCGCATTTGTTCCATACTTTCATCGTCAATTTCAGAAACATCAATTCGCTCATCTTCTGGTAGTGATTCTTGATTGTCCAATTCATCAAACGTTCGAATAGCAGATAAATTCTTATCATACTCTTGGAATGCCTGGGCAAAAGCCTTCCTTTTATCAAGCGGAGCTGCCAGAATCGATGTTGCATCCGGACCAGCATTCATGTACTCCTGCATCTTTTTCTGTGAACTAGCAAACTTATCCCGGGTCGTCTTCCAATCTGGAGCAAGAATATCATTAGTTCCGCCGTGGGAGTACAGCTTTAAAGCCTCGTCAACATCCTTATCATACGTTTCAGGGTACTGGAACGTAATGATTTGTCCCCAAGTCTTATTCTTGTCAAAAATCCGATTTGTTCTAGAGAACGCTTGAATCAAGTTCTGTGGGTTAAGCGGTCTTCTATCGAGATAAAGAGTTGATAAGTTAGGCGAATCAAATCCTGTTAACAGCCGATCAACAACAATAACTATGTCCAACTGAGCCCCGGGCTGCTTATAGTTAGCCTTTTTTCTAGCTAAGCGATCATTAACATTCCGGTTATATCCGTCCAGTTCCCCCATTGTATAACTTGTGCCAAACATCTCGTTATAGTCAGCAAGTGATTCCTTCATCTCACTTTGATCAGCTTGTGATTCAGCTTCGTTTTGAGAAATTGAGTAAGTGATTGCAATTCTAGGAAAATCTGGTGCAACCTCTTGAATTCTTTTAGGTACTCCCTGCTCCTTAATATACTTCTTGAAAAATTTATAGTACTTTTGGGCCTGACTAATTGAAGAAGTTGTAAAAATAGCAGAGTAACGGTCATTATTCATTAGGCCTTGTTTTCGGTAAGCTAACTTGATGATGTTCTCAACAACGGACATCATGTGCGAGTCCGATGCGTATACCTCATCCATTTTCTTCTTATCAGATTCATCATTTGAATCTTGGGCGTCACTCCCATAGTTCTCAACCTTAAATCCAAGAACCGCCTTATCACGAATAGCATCTTCAATTGTGTATGAGTGCAATACTGGACCGTACATCTGCTCGGTTGTCCGAGCATCCTGGCCGTTCTCAGCTCTAGCATTTTGGTCAAATATCGGTGTTCCTGTAAACCCATACCACAACGGTTGCTTATTAAAGAACTTATCTAGTTCACGCTTTTGGCTTGGAGTAATCGTTCTGTGACATTCATCGACAATAAATGCTAGCCGCATATTCTTCAACTCTGCGTATCTTTTAGCCCCTTCTGGTTCTTCATCAATTCGTTTAAAAATCGTCTGCATCTTCTGGCGGGTTGTAACCACAACATTTCTATCACCGTTCGTCAACTGATCAGCTAAATCATAACTGTTGCTAGTTTCATTAATACTGATGGTATCGGTGTTTGCATATGTCTGAAATGCAGAGGTGGTTTGAGCATCCAAATCTTTCCGGTCAATTAAAAACACAGTCTTTTTAATCGATGGAATTTGAAGTAAGTTCCTAGCAACCTTATATGACGTTAAAGTCTTACCTGAACCAGTCGTGTGCCAAATAAATCCAGATTTACCTTCTTTTGAGGCTTCAAAGATTGCTTGAATCGCATGGATTTGGTACGGCCGCAAGAGAATCAAATTCTTCGCTTCACTATCTAAAACTGTGTAGTCAGCAATCATATGGTGAGCTGCCGGAATCGACAATACGTCATTAGCAAAGTCCAGGTAATTTTCAACCACCTTATTATTTTCATCAACCCAAGTTGTTAAAAACTTTGAGTTCAAGTTTTCACCAGCTGAAATGTACCTAGTCATAGCTCCATTTGTCACAATGAACATTTGTACAAAGCAGTAGATATCAGAGAACTTACCTTCATCAATATATTTTTGAATTTGATGAAAAGCCTGCATATATGGCTGCTTAGGTGTCTTCAATTCAATATGAATGACTGGCAACCCATTAATCAACAGTGACACATCAAATCGTCGATCTTGATCCAATGCCATGCTCTTTGGTACTTGAACTTGATGAACGATTTGGTACACGGATGTGCCACCTGAAACATTCGTATTGTTCAGAATAACTAAATCAGCATCTGGATTTGTGGAGTCGTCCCGCTTCACATGAATCCTAACTTGCCGATTGGCCCCCGTCATAAATTCAGCTGCTCTATAAAATGATGGTTGAATCATTTGAGCTTTAATTGTCGCTTTTTCATTTGCAGTTAGTGGTGCATCTGCAAGCTGTTCCTTGTTATTTGCAGCAAGAATGGTAAAGAAGTTATCCCATAATTGCGGAATTGTCTTTAAGTCTTCCCGTAGTTGCCACTGATTAACCCCCTGAGTTAGGCGATTGATCAGTTTGTTTTCCATCGCTAGTTCTTCTTCCATATTATTTCCCTCAGTTCTAATTATTTAGATAAACATTTTTTGTAGCAGACTCTTTTTGAGTTCTTGGAGTTTGTCGAGCTGACGCTGATTGGCGGTGATAAGGTCATCTACTTTTATGAATATGTTTGAAACGACTTTTTGTTCGGTAGTATTTGGGATGAAAATTTGTAGGTTTCTTACTAATTCAGAATTTATATTTACTTGAGCTCCTGGCTGGCCATATTTTTGCCAACTTGATTCATAAAATTCTAAAAATTGATACATAAAATTAATATTAAATTTTGGGTTTAAAAATACAATAAAGCCATCATGAATACCCGTTTTAATATAATTGATCACTGGCTTACCAACTGATGCCGCAATACTTAAAATCAAATGTGGCTCTTCAAGAACTAGCGTTTTCTTAATCCCCGCTTCGGATAGATGCTGTTCCACGTGTTCTATCTTTCCATGTTGCTCAGTCACATCGGATATTCGTAGCCATCCAACATCGCTATCTTCTGAAAACCACTTTTTGCTTTTTATTGGTCTTGGACTTGCTCCTCGCCTAATATCTGACAATTCTCCCAACTTACGCTGTTCCCAATCGTCAGTGAATCCATCAAATCTGAGCTCTGGAATTTTTGCCCCATTTTTTGGAAACATTTTTTGAAGCAATCCTTTTTTTAATTCTTGGAGTTTGTCGAGCTGACGCTGATTGGCAGTGATAAGGTAATCAATACTTGAAAATAAGGATGCGACCTGAACAGATTCTTCCTCATTGGGTATTAGTACATTAGCATTCTTTATGTCATCAGAATTGATGGATTCAAACGTTGATCCTGTACTATAAATTCTCCAATAATTAACAGTATTATATTTTCTTAATAAGTGATAAATAAACATCGAGGCCTTTATACCCGCAACCCCACGTCCTAAAACAACCCTATACTTAGTTAGAGCTACTTCTCCAACAGGAGCTCGGACTGTCAGAATAATATCACCTTTCTCTGCAATTTTAGTTTCTTGCTTGGTATAGATTCTTGGTTTTACCCACCCATTTTTGATATCAGCATTTCCTTGAACAAGGATAGTGTCATCCGGATTATCAGTATAGTTTTCTCCATTAGGGGATTGACCCATTGAAATTTCAGCAACATCAGATAACTTACGCTGTTCCCAATCGTCAGTGAATCCCTTGAACCTCAGCCTTGGCTTTTTAGTTGTTTCTTTCATTAACCCAAGTCCTCCTCAAGGTCATTGATAAACGCATTCAATCCTTCCATAATGCTGTCATCGTCAGACGTCATATCTTTCAACATTGATACAAGTTCTTTTTCATTCTTCTTAATATCTTGGCGAGTTTCTCTAAGGTCCTTAGATACTTCACGAAGATCAATTTCTGGTTCTGGTTCAAAGGTATCTACATAACGAGGAATATTTAAGTTAAACTCATTTTCTTGAATTTCATCGAAGGTAGCAAGGTGCGCAAATTTATCTACATCTTCTCGCTTTTCGTATGTGTCGAGAATCTTTTGGATATCTTCTTCCCTCAACATATTTTGAGTTTTAATTTTTTCGAAGTTTTTAGATGCATCGATGAACATCACATCTCGATCCTTCTTGTCCTTTTTGAGAACAACGATGGTCGTTGGAATACTTGTACTGTAGAACAAGTTTGCGGGCAATCCAATAACTGCATCAATAGCACCATCTTCAAGCAATTTTTGACGAATCTTTCCTTCAGTACCGCCACGGAATAGAACCCCATGTGGAAGAACGATTGCCATTGCTCCACTGTGTTTCAAATGATAGTAACCGTGCAAAAGAAATGCATAATCGGCCTTAGACTTTGGAGGTAAAACACCAAAAGCAGAGAATCTTGGATCATCCTTGAAACCATCGTTGGCTGACCATTTAAGTGAGTATGGTGGGTTCATAACAACTGAATCAAAGTTGGCAACTTCTTCAGCGGGCCAATCTTCGTCCAATGTGTCACCATTCCGAAGCTTTTGGTTAGCAATGTCAACGTGGTGAAGAATCATATTCATTCTGGCAAGGTTGAAAGTTGAGGTGTTGATTTCTTGTCCGAAGTAAGTAATTCTGTCTCCGTTTTTAATGAACCGTTTGAAGTTCAATAGAAGTGAACCAGATCCCATAGCTGGGTCATAGACGGTCATTCCATCTGAGTAGTCTTTACCAACCAGCGTTAGTTTAGTCAACAATTCAGATACTTGCTTAGGAGTATAGAATTCGCCGGCCTTCTTACCTGATTCTGAAGCAAATTGACTGATTAAGTATTCGTAAGCATCCCCGAGCGAATCACCAGATGTTTTAACTAATTCAAGCTTACCAATTGCAGAAATAACCCCAGAGATTGTATCAGCTTGCTTTTGGGCAGAGCTCCCTAATCGTTTTGAATATAAATCATAATCATCGAACAAGCCTTCAAATACTGAACTTGACCCTTCCAAGCTAGTAAAGGCATTTTGGAGTTCGCTTAATTGGAAAGTGTGATCATTAACTAGTTTTAAAATGTTGGTATAAGTGTATTGGGGTTGGATAACATAACCAAAATCTGCGCGTAGTTCTTCTAGCAAATCTGGGTTATCAGCATTTTCTTCATAGACTTTTTGAGCATCTTCCAAAGTGCCGCCGTCTTCACCAAGTAATTCAGAAATTTCATAAAGCATATTGTCTGAGAGGTACTTGTAAAAGACCGTTCCTAATAGGTAGTTTTTGTATTCGTTGGCATCCATCTTTGAGCGAAGCACATCCGCTGCGCTGAATAATCCGCTTTGTAAGCTTGTTGTTTCTGACATAATTATTTTCCTCCGTTAATATCGTTCTTATCTAATATAGTAAGAATCGCTTTGTTTATTTTTTTTGAGTATTCTCGTTGTAGCCGAATCTGAATGAGCATTTGACGATAAACGTCACCTAACCGCTTTTGAGCTTCAAATGGCGGTAGTTTGATATCTAATCCCCTCACACTGCCAGCAGTCATTCTTCTTATCGCAGAACCTTCCATTGTTGTGAACAATTGACGCTTCACCGTTTCCGATTCATTTAGGACATAGCAGATATACCATCTATATACCTTGGAATCATCGACCGTCATCCGCATAATGTTCTGTGGAATTATTTTCCCCTCTGACTGTGGTGAAACAATTGTGGATTTCTTAGTCATCAAATTGATGATTAAATCCCCCGCAACTAAGCTGTCCCCCGTCGAACTTTTAGCATCCTTACTCCAATAGCCTTGTGATAGATCGAAATCAATATCTTCATTGGTGTAGATATTTGGATTATCCATCTTTTGACGAAGTACGAAGCTGTTTGCACCAACGGATACTTTTGCAATCTTATCTAATTTCAAATGTTACCTCCTCCTCTTTTTTAAAAATAAATCAGCTGAGTTATTATTACAAAACTAATTGTAAAAGAGTGAAGATCATTCGTCAACAACTTTTTAAATAAATCTGATGATTTATTTAAAAAGCAGAAGCGTTTTTAGATTTCTATTCCTATGTATATATCAAAAATTGAGCAATACATAATTAATTTATGAATTAGGATGAGTATAAGCGTAACAAGGAAGTTACGGTGGGGTCAATGGGTAAAAGGGTGTAGTTTGCTTTTGTGTTTTCAGCTAGTTCAAAGAAAAACTATTTATTAGTGAATTATGCTTACAAAAGTGGAATAATTATAGTCACTAGGGGGAATAACAATGAACAAAAAAATAATCAGTACCATTCTTTTAGGGGTTGGAGCAATGTCCTTATCACTTGTCTCTAACCAAGAAACCGCATCGGCAAAGAAAACTTACGGAACAATTGGGTATGAGACTGGAAAGAAAATAAATAAGTGGTCAGAATCACATTGGATTAAATTTATAGGTGGCTCTGAAACCAAAAAGGACTTTATGCACAAGGCAAACTATGTTTTGAAACATAACCATGTTTCTTTAAAGAATCATAATTTATATGTCGCAACTACAGGCCACAGATCCTTTCCACTAATAAACTTTTATGCAATTGGAAAAAATAACCACAGATTTTATTTTGATGATTATTATTTTGATAATAAAAGCGGAATTAAAAAGGAAAAAGTGATTGAATTAATGCCTAAAATGCTCAACAAAAGCGATAAAATCACAAATCCATCACACGGTAAACACTGGGTAGACTATGCAATGAATACCTATTATGAAACTGATACTGATGGAACGTATATTAAAGCTCCTGGTTTCAAAGATCCATATTACTATCAAGATAATCTATTTAACTATATGCCAAACATGGGCGGTGCAATCAATGGTATGGGAGCCGTCAATACTAAGAAAAAGATTTTGATTCAAGCTCCAGATATGTTTAAGTACGAGTGGCCAACGGGTAATTAATCAGCTTTGAGATTAATACAGCACATAGGGGGACAACAATAATGCAATTCAACAAAAAAACGCTAATAAATTTAATTCTATTTGCTATTGCTTGTGTCTTTACCTTCTCTGTGGGTACTTCAGGCCAGTACAAAATTGCTTACGCTAAACACTATAAAGATGTAAAGATTTGGAGTCAAAAGCGAATGCATATGAAAAGTATTACGCTGACTCACGGAAAAATATACACCTATCCAGATTTAACTGATAAGCACCCAATTAAAATATCAAAAGCAAAAACTGGTGAGAGTTTTTGGTGGATTTATGAGATAAAGTATAGACTTAGAAACGGGCGCTGGGCGCTTTACCGATGTGTTAAGACTACTCCAGGAAAGCATAAATTTTATGTTGGGTACGTTTTTCATAAATACACCACTCATCCTAAGTGGGTATCTAAAATTGCCATTCCTAAAGTTGGTAAACACTTAGCTAATTCCCAAAAAGATGTGATGCTTTTATCTAAGCCTAAAAAATCAGGTGGCCTAATTAATAGCTATAGTCGCGTACCTGGTATGCGAACTGCAAAATTGTATGATGGCAATTACATTTACTGGCTAACAAACCATCCAAAATTTGCTGTTGAATCTGTTCCTGGTATCCACAGCTTATCTGAAAAATTTGTAAACCATACAAGGCATTGGCAAATGTACTGGACAAATGATGCACCAATTGACTACGGAACTACTCCTGGAAAGAAAGGATTTAGGTTATTCAGCCATATGTATGATCCACTACAATCATATTTTCCTTTAATACTAGGTGGTAAATACGGTAACCAAGGTTTTTCAACACTGTATAATTGGCACCAGAAGATACTATTGGTAAATAGGCAAACGTATAATTACAAAGCAAACTAATATTAAAAAGCGTCTCAAACTAGTTCACAATAATAACTAGCTTGAGGCGCTTTATACTTATATTTCACTTATTATTTATGATAATAATACGTAGCCTTTAACGGAGACATTAATCCCCCACCAGACGGTTTATAATCAGCTAACGCTTGCTTGCCATTATACTTAACCGCTTTTAGCATAGTCCATGCATCCGTACCATTTTGGGACAGAAGCCACTTACCATGGTCTTTTTGAACAACTAACTGGCGGGTTTTATAATAATGCTTCTTTCCTGACAGTTCGTAGTAGTACCTAACTTTATGGTTATGGTACTGATAGGATTTAAAATAATATTTACTGATGTTGAAAACTGAAGTATCGCCATTTTTATAATGATGATACCAATTACCCCGAATGGACTTTGGGGTTGTCACATCTTTTGATTTGGCGTAGGACGTGGTTGAACTTAACCCAACACCACCACTAATTATCGCAATTAAAGTTAATTGCATCCAAGTTCGTTTTTTCATTATTAATCTCCTTTCGTATTATTTTAAATCTATTTAATGAGATCCATTCGCCAAACCACCATAACTATGCGGTACCTTATGACTTACAAAATCAAACCATACTCCACCTTGATACCCTCTAATGACTTTGTACTTTTTCCCATTAATTTTTCGATACGTGAGTCCAAGACCGTTACCGGGAAATGCACTTGATGCCGCGTATTTCAAGTTTGGTTGTAAATAGAAAATTTTGACTCCATTCGCTACTTTGTAAAAACCTTTAAATGACATTTTGTGAGCATTGGACTTGGCACTAGTTGATATCTTAAAGGCCTTCACTCCGGGTGATTTAATATAGGCAGAACTTTTTGATATTTTGATAGTTCTCCACGTTTTCTTACCATTATATTGATAGAATGTACCTCTAACAGATTTTGGAGTTGTTGCAGCATATGTGCTATTCGAATCTGAAACAATCGCAAAAGTGATTCCCAAACTAACTGATGCAAGTACGATAGCAACAATTTTCTTAATTCCCATCATTCTTTCTCCTCGCTTGTATATAATCCTAAAAAGTAAGAGTCCAATTCTATCCAAAAAGAATTGGGCTCTTATTTTAACTATCTAGTTAAAACAAGGCCTCTCGCCTTAGCTTTATGCTTGCTAATATAAGTGAACTTATCTGTATAATGATAACCTTGAACTTTAAACTTCAAAGAATATTTATTGTGACCAGTTTTTTTATAACTCACTTTACCAGTGCCACCGCCCTTACCATATACGGTAAGCTTATTCTTGGTGATCTTGTATACTGGATAGCCTTCATTTTTCCATGTACCACGAAGAACCTTTGGTGATCCCTTATGCCATGAGCTTGCTCCGGCTGAAACGGTCATGCCGCCAAGTCCAAGAAGTGTGGTGGATAGAAGTATGAGTGCGATTTGTTTGGTTTTCATTGGTTAATCCCCCTTTGTTTATCTATAATCCCAGCCACTCCAGTACTTGTTATTATATGGATAGGTTTCCCGACTAGTGACCTTATGACTATTACCAACAACTTTTATGTGATATCTCTTATGGCTATAGAAATATTCAATCCCTGAGAAGATATAAGAATGTTTACCAACCTTCTTATATTTAACATTTTTTAAATGTAACCCATCACCGGGGCCACCATCATCAAAGCCTGCCTTGCCAATTGTCGTATAGTAAGAGATTCCATGACGCTTACTGGTATAATGATGCCTCAAAACTTTCGGCGTCCCCTTATGCCATCCTGCCGCATCCACCTGCTGTTGCGTCGACACATATGTAACTCCGCCAAGCGCTAGCCCAGCAATCACTGCAATTCTGTTTAATTTCATTTTGTTCATCCCCTCAAATATGATTACTTTTTTATAATACTACAATACATAATCACTTCAATTAAAAAGCAGGTTGAATTTTGGCAAACAAAAAACGCGTAACCATAACGATTACGCGTTTTAAATCACTTTTTATTCCTAAACAATATCTTAATTATACATTTGCCATAATTTCTCTTATTAAGCAGATATTCTGCTTCCTCATCACCCCAGCGTGCGCGCTTCTCTAGCTCATCTCTGGCATATTTAGCGATTATCGCCTCTGGCATGCTGTGTGGGAAAAGTCGGCCGTATAAGTAATCATTTGGTTTGTCGTCCATCAAAACGTCTCCCTTAGTATTAAATTTTTGGTACAAGATTAGTTTACTACAAAACAGATTCAATAATCCTAAATAATAATATTTTTATTAGTCGATAGTGATATAATTTTTGTGAATAAACTTATACGGGGGTATATATCAATGAACGGTAAGAAATTATTTTGGGGAGTCTTGGCGATTCCATTAGGATTGTCAGTAGCATTTAGTAATCCGACAAGTGTGAATGCGGCAAAGTGGCATAAGGGAACACCTACATTCTTTAGAGGGTCTTGGATACACAAACCATACAAACAGTGGGAAGTCTCAAAAAAACAAATATCTGAGTATAGACAGTATTCAACAATTGGCAACTACTTCTATGCGCCAAATCTATATAACCATATTTACTACAAGCATGTCGGTCATACATACAAGTTCAGAGTAAAGGATTATGGTGCAAAAACTCATCATACATTTAAATGGAAGGTTATCAACCACAATACTTTTGCTTCGAGCCATGGAGTTAGGTATTACAGGATTAAAAAATAAACATTATTAACAAAGCCTCGGTTCACTTAACACGAACCGAGGCTTTTCTTTTATTAAATCAAATCACTAATCTTCTTTTGTAAATCTGAAATTTGGTTATTAATGTCTTTCAACTTAGTTCTGTATCCATCAGCCTTATCGGCATCATTCCTTAAGCCAACCATCTTTTGATAGTATTCTTCAGCTTTCTCAGCATCAGGTCCTACTTCATTTTCGATTGATTTATATTCATCAATTTGCTCAGTTATTTTCTTAATCTGAAATTCTTTAGCCCGATATTCTAGGATTAGTTGCTTATCATCTGAGTTAGCATCCATCTTTTCTAATTCGGACTTAAGGGAATCTAGTAACGATTCACTACCACTTAGGCCATCGCTTCTATAAATAACTAAAAATTCTTCATATTTTTCCTTCATCATTTCCGCCTTCGCCCGTTTGCCACCATCAGCATCCGTCTTAGCGATTTTCTTTGATAAAGAATCAGCCTTAACCTTTAATCCTGCGATTTGTTCATTCAATTTGTTGATCTCATCTTTATGCTTTTCCACATTAGTCATCACTGTCGCACCTAAACCAGGTTGTAATCCCGCCACATTAGTATTCTCAGGATTTAACACCCCTGGCTTATTAGTTGGTGCCACTGAGTTGTTATTAGTAGTGGTATTTTTGCTGTACTTAACGGTCTTAACCGCCACCGTCTTTTTAACGGTCTTGTACCCCTTCTTTGAAACAGTTACTCGATAATGCCAATTGCCAGTCAAAGAGTACTTTGCCTTAAGCTTGAATACTCCCTTAGTATTGGCGTGACCCTTAGCGTAAGTAATCCCCTTGCGAGTCACTTTTACCGTGGCCTTGGCTTTAGTCTTTCCCTTAACATAAGTACTTTGCTCAGTCAGTTTATTCACACTAACCTTCATTGACTTGGTCTTTGCGCTCGCAGTGGTCAAACTAACCCCAAATAATAACGAAGTAGCTAGTAAAGTTGTTGCTAGTTGCTTTGTCTTCATAAAAATAAAAATCTCCCTTTAAAAATTTATGTAACTTTAGTAGTGTACAGGAATACAAGTTGGTAATAAAGGATTAATTTAAAGGGTTTACTTTCAGAAATAACGGCATTAACTATAACCCCTGTTACATATATTCAAAAATATTTCCAAAACAAAAAAGAACCTCCACCCTTTTTCCCGTACTTAACTTTAGTGAGGTTCTTCAACTCATATTTGATTTTCAACTCTAACTAACATCCACCTTCAGATCATACACCCGCTCCGCAATCTTTCTCACGTCTGCAGGCGTCGTTCGGCAGCAACCACCTATCACGTTGGCCCCCTCTGCCAACCATTTCTGGGCAAACTCGCCAAAGTCTGCAGGTGTCTTGCTTGCTACCCATTCACCTTTATCGGTATCAAACACATCCCCATTATTCGGATACACGATCACCGGCTTATCCGTGTACTTCTTGATTTCATTAATCAGCTCACTGATTCGGTGAATCGAGGTACAGTTTACCCCAACCAATTCAATGTTTGGTTGCTCATCGAGATACCTAACCACTTCAGAAATTGGCGTCCCATCGCAAATCGTCCGCTCATCAGCGGTGCTCAGTGACACCCATGCTCGTTTGTTAGAAAAGTCCCGATACAGCAACTCTACCAGTGCCTGAATCTCATCAAACCTGGGCATGGTTTCAAGGGCAAAGATATCAATTCCTGCATCATCAAGCTCCTCAAGCAGTGGTCGGTGAAAATCCTGATATTGGTACTTTGTCAGATGATAATCCCCCGTATACTCGCTACCGTCACTCAGAAACGCTCCGTATGGGGCAACACTTCCGGCAATTACAGCAGGTAACGTCTGCGTCCTAGCAGCGAAGTCGTTACGGGCTTGTTTAGCTAGTTTGACAGCCTTATGAATGTAGTGACTGGCGTCCTCATCACTCATCCCATTCGTCGTGAATACCAGCGGATTGGATTGATAAGTTGTCGTAATGATGATATCCGCCCCTGCTTCTAGGTACTTGGTATGCGCATCGTAAATGGCCTCCGGATTATTAATCAGGGTCTGACTTGACCACAACTTATCGCTGTCGATCAAGCCCTCGTTTTCAAGCAGCGTCCCCATCGCCCCATCAAGGACCAATGCGTTGTGGGGAGCTCTCAGTAATCGTTGTTTTAGCAAACTACCAACCATAATCGTCACCTCGTTTATTTACCGGGATACCATACGTGGGATAACCCGCCCTTCGTAATGAATAGTTCAATATATAGATACGCCCCTGCCAGACAAAGTTCGGCGATTGCTACTAATCTAAAGGTCCAGTCAACTTTGGTAGCTGGCTGAAAATTGTAGTAGGAACGTTGATTTTTAATGCCATAGAGTCGTAATTCCATCGCCGTTGCGATTGTTCCTACTCGATTAAACGTCGAAAACAAAAGCGGCATCAAAATTTTGACGGACAATTTAATTCGTTTGAAAAGGCCCGTTCGTTTCTTATCAAGCTCCAATCCCCTCATTTGAAGCGAATTCTTGATAGTCTTGTAATCCCGCATGATATCAGGAACTGATCTCAACCCCAACGACATAATTGTGCAGACTTTATATGGTACGTGCAGGCGGTACAATCCTTCGGCCAGCTGACTAGGGGTAATTGCAAGAATGAACCACAGACTGGCAACGAACATGCTGAAAACTTTTAGCAACCGCACACTCAGATAGAACAGGGTTTCGGCGGTCACCGGATAGTGACTGGTTAGGCTAAATAGGACGGTACTCTGACCAATCGCGTTACTGCCCACGTTTGGTGAAACTAAAAACATCAGAGCCACATTCAGCAGGTTCATCCAAACGACAAACCAGGTAACAGCCTTGATAGTCCGCCACTGTGGTCTTTCGGAGAGTAACAGCCCCAAGTTGATCAAAAACGCGATTCCTAAAATTCGAACGTCAAAAGTCACCATAATCAGCACTAGATTAGCAACCAGCAAAGCAATTTTGGTAGCTCCGTTCAGCTTTTGAATGGAGTGAACTCCAGGTAAATAGTTAACGATAAATGTATCTTCCATGATGTTCCTCCTTCTAAATTGAAACGGCTCTGGCTAACTTATCACCGGCAACGCCAACTCTAGCAGCCAGTTTGTAGATTGAAGTCTGAAGTAATCCCGTTCGGTCAATCAACTGTTGGTCAGCTAACGTTGCAAATGGATCCTTATCTGAAATAATGCCGCCATCATCAACCACCAACGTCCGGTCGGTGTAATCAAGCGCCAGTTGCATGTCATGCGTGATGACAATAACCGTCATATTATTTTGCACCGCAAGCTGATTGATAAAGTCCATCATTTGTTTGTAATGACGATAGTCTTGACCAGCAGTCGGTTCATCAAGAATCAAGGCCGCTGGCTTTAGCACCAACATTGAGGCAATTGTTAATCGTTTTTTCTGGCCAAAACTAAGGGCATCGACCGGCCAATTTCTCATTGAATACAGGTCGGTTACCTTCAGTGCCTGTTCAACCCGGGACTTAATTTCAGCTTCCACAAACCCCCTCAGAGTAAGGGCTAGTGCGACCTCATCACTCACCGTATCTTCAACAATCATTTTGTCTGGATCCTGAATGATATAGCCGATTTGCTTGCCAATCTCTTGGATTGACTTGCTTTTGATGTCTTCCCCAAGTTCAGTGATACTGCCAATTTGCGGTCGTAATACACCACATATCAATTGAGCAAAGGTTGACTTACCCGCTCCATTTTTACCGACTAAACTGATTCGTTCGCCCCGTTTGATAGTTAAATCATCAATATGCACAAACGGCTGGTTGTCGTAACTAAAGCGGAGGTTGTTGATCGTTAACAGATCAGCTTTTTCACTTTCATCAACTTCAGCCACAGAAGCTGGTCTAGTAGCTAACTCTTTGACCCCAGATTGATATTTAGTTAAATCAATCTGATCAACATCCCACAGATTCTTTTGATTAGCATCCGGTTTGGCAATCTTATCCAAACACTCTAAGTACAACGGCTGACGAATCCCATACTTTTCTAACAGGTCAGAGCAAAGTAATTTATCAGGAGTGGTAACAGTAACAATCTCTCCATTTGCCACCAAAACAACCTTATCAACATGGCGGTGAAGCACTTCTTTCAGCCGGTGCTCAATAATCACGATTGTCTTGTTATTCTGCTTGTTTAACCTATCCAACAACTCAATCATTTCGTTACTCATCTTAGGATTCAATGCCGCCAACGGCTCGTCCAACAAGATAATCGGGGCATCACCATTCAACACTCCACCAACCGTCACTCTTTGTTTTTGACCACCTGATAATGAAAATGGCAACCGATTCAAAAAGTTTTTCATGCCGATAATATCAGCTGATTCAGCAACTCTTCGTTTCATCTGGGGTAATGGTGTATTCAAATTTTCTAGATAAAAGGCAATGTCTTCACCAACGCTCAACCCAACAAACTGCGAATTTGAATCCTGTAGCACCGTCCCAACAGACTCAGAACGGGAAAAGACAGTCGACTGAGCTAATGATTCACCATTAACGATGACATCCCCCGTAAACTCACCCTTATCCTGATTGGGAATCAAGCCATTGATTGTCTTGGCAAGGGTTGACTTACCACTGCCACTAGGTCCTAAAATCAGAACCTTTTCGCCAGGATAAATATCTAGGTTAATGTTTTTCAACGTTGGTTCTTCTTGACTCTTATATCTGAATGTAAAATCCTTAAAACTAATGATTGGTTGTAGAGCTGTCATGGTGACCCTCCTTGATTATTCTTTGGTTAGGTGAGAATTTTTCCGGTTGCGTTTGGCAAGTGAGAATAGCAGCGGGATCCCGGCGATGATTGTAATTGCCCCATCAGTAATCACTGCAATGTATCCCTGAGCAAAGTTGATCAGCTTCTCACCACCGTAGAACAGCGTGTTTAAAAATGGAGCGATGAATCCAAACGCGACCAACAGGCCAATCAACGATGTGATGGTGAAAATGGCTGCGTGTTTTTTGGTAAAAATCCCGTCCTCAATTCTGGCACCGTAGAGTGGTAATAGCCCAATCACAAAGGCTGCGATGAAATTACCAATCCACCATTCTGGCCAAAATCCCGAACCAGCAATCAAGTCGGCAAAGAAGTTACCGAACAGTCCAATAAACCCAGCCGGGAGCGGACCGTAAAGGGCTCCGACAAAGACTGGAACTAGGTAAGCTACGGACAACTTTGTGTTTGTGTAAACGGGAATGCCAACAAAATCTAGTAATACCCCAAACAATGCTGATCCAATCGCTACCGTCACGATTGATTGCGTACTCCATCTTCCAACTAACTTACTAAAAACTGACTCTCTAATTTCATTTGCTGCCATGATAATCTCCTCTTTCTTTTATCTAATTTTAGATAAACAAAAAACGCCCCCGAAAAATCGAGGGCGTCTTCACGCGGTACCACCTGTCTTTATCAAATAATGCCAATAGCAGAATTCGACATCTCCACAGTCTAAACATCAAACTGCTTTGCCAATAACGAGGCTACCGTCTTTGCTCACATTGCGTTCACAAAGAAATGCTCATGAACCATATTCGAAGTAATCGTTGCGGTCAGCTCTCACCTAATCTGACTCTCTTTATCGCACAATTAGATTCTACTCATTCAATCATCGCTTATCTAATGTTTTTCTAATTATTGAATATTAAACAACCATTCGGAATTAAAGTCAACATTTTTTTAATCAACTTAATCCCCACCATCAGTTCCAATCTGGGTATATGCCTTCTTACCACCAATTGAGTAAGTGCTAAACCACTCACTCATATAGTAATCACCATCCGTGTAACTATATCTATCGGTTGGTTTATGAAGGTTTGTAATTCTTAGTCGATAACGATAGCTTCCAGTTTTACGAATGTGCTTATCGCTTACTCCTTTAACATGTGTCTTGGTGTATAGATACCGAGAATCGCCCTTCTGTTTGGTAGCCGTAATCTTAGCAATTGAAACTGGCTTATTGGGATATTCACCCAAATATGCGTTTACATCAACTAGCTTAGGGTTCGCTTTATAGTACTCAAGATATCCATCCGAAGTTATCTGTAGCTTATCAGAATACTTTGCTGGAACATTCAGCTTGCTTAGCTTAGGCAATGACCCATATTGAAGGTCACCAAAGCTGTAAGGTAGCTCATATCCCGGTCGACTGACCTTCGTTAATTGACCTTTATGATATTTAACATCCTGTGATCCAAGCCCGCTATCATAGAATCTAAGTCCTTTGGTTAATACGGTCTTTCTAATCTTATAGCTTAGACTGTCGCCATAGTAATCCACCCGATAGTCATTATTCTTATGGATTTTTGAATTCCAATAAGTATTCATCTTTGCAGCAACAATCGTCCCCTTGGGAATGGTCAACGTCTTATGAACTCGCTCCTTATTGGCCGTATTAACCAACATTACTGGAATTTTAATTACCCTATTAGTTCGATAATATGTCTTTGTAAATGGATTCTGGATACTATTAATATTGAATTTTGCAGTCTTAGCTTGCGTGATAGTTGTCCCACCAAACGCAAAAGCCAACAACAGTGTCGCAGTCAATTTTGTAGTAATTTTCATTATTTTCCCTCCGTGTACTCGAGAAAATTATAGTCCGGCTAACCGATATCCAACCTCAATTCACCCAAACATAACTCTTTTTTAACTAGTGGATCCCGGCTTTGAACCAGCCTTTGTTGGCGGCAACAACGTAAGTGTAATAACCGTTAGTATTAAATTTGCCACTCTCGACGACCCATAAATAGCTTGCTCCATGATGGACTTTTAGATGGTGACCACGTTTGACCCATGTATGCTTAACTGCATAAGAATTAACCCGTGGAATCGTGTTTTTAATTTTCACAATTTTAACTCTTTTAGTCACCGTAACCCAGTGGGGCCTGAGCCAATAGTAATAACTGTGTGCTGATACACTACTTCCCGTAATCACAAACAAGGCAGACATCGAAACCCCCGTAACAACCCCAATTAACCACTTTTTCATCATGTATTCCCCCTAATCAAAATCC
Source organism: Lentilactobacillus sp. Marseille-Q4993 (assembly GCF_951230165.1). GTDB lineage: Bacteria > Bacillota > Bacilli > Lactobacillales > Lactobacillaceae > Lentilactobacillus. Next base: position 84,574 of record NZ_CATNVB010000003.1, read on the forward strand.
TTTAAAACTACCACCATTATTGTATTATAAAAGTTGAAATTTATAACTTGATTCGCATAATATCATTCTATATTCGGAGGAGATTTAAAATGAAAAAACAACTCGCGTTAACTGCGGCAATGGCTGGTTTGTTTGGAGTTTCACTGATGAGTACTCCAGTTACCGCCCAGGCAAAATATGTAAAGACACCGGTGTCGTTGAGGGGAAAGTGGAGATCAAAACTCCAAGGAACCATTAAAATAACCAGGTACACCTTCGCTACATATCGGGCGGGCCACTATCAAAGACTATCTGGGGTTAAGAATTGGGGTGGTAATCTCCCTGGTAAGCAACTGATTGTCAGCAAGCGAGCACATGGATATTACCTACTTGGTCGCCGTTACACGGATGACTACACCTTACTAAAGCGAGTTCGCCGAAACGGTCGCCTAGCTCTGAAAAACTATGTAGGTGGTCTGGGTGGTCCAAGCCACGTTTACTATTACTACAAGGTCAATAACTAAGGATGCCTCACCCACGCAACTCACCAAACTCGCCCCCCCCTACTTCTCACATCCAGTCTATCAACTTTTGCTCTACTTGCACCCCAAAGTACTCAAGCAGCTAGCTGGCACAACGGTATTCCCAAGGCTCTCCGTGGCAAGTACAAGAGCAAACCACGCGGTGCCCGTAAGAATTACACCCGGATCTATTTTCGTAAACATTCAGCCCCATTTTATAACTTTTGGAAAATGGGTGGATACACTATGAATTCACCAATGCTGGGCATCGCTAGTCACGCCAAATATAAAAAAGTTGGCGCCAGAACTTATAAAATATCTGGTCGTGACAAGATGAATACGATCACCCAAACCATGTACGTTTATAAAAAAGGACACAAAATTAAGTTCACATTTAGTCATTCGTTTAAGGGGCAACCTGTCCTTTATAAGTACTAACATTTGACCACATTCGGCCGACTCGAAGGTGGTTTTTCCATGTCCAAATGTTATAATTATAACTGTAATCGTTTTCACAAACGACATAAAAGGAAGGCTATCCCATGAGAAAAAAAGCCATGCTTATTGGGGCGGTTGGTTGTGGCAAAACCACCTTAATTCAGGCAATGCACAACCAATCACTTCACTACAATAAAACTCAATCTCTTGATTTCTACGATGACATTATTGACACTCCGGGCGAGTATGTTGAACACAGACCGTTGTATTCAAATTTAATGACAACCTCGGTTGACGCAGCCCTCATCGTCCTCATTCAGAGTGCCACGGATAAGCGCGTTATCTTTCCACCCGGTTTCACCACAATGTTTTCAATGGACGTTATTGGCCTGATTACTAAGACCGATGAAGCCAACGCTGATGACATTGAATATGCCCGCCGCCGAATCCTTGACGCTGGGGTTTCAGACATGATGGAAGTTTCTGCCGTTACTGGCGATAATCTCGACCAAGTAAGAAATTACATTGAATCACACGTTAAATAAAATAATCCCGTCAACTTTGACTATGCTCAAGTTGGCGGGATTTTTTGGTTATTTTTCATATATTATCTTTGCACTAAATCGTGATACTGCTGATTTCTTTCGAAGAAATCAACCGCAAATTCACATTGTGGATCTACTTTCAAATCAAATGTTCGACAAATTGTCACAATTTTTTCAGCCATTAGTTTAGCAATTCCTTGACCACGATATTTGTCATCAACTTCAATATGGTCAACGATGATTACGTCTGGTTCAAACTTCAGCTCAATATCTGCAAACGCCACCTGATTTCCCTTTAGGTCACTCAGATGAAGTTGGTGAGGTAAAAAGGCAAAATTAAACTTATCGGAATCATTACCTACCGCTTGGCTAATTGCTGGCTCAATCGAGCTAACAACCACTTGGCTAATAAACTTACGGACACTCATATTCAACAATTGGGCAATCCCCTTATCCTTAAGGGCAAGATTATTGTCAAAAATGCTGGCAACACCGCCAATATTAAGGTCAGAAGTGCCTCCATCAATCTTCATGTACATGCCCAGGGCAATATCTTTCAAATGCTGGCTAGCATTATAACCACCAAGTCGTCCCGTTGATGTTGAAACTATCATTGCCGGTTTGCCTTCCCAGACACTTTTACTGGTCGGTCGAGAACCAACATCCAAGGCATTCTTCAACCCCCCTGGGATTGATCGGTTATATTCTGGTGTAACAAATACAATACCGTCTGAACTACGAACCTGATCTCGGAACCTGTCCCACTCTGCATTGGGTTGGCTCTCAATGTCCTCGTTGAATAATCCCAACCGAGAAATATCGATAAACTCGATTTGAAATTCAGCTGGAAAAATAATTGCGATGTTTTTGGCGAGCGCCTTAGCCCAAGAATAACGCCTAAGGCTCCCAACAATAATTCCAATCTTCTTCATTTCATGACCCTTCCAAATTTCATTTTTGACCTACCAAATATAGTCGTTTTAAATCAGCAATCTCACTATTCGAAAAGCCAACATAATCAGTCAAGTAGGGAATGATTCCCCCAAACTCTAGCTGGATCAGCGTCATCGCTTGGTCAAAGTAATCATCAGAGACGGAGGTCAATGACTGTAAAGACTGTAAGAAGTTTCTGCCCATATGGGCTTTCTTGGCCTCTGTGATTCTTCGTTCAAGTTTTGGTGTTATCAGTTGGTTAGTCAGCAAGTAATCCTGCTTAATTTGCCACCAGTCCACACCAAGTGCCCCAAGCAACAGAATTGAACACATTCCAGTTCGATCCTTTCCCGAAGCACAGTGATACAAAATATTCTTATCCTCGCCACTAACAAGTAGCGACTGTAAGAACTCTCGGTAGGCCTTTCTCGGCTGGCTATTCAAAACTAACCGTCGGTACACATACATCATTCGTAGGTGACCCCCATTAGGATCATCCGAGTACATCTGGTTCAAATTATCGACAGTGGTCTTACTTTCCGTTTCATCATTATCAAAAACGGGAAGCCGGACGTAGTCGATCCCCTTTGGGACCACGTCAGGGTTGCTATCGATTTCCGCGTTTGAACGCAAATCAACAATGCAACTAACGCCATAGTTCAACAGTTCCTGTTGATCAGATTCAGTTAACCCAGAGAGTTCACCAGACCGAATCAGTTTTCGCCACTTGACGAACCGACCATCGGCTGACTGGTAGCCACCAAGGTCCCGAATGTTGACAACACTTTTGACTGGTAACACTCGATTCTTGATAGCAATCTCCCTCCTTTAATATCTACGCTTACGTCTTCGTAATGTTAGTAACGTCAAACCCGAGCAAGTTATGCAACGTATCGACAACTTCCCGAAGTGCCGACTCCACTTCGGAGACCTCACCGACAATAACAACAGAACCACTAAACCGATCAATAAATCCTAGTTGGACCGAACTCGCTTTGGTTGCAATGTCACCGGCAATAATTGACGTTTCACTCGGGGTAATCGTTAGAATTCCGAGAGCATTTTTCTTGGTCTGAATTCCTAATTTTTCATAGATATCATCAGTTGGGTTAGCTACAATATGAGCCAAGGTCACCTGTTTACCAGGTACGTACTCTTGAATTGAACGTTCAATATTTCTATCTTCTGCCAATTTAACCACACCAATCGTTTATTTTGAGATTATTCTTGAAGTTTCGCGGGCAATTACGAGCTCTTCATCTGTTGGAATTACCAACACCTTGACTTTACTGTCACGACCTTGAATTTCGAATTCATTATTCTTATTCTTCTGTTCATCAATCGTGACCCCAAGGTATCCAAGTTGTTTACATACCCGACTCCTAATTGGAGCGGAATGTTCGCCAACCCCAGCAGTAAATACCAACGTTTCAAGCCCATTTAAATCAGCAGCGTAAGCCCCAACATAATGTTGAATTTGGTGGACGTACACTTTTAATGCCAATTTAGCTCGGTCATTGCCTGCACTTTCTGCTTCAAGTACATCCCGAACATCATTAGATACTCCAGATAAGCCCTGCAGCCCAGACTTTTTGTTCATGACTGTTCGCATTTCATCTGGACTTAAGTGCTCATTTTCCTCGATAAACGGAATAATATTAGGATCAATATCACCACAACGAGTACCCATTACCAAACCAGCAAGTGGCGTGAAGCCCATCGACGTGTTAACTGACTTACCGTCCTTAATTGCACAGATGCTTGCTCCGTTTCCTAAGTGACACGAAATGATTTTAGCTGCCTGGGCATCACCAAACTTTCGCTGAACTTCACTATATACGTACTGATGAGATTGACCGTGGAACCCATAACGCCGGATTCCGTACTTTTCATAATATTCGTAAGGTAATGCGTACATGTACGCTTCAGGTGGCATCGTACTGTGGAAAGATGTATCGAAGACCGCCACATCACGAGCCTCTGGAAGTAGTTGTTCGAATGCTTTAATTCCAGCGAGATTAACAGGATTGTGAAGAGGGGAAACCGTCGCTAACTTATCTATTTCGTTTTCAACGTTTTCATCAATCTCAACTGATTTTTCATACTTGCGACCACCGTGAGAAACTCGGTGTCCGACTCCGACAATTTCCGACTTATCTTTGATGACACCACTGTCTAGCAATGCGTCAATCACCAGTTGAACCCCTTTGGTATGATCCTCGATGGGCTGAACTGATTCGTGTTTTTCATCGCCAACTTTGTAAGAAAAAGCTCCGTCTTGGTGGCCGATTCGATCAACCAATCCGCTGACTAATACTTCTTCTGCAGGCATGGAATATAATTTAAATTTTAGCGATGAACTACCTGCGTTTATTGATAGAACTTTTACCATACATGTACCCTCTCACTAATATTTATTTGATAACTCGTTGATAGATTTCTTTAAGATCTTCATCAGAAGGAACGACCGGGTTACCAGGGAATGTTCCATCCTTCTTGGCATCAGCAACCACTATATCTGTCTTTGACTTAGCGTCTTCAGTATCAATACCAAAGGCTCTCAAAGTCCGAGGACAGTTCATTTGAATCATCAATTGCTTGATTTTGGCAATAATCCTCTGAACCGCAATTCGATCACTCAAACCAGTCGAGGCCAAGCCAGCTTTTCTAGCGGCTTCAGCATACTTGTGCATTGCTGGTTCACAGTTCTTAGCATTATATTCAACTACGAGTGGCAACAACATTGCACATGCCAAACCATGAGGAATATGGAAGTTGGCACCAAGTTGATGTGCTAACGAGTGAGTGATTCCAAGACCGGCATTATTAAACGCAATTCCAGCAGCACAAGAAGCTTCGTGAACTACTTTTCTGGTCTCCTCATCATTACCATCCTTATAACAATCCACCAAGTTCTTGAAGATAATATCAATTCCCTTTTCAGCAAGAGCATCGGTAATCGTGTTAGCATCTTGGGCAACCAATGATTCCAACGAATGAGTCAAAACATCCAAGCCTGAGTAGGCGGTTACATTTTTGGGTGCCGTCATTACTAGCTTAGGATCGAGTAACGCAACGTCAGGAATCAAATAATCTTCCATGATTGGAAACTTATTGTGGTTCTTAGTATCAGAAACCACACTGGTGTTGGTAACTTCTGAACCAGTTCCACTAGTAGTTGGAATGGCAACAAATTCTTCAATTTCACAGTGATTTACTTTTTCACCGAAGAACCGAATCGCTTTTCCTGTATCAATGGCAGAACCACCACCAATTCCAACAATGATTTGAGGTTTGAAGTCGTTAAACTGCTTAACCCCTTCCATGATGTTTTCCAATGGTGGATCTGGCTTAACATCAGAGAAAATTGAGACTTGGTTAGATGAGTTGATTTTGCCAACAATCGTGTTAAACGCTGGCGTATCTGGCAGGAATGAATCACATACTAAGAATACCTTTTTAGAGCTAATCTTAGTTAACCAGTTCAAGCTGTCAGTGCCTGAATAAATTTTGGTTGGAATGCGAATCTCTTCCATGGCCTACACCTCCCAAGATCTTAATGAAAATCCTTCTGGGCAGTTGAAACGACGACGACGCGTAAATGTCTTTGTAGTAGTTGTTCCTTCACCCGTTGGGGTTGCGATTGTCAATGCAGCAGCACCACTGTAGTAACCATTGTCACCAACACCTGTTGCAGCAAAGGTTGGGCCGTTTGCAACAAAGATTGAGGTGTTCATTCTGTGAGCTGCCTTGTTAATATGAGGAATGTTTTCTGAATGAATTGAAGCTGTATGATGATTGCCCATTTCAACTTCAACTGCAGTTGCCAATACGCTATCGAAATCAGGGCAAGTTACGATTGGGAGTAATGGCATCAACATTTCTGTCTTAACTAAAGGATGATCCTTTGGAGCTTCAAAGATAACAACGGTTGGGTTACCAGTGTATGAAATTCCAGCTTCATCAAGGATATATGTGGCATCCTTACCAACAAACTTACGGTCAGGATCACCACTATCTTGAATTGTCATTTCAGCTAGTTTGTCAACTTGATGAGGATCAGTAACTAGGAATGCTCCTTCGTGTTGCATCTTCTCAATCAATTCATCCTTAACACTTGCTTCAACGACAACTTCCTTTTCAGCAGTACATAAAATATTATTATCAAATCCAGCTGACACGATAATATCATGAGCTGCAAGATCGATATTTGCAGTGCTATCAACCATTGCAGGTGGGTTACCGGCACCGGCACCGACTGCTTTTTTACCACTAGTCAATGCTTGGTGAACAACAGCAGGGCCACCAGTAACTGAAAGCATAGCAATATCCGGATGTTGCATCATTTGTTGCACTGACTCAATTGATGGCTTATCAAGTGAAACGACTAAGTTCTTCATACCAGTAGCATTGAAAACAAACTCGTTTAGCTTCTCAATCGTCCATCTAGTAATATCCTTTGCACCTGGGTGGGCACCGAAGAATAATGCGTTTCCTGCTGACAACATCATAATTGAGTTATTAATAACTGTTTCAGCGGGATTAGTACTTGGACCAACGGCACCAATAACCCCATATGGAGTATATTCATACATAACCATTCCGCCATCACCAGTTTCGACTTCTGGTTGAAGTACCTCTGGGCCTGGTGTGTTATAGAGTGCATTCTTTAGCTTAGCAACCTTGGCATCAACTGTTCCCATTCCAGTTTCATCGTGAATTGCTTCAGCGATTTGTTGAATGTGGGGACCAAAGCCGTCTTTGATTGCCTTAATAACTTTCTTTCTAAAAGCAATTGGTTTGTCAGCATAAGCTTCTTGAGCTTGTTTTGCGGCAGCGATTGCTTCATCAACTGAGGTAAAGATTCCGTTACCCAAACCGTCTGGTTGATTAATATTGTCAGAAGAACTCTTGCCAGAGGTTGAGAGTTCTTCTTTTAAAATTTGTCTGATTTGATTTTCTAGATCTGTGACTTGCATATTTAGTGACTCTCCTTTATAAATTCCTGGATTGCAGCTTCACAAATTGCTTGATCTTCCTCGATCAATCCGCCACTTACGCCAATAGCCCCTTTAATTTGACCATTGATGACGATTGGGATTCCTCCAGGAAAAGAAACTAATTTTCCGTCTAACATAGTTTCCATTTGGTATAAGGGACCACCCGGTTGGATATCCTTACTAATATCCTTAGTGGGCTCCTTCATAGCAATTGCGGACCATGCTTTTTTGGGTGCAAGCGTTGAGCTAACAAGGTTTGCATTTGGCATATGGTAAAGCATTTGAACCGTATTGGTTAAGTCCATAAAACAGATAGTAACGCCAACTTTTAACTCGTTAGCTTTATTAACGGCTGCGTCTAAAACCGTTTGCATTTTACTTCTTGAAAATAAATTTTCTTCATTGCCTTCATCCAACGCTTCGCGGACAATTTTCTTTAGCTCATTTGTATCCATCATTTTCCCTCCGTAGCAGCAAAGTATCTCTTAACAACTTCGTCTGATATTTTTTTCATTTGGGCTTCCTGATCTTCTTCCCTTGCAATAATGTAGAAAAAGTCAGAGAGTCGATTAACATATCTTTCAAGTTCTGGCCTAACAGAGCTGCTTTTCATAAACGCAACTAAATTCCGTTCAGCCCGTCGACAAAGTGTTCTGCAAACATGCAGTTGAGCTCCTGCTTTGCTGGCTCCAGGCAGGATAAAACTGTCGACCTTGGGTAGTTTTTCCGTATATTTATCAATAACTTGTTCCAAAAAATGAACATCATCATCAGTAATAATCTGACTGTTTTCAATAAACTGCTGGGTTCTCATCGTTGCAATTTCTCCCTGCAGGAAAAACATTCGGTACTCGATTCGTTGTAGATACTCGACGTTTTTAGGGTTGATACAGAACTTATCAGCAAAGCTAATATTGGCGTTCAATTCGTCAAACGTTCCGTAAGTTTCGACTCTTAGCGAGTCCTTTGAAACCCGTTGACCGTCATACAAACTAGTCGAGCCTTTATCCCCACCTTTTGTATAAATAGCCATTACTCAGCCTTCTTTCGTCAAGCATCCACACGATCAATGATCCCTACTATTGAGCAATCATTGACGTCGTTTGCTACCTTTTCTGCACTGGCCCTTCTGGCACCAGCACCTCTAACTAACAATACGAATTCGCCAATCCCAGCACCCACTGTATCCGCAGCAACTTCCTCTGCTCTAGTAGGTTTGCCTTTAGAATCAACGGGCTGAACGATCATTAGTTTACGGCCGACTAGCGACTTGTCCTTCTGAGTAGAAACAACACTACCCATTACTTTTGCCATATACAATCTTCATCAGTCCTTTCTTGTAATACCAATTGCTTTAAACCTATTAGATCTCGAGCTTCTTCGGTAAATCTTTGCTTTGGATTCATTATGAGAATGCTATTATCGGGAATCCTGGCTAGCTCACCTCGGTTTATGACCTGCGAGTGAGTTGACCATACTAACGAATCGGTTCCAACAACAAAGTCAATCGGCCAGTCCAACAACATCTTTCTCGGAATGAAGTTCACCATATTCTTACTAATTTGAAAATAGAAGTGAACATCATAACTGATTCCCTTTAAAATCCAGTCGACCCATGCATTTTGCTGATTGGCCCGGTATAAATCAAGAATCAGGTTAATTGTTATTCCGTCAATCGTAATTGAACTGTTTTCAATGAATAAATCATCATCAGGTGATGGATCATCTGAGTGAAAGGACAGAGCCTTTTGCTGGTGATTCCGCTGCTGAATCCGTTGAACTACCTTTTCAATTATTTCGTCTACTTGATTCATCCAGCTCACCTACTTTACATGTTGTTTATTCATTTGGGTTTGGGATAATTCGACCAAACGTGTTAGGACCAACGTTAGCTGCACTAGCCTCATCGGTATCAAGATGCATTTCAAGAACGAAGTCTTTTCTTGGTCTAGCAATTACATCACTGTAAATTGTCTTTCGTTCTGGTGAATCAATTTCAACTGATACAGAGTCACCAAGTTTTACCCCAAACCGCTCAGCGTCTTCCAAGCTCATATGAATATGACGCTTAGCCGCAATGACTCCTTGAACAGTTACTTCACCATCTTTGGTTCTCAGCTTAACTGATGGAGCTCCATCAAGATGACCCGAAAGTCTGATTGGAGCATCGACACCAATTCCAAACGTTTCTGATCTTGCAATCTCGACTTGTGAGTGAGAACGACATGGGCCAAGAACTCGAACACCTTTGATTTCCCCTTTAGGGCCAACGATGTCAACTTTTTGCTTACTTGCAAACTCGTTTGGTTGTTTGAGGGGCTTAAATACTTCCATCTCTTGACCAGGGAATAATGTGTGGAAATCTTCCTTGGTTAAATGAATATGGTGATTTGATACCCCAATTGGAATTCGGTTAGGATCGGAGTTTTCCTGTAAAACCTGCCGAATAATTTGTCTTAGATTTTCTTCAGTTAATTCCATATCTACCTACTCAGCTTTCTTCAAAAATTTATTTCTTTTGAGGTAAGATGTTTTCAACTTCTGCGTGTGGACGAGGAATTACGTAAGAAGTAACCACTTCACCAACTTGTTCTGCAGCTTGGACACCAGCATCAACAGAAGCTTTTACGGCACCAACATCACCACGAACCATAACAGTTACTAATCCACTACCAATTTTTTCTTGGCCAACCATTTCAACGTTAGCTGCTTTAACCATTGAATCTGCAGCTTCGATTGATGCAACTAAACCTTTGGTTTCAATCATTCCTAGAGCGTTATTCATAATAAATTCCTCCATTACTTCTTCTTTTTATTGTCTTTATTTTTTGGACTATTCTTCTTTGGTGCCTGTTTCTTGGTACTTGGTGCTTTCTTAGTAGGGGTTGGCTTTTTAACCTCTGCTTTTGGAGCTTCAGGTTCTACCTTTGGCTCACTTGGCTTTACTTCTACTGACTTAGTTTCTTCATTTTGATCATAAACTGGTCGGTAGAAATCTGGTTGAAATGGTGCTTTGTCGTTGAAAGCATCCGTCTTGCCAAGTTCTGGAATTCCCTCTGCAGGGTTGGCAAGAACTACCGCTCCCTGAATTTGAACACCAGTATCTTGGGCAGAATCGACAGCTGCTTGAACAGCGGCAACGTCACCAGCAACTGATACAGTTACCAGACCGCCACCCTTTGTGTTCTCAACGTTTCGCACTTCAACATCCGCCGTCTTTAGCATTCGGTCACAGACAACAACCGCACTGGAAAGCCCAACCACTTCGACATATCCTATTGATTGCATTTATTTCACCTGATTCTTAAAGTTTGAACGGTACTCCCTTTACAAGCCTAGCGGCATTGGCACCGACTATCCGGTTCTGCTCAACATCACCTAGCGGAACATTGAACAGCGGGTCATCCGGTTTGAGGTTCTTATAGTGAACAACAACATTGTGGTCATCAAACGAGATTCCAACTGATAATCGCGAACCAACTGCAGCATCGTACGCTCGCTCAACAGGAGTACTTTTATCGACGTTAATGAAATCAAAGGGAATTTGTTCCTCTTCAATTCCTAATGTCAACGTCTTGATTGCATCTGGTACTTCAGTAACTCCGGTGGGCATTGCAATCAAAATACTTGGTCTGTCTGAATTACTAACTACCATAACGATCACGACTTTCATTTGCGTAGGATAAAATCAACCCAGTAGCAACAGCATTTCGTGGTCCCTCAATTGCTCGAATATTACCCCGACCAGCAACTAAGTTAAAGTGAGATAATTCATCGGTAACTAGCTGAGGAATCTCAAAGTCTAGAGCTGATCCACCAACAATAACTACAAACGGAATATCACGAATGTTGCCAGTCGGACTTACGTGTTTCAAGGCTCTAACTGCGTTAGTCACAAAGACCCGTTTCTTGGCAGTTTGCCGAACGATTTTAACCTTTTCAATACTCAAGTTTCCTGGAATCGGTTCGTAACCATCCTCCGTAATTACCACAACTCTCGCAAATAATTCAGATGGTAATGGTTTTTCAAAGAACTGAACTGATCCATCCTCATGTCTAAGTTGAAAGAGGTTTTCTACCTTTGCTAATGGATACTTTTTAATATCCTCTGCCAGGTAAGGGTCATCGATGCCTAACTCAGAGTTGATGATCATCGTGACCATATCACCGGCTCCTGCCAAATGAATCGCAACCTTTTCATCCTTTTGATTGATGATTGAAGCGTCGGTAGAACCAGCTCCCAAATCTAGAATTGCCATCGGTTTGTTGGTTCCTGGCGTTGTTAACGCACCAAGAATTGCTGCTTCAGCTTCGGCTCCACCAATTTCAACGGGAACGTGCAATTCAGATTGAATAAGATCTGAAATAGCTTGCATCTGGAGATGATCTGATTTAACCATTGCAGCAATTCCAACGGCTTGTTCCATCGAGAACTCACCGGCTAGTCCACCGCGTACCTTAACTGGAACTGATGTATTTACAGCAAGTAAATCCTGAATCGCAATTTCACTATTATGCTTACTTGTTAAGTCAGCCATTGTTTGACGAACTTTTTCTAGCATTCCACCAACGTTGGTTCCCGATTCACCAGTGATATCTGAAATTGAATTAAACTCGTTGATTTTCTTCATAATGGATTCAGCCCCCTGGGCAACATTAACGTCACCTTTCTTGCCATCACCATTAATCATAATTTTTCCTGCTGGAATTACTCTTGCTTTGACATCCCCAGCCGGCGTCTTGATAACAACCGCTGACCGGTTTCCAATAAGTGCTCTGGCTACTGGAACGATGTTCTTGGTTTCATCTGATGAAAGACCAAACAACGTAGCAATGCCGTATGGATTAGAAAGTTGAGAGATTACCTGACCACTACCCGCAACTTCAACCGCGGCTAACATATTCATTGGAATCATATCGATTCCGGATACTTCGTCAACGATTGGAATTTTGTGTTGCAATCGATTGTCAATTAAGACAGCATCGTCACTTTGTAAAATAGCTGCGGTGATTTTGTACCCTGCCGTAACATAAGCATCAATCAATTTAGCAGCATCCGCAAAGTCAACGTCCTTAGGGACAACCACGATATATTGTCTTGACCTATCAGTTTCTTTCAACAAATCCAATAACTTTACGGTGTAACCAGAACCGGTGCCAATCCCTCCAGGGGTTCCAGGGTTATGACCAATCATGGTCGACTCCGTAATCACCGTTTCGGTAATTGTCTCCATTGCAACATCACCAATAACCGGCGTAGCTTCGTTGATTCTAATGACATCAACGTCATTCAACGAGGTGTTGGTCGATTCCAATACGTTGTTGATCGACTTCTTTACCCCAATCAGGTTCTGTTTGGTACCCTTGATTCCCGTTGTTTCAGAAATTCCGGAACCTAAGAAATTGACTTCACCAGATTCTGATACGTCAGCAAGAGCAACTTCCGTCGAGGAATTTCCAATATCTACACCAATTACTCGCTTCATATCTAAAACTCCTGACTAGATTAGTTATCGCCTTTAAGCTTCTTATTCTTCTCGTAGAAGTCAGCGGCTTCTTCAAACCAACCGGCACATACTGGAGCGTTGTACTTATTCTTCAATTCAGAAGAAATATCTAGCAACTCCTGTTTGCTTGAACGGTATGGTCGAAGGGAATTGTACATTTCCAACAATCTGTCATCTGGAATCTTAGTTAATTCAGCAGCCCGCTGGAAATTCTTTTGAATAGCTGGTCTTCCAGCATTCTTAGCAATTTCGCCTTGCATTCTCAAGGTATCTGGGGTGATTCTCATATCCTTAGAATCAACTTTACCGCTAGCAATATTTTTAACTGTGATGTCATCCAATGGCTTTCCAGTTGGTGACTTGATTTTCTCTGGATGTTTTTGATACAGAGGATAATCGTTGCGTCCTAATTCGGCTCCGTTTGAGCTGGTTGGCGTTGATAGATTACTGCCAGAACCATTGGAAGAATCATCGTCTTTGATCTGGGTTAAAATTTTTGAAACTAATTCATCTACTTCACTCATTACAATGGTCCTCCATTAATCAAAATTTACTTCAATTTCTTCAGCTGGCTTACCAACAACCACTTGCTTGGTTTCTTGAATATGCATCAATGCAGAAAGTGCTTGATACTGAACCCGAGACATTTGATCGTTGACAGTTGGAACAGGGGTTGGAGACATTCCCTTTGCATACTGAGCTGCATTTTTACCAATTGCCCGGTAAGTATCCAGTGTTAGAACTGGAGCTTGTGGGAATAACTCAAGGTTGTTTAGGGGTTCCTGATCCTTTTGATGGATAATCGTGGTTCCCTTTGATTGAATACCAACCGTGATCCCTGAACCTGACAAACTATCACCTTCAACGGCACAGAATGACACATCAGATGTCCGGTAAACCTTAACTACTCGTGCTTTAAGCCCTTCTTCTTCGATGCCGGCAATTACTTGTCTTAACACATCTTTATGAGGGGTTTTAATCATCGTTCTTGTAATTTCTTCTGCAAACGCTGGAGCAACTGCGATAACAACTTCATCCTTTGAAAATCCAGGTTTCGCAATACCTACATGCTTGAACCAGTCAACCTTGTTAGCTGTTGGACGGGTTTGAGTTGCTACGGCAGCGTTTGAACTGCTTTGAGCTGCACTTGTCTTAGGATCATCCTTGAACGAAATGGGGGTTTCAACAGTACCTACCTCGCTAATTACGTCCTTGATAATGCTTCTTAACAGCGCTTCATCAATTTCCTTAGCCATTTGTATCCCTCCTTTTAACTAACTAAAAGTCCGTCTTCTTAGGATCGAGTGCCCATGGGACATCCTGAATCTTGTTCCATGTTTCTTCATCTTCCCAAACTCGGTAACCAGTACCTGGGCCTTTGTAATCGTTGGTATCGTTAATAGCAGAGATACAATTCCAGTTACCATCAAAAATAGCTGAAGTTTGCAGATAATCACCACAAACCTTTTGCTGAGCCAGATGGGTAACTGCATCGGCAACATCGTCAAAGCCATGTTCATCAAGAGCCTTAATAATATCGACAACGGTAATTCCACGAGCCATCAGGTCTTGAGCGGCTTTCATGTCTTGAACCATGTCACGTTTTGGCATGTCATCTGAATTACTTGCGTAAGTTGCAGCTTCGACTTCTTCATCAGTAATTGGTGGTAATCCTAAGCTTTCGAATACGGCTTGAATTGCTTTAGCAGCCTTGTTCCTAATCATAATGGCCTCATCTTCTTCGATTGGGTAAATGCCACCATTAACAGCAAGGTCACGCTCCATAGTTACGTAGTCGTCGTAATCCAACACATCCATATTTGAACCCGCAAATGTATTGTCTTTGTTTTCCTCAGCCGCGTATCCTGATGAAATGTAATCAGTTCCAGCAATGAATTGGCCGAGTAATCTTTCAGTTCTTCTAATATCTGAGTGAGAAAATGCTTGGTCATTACCAGAAGCACATTCGATGTCGAGCATCATGCAAAGCAAGTTCTCGCCTAACACTTCGCGAATTCCGCCAGCAACGGCTCCTGGGATCCCGATACAACTAACACCACCGTTTTGTAGACCTTGAACACCAGATGCCTTGGTGATGAAAATACAACGGGCTTCAAGGTAAAGCATTGATTTTCCTTCGGTGTAACCCATCATAACTTCTGATCCGGCACCGGAAGTAAATCTCATCTTCAAACCACGAGATGCATAACATGATGCTAAGAATCCCTTTGACCAAGGGGTATCATCACCATCAGTAAACACGCGGTCAGTTCCGTAAACGGAAATGGTTTCGGCATAAGCGGTAAATCCTCTCATCCCTAAACTAAGTTCATCCGCCTCTTCAACTGAACACTGGGTAATAACTCCAGGCCGGCCGGTTTGTGAACCAACCATGATTGAAATGGCGTTCATTGGTGCGTAACGCGCAACCGCAGTGGTGGTTTCTTGTTCTGGGAACCCTCTTCTTGCAGCTTCAGCCGCATCAGCAGCTAATTCCACTGGGTTATCCAATGTATTAGTAATATGACATTGGGTAGCTGGAGTTCTTCTTGGTCTCATCTTTTGAGTAGCCATAATCATTTCAGCAAAGTTCAACTTACTGATAACTTCCTCAGCCTTAGCTGGGGTCATTGCAGTTGTCAGTTGAACGATTTCTGAACGGGGAACGTTTGGATCACAAAGCATATTGGCTAGCTTTAATGAATCCATATTCATAACCTTTTCAGCGTTTTCAAGATTGATTCCGTATTTAGCAATGTATTGGTCAATCAAGTCAAACTCGTCCTGAGTCTTACCATCCAATTCAGTAACCACACCATTTTCAATCTTGATACTTGGCTTTGGGTCATTCTTTCCCATCATGGCGACTAACCCTTCGTCATCCCAACGTTTAACAAATCCATCTAGATGAACTGGGCGCTTTTCTAGTTTTTCAAATCTTTTTTGACGTTTCAAATTAAATCCTCCTCCCTCAAATTATTTAATGTATGATGGAAAATCGTTAACTGGTTTTTCACCTAATTCAGCCAACAGCTTCAAGCCGACTTCTCGACCTGCAATAACTGCTTGGCGAACGGCACCAGAATCACCATAAATGTGAACCATTCCTTCGTTAGAAAAGCTGGTTCCATGGGCTGGTGAACCAAACGAAATCACATGAACTCCAGCAGTTTTGACAGCTGTATCGGCCATTACGACCCCTATTCCTGCGGGGGCACCGCAAATTAATCCGTAAGCTTTGCCGACAGGAGCGTCGAACGCATAGTTACATGCACCCGCTGCTCTAGCTGTAAATTGAAGTTCCAAGTGACCAGCAGCCGAATTGTAAACATCACCAAAAGTTCTGCTTAAGTTATCAAGAGCGACATTGATTGCTTGGCGAACATCTGAAGGGTCGAATCCACCGATCAAGATCAATGATCCATGACCAGCTCCACCATTAGTATCCCGAGGCAATTCAATATCAATAACTTCGGTGTTTGTTTGCTTAACTGCTTCATCCATCGCCATAATATGAGGGCCGGCTCCTGAACGAGCACTTAAAATTCCTAATACTGAAAACTTCTTGGTAACGTGCAATTTGTCCAAGAGCATTGGATCAACGCTCGGAATGCACATTCCAATCGTGTCACCAATTTCTCTGGTACCGACCAACTCAGGAACTGAGCTAGTGGTATTCAAAAAATTATTCATTCCATGGCCTCCTGACAAATCAGACTGCTTATTGTTGCTCAAAGAAATTCCACGCTTTAGTAGTTCTTTAGCTACATTCTGAACAACTTCATCTTCATTTAGTCTTGTCATATTTAGTTACCATTACTGTCTGACAATTTATTTCTTGTCGGCAGCTGACTTGTTAGTTGGCAATAGCTTTTCAACATCGGTATGTGGGCGTGGAATTACGTAGTTTGAAACAACTTCCCCAATGTTTTCAGCAGCTGTGACACCGGCATCTACAGAGGCCTTAACAGCACCAACATCTCCGCGAACCATTACAGTAACCAAACCATGGCCAATTTTTTCTTGACCAACGAGATCAACGTTAGCAGCCTTAACCATTGCATCTGCCGCCTCGATTGAAGCAACCAATCCTTGTGTTTCGATTAAACCTAAAGCTTCTTGTTCCATGAGTGAAACCTCCTAATAGTATTTGGCTATCCCTGTCTGAGATAACCGGTGTTTTTAAAAACAAGTAAAGTTTATATTAAACCGCTTACATTATTTTATTCAGGTCAAATATTTATTATCAAAAATGGATAAATCTAAAACACTAAATTACCATTTTCACAAAAAAATACCTTTTTGGAATTAATCATTCCAAAATTGAACATTTTTGAACTTGAAGAAGTAAAATTTGTTCAACAAAAAAACGGATGCACTTTAAAAGTGACACCCGTTTTATTTCTGAATTAACTATAGTTACAAGATTGTCTTAAGCCCAACTGCAATTGCCCCGCCAACTAACGGGCCACACATTGGCACCCATGAGTACCACCACTCACCACTACCACCGTTTGGTACTGGCAGGAGCGTATAAGCTAACCGCGGACCCCAATCACGAGCAGGGTTAATCGCAAATCCAGTTGTGGATCCAAGAGCTGACCCAATCACAACAATCAGCATTCCAACGATAAATGGTTTCAAGCCAACCGTAAAGTTGCCTAAATTAACCAAGATAAATACAAAAGCAAATGTTGCAATAACTTCGGAGATAAAGTTAAAGAGTGAAGACTTAATTGCTGGTCTAGTCGCAAAAATACCAACTGAATTACCACTCTCCTCACCCTTACTTTCCTTGAAGTGAGGTGCAAATTGAATAATAACTAACGCTGCCCCAACGAAGGCACCAAGGAACTGCCCCGCCAAGTATGGTAATACTTCACTCCAAGGAAACATTCCAAACAAAGCAAACGGAATCGTTACCGCCGGATTCAAATGACCATCTGAACCAAGAGCTCCAGCAACATAGACCCCCATCGTTACCGCCATTCCCCAGGAAATACACACGAAGAGCCATCCTTGCCCCTTTGCGTATGCTTTATTCAAACTAATACTGGCACCAGTTCCGGCACCTAGTAATATTAGGATCATCGTTCCGAAAAACTCACCAATAAATCCATCCACAATAAACACCACCTATATATTCATATATTCCATGCACCTGTATTCTAACAAGATTCAAGAGTAATATTTTAGCTCGTTTTTTTCTGAGATGATAAACAAGATAAAAAAATGCCATTTTGTATTTAATTAAGTTTATTAAATATTCATCAGTTTAAAAGAACAAAGATTTATAATTAAGTTAACTACTGAACAATATCCACGCTTGGAGGTGCCCCACTTGAACTCACAATTCATTCTTTCCATTGATATCGGGACTACTAGAACAACCGCCACAATCATTGATCATGACGGTAACAAAGTAATTCACGCTAGCAAGCCCATTTCCCAATTCTCTTTTAAACCAAGCTGGTTTGAACAAGATGCTAACGAAATTTGGGAACAAGTTATGTCGGCAATAACTGGCGTCCTTATAATGGGTAAATTAAAGCCAGAACAAATTGCTGGAATTGGAATCTCAAACCAACGAGAAACCACCGTAATCTGGGACAAAAAGACCGGTACCCCAATTCATAACGCATTGATGTGGGAATCTCGACAAACCGAAGAGTACACGAATCGGATGATTAGTAACGGGTACTCAGAAATGATTCACCGCAAAACGGGATTGAGAATCGACCCATACTTTTCAGCATCTAAAATAATGTGGTTATTAGACCATGTAGACGGTGCTAGGGAAAAGGCTGAAAAGGGAAAATTATTATTCGGGACAATGGATACTTGGCTGATCTGGAAGCTTACTCGGGGCAAGGTACACGTAACTGACTACACCAACGCTAGCCGAACAATGATCTTTAACATCAAGGAGCTCAGTTGGGACGAAGACTTGTTGGATCTCCTTAAAATCCCAGCAAACATACTTCCGGAGGTAAAATCTAACTCTGAAGTTTATGATACGACTGATAAACGGACTTTTTTCAACACTGAGGTCCCAATCTGCGGAATCGCTGGTGATCAGCAAGCTGCCACAATTGGCCAACTAGCAACTGAGCGAGGAGACGTCGTTGGCACATACGGCACTGGCGCTTTCATCATCATGAACACCGGAAACACACTTCAGCTATCAAATAATAACCTCATCACCACCATCTGTTATGGACTTAACGGTGAGGTAAACTACGCTTTAGAAGGTAGTATTTTTGTCGCCGGAGCAGCTTTACAATGGCTTAAAGATGGACTTAAAATGGTAAAATCGGTCGCTGATGCAGACATTTTGGCAACTCAGTCAACCGACAACAACAATATGTACGTGGTTCCAGCGTTTACCGGCCTCAGCGCTCCATACTGGGATCCGAACGCTCAAGCCGCTTCGTTTGGCATGACGAGCAAGACAACTAACGCTGATTTTATCCGAGCAACGATTGACTCAATTGCCTATCAGACCACAGATATTATCAAACTGATGCAAAACGAATCAAACATCTACATCAATGAACTAAGAGTAAACGGTGAAGTAACTAAGAGCAAATACTGGCGGGAATTTTTATCTAATATTCTAGATGTCCAACTTCTGCAATCAAGTGCTGAAGATGCAGATGCCCGGGGAGTTGCATTCCTTGCTGGCCTTGCGGTAGGGTACTGGGATAGTTTTGCAGAAATCAAGCAACTGGTTAAGCCAGGAACCTCAACTTATCCATCAATGTCACCTGATAATCGGGAATTTTTATATGAGGGTTGGAAAAATGCGGTTCGGGCAACCCAGGAATTTAAACATATAAAAAAATAGCTACCAAGAATGTAATTATTTTGTTCACTTCCTTACAAATCAAAGGCTTTTAGAGCTAGTTTTGAATAATTTATACTGTCATTAGCAATATTTTGCGTTGCTATGAAATTCCAAACTCGTTATAATCAAATTTGAAAGGGCTTTCTTAACTCTTTCCAATAAGGGGGTAAAGAATGTGCAAAACATTGCCGTAAACATGCCAACACAAGAGGAATATTCAAATTTAGGATCATATTTACAATCCTTTTCAGAAATCACTCAAATTACAGCACACTTTTATAGCCTGACGGGGGTTTTAGTTTGTGATGAGATGGTCTATTCCGACGAACGGGATATCCAAAAGCATCTCGACGTAAACCAAGCTAAAAAGTACACCCTATTTCCAATCTGTATTAACGGTAAATTGTGGGGATTTACCGTGTGCAGTTCCAACACAGTTCCAGAAGATAGAATTAGGATGTCAAAACAGTATTTGGAAAATATTTTTTCACAGGTTTTTGAAAACAATCCGGAAAGCATGCTAACTATGGTGCTAGAACCACTTGATAACAATCAGTTCAATCAAATGAATTATCTTAGTATCCTACTTAAAATGAACCCGAACTTTGAAGATAATTCTGTCGTTCAGCAAGGAGAATCACAAACGTCTACATTTGATAGTAGCGAATCCTATAAGAGCCTATCGAATGCCGTTGACTACATTCTTCGCAACGTCACCCAGCCCATTTCACTTAACGAAGTTGCCGACCAGGTTTTCCTTTCGTCATCATACCTAAGCCGCCTGTTCAAACAACAGCTTCATATTACATTTATCGACTACGTGAACCGGCTAAAGATTGCGAAAGCTAAAGAATTATTAGCTTTGACTAACAAGCCAGTTAATATCATTTCCAACCTAGTTGGCTTTTCTCAAACTAGCTACTTTACCAAAACATTCAAGAAGTTGGCTAACACCACCCCTTCCGCTTATAGAAAGCAAACAATCTCGGCAAAGCGAATCTTCACGATTCCCCACACCGTTGACTGGACGCCACAATGTACCGTTTTCAGTGTTTCAAAACGATTTTTCAAGCAAGAGGGAATCGATTTCTTCTATCAATCAGTTAATGATCACATCTACATCAACAGCATTGATAATTTGATTGATTCAAACAGAAACTGCGGTTGGACATTCACCGTTGATGGTGAGCAACCTAACGTTCCAGCCGACAAAATGATGGTAAGTGATGCATCTGAAATCCAGTGGGTATACACAAATTTTAATAGTTAATGTGGGGTTAGTGCATAACCTCATAAATACCAGAGCTTCAGTGATAATTTCACTTTGTTGAAATTCTCCATTGAAGCTCCTTTTTATTAGAAAATAATTAATGATAATCTCATATAAGTGTATACTTAACTTAAACCTTTCGGGAGGAATCAACCCAATGAAACTCAATCAATTTGCGTACATACCAACGCCTCACGGTAAAATTGTAGCTGAACTCAAATCAATTCACTTTATTACGGATCAAGATATATCCGACTTAAGTACCAAGCAACTCTTACATAACCTACTCGACCGATTCTTCGTTGAGGCCAAGACACCAACAACTAAGCGAGCCAAACTTGCGAAACTCCTAGCTACACCAACTATGAACGCTCTGGACTACCTAAATGAGCCAGGCCCATTATCTAGGCCGGCATTCAACAACATTTCCTTGCAACTACTTGGATTTACTGAAGGGCTCAACTTCTCCGCCACCGATCCGGAGACCACCATTACCAATTCCGGCCTGCCCGAATTTCTCCCCCAAGTTGAACCCGATGTTAACCAGTTGATTGATGCATGGTATCGTCTCTTGAACACCCGGACCACGTTTGGTGAAGTGCTAATCGACTATCTTGCTAGCAAGGGATATTATCACCAGTTCGATGACTTGAAAATTCCAACTATTTTCAACGGTAAGACTCAGGCGATTGCGGATACTACCAAACTAATTTGGGAAGTTGTATACGTTGAAGCTCCTCTTGATAGCGACAATGATGGCAAACGAGATTTACTAAAGGTCAACATCATTCGTCCTTCAGAAACCGAGACCGGCACAAAGGTTCCAACCGTTTTCACTGCCGACCCATACGGTGAAGGAATGAACGTCGATTGGTCGCTTAAAATGGCTCACGATAATAAGCGTCCCCTCAAACGGAAACAACCAAACCAGTTAACCTACGAAGATGTTAAAGCAGACGACACACCTAAATCAGTACCAAGCCCCCGTGAAGTTCACGGTTATTCATCAGAGGCTGAAGAATCGTTTCAAAAGGAATGGATGTACACCCTCAACGAATTTCTACTAGCCCGTGGGTACGCAGTTGTATATTCATCCGGCGTCGGCACTAAAGACTCCGACGGGTTTAGAACTACTGGAACTGATGCTGAAACAATCAGCGCTACTTCGGTCATTGAATGGCTCCACGGTGACCGAACCGCGTTTACCAATAAAACAGAGCAGATTGAGATCAAAGCTTGGTGGTCTAACGGCAACGTCGGCATGACTGGTCGTTCGTATCTGGGCACCCTGCAGAATGCTAGTGCTTTAACCGGCGTTGACGGACTCAAAGCTTGCGTCGTTGAAGCTGGCCTATCAAACTACTACGATTACTACCGGGAAAACGGCTTGATGATGGCTCCTGACGGTGACGATGCGGACTCGCTCGCCGAGTGGACTTTCAGCCGCCAACAGGAAGCTGGTGATTACCTAACCGTCAAAGATCATTGGCAACAACATTTAGCCCAAATGAAAATCGACCAGGCTCACGACTCTGGTAGTTACTCCCGATTTTGGGACGAACGCAACTTGCTGCGGAAAAATCACGCTAAGGCGGATATGCTATTGGTTCACGGTTTAAATGACTGGAACGTCCGTCCCGGCCAAGTTTGGAAAATGCGCGAAGCTCTTAAAACACGTCCTGGTACCCAAAAACTAATTTTGCATCAAGGACAACATGAATATTTGAATAATTTCCGATCGTTCGATTTTTCAGATATCGTTAATCTGTGGTTCACCAACAAACTTTTCGGCTTTGAAAACCACGTTAATGAATGGCTACCTGAGGTGATAGTGCAGGATAATGCCAAACCCGAAACCTGGTATCCCACTAGTGACTGGGGTGGTGATGAAGCTAAACCAAAGACGTTGAATCTTGAATCGGACTTTACTAATTCGGGAAATCAGTCATCGTTTTCGGATAAATTGGCCGAAGATACTTTTAATCTTTACGATAAGGAAATTGAAAAGTGGCGGACTGATTTATACAGTATTACGGGAAGCCCAATGGACGGTCACTGCCTTCGATTGCTCACTAACCCACTTGAAAACGACTTGACCATCGACGGCCTCCCTCAAATCACCTTAACCGCCAAGAGCAATCAGAACATTGGCATGCTGAGTGTTGCCCTTGTCGATTACGGTACCGACAAACGCTTGGTCGAAGTACCATCAGTGCTAGATTCCCAAACCATCTTTCTCGGCTATCATTGGCAAAAAGATGATCTCAAGGAGTTCACCCTTCAAAAGAAAACTACTGATTTCAAACGCTTTAGTGAGGCTCACATCAACATGCAACATCGCGAGAATAGCTATAAGGTTGATGAATTGGAACCAAATCATGATTATAAATTAACCTTCGACCTTCAGCCAACGTTCTGGCGAATCAAGAAAGGCCACCAACTCGGCGTCGTTATCTATGCAACTGATTTTTACTGCACAATTAAGGGAAATCAGGGGATTGAGTATGAGGTGAACTTGGCGGAATCGGAGTTGAGGTTTAGAAAATTTGATAACTAAATAAAGGACGAGGCTGGGATACAACTAGGTAAATCGAAAAAAAGTAACGATAAAATTTCATTTTCTTGAAATTTATCGTTACTTTTTTGCTTTCATCCAAATCCTTACTACACGCAGTAACCATCAGGACTGAGATCCATTATTCATGGCTCTCAGTTACTGTTGGGTTTGCAGTAAACATCAAGAGTGAATCCCGCTTTTCGCAGAATTCACTAATTGTTGTTCTTGCGGGGGCACTAAGACGAAATCAAAGATTCCTGTAGTGCTCTCTGCGGGGGTGGTACAACGAAAGCATCTTTGTATGCTTTCTGTACCACCGCCTTTACGTCAATGCCCTTAATCTGATATTCTTAAACTCGCACGCTTGTAAAATACATAACAAATCGGAGTTTACCCATGGATAACAGTGACAACGGCATCAAGGGAGCAATCAACGGCTTTCTAGCAATTCTTTCTGGAATTGTTCTCATCCTACTTTATTTCATTGCCAAACTAATCATTGCAGCGATTATCTTTGCCATCATTGCCGGCATCTGGGCATTGATCAAATACCAACTGCATACTAATCGTCCCATCAACAAATACAACTACCGCGATTTTGAGTTTGATAAAGTCGCCAACGAACTAAGCTACGCCGACCGTCTAGATTCAACTTCGTTCACCTACTACGTTGCCAAAATCTTTATTGATTTGGGATACCAAAACGTTACGGTAACGCCTTCGACCGACGGTAATAATCTCATTGTTGAGGGTCAACAGTTTACCGCCTACTGCATTCACAATAAGAATGAACAGGTGGAGTTGGACTGGCAACCAACCGCGGGCAAGCTACTGGCCACTCAAAATAAGCAAAAATACGTGATAACAAACGGCACTTTTGAAGCCGGTTTTGGCACAAATTATCGCTTTAAAATGATAGACCGCACCGGTTTAACCCAATTACTAAGTAAGGTGACAGCAGATTGAAGTTAAAGAAATATCTCATTCCACTAATAATGATGGGAACGTTTTTGATTCCCTTAACCACCCACGCCAAGTACCATCTCCCCACAAAACCGGTCATTCAAGACGAGATGGGCATCCTTTCCAAAAGCCAGTTACGGCAAATCGCTGCGGATAACGCCAAACTAGCCAAGCTAAAGGATCCCCAACAGATCTGGGTTTTCACTTCGAACAAAAAATTCCCTAGCATTCAGGAAAACTACGAGGAGGACGACCTAACTAAACGTAATCCTGAGAGGGTATCATCCTCAGTTAGTGGCATCTACGACACCATCATTCAGACGTACTACAATTGGCGCGACGTTGACAATGTTTCCAAAGCCGACTTTGCCTACTTTCAAAATTACTATCCAAGTAACCCTAACGAAACCAAGTATCGGGAATTATCCTACTATGAGTTTGATGAACTAGTATCAAGTCACATCAATATCCTCATCGTTTCTCCTAAGCAAAAGTACCCAGTTGCGTTTGCAATGTCTAACGGAACTGCTGGTCGCATGGGTGAAGTTCGGAGCAAAATTATGTCTTACCTGGTCAATCCAACCGAATTATCTGGGAAAAATGTTACGACTGTCGCCCATGACTATTCCCGGTTTATGCTCAAACATGGTAATGAACCACGTGATGCACCAGGTCTTTCCTGGGACCAAGTTACGATTCGAGGATTCTTCATTCTGGTTATTCTGATTTGGATTGTCCACCACTTTTACCGAAAGCATCATCCTAAAAATCCTCGTGGGGGCGGCTATTACGATGGCGGTTACGACGGGGGCTATGCGGACGGTTACTATGTTGGTCTGCAAGAAGATAACGATGGGTTTGGTTACAAGGATGGTTCATATGTTGGTTCGTCTAATCCTGACGATGGTGACGATGATTCTTACTAGTTTTTCAGCCATAAGCCTAAAGGTATGCTAAATATTTAAGTACATACATAACGTTCGGGGGGAACGCAATGAACCGACTACGTAAATTAATAACAAGGACGATTTTGGCTCTTGCCTTTCTGATATTAATTCCACAGCAAGTTTCAGCAAATCAATTTCATCCGCAACCGGTCATCGATGACGAAATGGGTATCTTATCTGATGCCCAAAAACAGCAAATCATGGATGATAATGCCAAACTAGCTAAACTAAAGCACCCGCAGCAGATTTGGGTGGTGACGTCGAATGAGAAGTTTAAGGGATATGACAACTCGAACGACCCCGTCTACTATCCTAAGAATCGGCAAACAACATTTTCATATCGAGCTTACAATGCTACACAATCAGTGATTGCTAATCATGTCGGGTACAACAAGAATACTGCAAACGACGCTACTATGTCAGACTTTGATCTGCTTAGCTATAAAATAAATATTATCTTCGTTTCTCCTAAACAAAAGCCTGCCGTTGCAGTTTCCATGTCAGAAAATTGCAGTACTGTGATGGGTGACCTACGAGACATTATCATGACGACACTGGTGGATAATGATGATATCAGTGGTAGTAACGTTACTAAAGTTGCTAACCAATACACGAGATTTATGAGTAAGCATTTAAACTCGGCCGTTCTCGACGGTGGTGGCCCCGATTCAAATGATATATTTCTGTGGTCTGTAATAATTTTGATTATCATCATTTGGCTCATCTACGGCAATTATCAGAGTAACCATCCCCATCGTGGTGGTGGCGGTGGCTACTCAAGTAGTGAGTACGATGTTGGATTTGATGATGGTTGGTTTATGAGAAAACAGAACGATGATAACGCTAAGTGGTAAGGAAAAAGCATCCGAAAAAATTTCGGATGCTTTTTGACTAATTCTAATGCTTATAATAATAACCCGATACCTTAAAATGCTTCGTTGGGTGGCCAATCATAATTGATTCAGCCGCAATCGCTTTTCTACCATGATGTTTAACAACCTTAACTTCCCAACCGTAGAAAGTGCCTTCTTTAACCCCAATTTCGTAAAGGCCTTTGTTGTTCAGCTTCTTAACGAACATATTTTTTCCAATTCCGTCTTGATCGATTCCAATTAGTTTATTCTTCTTACTGAAGTCAACATATCTAAACTTGTGCTTTGATAAACTGAAACCATAAGCATATTTGCTGTCTTGACGATGAATCCAATTACCTCTCAATTGCTTAGGCATGTAGTTTAAAGTAGTAGCCTTTGCCGATGCTTTGGCAGAACTAGCAACCCCAATTGTTCCTAACGCTGCCAATGCAAGTCCAGTGTGTAATAGTGCTTTATGTAATGTCATGATGAGCCTCCAAATAGAATATGATTAAATGATACCACTTATGATTTAACATAATTACCTTTTTACAATTATTCACTTAACAAAAAAACTCCCGCCGGCCACACGCCAGTAGGAGATTAGTTGATTAGTAGAGAACTTTTTGCGTCTTTATCAGGAGCGACCTGAGAAAGGCGATATGAACTGCGGAAATTCCGCAGTTATTCTTTTATTCAAATGTTACGTGGTATAGCCGTGCCATCTTTGGCTTATCAAAGACAACATTCAGCTGGCTATCTTTAAACTCAAACCTACTATTGTTATCCGCTTGAGGATAAACCTGTTCAAGTTTAGCAACTTTACCATATTTCTCAAGTGAAATTGTATGCTTAGAGCTTTCTTCATCACCGCGCCAAACTGCTAAGTAAACATCTTTTTGATGCTTCAAACCATAGCTATACCAGCCATCATCCAGTTGGCTCAGCCCTTCTGGCCAAATTGGCAAACTTTCAGGAATGATATTTCGATAAGACTTATAAGCCTTGATTCCTTCAGCAACCAATTCCAGTCGGTGACCTTTAACCTTGTTAAGATAGCCACTCTGGTGAATTCTTAGTAGCATTGCGTTGATCATATTGAAGATTACTTCCTCATCATCACCATCTTGAAGTGGATATGACCAAATTGCACATTGCTCTGGGGTTACAACTGATGCACCAACAGCAGCAATGTTTCCATTCCGTACATAATCAGTTTGATCAGTCATTGATTGAATACTGTGGCGTTGGAGCATTGCGTAGTCATGACGCATTCCACCACTACCACAATTTTCAATTACCAATTCAGGGTAACGTTTGAAAACATCGTCTAACCACTTCAAGTAGGCACGGTTATGGTTCAACAGACCATCACCAAAACTATCAGCGTTCAATTCAGTCCCAATTCCAGTCGTAATGTTGTAATCCATCTTAATATAGCCAACGCCATATTGCTTAACTAATCGGTCCACAACTTCATCAGCAAACTTTCTTACTTCAGGATTAGTGAAATCAAGGTGATAACGATCACAATCAATTACTCGTTTGCCGTGACGAGTAAAGAACCAGTCATCTGGTAACTTATCAGCAAGTGGTGACTTGATACCAACAACTTCGATTTCAAGCCAAAGTCCAGGGGTCATCCCCTTATCACGAATGTACTGAATCAACTTTTCAATTCCATCTGGGAAGCGTTCCTTAGAAGGTTGCCACTCACCAACACTATCCCACCAGTATCCGGGAGCGTACCAACCACAATCAATAACAAAGTATTCACAGCCAACCTTATGAGCTGCGTCAATCAGTGGAATCTCCTTATCGGTTGTTGGATCTCCAGCCAGACCGTTCATATAATCATTGAAGATGACTGGCAACTTGTCATTATCCTCATTTTGACGTCTAATCAAACGACGATACTTTGTCATTTCACCTAATGCATCTTCAAAGTCACCAACTAGTTGTCCGAAAGCTACTTGAACAGTGGTAAATGACTCCCCTGGCTTAAGATTCTTCCACCAGTTATTATCATATTCTTCAGGGCCAGAAAGTCGGATTGCCAATAGATTTCCGCGACCAATATCAGTCAGTTCATAGTGCCAAGCACCATTATTTTCAATTTGCCATACGGCGGTCTGATTGGTCTTAGTGTTATGCAAAATACCATTTGGTGAATATTCAGAACATGACCATGATGAATTATTGGTAACACTGATCCGTTTGGTTGATGCTTGATTCTTCTCACCATCAGCCCAGTAATCAAGGCCAGCGTCCTTTAAGGTCATCGTTTTCCACTGAGCCTCTGCTGTCCAATCGTTATTAGGGATAGAAACTTCATTATCTTCAGAATAGTTGCCTTCAATGTCTTTAAATTGATTAATCCCACTTAGGGCAAACGAAGATACGTATTCAATCCCCAAATCCTGGTTACCAATATTTTCAACACGAACCCAACTTCTAATAACCGTGGATTCATTAAACAGTTGGTAGTAATTTGTAGTCTTTAGGCTATTCTCTTCATCAACCTGCTCAATTGTCACTAATTTGCCTAGTTCATTATCAGTAACTTCATAGTCTTCGAACTTCATATCACGACCGGGATTTGAATCTACAAAGCTGACTCCCTTATGATGGAAATTACGACCCGTAACCTGAACTTCAGTAATCTGAAAATGCTTTTTCAACTCTTCATCGGCATCACTTAGGTCATTTGAATTAAGCTTTGTTAGAATAATTCTATTATCAATCACTTCAAATCCTAGTTCAGCTGAATCAGTTTGAACATTGATTGATGTTTTCTGATCATCAAGTACTTTCATCTATTAAAATTCCTCCGTGTCATTCATGATTTTCATTGGTTCATTATATAAATAATTGTAAGCGATTCCACAAGGTGGTTAAATATCATTTTTAGCATTAATAGTGCCTTTTTGTAACTATTAAATATAGAATTGGTGGTCTTTTCTCACTATGATACTGAACTTTCTTTGTAAAGCAAAGGGTCAAGAAACTGGAGAAGGTTTCTTGACCCTTTTGATTAAGTTAATTAGTTTAGGAGAATATTTAATTGGTTCAGCAAAAAAGATTGCTCTATGTTACCCTTGAATACTAAAAATTGATACCTTAATCTCAACTACCTATTAATTGAAATTAATTTTGAATTTCCGGTTACAAAGTTACCGTTGGTTAATTCAAACCGCGAAGTGTATTTATTCAATACGATCTTCTTGACATGAAGCTTGGTACCCTTCTTGAGGTGCTTAATTTTGTTAGTTAAGCTAACCTTGTTGTACTCGTTAATACCCTTGGCTGACTTAACATAAATTACTGAATGCTTAGCCCGATAGTTTGCATTTCTTACGTACTTACTATTAGCAGTTACGTACTTACCATTTGTCAATTGATAACGAGCAACGCCATTTTCAGTAACCAGTGCCTTAACTTTCAAGACCTTATTCTTGGCAACCCTAGCAACGCGATTGCTTTTCTTGAATGAAGTTGACTTGTATTCGTAGATTCCTCGTTTAGCGTAAATTGCTTTAGTCATCTTATTAGTAATTTTCTTAGCTGAATTGCTAGATGATGAACTACTTGACGACGAAGCGGACGAGGATGAACTGGTTGAGGACGTTACTGAACTGCTTATCGAACTAGTACTTGATGAGCTTGAACTTGATGAATTATTTGAGTTAGTCGAAGAAGAAGTACTTTGATCTACTGGGGTGAAATTAAAGTAGTCAAGCTGCAAACTTCCTGACTTATATATAGTTGATAACGTATTTTCACCCTTCTTTAGTGACACCGTTCCATACTGAAGAACTTTTCGGTTACCAACCGGTGCAGTTGTGGCCGCAATTCCATTATTTGATTTTTCAAATGATGCATCCTGAAGCTTTTTACCGTTCAGTGTCATTTCTGCAACTGAGGCTTGGCCACCGCCGTATCCAATTTCTAACTTGTATTCCCCAGATTTAGGAGCATAAATCTTGGTAGTGACTCCATCACCAACCTTGTTTATATGGTTAGCATAATAGTCTGCCGATGCATAGCTTCCTTGAGATTTAAAAACTTCTTTACCAACAAATTGGCTATTTTCAGCTTCTACTCTGATTGGATCCTTATCAGTGGCTTGGGTTACCGTCAAGTTAGTTTTTTCGTTCTTAGAATCACTTGGGGTTACTTGCAATTGATAACCTGAAGTGGCATCAATGTCATTAACAGGAACGGAGATTTTCCCATCTTTGACCGGAACAGTTCCCTGTTCAACAACCTTTGGCGAGTCAACTGCAGTATCGACACCATACCAAGGAGTCTTTGAAACGGTTACTTTGGCAGTATTGTTGGTGTACTTATCAGCCTTCAAACCACTAACATTGATTGTCGTATCACCGCTCTTACCACCAAACAGAACATTAGTATTACCATTGTTGTCAGTGTTTGCAACACTTGCTAGGTCAGCACTTGGATTACTATCAGTACTTGTTTTCACCATATTGCCAGTCATATCGCCATACCATTTGTACAACCAGTAACCACCATTTGGTTTCTGCTGATCAGTCAACAAATTATTTAACCGACCATAATTGAACCAATAAGACATGTTAGCGGTGTCCAAGTTTGGAATATTTTCAAATGATTGCATATAGTGAACCATCAATCCAGGAACTCCAAGCTCCTGTCTTTCGCCGTACTCGTTGATATTAAGTTTAATATCTGTCGAAATTCCTAACTCTTTTTCAATTTTTGTTAGTTGTTCCGAGTTACTTTCAACATCCTTACCGGCTTTACCAATGTGCCAGCTAATATAATCTGGCATTACACTGATTTTTTTGCCGTTAACCTTAACGTCAGCGTTTTTACAATGTTCCAAGAAGTTTTTCATCCAAGCGCTGTCCCATTTGTAAGTACTTGGTCCAACTATTTTGGCATCTGGATCAACCTGTTTGATGTGCTGAACTGTCTTATCCCAAAGGTCATAAAAGCTACCCCAACTACCATGGCCATTCCGACCACCTGACTCATTAAATGATTCGTAACTACCATCGGGTTCATTTAAAATCTCGTAGCCATAAATATCATCTTTATACTGAGATTTTTTTGTAGCTTGCATTGTCTTGTCAACCATGCTTAACCAGTCATCCATCCCAGTAAACTTATATGGCCATCCAGAAAGATAATCCGCTAGACGAATCTCAACTTTAGCTCCAACCTTATGGGCAGTTGGCGCCACATCAGAAAAGTAGCCGCCTGGGCCTGCTTGGCCATTTGAAATCTGTTTTCCGCCATCGACCACTTGAGTAAACATTCGTGGATGAAGTGCAGACACTAAGTCAGCGTTTGGAGTTGATGCATCTTTTAACGCAACCAACCCTCCCGATGAAACGTGTTCAGCCGGCCTAATTGTTTGTGTTGAATCAACGTCAATCGTCTGGTCCACTCTATCCGCCATAACCGATTCACCGGATAATCCCAAACCTAACAGGGCTGCTCCTGCCGTTGTAGCAAGATAGTAAAAACTTCTTCTCAAACTCAAAATATCACCTCATAGAATTATGTGCTAGAAAAAAACTGCAGGTAAGTTTTCCAATTATTGAATTTGACTTTAATAATTAGAAGGATCACGTAATCTCTTTTGGTAATGTGCACAGGCATTATATTATTCGTTGGAGAAAGCGGTTTCAATATGTGTTTTTACATATTTGGTGGTAAAAAGTAACAAATAAATGAAAATAGGCATCTTTTTGTAACTGATTATTTACATGACAAGCTAACAATTTTATATTTTGCTTCTCTAAAATTTATCCGTTTGGAATCGATCCTTCTACGTAACATTGTGATTACACCAAGCGTTGTCCAAATTTCAATTAGTAATTATAATTCACCAATTTTACTATTTTCTTTCATTATATAAAGAAAAATCCTCATATTAGTTTTCATCATATTATTCTCTCAATCACCAACTCCAAAGTTAACTACTTAACCTCACTTTCAACACCAATCGCTCAACTACACTATTTGCAAGCAACCAACTAGTAAAATTATTCAGCAAGAACATGCAATTTTACCTCAATGTGAAAAAATGGCACCTAAAGTTACTGCTATGTGTACAAAAAGACACCCATTGTATAAAAAGGGGCATTTAATTGAAAATATTCACCGCTTATAATGTAAGCGTATACAAGAGATAGATGCTACGTAGCGCAATTCTGATGTGAAGTTATCCACATCAAATGTTGAATTGGAGGAAATGCAAAATGCAAAAGTTTAGAACGTTCGCAACTGTCCCACCAAAAGGTTGGAACAGTTGGGACGGTTATGGCGCATCGGTTCGAGAAGATGAAATCAAGCAAAACGCCGACTACATGGCAAAAAATTTAAAACAATATGGTTGGGAGTATCTAACGGTCGATATTCAATGGTACGAACCATCAGCTGATTCATCAACATATCATGATTTTTATCCATTAGTTATGGATGAATATTCACGATTGTTACCAGATCCAGGTCGTTTTCCATCGGCAAAAAACGGAAACGGTTTCAAAGAATTAGGTGACTATCTTCATAACTTAGGGCTAAAGTTTGGAATCCACATTATGAGAGGAATTCCACGCCAGGCCGTTCATGAAAACCGTCCGATTAAGGGAACTGACAAAACTGCTAGAGACATTGCTCTAAATAACATCTGTCCTTGGAACTCAGATATGTACGGGGTTAACGTTGATATGCCAGAAGGTCAGCTTTACTATGACTCACTGATGGAACTTTACGCATCATGGGGAGTTGACTTCATCAAGTGCGACGATATCGCAAATTCCGTCCTCTACAACGGAACTCATAAAAAGGAAGTAGAAGCACTTCGGAAGGCTATTGATAAGACCGGCCGTAGCATGGTTCTTTCACTTTCACCAGGTCCTGCCCCAGTTGAAAATCGTGCATTCTTACAAACCAACGCCAACATGTGGCGGATCACCGATGATTTTTGGGACGAGTGGTCATTACTACTAAATATGTTTGACCGTGCAGAAAAATGGGCTCCAATCTCAAGACCAGGTAACTGGCCAGACTGTGATATGTTGCCATTAGGTCACATTGGTATCCGTTCAGTTGATGGCCCTGGTGGAAACCGCCAAACTAGATTTACTAAAGCTGAACAAAAAACAATGATGTCATTGTGGACGATTATGCGCTCCCCATTAATTATGGGTGGTGAACTTACAGATTTAGATGATTGGACAAAGAGCTTGCTAACAAATAAAGATTTGTTGGAAATGGATGATACTATCACTGATAAATTCCAATCATATCGTGATGAAAACAAGATCGTTTGGCAAGCAGAAAACGATTCAAACCATTACACAGCTATTTTTAACATCTCTGATGGTCAACTTCAACTAAGTGCCGACGAACTCCAAAATCTTAACGTCCCTCTATCTGGAACTGATATTTGGGCAAACAAGTCCGTTTCATTATCAAATAACGACACAATTTCAATCGATTCACATGACGTTTATCTTATCAAAACAGAAAAGAGTGAGAAGTAATGAAAGCTGAAGCTTATAATAATCAATCAGAACCTACTGCTAGCTTCCCAGCTGGATCATCGAAAGGTAAGGTTGGTGTCCTTGAACGCCTAAGTTACGCAAACCTTGATTTTGCTGGTCAGTTAGTCGCAACCGTTGTTAACAGTTACTTAATGTATTTCTTTACTGATGTTGCTATGATTTCAGCATCAGCAACTGGTATTATCCTTTTAATTGCCCGGGTTCTTGATGCCATCAGTGCACCAGCTTGGGGAACAATTATGGATATGACACATTCTAAATACGGAAAGGCCCGTCCTTTCTTCCTTTGGTTAGCTATTCCATACGCAGCAAGTGGTATTCTATTATTCTGGAATCCAGGTTTAAGTGCAAACGCAAAAGTTATCTACTGTGCGGTTGTTTACATGATCTACGGTATTCTTTACTTAGGTATCAACGCCCCCATCACCACTATTCTTTCATTGATTAGTACAAAACCAGGCGAACGGGTCGTCCTCAACTCATGGCGGATGGTTGGTTCTAACCTTGGTGTGTTCCTTGTTAACTCATTAACTCTCCCATTAGTTGCATTTTTCGGTCACGGAAACGATTCAGTTGGTTTTAGAATCTTTATCGTTATCTTTGCTGCATTAAATGTTATTGGTACCTTATTCTCATTTGGACACGTTCGGGAAAGAGTTATCTCAAACAATGACGAACGAGTTACATTGAAACAAAGTGTTCACGCAATGAATAAAAACTGGCCTTGGTTCCTTATCGTTGGTGGTAACCTCTTATTCTGGGTTGCTCAACAAGGTCGTCAACAATCACTTGTTTACTACTTTACTTATAACTTCCACAACAAAGGATTAGTTACATTCTTCAACTCAATTTCAATTATTCAAGTTCTCGGTGTTATCTCAATTCCTTTACTTAACAAGTACTTCTCAAAGAGTCATATCTGGGCTAGTGGACTTGCACTTGCAGTTCTTGGTCAATTCATTATTATGTTCTCCGGAATGAGTGTTGCAGGGGCAACCGCTGGTTGGTTACTTGCTAACATCGGATCAGGTATCGCAGTTTCAATGCCATTTGCAATGCTTGGCTCAGCTGTTGACTATGGTGAATGGAAGAGTGGTGTCAATGCTGCCGGTCTTCTTACTACCATTGGTTCTGCATTCTGTATGTCAATGGGACAAGGTTTAGCCGGTGCCCTTAATGGTGGAATTATGTCATCATTCGGTTACGTGGCTGATCACGCCCAAACTGCTCATGCATTAACTGGTATCTCAATTTCATTCAACTGGGTAACCATCCTTATGTACGGTATTGCTATCATCCCAGCAATCCTATGCCAGAAGTACGAAAACATGGAAGGTCAAATCACTTCAGAATTATCAAAAACTACTCGGGTTTAATATAATTCAATACTTTGAAAAGCAAGCCATTCGCTTGCTTTTCGTTGTCTATCCAAACTAAAGGAGAAATTAAAATGAGTAATGATAAAAAGAAACATGTCGTTAATTTTTGGGTAATGATTATTATTATTATCTTGGTTGACGCCCTCTTTATAGGTTTTAACTCGATAAAAAAATCACATAACAGTTCTGCTCCACAAATCACAACCACAAAAACCATTTCTAATCCAACTCTCAAAAGTCTAAGCTAACTTTTTGTTGTTATCACTCTAAGTATATGAAAGAATGGTAGTGCATAGTTTCACTAAGGAGGAACTCACTTTGAAATTCACGTGCCTTGATATAAGCGAACCAGTTCTTCATATTTCATCTGGAAGGTTTACTGCGGGTGAACACTGGCAGCATAAGCACATGTACCATGACGGTAACTTTGAAATAATTGTTATGGTTCACGGGACAGCATACCTCCAAGTAGATAACTCATACTTCGAACTACATGAGGGCGAATGCTTTGCTTTACCACCATTTCACCATCTCAAGGGTTACAAAGAGTCCCCTGCTAATACCCAGTATTACTGGTTTCACTTTTTTACAAAGCCCGATGGCATTTCAATCCAAGAGGTGCCAAATACAAAAACAGGAATCGAGCAGCTCTTCTCTAAGAACCAAGCAGCATTACCAATTAAGTACAAAATCAATGCAATTGATAAGGTGATCATTCTCGCAAACCAAGTATTAGATGTGGCAAAAAACAATTACTTTACCTCACTTTCAGTTGATTTCTTGTTATCAGCATTACTAATTCAACTTTCTGAAGATTACTATAAATCAATCGTGGACGCACCAATTTCGGAAGTTGAGGCCCGTATTGACGGAATCAAGGAGTGGATAAGGGCAAACCTAAGTGAGAAATTGAGAGTAAATGACGTCGCTGAGGAATTTGAACTTAACCCCCATTATTTGGTTAGATTATTCAAAAACTACACTAATATGACAGTTATTCAATACATCAATTCACTTAAACTTGATTCGGCAAAAGAACTACTTCTTAGAACAAACCTGCCGATTAAGCAAATAGCTAGCATGTCTTTTTATCCAGATGAAAAACGGTTCATGAAGAACTTTAAGTCTCAACTAAACCTTACTCCATCTGAATATCGGCGTGCTTACAGTAAGAAATTCCTAGATAGCAGTATCTTCGACCCGGAAGTTCCAATTACCAAAGAAGGTGTCGATTACGATGACCGATTTAAAGATGATGAAACGAAAAAAGGTAGCTAATTGGCTACCTTTTTTATTTAATTAAAATTCTGTAGTAACTGCATTGCTAATCGAACATTTTCCACTCCCATCTGCCCCGGCGCTGACACCTCTCCCACCGTCGCGAACGTCATGCTAGATCCGATCAACTGACCACTGATTCGCGTTACTTTACCTAAATCTCCCATCGCCATCGAAACAATCGGCTGCTGCAAAGAGGTACTTGCCTTACTAGTTGCCGTCATCAAGGTAAGAACATCGGCCGCTGAATTTGGCATCACAGCAATTTTCAACACATCGGCTCCGATATTTTGCATTGCGGTCAAACGGATAATGATCTCTGTTTCGTCTGGAGTTGATTTAAAGTCGTGGTTGCTCATAATCACGACTTTTTTATTTTGATGTATGTAATCAACCAGTCGCTCAATCTGTTCAGAATCATGGTTTAATTCAA
The DNA here is from genome assembly GCF_951230165.1 of Lentilactobacillus sp. Marseille-Q4993. GTDB lineage: Bacteria > Bacillota > Bacilli > Lactobacillales > Lactobacillaceae > Lentilactobacillus. The sequence goes on from NZ_CATNVB010000003.1 coordinate 121,584, forward strand.
CATCAACAGCATCTGCATAATCACCTTCACAGACTTGTTTGCATAACTGAATATATTGATTTTCTGCCAGTGAAAGATTACCACCTTCACTTTTAGTCCGAAATGTGACTAGCAACGGTAATCCTTCAAGGATATCTTTCAGTTTGTTTCCAATCTCGGATAACATAGCATTATCAGTCACTTGGCTAAAATAATCAATTCGCCACTCAACTAAATCTGGTTTAGCTAAAACAATCTTCTTGGCAGCAGAGATTATCTCTGTTTCAGTAGTTCCAATAATCGGGACCGCGATTTTAGGTTGGTCAGTGCCTAAAGTTGTGGCACCAATCTTGACTATGTTCATTAGCGTTCCTCGTTTCTGAGTTGTAGTTGCTGTTATTATCCCCTTTTGGGCTGACGGGTTCAAACTAAATTGGCAACTTGTTAGTTATCTTCTTTTAACATCTTTAGCAGTAACCTATCCCGCTCACTCACAATTCTTTCCGCCTCATCACCCTGCCAATCATAGAAGCCCTTACCTGACTTACGCCCCTTCTCATCAGCCAACACTTTCTGTTTTAATGCCTGATCCTCACCAGTTTCGTTGGCCAAATCTGCGTAAAGATACTTGGAAATATTATCAAACACGTCCAAGCCACCAAGGTCCGCACTAATGATTGGGCCTAGGATACTCCACCGGCGACCCAAACTGTACTTTACAATATCGTCCACCGCTTCAGGCGTGGCGATTCCCTTCTCAACGATGCTCAAGGCTTCTCGAAGTACGGCCAATTGAATTCGATTACCAACAAATCCAAGCGACTCCTTCTTCAATGGCACTGCGTGTTTACCAATCTCAGTAATCAATTCAGTGGTAAAGTCCACCGTCGTTTGATTCGTTTTTTCACCAGGAACTACCTCAACTAAAGGCATCAACTGAGCAGGATTCCAAAAATGAGCAACGACGAACCGCTGTGGGTTCTTCAAAACAGAGGCAATTTCTGTCGGACTTAGGCCTGAAGTATTGGTAGCAAGAACCACTTCATCCCCCACAAATTTTTCCACTCGCTGCCAAACTTGTTTCTTAACATCGATATCTTCAACGATTGACTCAATCACAAAGTCAGCATCGGTAAGAGCAGTTTCATAATCCGTCGTCGCGTCGATTCTATCTAAAACATCATCAACATCCTTATTATCGACGATTCCGTTTTCGACAAACGTCTTTAAATCCTCATCTATCAGTTTAATTCCCCGCTCGATCGCAGCGTCATTGTTATCTAATAAGTTGACGTTGTATCCATGAATTGCAAACTGGAGGGCAATTGCGTGTCCCATCGTTCCTGCCCCAATATTAGCTACGGTTTTCACATCAGATATCTTCATAGTTTGGCCCCCGTTTTTAATTTCTAGCTCAATAATAACAAAAACGTGATAAAGTAATGGTAAAAAGGACTGGGAGTGAGCGTATGTTTATGATGCACGGGTTTGAATTCGGTGGCATGTCACCTTTTTCGTTCATGTTTATGGGCTTCGGAGGACTAATCTTCTTACTACTGATTGGTGGATTAATTGTTGCGATTAGCAAATCCAATCAACAACACAACCTAATCGTTCCAGTAATGGCTGTCGTCATCATCGTCCTCTTGCTCATGTTGCTAACCCCAATGGGTGGTTCGTTTTATCATGGCTGCTAATTCAAACGAGGAAGTGAAGACTTGTTATTAACCGGAACGATATTCTTCATTATCCTATTAATTTGGATTCTGATACTGAAAACAATTAATCGCCCAGTTAACAAAGTACTGGTGTATGCACTGGTGTTGAGTGCTGTGTGGGTGATATTTGATACCGTGCTATTTTTGATATCTGGTTGTTAAAAGCCTGAACTAGTCGCAGTGACAAGCTCAGGCTTTTTATTATCTATTCATGTTTTGACGCACCCGTCTGCGTATCCGCCTGCGGTTTCACCGAAGGACCCGTTGTTGCATCTGGATCTGGAACTAACTTTTGCCCGGTCATCTTTAAGTATGACTCGACAACTGGCCAGATATCAGCAACCCATTCATTAATTCCACGGTAGTTACCTTCTTCATCATGCATTGCTTTGTAGTAATGCATCACGTGTTTTGTGGGGCCGTTACCTGGAACTGGCATTGAAATCAGGTCAGTTTCACCTTCCCGTAAGGCATGGATAACGTGTTTGACGTGTTCCACCGCCCGTTCTGGATGAACGGCACTTAACGGATTTCCCACTTGGTCAGGTGTTCTGGGAGCAAGCATTTCGGAATTGCTTAAAAATTTATTGTAGTAAATAAACTGGTTATTTTCGTCAGCGTACGTCAATTCAATTGGAATTGTCTTGAGAAAAAAGTTTAGTTGATTGACCGTTAGCAACCCTCTATCGAGTTTGACATAGTCGTTACCTTCAGCTGCGTTAGTATGCTTTGATGCTTGTTCGAACCAATCATCCGCATTCATATCAACGCCAGGAACTGTCGTTTTATTTGGGGTTGTTGCATCAAGGTTCTCTTCATTATTCATAATGGTTTTCCCTTCGGTTTGTCGTAGCCAACGAAAAAGGCTCATTCCAATTTTACAACAGGAATGAGTCTTAATTTAGTCCCATTTAGTTTACATTAATAAAAACTTGGTTTGTCCCCATCGGTACCTGGTTGGTTTACTCCAAGTGATTCGTGGACGTCTTGGCTTGGATCAACAATGTGTTTAACCACGATGTCAGCGATACTCTTCCGAGAGACCTCGGTCCCCTTGAACGGTTCGCCTTTCCTGGTTGTTTCATAGCTAATGATGTCGTTGTTGGACAACCATGCTGGCCGAATAATTGTATAATCCAGGTCAGAACTTTCAATCACTTTGGCAGCCGCTGAATATGTTTCAAGATAGCCACCATCGAGCATTTGGTGATTCCATTCTCCGTACTTACCAGGAACTTCATCATAAATTCCAAGTGTGGAAATCCAAATTAGCCGTTTCACCCCAGCTTCATCCATTGCTTGAACTACCGCTTTAGCTTGTTGTTCGATGTTACTGCCTGCCAAGTTTGCGTAGACAACGTCAACGCCTGCTAAAGCATCAACCAAATCACTTTTAACGGTAGCATCCCCTTCAACTACCGTTTGCCTACTGCTGTCACTAGTTTGCATCCGCGAAGCCTTTCTCAAGAAGAGTTTCATATTTACGTCAGTTTGCTTTAAAAGCTGATCTTCAGCCAACCGTGCGATTTTTCCGTTTGCCCCAAGAATTAATACTGTTGTCATTTTAAATTCCTCCCTTGTTTTCAAAAATAATGATACAAGGATTGCGGAGTTAATATAACGGACAGATTTAATTGATTGTCCGCACACTTTACTGGTAAAAGCCGTAGTTTTTCATACAATTAATTAAGTGGAGGAATTATCTTGAAAACTCAAATTGAAATTGCTGAGGCAACAAAAAAATTAATTTTAAAAAAAGATTTTAATCAGATTTCCGTAACTAATATTATGACGGGGGCAGGATTACGACGACAAACATTCTATGACTTCTACCATGACAAGTATGATGTCCTAGCGTGGATCTACCAAACTGAGGTGAATGAAGCGGTTAGTCGCTGTGAAGATTATGCGACTTGGCCAGAAACACTAGTCAAAATGCTGACTTACTTCAACGATAACCGTGAATTTTACCAAAAGGTCATTCAAATCGACGAACAAAACGCTCCCGAAGAAGTAATCGAAAGCCATATCAGGGAAATGGTTGGTTCAATTTTTAATGAGATGATTCTGGTCAAACGGTTACCAGTCGACGAAGCATACCAAAGCTTTTGCGAAGACATGCTCAGTGCAGCCTTAATATCCCGATTGGAAAAATTTCTTAGCACGCCAGCTGCATCGATTGATCAAGAGGCAAAATTCATGAGAACGTATATTGAGGATGGCATGAACGGGCTGATTAGCAGAATTGGTAATCAAAATTAAGCTTATCAATAACCAAAGTGATATTATGTTATTGAGGGAGATGAATTATTGATGAAAAAATTTTATTTAGTAATTGTTGCGGTGGCTTTCTCATTCTTGATGTTTGCCACTACACAACAAGTAAGCGCGGCTACATATCATTCAGGAACCCCAAAGATATTAAGGGGGCATTGGCGAAGCGCCAAGAAAACTTCCCTTGGTCACGGGATAATGAACGTCCACAAGACCAAGGTATATTTACATTCCAGACTGGCACCTGATCCAGAAGGAATGATGCATGCTAAATACAAACGAACATCAAAGGGTCACTATAAGCTGATTGGCCGGAATTACGCAAACGCACCTGTTGGCGGCAGCATAATATCGATAAGGGTTAAAGTGTACAGCCACCACAAGATTTACGTCAAAGGACAATCAATGAAGGGTGTCTACTACAAATAACCAAAAAGAGTTAGAAATTGCCACACAAGCGACAACTCCCAACTCTTTTATTTTGCTCTATTCAGGCCAAACTTGGTTAGCCACATCTCGCACCAACTCAAGCTTACGCCACTGTTGTTCTTCAGTTAAATGGTTACCTTCTTCAGTTGAAGCAAAACCACATTGGGGTGATAAACAAAGATTTTCTAAGGCAGCAAATTCAATTGCATTTTGAATTCGGCTCTTCAACAATTCTACTGATTCCAATTCTGGTGTCTTAGTGGTTACTAAGCCCAGAACGATTCGTTGATTACGACCATTATCAGCAATCTTCTTTAGTGGTTCAAAACCACCAGAACGCTCATCATCGTACTCCAAGAAGTAGCCATCAATGTGGAGCTGAGCTAAGTAATCTGCCACTGGATCATAAGCTCCGGCCCCTGCCCAATTTGAATCATAGTTTCCACGGCAGATGTGCATCGTTAGTGTTAAATCATCTGGTTTGTTATCTGCAATGGCATTAATAGCCTTAACAGCAGCTTCGCACAAAGGCTTTAACTCAGGTCGAATTTCTCCTTCAGAGAAGCTTGCCCACATTCCCCATGAAGTATCATCAATCTGCAAGTAACGACAGCCAAGATCATAAAACTTTTGAACAGTCTTTTGATATGCCTTGATTACATCTTCTAGAAAGGCATCCAAGTCGTAGTTATAATACTCGTCAAAAATTTCGGCATCTTTATTTGGAAACAGAACTGATGGACTAGGAATGGTTTGTTTTGCATAAACGCCATCTGGCACAATGCTTTGTAAAAATTCAAATCCCTTAAAGAATGGGTGATTGGGATTATATTCAATCTTGTCAGTAATCCGAATTCCGCCTTTTCTGGTTTCTTGGCCATTAAATACAAAACCATGGTCGGGTTCAAAGAATTCTTCTCCGTTTAAACCATCAAAGAAGTCTAAGTGCCACCAGCTCCGACGGAATTCGCCATCAGTAACGTCTTTATACCCTAGTTCAATTTGCTTCTCAACAATCTGCTTAATTTGTTTGTCTTCAACAGCAGTCAATTCATCCTGACTAATTTGGCCATTATTAAACTTTTCCCGGGCTTCTTTTAACTCCTCCGGTCTTAAGAAACTACCCACAATATCAAATCTACATGGTACCTTTACACTTGTTTCAACTGTCATAAATTATCCATCCCTTCAGCGTTTGCATAAAAAAACGCCCTCGGAAATAAATTCCAAGGGCGAATGGTTTCGCGGTACCACCTTTTCTCTCGACTAGTTCACACTAGCCAACTTAAGAGTGCGACAAACAAGTCATACTCCGGTTTTATAGTGGAAACCAATCAATGTAGACTCACTTTTAGCTCGCCTACATATTGCTCGAAGACCATTTTCGTAAATTCTGCGTCATCCACTCTCACCAAATGTGGATTCTCTTGGCACGCTTCCGAAACTACTTATCTTTTCAACGCAAATGCTAATCCAATTTTAATTTTTTAATTTGTTACTCAGAATGATAATCGAAATAAGTAATGCTGTCAATGAAAAATTAAATTTTAGTCATCGTCATCCCTATCATAGTCAGCGACTTTCTTATCAACTACATTCGTCTTCATCTTGAGAGAACCATCATCCTGCTTTTGAATCAACCCATGATATTGGAAAACCTGAATATGAGTATGATCATCCAACTCAAATTTATACTTCACGTTATAGACCACTCGGGTAAGGTTTGTATCATAAGGTGCCACGCTTTGAACACTTGAAGACATATAATAATCATCGATGTTATCGTCATTTTGATAACCATCAATCATCTTCATAAATCCTTGATAAACTACACTACCAGTTCCACCGACGAAGTAATCACCATAATTATCATCATCAGCACTTTCCTCATCAGTAACAGTTCCATCGTCAATATCACCCCAGATGCCATTCAACAAATCACTGACATCTGACTCGTTTGCAAAGCCACTAAATTCAGGTTCAACCGTACCGTTGTTATCATCCATTGTAACTTTGGCGGGTTTTGACTTAAGGACTTTTTTGCTAGCAGACTTAAATGACAGTGAAACCTGCATGTCTTGGCTAAATGGATAGTTCTTCATTTCGTAAAAGCCATCTGAACCTACTGTACCGATTTCTACACCATTAAGAAGCACCTTCGCCCCTGGTTCACCCTTAACACTGTACGAAATTGTTTCCAATGGCAACGACTGCTGTAAATCATCGTCATCTGAGCTAACCCAGTTAAATTTACCATTGTTTTGTAGTTTACGGCCATCTACGCTTGCCGAAGTCTGAACGCTGTACTCACCAGGTAAATATGGGCCAATCTTTTTATATCCCGTCGTCCCCATTTTATTAGAAACTACTTCATTGTTAAGCTTCAAAACTGCATTATCTCGATTAGTTTTAACTTTAGGATAGATTGTTTTTGCTTTTAAAACATAGTTGTCAAAAAGCAGAAACTTACTGCCAGATTTTGAAAACTGCAATTTATCATTAAAATAACCGTTACCCTTAGCGGCTGATGTAAATTTAGCTAACTGATCCTTGTTGTCACTGAAATACTTGATCAACGGCTCGACAGAATCTGATGTCGCTTTAAAACTAGGATCGGTTGTCTTAATAAAAGAAGCAACTCCCTTACCATCGTCATTCTTAATATCACTTATCAAGCGCTGTGATGCAGCTGCTCGACCGAAGTAATATCGGCCAAACATATACCCACCGGCAATTACCGCCACGACAGCAACTCCAACAAAGACTTTCCACTTTTTAATGGGTTTTCTAGGCTTATTTTGTCTCTGTCTGCTATCGTTGATTTGCTGCTGATTTTCTTGTTTAGAACGGTTAGAATTTGAGCCCTGAAACTGCTGATTACCATCCGATTGATGCGAACTTCCGCTATTTACAGGTTGCTCATGCTCATCTGAATTAGTTGATTTATTATCCTCAGGTGTTACATCCTCTTTTTTTGCGGATAACTTTGCTTGATCTAGCAAGTACTGCTTTACATTAAAACCACACTCAGGACAAAAAGCGGTATCTTTACTGATTTTGGTTCCACAATTTGGACAGAAAAAGTTTTCTTGCATAGTTAATTTATTCCCCCCCTAAATTAGGAATTAACCCAGTTTTGTATCTTTTCAACAAAGGCCGCAATTAGTGAATTTGTGGCAAACAACATAATAACAACCGGAACCAACTGAGAAATAAGAACAGCATAAAACTTATTAAATTTAGATTTCACATTCACAAGTGTCATGATAGCTGCAATCGAAATAATTGATTGGCTGATTATAAATAGAAATAGCATAACTGAAGCAAACGGACTATCAGATGACGTAACAGTCAAGGAAAGCAGTACATTTACAGCCATCAACATTGCACTAATATTTAGATATACTCCAAATTCATCTGCAAAATGAACAATAGTTATTTCATCTTTTTGGAACACCTTTCTAACTGCAAATGAAACAATGAAGTAGGCTGCAAACATTAGGACAAATAACCAGCCAATCTTCATAATTCCACCAGAAACATCGCTAATAATAGTTTTAACAGCAGACATCATTAGTTCTTCTGAACTACCTACAGAATGAACGTAGCTCTCCCACTTTGTAACACCAACTTTAAAAAATCCTAATACCAGAATAACGTAGATTACTAATGAAACGAATCCTGCATATTTTGGAAATTCTTGCGTATCTACTGGGTTAACAATAGAATTCTTCAAATATGAAAGGTAATCCATGAAGTAACTTTTATATTGAACAGTTGCGTCTGAATTTACTGCAGAAGAATGGGCAGTTGCATGGTTAGTGCCCGGTTGCTGATATTCATATCCTTGATGATCAAAGTTAGCTTTTCCAGCTGGCCTACCTTCACTAAAACCCGATTCATTTGGTTCATTATGATTAACATACCCATCACCCGTTACATCCGAGTACCTTTTTTCATTACTAAGGTTCTCCTGCACAGGATGATTATCCTCAACCGGTTTACTTGGCTCCACGTTACTCGTCGCAGCAGCAACGTTTGCCAAACTAAACCCACAGTACACACAGAACTTAGCTGTATCTTGATTTTCTTTTCCACAATTTGGACATATTTTCATATGAATTTCCCCCCGATAAATAATGTATATAAATAAAATAAATAATAAATATATAACTTTAATTATAGTATAACTAACCGGTTAAATTCTACTATTTATAGAAAATAAATATTATCCCGTAGAGTGCTATTATATAGCGATCCATCTAGTTATAAGCATAAGTCACAATAACTAAATGATAATTATTACTATTTAAAAACACCCAAATTGCTACCAGTTAAACCAAATGCCACCTTTGCACCCACCATTTCCCCAGTGCTAAAATACTCTATGCAATAAAAATTGCGATTAACTACCCAAAGGAGATAATTATTATGAGTAAAGTTGCCGTAGTCGTTACTGACTTTGTGGAGGATATTGAATATACTTCCCCGGTTGAAGCAATGAAACAAGCTGGCCACGATGTTACCACCATCGAAATGGAAGCCGGCAAAACCGTCGAAGGTAAACATGGCACTAAAATCACAGTCGATAAGTCAATCGACGATGTTAAGCCAGAAGATTTTGATGGCTTATTGATTCCTGGTGGTTTCTCGCCTGATCAACTTCGTGACGATGAGAGAATGGTCGACTTTGTTAAGGGATTTCTATTAGCTAACAAACCAACTTTCGCAATCTGCCACGGCCCTCAACTGTTCATCCAAACTGGTTTGACTAAGGGTCGTAAGATGACTGGTTATAATACCGTTCGTCCTGACCTCTATTACGCTGGTGCTTTGGTTGAGGACAAGCCAGTCGTTGTTGACAACAACTTGGTTACAAGTCGGACTCCTGATGATCTTGATCAATTTAACTCAGCGATTCTCGATCAATTAAAATAAAAGAGTAACGCAAAAAGGCTTCTTCCAAATGGAAGAAGCCTTTATTTGCAATGTTTTACAATTACTAATTATAACTGTTTTGAAAGAGAATGACACACTCAAACTATAAAAAAATATGCTAAACTGAAGCTATTAAAGGAGTGAACGCTATGAAAACTAACATCCCCACTTCCGCTGCTATTCTCCACATTATTAGTGGCACTTTTCTAACCATTGGCGCAGCAACTTTATTCGCGGCAGGAGTGGTTCAAACAACCGCAAACCACAAAAAAACGGAAACTAAATAGTTTCCGCTTTTTTTAATTCTAGATTGCCGCTTCCGTCACTCTCTTATCTTCTTTAACATCAGCAACCACTCTACTTGCATGAACCCGAACCCCGTTTTGATAAACATCGTTATCTCTCTGGAATACCTTAATATCCTCAACTGGGTTATCATTCATTACGATAAAGTCCGCATACTTGCCAACCTCAATTGAGCCAAACTCATTATCAACGTGCATTGCCCTTGCACAGTTGAAAGTTGCCGAATCAATTGCTTGAGCGGGCGTCATATCAGCTTTGTCTACGTATAATTGCATCTCGTAAGCACTTTCGCTTTCAAAACCGTTATATGGAGTTCCCGCATCAGTTCCCATTGCGATTGGAATTCCAGCTGCCGCAGCCTTTTTAATACTTGCGAAGTGTTTCTTGATATTAACGATTACCTTTTTACGCGCCCAGTCAGGAACCGTTCCTTCACCATATTGATAGATGGCATACATTGCGTTTAATGTTGGCACCACCGTAGTTCCGTGTTCCTTCATCATCGCAATCGTTTCGTCATCAATGTTAAAGGCGTGTTCAACAGTATCGACTCCAGCTTCAACGGCCTCCTTAACCCCTTCGGCACCCTGAACATGCGCAGCAACCGTCTTATTCTTATGATGGGCTTCACGAACTGCGGCTTTAACTTCATCCATGTTGAACTGAATATCGTCAGGAGTTTCGCCATTCTTCAGCACTCCACCAGTAACCATCATCTTGATATTGTCGACACCATTCTTTAATGCCGTCCGCACTCCCTTGATGACTTCATCTACACCATCCACTTCGTATCCGCCATCTGAACCGTGGCCACCTGTAATTGAAAACGCCTGCCCAGAAGCCATCACTCGTGGTCCTTTCACAAAGCCCTTCTTTTGCATCTCACGAATTTCAACATCAATATCATATGGCGCGCCGACGTTACGAATATATGTAACTCCGTGGTTGATCATATCTTCCATATTTTTCACGGCGTACATTGTATTAAACTCACGTGAGTTGGAATGCCGGTCTTCCTCACCATCTCGCCACCAGTATGTTGGAATACTTGTGATATGGGTATGAGCATTCATGATTCCAGGGGTCATGTACTTTCCATCCATATCCACCACTTCATCAACTGCTTGGACGTCATCGTTGACTCCAATAATCTTTCCGGTTTCCGTATCAACCGTAACACTCTGATTATCCTTGAATCCTTCAACCTCTGAACTGTATACTGAAACGTTTGTGTATTTAACAATAGCCATAATAACTCTTCCTTTCGATTTGCATTCTCTTCTGCCAATTATTTTTCCGTGGGTTTCTTAACTGATATTTCAAGAACACCACCTCCTTTATTGCGGAATTAATCGTTATTTCCAATAAGCGTACTGCAGTTTGCCTGACTGTCCGGACATTGCATCCCACTTCAAACCACCAAGTTTTGGATTAATCAGATGTGCTTGGGCTGCTTGATATGTTGGGGCAACCCCTGCGATCGCCATAATTCTTTGATCAGCTTGTTTTTCAAAATCGTAACGTTGTTGCTTGTTGTATTTAGTAGTATCGGCAACCTTGTTCATCAGCTCTTCGTACTTAGCATCCTTAAAGTTTGAGAAGTTAATTGAATTGCCACTTCTCATCCCATCCAAGAAGTTTTGGGCGTCTGGATAATCAGGTCCCCAACCAACGGTCGCAATATCAAACTCGGTCGAGAAGTCTCGGGAAACGTGAGTTGCGTGTGGAACGGAAACCACGTTGATTTTCATTCCTTTAAGGTACTTGGCAACTTGACCCTGAACGTATTCAGCCAATTGCTTCTCGGTATCAGTATCATCAACCAAGAAATCAAGGGTAACGTTCTTCTTGCCAATTTCCTTTTGAGCCTTTGCCCAGTATGTCTTAGCCTCAGCATAATCAGTCTTAGCAAGGTTCCCTACTTCATCAATCATATCCTTGCCATTCTTAGGGTCTTTGGCGTAATCCTTTGGTACGATGTTGTTTGATCCGGTCGACCCATCTTGCAAAACCTTGTTGGCCAATTGATCACGATCGATAACCAAACTCAATGCGTGACGAAGGTTTTCGTTATGGGTTGCCTTCCGTTTATCATTGAAGTAAATGTAATTATTCCGCCCTGTCTTAGTAACCACCAGTGCTTTATTGTTCTGGTTATTCTTAACCGCACTACCAGTCAACGTGGTGAAATCAATTTGTCCTGAGTTGAACATGTTCTGAGCAGTGTTATTTTCCTTAACCACTTGAACGTTGATCTTTGGAATCTTGACGTTCTTTGCATCCCAGTAATACTTATTCTTAACGTATGTCCATGAATCATTTTGACCAGTCCAACCTTTGATGACGTATGCTCCGTTTGAGAGGAACTTATCACTTGAAGTTCCGTACTTGGCACCGTACTTCTTAATTTCGGAAACCTTGATTGGCGTGAAACCCAGAAATTCGTTATTCATAAACGGAACTGGTTTGGTCAACTTAACCGTAAAGGTTCGCGAATTAACTGCCTCGATTCCCAACTTCTTAGGACTCATCTTTCCTTGATTGACCGCCTCAAAGTTCTTCAGATACTGAATTTGCGTGGTAGCCTGGGACTGAGTTTTTGGATCCGCCTGCCTCTGAATGGCAGTCACAAAATCCTGTGACGTCACTTGAGAACCATCACTCCACTTAGCGTCCTTCCGAATTGTAAACGTGTACTTGGTGCCGTTTTCGGTTGGGGTAACTACTTTCTCAACCATACCGGCAGTGATTTTATTGTTCTTATCCTTGCGATAAATTCCCTCAGTGGTTTGATCATCAACCGCGCTACCGTTAGTTTCAATTACCTTAGTTGGGTCAATCGTCAACGGTTCCCCCGGAATTGTTATTTTTAAGGTTTGGGAGTCATCATCCTGCTTAGCACCAGTGATTGATGACACACACCCAGTTAATAAGACGGCCATCACACTGCAAATCAGACTAATAATTACGATGTTCTTTTTTGATATGGACATATCTATTCCTCCTGCAATGTTTTTTGATATTGATATTGGCACCACCGTTTTCTGGCCAGGAAAACAAAAAAAGCGCCCCTTCAGATTTCTCTAAAAGGACGCTTTTGCGCGGTACCACCTTAATTATGGGAACACTCCCACCTCTCACGTACGCCTGATCGTCATCAGGATAACGTTGGCGCTATAATGGGCGCTCCCAGTTAGTTCTTACGAACCGCATGCTCGAAATTCACTTTTACCAGTAAGTCCTCACGCTCTTCCAGATAACGGCGCTCTCTTGGCAGGACTTATCAGCTACTCCCGATTTTCTCTCAGCACTTTTTAATCAATATCTAATGTCTAGTACAATAACGTTGATTTTTTATGTTGTCAACATCATTATAAAATTATTTTTAATCAATCTCTTATAATTGCTGTTTCATAGGGATTTATCGTACTTAAAAAATTAGCCATACTTAGTATTTAAATCCAAATCTCCAATTCGATTCTCACCCCAGGAGTACATCATTTCTAAGATTGGGACCAAACTATATCCTAACTTTGACATTCGGTAAACTGTCCGTTTAACCTTACCTTCATCATAAAAATCTTTATTGATTAATCCATCCTCTTGTAATTCCTGTAACTGGTTGGACAGAACCTTCTTGCTAGCACTGGGAATTAATCGTCCAAACTCATTAAAGTGAACTTCCTCACCATTTTTAAGATTCCACAAAATAAATAACTTGTGTTTGCCACTAAACATCGACATTGTAAACTCCTTGGCACAATCGTATTCACCCTTGGCTAGTTTATTAGCGACACTTTCGCGAATATCATCGCTCATTTGATCACTCCTTGACCGGTTACCTGAAAGTAACTAATTTCCTGTTTGGATTGTAAGGTATAAAATACACCCTATCTCAAAAAAATCAAATATAATTTACATGGGATTTTGAATCCCAATATTTTTCTAGGAGGATGAACAGTGAAATTACAATTAGCAATTGATCTTGAAGACGTTGAAGGTGCAATTAACCTGATTGAAAAGACCAAAGACAGCGTGGATATTTTTGAATATGGTACCCCACTTGTCATCAACTTCGGTCTCGAAGGACTTAAAAAGATTCGTGACCGCTTCCCAGACATCACGCTACTCGCCGACCTTAAGATTATGGATGTTGCTTCTTACGAAGTTGAACAAGCCTTCAAATATGGGGCTGACATTACCACAATCTTAGCTGCCGCTGAGGATCAGTCAATCAAAGATGCCGTTAAGGCTGCTCATGATGCTGGTAAAGAATTACTTGTCGACATGATTGGAATTCACGACCTTGCCACTCGCGCAAAGGAAATTGATGCGATGGGTGCAGACTACATCGGAACCCACACAGGCTACGATCTCCAAGCTCTTGGCGAAACTCCATTTGAAGCATTCAACACTATTAAAGAAAACGTAACTACAACAAAGACTGCAGTAGCCGGTGGTATCAAACTCGCCACTGCTAAGCAGATCATTGATGCTGTTCCTGATTTACTGATTGTTGGTGGTGGTATCTCAACCGTTGATGATCCTGCTGAAGCAGCTAGAGCAATCAAAGCATTGATGCCAGCCGATTAAGGAAGCGATTTGAATGAATGATTACTGGTCAATTATTCTCAGTGAACTAAGTGCCGTAAATGTAACAGTTACTGATGAGTTTGCTCAATTAGTTAAAAACGCAAACCAAGTTTTCGTTTTTGGCGCTGGTCGTTCAGGATTAGCGATAAAAGCCTTCGCCATGCGACTTTCTCAGTTGGGGAAACCAGCTTTTGTTGTTGGTGAAACCACAAACCCACCAATTGGTGACGGTGATTTATTCACCGTTGCTTCCGGTTCTGGGACCACCTCTCAAGCAATCACGCTAGCCGATAAAGCTAAGGTGACTGGTGCTAAAGTAGCTTTAATTACCGCTTCACCAGACTCACCACTAGCAGCCACAGCTGATTTAGTTACCAACCTTGGCGGCAAGGCAAAATATGATAACGATTCTAGTACCGTCCAACCAATGGGGTCACTATTTGAACAATCGGTTTTCATTTTTGGTGATGCCTTCGTTCTAAAGTACATGAACGATTTCCAAGTTAGTGAGACCGATATGCAGAAACGCCATGCTAATTTGGAGTAGGGAATACCGTAAAAATTTTTAATTTCGGTTTAATGCCCCAAAAAGAACAATAATTAGATAAAAAATTGCAGTGCTAACTTCATTTTCTTGAAATTAGCACTGCTTTTTTCGATATCCATAGTTATTGCCTTAAATTTTACAAAACATTATCCTTCTTATACGCCGATCGAACCATTACAAAATTAACAATTACCAAAATCGTGGTCATCAAGAATATATGCCGGTAATCCATAATTCCGGCTACCAGCGACCCCAACATTGGTCCAACCACAGACCCAAACGCCTGTGATGATTGGTAGTAACTGAAAATTCGGCTGGTAACGTTAGCTGGTGATTCAAGGGTCAGCACTGTTTGTACCACCGGCAGTAATGCAGCATCAGCAATTCCAATTAGGAACCTCAGTATTCCGAGCAACCAAACCGAGTGAACAAAAAACATCGGGAAAAACACAATTCCAGAGAAGGCCAAGCCATAAAGTAGCACCTTTTGAGGACCAACTCGGTCACCCAGTGCCCCCAGCCTTGGCGCAGCAAACAGCGTTGCCACCCCAGGTAGGGCCGCAATCACCCCACTAACCAAAGCAACGTTGCCATGATTATCCATCAGCTGTTTGACGAACAAACTGATAATTGGGTTAATGGAGTTGGTTGCTGATTGGATCAGCAGTGATGATGCGAACATTGCGAAAACCACTCGGCGATGGTCAATATTGATGAATGCATCCTTAAAACTATTTTTATTTTTATGCGGAATCGGTTTGAAATCTTCCTTAACGAAAAACATCGTAATCAGGGCCGCACAAAACATCATAAACCCGAACACAAAGAATGGAATTTGATAGCCAAACATTCCAGCAAGATAGCCACCTAGAATTGGCCCAATCAGCTGACCACCGACAGCTCCAGTGGTCATACTTCCCATTGTTTTCCCACTTTTTTCCATTGGCACTTCACTGGCCACCAGGGCATAGGCGTTGTTGACATAACCTGAAAACAATCCTTGAATTCCTCGAATCGCTATCAAAACCCAAACATTAGGTGAAAAACCAGTCAGCGTTGCACTGATTGTCATTCCAATTGATGCCCGCAAAAGCATTGGTTTTCGACCAGTTCTATCAGCAAGATTACCCCACATTGGCGAAACGATAGCCTGAGCTAAGAAGGTAATTGCAAAAGCCGCTCCGGAGTATAAAGTAAGTTGCCACTTTGGAAAATTACCCATTTCCGAAATGAACAACGGTAAAAATGGCAGTGACATACTGGCTCCCGCTCCCGTTGCAAAGTTACCAAACCACAGTGCCCGCATATTCTTTTGCCATTGAGGTGTTTTTGTGCTCATTATCTTGCCTTTCTTTCTATAAAGTAAAAGTCAGCGACTAGTCGCTGACTTTTTTAATCAAGTTGCTTCTCTAACCACAAACTAAAATAATACGCGAATTTTTGATAAGTAACAACATTTGGATGTAATCGCTGATCATAATAACGAACCCTGTAGTTCTTTGAAGTAATGAACTTAGGATGTTCTTTTTTAACATCATAAGTTTTGATTCCCATGGAATTATACGTCTTCTTGAGCCCAGCCTTCAACTGACTGAATGTATATCCACCCGGCCCCATCTTCTTATCCATATTGCCGTAATCATACCTTGGTAATGGTAAAACAGCATAGATCTTAAGGCTAGGATTCTGGTGACGAATATACTTGATTGCCTTCTTCAATTTCTTTTGCACTTTCTTCAGTGGTGCATTAGAATGCCGATAATCGTTGGTACCATACCCCATGACCAAGACGTTAGCTTCATTGAAGTCAATTTGGGGCAAGATGGTAAACAAGTCGTTAAATGCGTGACCCGTAATTGATGAACGAATGTGACCTTGTTTGTAAACGGTCGTTTGCAAATACTTGTGGACCCAAAGTGGGTAACTGGCATTCTTATAGGTCACAAACCCGTTGTAACCCTTAGTAATTGAATCACCCATAAACAAAATCTTGTTCTTCTTAAGGGAATTAGTTCCCGGAAGTTCAACGTGATAATGCCGATTTCTAATGGTCCCTAATTCAGATTTAGGTACCGTTAGGTGAATCGTATTATCGCCGTTATAGATTTTGTAGAGATCGCCCGTATCAGATTTCTGGTACGCAAACCAGTTTTCGTTGGGATATTTAGTTTGGATTTGCTTATCCTTAACGTAAACCGGGAACTCGGTAATCATATGGTACTCGATTCCATTGAGTTGCTTGATTGCCGCCCGCTTAATGTCAGCGGGAGCATGACTTGACGAACCGCCCGTATTGACGGGAATTAACACCAATGCCATAAGCAACACAGTTCCCAGGTAAATTCGTTTTAGAATATTCATAATTTACCCCCGAAATGCATTTTTCTACAACTATACATAGTAACAAGTTTTCGGAAACCAGTAAAGGAAACTTGACATTTTTTTAATTCTCGGTTCAAGTTAGTTGCTCACAACGAAATCTTTTCGTAATAAAGACGTAAAGGAATCGATAAAACCCCAAACACAAGGCACCACTGAGCCATTTATAGTTGATGATGTAAACCACCTGTTCCGTACCACCCCTTGTGTTGTCACCTATTTTGTCATACATTGAGCGCAATAATCAAAACTAACGCTACTGCCAATTTAGGGGAAACTTGACGGTTGCTACTACAAATAGGAGTACTGATTTTATGAGGAAAAATAACCATGTTCGTTTGTTTATCACTGGAGTATTTACATTACTCATCGCCCTTTCATTTGCCAAAACAACTAAAGCTGATGACGGTACAGTTATCCCTGACATCTCTGAGTGGCAAGGAAAATTATCCGCAACTAAGGTCCAAAATTTAAAGAGTCAGGTTTCTTTCATTATTAACCGTAGACAATACGGAGCCGGCTACCAAGATAAATACGCCACCAATAACACCAACCTATATACTCAGTACGGTGTTCCATTCGGTGAATACGACTATGCGACTTTCAATAGTAAAGCGGCAGCAAAAAACGAAGCCAATATTTTCTACGCAAATTCAAATAAGAACGCAAAGTTTTACGTTCTGGATTTTGAGGAAAACGATGTCACTTCTGGTTCAGCTAACTCAGCCGTCAAAGCTTGGTACAAGCAGATGAGAAAGCTAACTGATAAAAAGCTGATTTTTTATTCCTACCAGGCATTTGCAACTCAAAACGCAAACAGTGCTCGGAAAAAATTCGACGCTCAGTGGATTGCTAACTACTCATACAGACCAACCATCAAGACCGACCTCTGGCAATATTCAAATAAGAAGTACGTGCCAGCTTTGAAACGTTCAGTCGATGCCAGTACGATTTTAAGCTCTGACAAACCAATTTCATGGTGGATCGGTGGTCAAAGCGCCGCAACGGACCAAACTCAGCTTGAAACTACAGCAACTTCCAGTTATTATGAAGACGTCCCAACCCAAATTACTGCAACGAAGAAAGTTTACGAATATAATAAGTCTAAGTTCAAGGCAGTAAATCGGGTTACAACGATTCAACCGGGGACAACCTTGTCCATTACTGGAATCAAGCAACGTTCCACTGGCTCGTACTATTTCGTTACGGCTGACGGCTACTTTGTCACCGCAAACAAGTCGTACGTTCAGGAATAATCAGGAGGATCATTCATAATGAAACTATTTAAATTTAGCGGTGTGCTACTCTTAGCTTTAGTTTTGGGAGGCTGTGCAGCCGGTAATAACAGTTCAAAATCGTCCAATAGTAATAGTAGCTCCAAGACTGAGATGAGCAATTCTAGCTCACAATCAAGTTCAGATAGCCAAACATCCAACTCGGAATCAACTTCTACTTCTAGCGGTTCCCAAGCAAGTTCGAGCGAAAACCAATCCCCTTCGTTTGCATCAAATACTAAACAGTTAGCGGCCAAATTGCCAGGGGTATTGTTACCCCAAAGCACCGGTCTTTCAAGTAGCCAGCCAGTAAACATTCGTTACACTGGCAATAGTTCAAGCGCCACCGTTTATTATTCAGTTGGCCAGTCAAACCTGGCTCTGAATGACAAAGGACTTGCAAACAAAGCTTCATACGCAACCTTGACTAAGAAGGATTACGCATCAAGTAGCCAAGCTGCTAGTAACGTCGACTATCAAGATGGTAGTCAAAACAAAGGCTTGCCAAAAGTAAACTTAGGGCACTCAATTATTGGTCGGCTCCAATCTGGTGCTGGTCAACAGTACATTTCATGGAACGAAGGCCGCTGGTCAGTTGTTGTGCACGGTAGTCCCGTCAATAACACTTCACCAAAGAAAGCTGCCCTTCAAACCGTAGCTTTATTCGAACAATACTCATTACCAGCTCCGCAAAAAGTTGGTTCAGTGAAATTTGAATCTGGCCAAAACACAGGCCTCGCCCAAACCATCACTTGGCAAAATGGCAAGTCCGTTTATACCCTTAAAGCAAACGATCCTAACGTGGCCGTTGCGATGGGTGCAAGTATGAAATAACTAATCTAAAGCTTTATTAGTCGGAAACTCTCCGGCTGGTAGAGCTTTTTTTAGTCGTCAATTCGCCCTTTTTCCCTCCTAAAGTTATAATTATTAGTAACTATTAAATGAAGGAGAGGTTTTCCATGGACAAACTAGACCGTAAAATTCTCAACATCATTCAGGAGGATGGGCGGATTTCAATAAAAAACATCGCTGAAAAATGCTTTATTTCAGCCCCTTCTGCTTCAGTTCGCCTGCAGAACCTGGAAAACCACGGTTTCATCGACGGTTACACGGCGAACGTAAACTATGAAAAACTCGGCTACTTAATCAAGGCATTTGTCCGAATTGACGTCAGTTACAAGGAACTCCCTAAGTTCGTCAACTTTGTTTCAAAGGTACCAAACGTTGTGGAATGTAATTACATAACTGGGGACGCAGCCGTCCAACTCAAGGTCTACTACAAAAACATGACCGAACTTAACGAATTCAACGCGTCACTAAAGGAGTTTGGTAACACTCACACCAACGTTGCGTTCACTACTAACATTGGACCACGCCCGCTTTTGCTCCCGGAAGATAAGTAACATCCCCATGAAATAAAATATTTTGTTTTCTTAGGCAGGCGTCCGCGTCTGCCTTTTTTTCATCAAAAATTTTCAAAGTTTGCAAAATCATGTAAAAACATCCCCTTAAAACCACTACATTTTGAATTTTGAGTGCTAAGGTAATCCCAGTTGATTAGAAGGCCTCTAATTTAATTCATATTTTAGGAGGAAACGTGTATGCAAAAAACACAGATAACAGAAAACGAGGACGGTACCAAACGTTCTCTCAGTAATCGAAACGTCCAGATGATTGCGATTGGGGGAACAATCGGAACTGGACTGTTCTTAGGATCAGGAACAACTATCAGCAAAACCGGACCATCAATCTTGATTGTCTACCTAGTCCTAGGAATTTTCTTCTTCCTCATGATGAGGGCCATCGGGGAAATGCTTTACTCCGACCCATCACAGCACACATTCGTCGCTTTCATCACCAAATACCTCGGCCCAACCGTCGGTCACTTTACCGGTTGGACATACTGGCTTGGACTTTCGTTTTGTGCCATGGCCGAAATTACCGCCATCTCTACATACGTTCAGTTCTGGTTCCCAAACGTGCCAGCGTGGATCATCCAGCTTGCCTTTTTAGGTACGCTAGCGGGAGTTAACCTAATCGCCGCCAAACTATTTGGAGAAGCTGAGTTCTGGTTTGCATTGATTAAAATCGTCGCTATCCTTGCCCTAATCGTTACTGGTGCGTTCATGATTTTCAGTCATTCAGTTACGCCAGTTGGCCACGCCTCAATGGGAAATATCTTCAATAACTTTTCAATGTTCCCTCACGGTGGAATGAGCTTCATCTCCGCCTTTCCAATGGTGTTCTTCGCCTTTCAAGGAATTGAATTTGTCAGCATTACCATCGGCGAAGCAACCACCCCTCACAAAATCATCAAAAAAGCCGTTAACGAAACCCTGCTCAAGATTTTGATCTTCTACTTTGGTGCTTTGATTGTCATCATGGGAATCATCCCTTGGACTCACCTCAATGCCGACAGTAGTCCCTTTGTTCAGGTGTTCAAACTAGCTGGCTTCCCTGCCGCTGCTGCTTTGATCAACTTCGTTGTCTTGACGTCAGCTTCGTCTTCGCTTAACAGTTTCATCTTCTCCGCTGGTCGTCACCTTTACCAAATTGCCGATGAATTGCCCGAAGAGAGCTGGCTTAACAAGCACGTTGCTAAAATTTCGAAAAACGGAGTTCCCGCAGCCGCAATCACTTTGTCAGCAATCTTCCTACTGATAACCCCACTCATGAGTCTGACGAAAGCCACCGCCTCAGTCTTCACCATTGTGGCCGGTTCATCAAACGACATGTACATCATCGTGTACGCCCTAGCAATGATTGCTCACCGGCGTTACCGTGAATCAAGTGATTTCTTACCAGACGGCTTCAAGATGCCTGGTTACCAATTCACCAGCCCACTTACCATTAGCTTCTTTGCCATCATCTTCGTCACCCTATTCTTCATTCCCGAAGATATTGTCGGTGCCGTTGGTGCCATCATCTGGACCGTTGTCTTCGGTGGTATGACTTACGTTCACCAGAGAAGAATGGTATCTGTGGACGTGAACAGTTTGCAATAGTCACAATCTTGGCTACCCTCCGATAGTGTTGGTTCAACCCAAAGTGAATCATCACTCAATATATATATTCGTAGAACGATCATCAAAATTTTTATTTGGTGGTCGTTTTTTTATTATTTCAAACTAAACTGACTGTAAATAAAAAAGAAACTTCAGCTGAAGTTTCTCGGTGTTACAACTAGGTTTAAAACGGTCATTCAAATTCAATTTTTACATTCTCCGCCAACACCCTGTGATATTATATTATAAGTATGCTTTTATAATCGCCATTATCTAAGGAGGGACATCCGTTGTCTAAATTCAAAGTTCAAACCATCATCTTCGTTCTCGTCGCTTTCATGCTCGGCTGTAATGAATTCATGGTTGTCGGGGTCATTTCCGAATTATCCCGGGATTTCCACGTTTCCATTTCACTGATTGGCTATTTAGTGACAATTTTTGCGACCGTTTATGCCGTCAGCACCCCGTTCATCACGATTCTTACCAGTAAATACAATCGTTACAAAACCCTGATGACCTTGATGATAATCTTTTTGATTGGGAACACTTTGAGTGGGTTCGCCCCAAACTACATTTTCATGTTAGTGTCTCGGGTGTTGACCGCCTTTACAGCGGGATCAATCATTTCTCTCGTTACCGCGTTTGCAAGTCAAATCGCCCCTCGTGACAAACGGGCATTCATGATTTCATGGATCACTGCCGGGTTCAGTATCGCTTCAGTCGCGGGAGTGCCAATTGGGGTTGCTATCAGTACCAGTTACGGTTGGCGTTACGCTTTCTTTGGCGTGTCAGTGATTACTGTAGTTGTCACCACCCTGTTATCCCGCATCCTACCAAAGCAGATCGAACAAACTACCAGTACCATTCGCAAACAACTCACCCTATTATTAGATTCACGAATTTACGTCGGTATCTTTTCCGTTTTGTTCACCGCCGCTGCGATGTATTCCTACTATACTTACATTCGACCACTGATCACCACCGCGCTTGGATTTAGTGATTCTTGGCTAAACTGGCTCCTGGTTGTCATTGGAGCATTCAGTATCGTCGGTAACCGTTTGTCAGGAAAACTCGCTGAAAGTCCTCGCGACTTGGAAATTCTCCCTTGGTTCTATGTAGCTGATATTGTCCTGCTCTCTATCATGCCATTCTTCCTTCATAACCAAGTTCTTGGATTTGGAATCATCTTGATTCTAACTCTGATTGTTACGATCAACGGAGCTCCACTACAGCTTCACTTCATCAACATTAGTGAAAAGGACTTCCCCCAATCATTAGTGCTAGCTTCATCACTTAGCTCGATCTTCTTTAACTTCGGAATCTCATTGGGTTCCGCGACCTCATCGTCAATGTTGGCTCTGGCTGGTTTAACGAAAATCAGTTGGGCTGGAGCAGTGTTTGCGGCCTTATCGATGATTTTGATTGTGGTTTTGAATCGAATAATTGCTAAAAAAGAACAGCTAACTACAACTGCCAAATAATATTAATTTAAAATACGAGGCTACGACATAATTTATATTACCGAAAAAATGCAATGATAATTTCATTTTCGAAAATTATCGTTGCATTTTTGCCTTTACCCCACTCCCGTTTTTTCAATTTATCACTTTTCACCCTTTCATCACATTTGTGCCTTATAATTTACTTATCATAAAAACGAGGTAATCGCATGCAAACCTACATTTTTGACTTTGACGGCACGCTCGCCAATTCTGGTAAGGCCGGAATCATGGCGACCCAAGCCGCATTTAAAGACTTTAGTTTACCCGAACCAAGCGAAAATATTATCAACTACTACATGGGAATCCCCATTGAAGTATCATTCAAAGAAATGGTTCCAGAACATGAATTTGAGGACGAAGAATTCTCCCAGCTCCTAGCAAAGTTCCGCGAGTACTACCAAAAGTACGAAATCGACAACCTAGAACTATTCGAAGGGATTATGCCCACCCTTGAAAAACTAGTTGAACGTGGCAAATCACTATTTGTCGTTTCTAGCAAACATTCAACTGCACTCCTAAGGAATCTGGCCGCTCTAGACATCGCCAACTTCTTCACCGGCGTAATTGGATCTGACCAAGTTAAAGAGTATAAACCGGCTCCGGATGGAGTTCTTCAAGTTCTAGACCACTACAAGCAAAAGGCAAACAACGCCGTGATGATTGGTGACGCAGTTTTCGACCTCCAAATGGGCAAAGCTGCCGGCGTTAAGACTTGCGGGGTTTCATGGGGTGCTCACGATGTGGATAGTCTGATAAGCGAACACCCAGATTACCTGCTCAACAAGCCTGAAGAACTGTTAGATATCTGAGGTAGCTCATGCAAACTAAGACATTCAAAGCTCTCGGCACTAGAATTGACCTGCAAATCGATGACGACGCCCCAGCAGATTTACTGAACGAATCGGAACAGTTGGTTAATCAATTCGAAGATGCATTAACCGTTAATCGCGACCAATCCGAAATCATGGCGGTTAACCACGCTGCCGACATCCAGCCAGTTGTGGTTTCCGATTCCAGTTTCCGTTTAGTCAAACGAGCGGTTGAAGTAAGTCGACTTAACCTAGGCTTCAACGTAGCAATCGGTCCACTGGTCAAACTATGGTCAATCGGGTTCAAAGACGCCCGAATTCCAACCGAAGCCGAGATTAAGCAGGCATCTGAGCTTATCGACATCAACAATGTTATTCTGAACGAAACCGACAAATCAGTATTTCTCACCAAAAGTGGAATGGAACTCGACCTCGGCGGTATTGCCAAGGGCTACATCGCCGACGGCATCAAAAAACTGTGGGAAACTCAAGGTGTAACAAGCGGTATCATTAACCTTGGTGGCAACGTTCTGTTAGTTGGAACCGGCCCACACGGTGGTAATTGGAACGTTGGCATCCGCGAACCAGTTGAAACCGACCAGCCGAACCTAGCCGTTATTAGCACTTCGGCTAAATCACTAGTCACCTCTGGAATCTTCGAGCGTTACCTTGAAGTTGATGGCAAAATGTACCACCACATCATCGATCCCCGAACTGGCCACCCATTGGAAACTGAACTAGCTAGTGTTACTGCAATCACCCCAGTTTCCACCAAAGCCGAAATTTGGTCTAGTTTGGCATTCTTCAATGGAATCATTAAGGCACCACAATTAGTGAGCCAGCTCAAAGCAGACGTTGACCTAATTTTTGTCACCCGCGATAACCGCGTTTTTATTACCAGCAGGATTGAAGATAAATTTCAGATAATCGACGATAATTATAAATTAGCCGGCATTCTAAAAAATCAACAATAAAGGAGTTCACAGCAATGGCTAACAACCAACCATTCATCAAAGACAGCATTATTCAGTTTGAGAACGGCACCTTGACCTTGAGTCAAATCGAAGCCATCTTCAAATCTCTACCGTTCAACCTCACGTTCATCGACGCTGACGATAACTATCTCTGGTCATCCCGACCTAGCAAGGACTCTTTTCCTGCCAAACTAGTGGACCGTCACCCAGACGGAGCATGGAGTAAGTACAACGAAGTTCTTGAATCACTAAAGGCGGGTAATAATCATGGTTCAATTTCTGGAAAAAATAACGAACCAATCAATTTTTATGCCGTTCGAAATCGAAACGGTGAGTACCTAGGGGCGTTAGAAATCCCCGGTGACCTTGGCAGTACCATTGCTGATGAGGAAAATGAAAAGCCCGACACTTCAACTGGGGCATCAGTTACCTATGATCCCGAAACGTTTGTGGCACCTCAGTACGATAAGTCGCCTGAACAAATTAAAGCTGAACAAGAACAACCGAAAGAGAAACCAAAAGAGCAGCGGACCCTTCACGCCGATACGGCTACTGGTCCTTCGGATACTCACTGGTTGTCATAATAAAAACGGAAACCAAATTGGTTTCCGCTTTTTAATCTTCAAATTTAACTGGTAATATTTCTGGAGCTGGCATTTCAGCCCCATCTTCACACTGAGCCAACAATGTATCTATTAAGCGGTCAGCAATCTCATCAATTGGCTGAACCACCGTTGGCAACTCAGGGCAGATATCCCTAACAAACTCACTGCCATCGTAACCCGTAATCAGAAAGTCCTCAAACGGTTTGCGGCCTTCATCCCTAGCCAACCTCGCAATTTGCAAGGCAGTAACGTCATTACTAGCAATCACGCCGTCAAAATCACCAGGAAACAAATCAGCCGAAACTTCTGCGTCAACTGGGATTGATTCGTATTTAATCCCGTTTGCTTCCAGAATCTTGATTGATTCCGTTGTCCGCGCAATGGTTGGTGAGTTCGAACTATCATCCTCTGACATCAGCGCCACCCGTGTGGCACCATGATCAACCATGTACTGAGCAACGTAACGACCTCCCGCAGCGTTATCTGCTGAAACGGTCGGAACGCTATCTGCTAGATAACGATCAAACGACACGATTGGAGCCGATGCCTGACTGTACTCCTCAATTCCTAGATTATGTGAACTAGAAATCACACCCTCAACCTGGTTCGCCATCAGCATCCCCAGATACTCGTGCTCAATCTGTTCATTGTTGGCAGATGATGCAATGATTGCCTTGTACCGTTTCTTGAACAGTTTGCGTTCGATAACGTTAACCAGTTCAGCATAAAATGGATTGGTCAAATTAGGGAGAATCAGGCCGATAAACCGCGATGATTTTCCCTGCATTGCCCTAGCCAACGCATTAGGTTGATAATTCAACGCCCGCATTGCCTCGCGAACCTTAAGTACTGTTTTTTCACTGATAACTGGATTGTTGTTAATTACCCGCGACACGGTCGTAACTGAGACGCCGGCCAACTGGGCAACATCCTTTAACTTAGTCGCCATTTTTGATTCCTCGTTTTTTATTGTTACCTATATAATAACGAAGTTTTTATCAAATGGCTTGCTTTTTTGAAAATCCGACCGAATATTTGTGCTAAAATGCAGTTGGGAGGTGAGATAGAATGGTTACTATTCAACTTGATCCTCAAATGAATGAACAGCACGTGATGCTTTCGGACGGGGCTTCCGGCTACATAAAGAAGCTCGACCAGCAACGGTTTTTGTTTGAAAGCGCAAACCACTACGACCCATCATTCATTTGCCCAGCTAAGCTGACCGACGGCGAAATTATTAATGTGAATGCCGCCAATGGTCCTTGGCAGTACCTAATCAAATTTGCTTGATGCTTTTATACTTGATGATAACTGAAAAGTAAGAATCAAATATAAGATTATCAACGAAATATAGCGATTCCCAATATAGGGAGTCGCTATTTTTTTCCATAAAAATTCAATCAAACTTGTTAAAATGTTCTCTCAAATATCTCACCGTTAAACTATCCGCGGTCTTCACTAGCTCCCGCGGTTTGCCAGCCGCCACGATTTTACCACCCAAGCGACCACCCTTCGGCCCCATGTCGACCATGTAGTCAGCATTAGCCATCAGGTCCAAGTCGTGAGTGATCAGCAGCACCGTTGCACCCTGCTTGATCAAACCGTCAAACACACCAAGTAACACGTGGACATCGATTGGATGCAGGCCAACCGTTGGCTCATCAAAGATGAATAGCGTGTTCTTCTGGGACCGTTTCATATGCGAAGCCAACTTCAATCGTTGCGCCTCACCGCCAGACAAAGCAGGCGTACTTTCACCCAAATGAAGGTAGCCAAGCCCCATTCCCTGCAAGGTTTTCAGGGTTGCCAATATCGTATCATTGTTTTTGAAAACGGAAATCGCTGAATTAACATCTAAATCCAGAACATCCGCAATCGAGTGACCATTCCACTTAACCGCCAAAATGTCCTGCTTGAACCGTTTGCCACCACAGGTCGGACAAACCTCCACCATATCAGGGAGATACTGAATATCGAGTGAAATCTCACCAGTTCCGCCACACGTTGGGCAGGCTCCCTGCTTGTTGTTATAGGAGAAGTAGCTGCTAGTATATCCCAGCTTCTTAGCCTCAGCTAAGCCAGAATACAGCGTCCGTAAGTTATTCATAATATTGGTGTACGTTGCCACCGTCGAGCGCGCGTTTTTCCCAACTGGCGTTGCATCGACGCTAACCACTTTTTTCAAACGATTGGGGTCGAACTGCGGAATGTACTTAGGTAAGGGCTGATTATGCTCCGTCAGATCAAACGCTTTAAGTAACCCATCCAACACCAAAGTCGTCTTTCCAGCACCAGAAAAGCCCGTCACCGCAGTCAATCGGTTAATCGGAAACTTAGCCGTTACATCATGTAAATTGAAACGGTCACCAATCGTAATTGAGATATCACCAGCTCCACCAACGTCATCAGCAACAGCCCTCGTTACCAGTTGTTCCTTGCCAGTCAAAAACGGACCGATCAGCGACTTCGGGTTCCGCTTTATGTCCGCTGGCGTACCCTGGGTAATCACGTTACCCCCGTTTTTCCCAGAACCAGGGCCAATTTCAATCACCCAATCAGCCGCATCAATGATTGAAGTTTCGTGATCAACTACTACCAGAGAGTTACCCTGTTCGACCAGCTGATGGAAAATTTTGATCAACCCATTAACGTTATCCGGATGCAGTCCAACTGATGGTTCATCGAGAACATACAACACTCCCGTGGTTTGCGTTCTCAGCGTCCGGCCTAACTGAATCCGTTGCAGTTCACCCGTCGATAAGGTTGAGCCACCACGGTCCATCGTCAGGTAATCTAGTCCCAGATCAAGTAATGGTTGCAGTTGATTGAGAAGTTCACTAGTTAAATTATCGGCCAGTTTCTGCATGTCAGTCGGCAGCCACTCTTTGCTTTCCGCCACAAACGCAGGCAATTCCCCTAACGGTAGTTTACTTGCCTCAACGATATTCTTGCCCGCAATCAGCTGATTCAATCGGTCTGGCTTGATTCGCGTGCCGTGACAAACCGGACAGGTGGTGAATTTGTAGAACCGATTCAACCGTTTCAAAGCAACCTCACTCTTAGTCGTCTTCATGCTGTCTTCAATGGCGTTAAAGGCGTTTTCGTACAACGCGTTATCCATGTGGAAGACCCGCCCATTTTTAGACGGAATATTGATTGAAAACTTCTTCTGCTTTCCATGCAACACAATATCGACTTCTTTTTCGGTCAGCTCATTAAACGGCACATCAATCCGCACCCCAGCCGCCTGGGCGACGATTGGCATAAAGTTACGGCCAGGAATGTGCCAGGCGTTCACGGCTCCCTCGCGGATGGTTTTGGTAGTATCACCAATCAGTTTCTCTGGATCAATTTGCTTAGTAACTCCTAGCCCCTCACACTCCTCGCACGCCCCGTCAGAGTTAAACGCAAAGTCCTCCGCGCTAAAGGCGTTAAACTCCACGCCACAGGTTGGGCATTTGATAACGCCCATTTCGTGGCCCATCTTATCCATTGCTTCGGCGATCTTAATTGTCGGCGGAACCCGGTGACCGTTTGGGCAGACCGGTGAACCTAGGCGCGAGTAAATCAACCGTAACACGTTGAAAATTTCAGTCATGGTTCCCACTGTTGAGCGAACCCCTGGTACGGTTGGTCTTTGTCGTAAGGCCAATGCCGACGGAATGTGTTTGACCGATTTTACGTCAGACCGCCCCACCTGACTGATGCGACGACGAGTGTAAGTTGCCAACGCATCAAGGTACCTTCTAGCTCCCTCAGAATAGAGAATCCCCATCGCTAACGAGGACTTCCCCGATCCTGACAAACCAGAAATGGCGACGAACTTGTGCAGCGGAATATCAACGTCAATGTTTTTGAGATTGTTGACGTTGCCGCCCCTAACTTCAATGTGTTCAGATTGCATGGGTATCACGCTCCTTGTGTTTAATTATAGTTAAAATTCACAAAGTTTAAATACATACACAGAGTTTATTATGCCAAACACACGAAAACAATAAATCTATGGATAATTAAAAAGGCTGACCACCACGTAATCAGCCCTTTCCTTTACTTCAACGACCGCCAATACTCTTCCAAGCCTTCTGCTAATGAATACTTTGGTTCATATCCAATCGCTTTTAGCTTATTAATGTCAGCACTCGAGTACTTTATATCACCTTTCCGTTCATCCGCAAACTTCATTTGCAGTTTTCGGTCAGCGACTTTTTCAAACTCTTTAATTGTATCCAGTAGTGAAATTGAACTACCTGTAGCAACGTTATATACTTCGCCGTTTGTATCATGAGTTCTAGCAATTAACCGCAATGCCGAGACCACATCTTCAACAAAAACAAAATCTCTTGATTGCTGTCCATCACCTAACATCGTAAACTCAGTTCCATCCTTCAACTTACTAGAAATCAGCGAAAGAACTCCAGAATATGGTGAACTTGGATTTCGTCTTGGCCCATAAACATTAAAGAATCTAACAGCAGCAGTATTCATTCCATACAGTGTTCCATAATTAATAACCGACCTTTCAGTCGCAAATTTATCAACAGCATAAGGAGATAACGGTACGATTCTCGAAGTTTCCGTTTTAGGTAACTCAGGATCATTACCGTACACCGCTGCAGATGAGGTAAACATGACCTTTTTGGGATTCAGTTGATTCAACCGTAACGTTTCCAGCACAAACAAGTTTGCGTTCTGATTTATCTCATGGGTTTCAGCTGGACGTTCAATCGTATCAGCAACACTGGCAACCGCGGCCAGCAAAAATATATAATCGAAATTTTCATCAATCAACAGTTTACCCATAAAATCATAGTCAGTTATCGACTTCTCATAGAACGTCAGATTTGTATTTGCAGGTAAATTTTCCTTTAAACCCATTGATAAATCATCAACTACTGTAACTTCATAGCCATCTCGCAACAAATCATTAACTAACGTAGAGCCAATGAAACCAGCCCCACCGGTAACTAAAACTTTTTCAATCATATTAATTACCTCTCGATTAGTCGGTGACGATTGCTTCTCGCCAGCTCTTTGCAACCTCAGCATTTGAGAACTTATGAGCAGTTTCCAATGCATTATTTGATAGTTCGTTCAAGCGCTTATCATCCTTTAACAGGTCACCAATCGCGGCACCCATGTTCATGACCTCTCCATCTTTGAAGATAAGACCATTCCAGCCATCCCGGATAATTTCACGAGGACCGTAGGCAATGTCAAATGCTACCATTGGCAAACCATAACTAGCAGCTTCAGTCATTGCCAATGGTTGAACATCAGTTGCCGTGGTCGTAACAAACAATTTCGAATCGTTGTATGCGTCATGAAGGTCAGTTTGATAACCCTTGAATTCGACAACGTCCTTAATTCCCAGCTTTTCAGCATACTCTTTCGCATCATCTTCAGCAGGACCATACCCATAAATTAGGAAGTGCGTGTTGGTAGACTTATTGTGTACCTGTTTGAATGTTTCAATCAAACGGGTAATCCCTTTGTCATTTCCGAGACGCCCAACAAATACGATTTGGTCTTTCTTAGTTGTTGAAATTCCATTAACTTCATCAACTGTTGCAGCAGGTAAGTGGAATACTGGTGTATTAACCCCGGGGATTTTCTTCTCAATATGCTCAGCAATATCATCACGTTGGGCTTTAGTTGCCGTAATAACCCCTGATAATCGGCTAAGGTTCTCTGGTTTAAAGGCTTCTTCATAGATTCCATTAAGTTGCCCAAGTGCCAATGAATAGGTTTGATCAGTTTGAATCATCGGCATGTAAATGTACTTGCGAGATTCACTATCAATATTGATAACTGGCATGTAGGTTGACAAAGGTCGATCTGCGATAAACGTATTATTACCGGCACCGTACTCTTTATCCAATTCATTAAGGAAGAATGTAAATAAATCCCCAACACTATCAAACAATCTATCTTGGCCCTTATAGTTAACCAACTTTAACATGGTCATATCATCATCAGTGCCATTTTCACTTCCATAAGAAGCTTCTAGAACGGTATTTCCGTAAATATCAAGGAATTCTGCTCGGATTGGTTTTCTTTCAGCGTCATAGTATTTGACGGCAGACTTGAATCCACGCCAATCCCAAATATCAGCCCGAAGAAAGTTTTGATACTTGTCAAAATACTCATGGGTACTCAACTGGCCATACGTACCACCCATGAAAATCATTCGTTCGGTTAAAATATCGCCACGGTAAATCTTAGAGATAGTTGGGTCTGGATCGATTTCATATTCTTTATTGATATTAGCATCAGCAATTTTTGCTTCCTTAGTATCAATATCAACTGCTTTTTGAAAGAAATCAAACATATTCACGATTTGATCCTTTTCAAGGCCGAAGTTGATCATCGTCCGATGGAGCTCTGGATTATACATCCGAGTCACCAGCTTGGCTCCAACCCCCATACTCTTAAATAAATTGAGTCGTTTGAACTCGGCATGCTCGATTCCTGAGTTCATTCCATATAAATATTCATTAACAAAGAAATACATTAGTTGTTGCCTCCTTCGGTTGACTCAAAATATTTAGTTGCTCCCTGATCAAATATCTGCCACTGTTTCCAGACATTTTCCTTAGAGTATTTCATTCTTGATTCGTATGCCGTTTCGCTAAACTGACGTCTTAATTCATCATCACCCATAATTTTGGCAATTGCGTCTCCCATTGCATCGATATTTCCAGCTTCGACTAGCAAGCCATCTTTACCATCATTAATAACATCACGAGGACCATAGTTAATATCATAAGAAGCCAAAGGAACACCGTGTGACTGAGCTTCAATAAGTGATAGTGGTAATCCTTCCGCTTCACTGGTTAAAATCGACAACTGGGCTTGATCATATACTGCATTAATATCTTGGGTATATCCCATGAAGCTAACTGCCTTAGTAAGATTCAAATCTTTAACTAACTTTTTAGCAATATCGCCAGACTTATCGTTCGCATATCCATAGATATCAAGGGTCATACCAGGTACTTTCTCAAGTGCCTTAGCAAACGCCTTAATGGCATGGTCAATTCTCTTTTCATGTGATAACCGAGCAATCATCACGATTTTTCCTGGTGTTCGTTTGTCAAAATCCTGCTTAGGAGCGTTCAGTACGTCATCAGAAACCACACCAACGGGAACAACAAACGTCTCAGGATTATCACCAAACCGTTTCCGCAAGTTAGTAGCTTGAGTTTCTGTTGGGGCAATCATAGCGTCCCATTTTTTAAAGTTATTCAATGCATACTCGTAGTTAAAGTTAATTCCCGAGTGCAACGTCTCAATTGGATCGTTCGTATGGTTACTATGAAGTTGCATTGCTACGAAGGCATTTTCTTTCATATGCAGCAGTGACCAAGACAGTTCAAAACTGGCATCATTGACAATAACTGTGTGCTCGCCACGTTCACGATCTCGCTTAGTCACCTCATCAAAGAAAAATGTTGCTAATTGCTTAGTACTGTTGAAGTCCCAATCTACTCCCTTGTAGTCAATAATTCGATAAGAACTATTATCGATCTTGTCGTATTCCTTACCAAAGTGGTAAGTCTCATAGAATAACTTACCTTTATTATTAAATGCTCGTTCAACTCTTGCCGAACCACTTCGGTCATAGATTTGTTGTAATGACTTAAATCCACGAGGATCCCACCAATCAACTTCCACTAACCTCTTATTAGTATCGAAGTAGCTGACGTGATCGAATTGCTCACCATCATCACGAAGAACGATTTGCATTTTTCTCTCCGCACCACGAAGAACATCAATCATGTTATTCTCAGTCGGCTGAACATCAAGGGTCTTATCAATATTCAAGTCAGCAACGGTGAATTTTTGAGATGCAATCCCCTCCATATCACCAAAGAAGTCAAACAAGTTAAGTGAAGACTTGTTATCTACACCTGACGCTTCAAGTCCCTTCGTTAGTGACATATCAAAGTTAGTCGTCAATATTTTGACAGGCTTATTGAAACTCTTGAATAATTGAAATCTTTTAATCTCGGCGTGTCCAACCCCAGATTGTTGAACCGTTACAGTTGGATTTAAAAAGTAATACATAATTCCCCTCCGTATCAATAGATTATGTACAAAAGCAGGCGAGATGTATGTCTCGCCTACTTTCGATTTACCCAATTCAGGTAATTCTGATCCAATAACCATCTTTCGACTTAACTATTAGACCATGTCTGTTATGTCAAGGTAATGACACCTGTCACATGGCTTATACAACCATTTTAATTGTTCTTAGGTCCTTTTACAAACTTTGCGCTAGCAGTAATGTAGTGCCCATTTGTAAGTTGATATCTTACCTTAGATCCAACTCTGACATATGCCTTAACCTTGAATGTCTTATTCTTCTTGGCTGGCTTTACTCGGCTTCCCTTTGTAAAGCTAGTACCTTTGTGTTCGTAAATACCCTTTGTAACCTTAACCGTCTTTGGTGTTGAGTACTTGTAAACCTTCTTCATGTACTTCTTAACCATTGATGATTTTGCGGTTACGTAACGGCCGTTAGTCAATTCTAATCTGGTAATCGAACCATTTCTAACGATTCTCTTAACCTTAAGAACTGAGCCCTTCTTGAGGTGACGAACCTTCTTAGAACTCTTGAACTTCTTGCCTGAGTATTCGTAAACTCCCTTAGGATTTGTTACATACCAAGTGGTTGCGTGATCAATTGAGTATCCATCCTTAACGTCTACAAAGTTACTGTAGTCTTTAAGGCCAGTTACATATGATCCATCAGCAAGAATAAATCTTGAAGTCTTACCACTACCTGTAAGTGCAACAACGTGAAGGACAGTTCCTGGCTTGACGTAACTCAGCTTATTAGCATTCTTGAACGATTTGCCATTGTATCTGTACAATCCTTTGGTTGTGAGTAAAGTTCTCTTTTCAACTGAACGGTAGTAATTATCGTTGGCCTTTTGAGAATCATCAGCAGAAGCACTGCCACCATTTACAAAGCTACCACCTGAAGCTTGTCCTGCAGCAGCATTTGATGCAGCAGCACTAGCGGCTGTTGAAGCAGCTTGACTTGCGGCATTAGATGCAGCTCTTGAAGCAGCATCACTGGCGGCCTTGCTTGCGGCAGCGGCCTTGGAAGCAGCGTCACTAGCAGCCTTAGAGGCTACGGCAGCATCACTTACAGCACCTTCAGCGGCCTTGCTTGCATCACTGGCAGCCTTGGAAGCGGCATCGCTGGCATCACTTGATACCTTGGCATCACTGGCAGCCTTGCTTG
>NZ_CATNVB010000004.1 GCF_951230165.1 Lentilactobacillus sp. Marseille-Q4993
TAATGTCTATACATAGAGATTCGCTCCTATCCTTGGGTTTTCGTCGATTTAAGAATAGCAGAGTTGAATTCTCTGTGCTACATAGAATTCAAAAAAGCTTCGGAAAAATTAATTTCCGAAGTTTTTTTGCGTTAGCTGGGACTTATGTCCCAGCCTCTTTTTCTAGAATGTTTCTGATACCGAAACGGCGTCTTGAGTTGATAAGTCAGCATCCGGGTACTTTCTCTTTAGTGCATTCATTAATACGTGTTTTGCAATTTGGTTATTTCTGGCCAAAATTGGGCCGTGGAAGTACGTGCAGTAAACATTTTTGTAAATTGCACCTTCGGTCTTATCCTGGCCGTTGTTACCGTAGCCTTCAATAACGTTACCTAAAGGTCGTTCGTCTTTGCCTAGGAATGTAATTCCCTGATGATTTTCAAACCCGCGGTATTTTTCGCCGGTTTCCTTGTTTTCAATTAGAACATCACCGATGAACCGATTATCATGTTGCTTTTCAGTGTAGTGGTCGAGAGCTGAAATGCCTTGGAGCTTTTCACCATTGGCACCGATGTAATAGTGACCTAGTAGTTGGTAACCACCACAGATGGCAACTACTGAACCGTCATCTTCAATGAAGTTCGTGAGGGCTTCTTTTTTACTTTGAATATCTTTTGAAATGATTGATTGCTCAAAGTCCTGACCACCGCCGAAAATGACGATGTCATATTTGTCTGCCTCGAATTCTTGATCCAAGCTGATTACTTCAGAATCAAGGTCAACGCCCATTTGGTTTGCAAGATGTTTTAAAACGAGAATATTACCGATATCACCATAGGTGTTCATTAAATCGCCGTATAGGTGACAAACTTTTAAAGAATAACTCATTATCCCATTCCTCCATCAATAAATCCTTTGGAAGCAAATGTCTTTCTTAAACTCAACATTGCTGTGTACGTTGCTAGAATATACACCTTTTCTGTTGGCACGTCATCAATCATCTCTACAACCTTGTCTAGATTGGGTTCCACGAGGTGTTTGCTTTCGTCAATTTCAGCAACTTGGAGCCGGTAGGTAATATCCTTATACCGCTCGCCACCAGTAATGAATTGTTTGATGTTCATGTCATTCAAGCGTTCAAAATCGCCGTCCCAAATCCAACTGGTGTCGATACCGTCCGCGTAATTGGCGTTAAGCAGACCGATGAATGTGAATGGATCCTTATCAGTTGAAATCATATCGATAACTTGGTTAAGACCTACTGGGTTCTTGACTAGAATTAAAGTAACTTTCTTACCATTAACGTTGATTTCTTCCTGACGACCAAAGATTCGTTCATCTTGCTCAAACGCTTTGCGAATTTGGTCTGGAGAAACCCCCATGAACCGGCCAACTGAGTATGCGGCTAAAGCGTTATAGATGTTATAAACACCGCCAATCCCAATTTTGATTTGTTCGCCGTCGATTTCAAACGTGGATGACTTGGGTGTAAGTTCAATTCGTTTGTTTAACTGGAAGTTAAGTTCTGGCCGTGAGTATCCACAGTTAGGACAGAAGTATTTACCTAAGTTAGCGTAACTAATGAAATTATAATGAAGGATGTGTTGGCAATTAGGGCACAACACACCATCCGTATTGGGGGATGCCTTGATATCTGATTCTGGTTGATCATTGAATCCGTAATAAATCATTGGGTTTGGTAGTTGTTTTGAATGGAAGATAGGAGCGTCGCCGTTCGCAATGATGGTGGCGTTAGGGGCTAAAGCAACCCCATCCAAAATCTTTTGGTAGGTTGTGTAAATTTCACCATATCTATCCATTTGATCCCTAAAGATATTCGTGAAGACAAACGCTTTGGGTTTAATGTACTTAGTAATTTTGATGATGTTGGCTTCATCAACTTCAAGAACGGCTAATGGTCGCTTGTTTCTTGATTTTTTAGCCTTTAAAAATGTAGTAACAATTCCCTGTTCCATGTTTGATCCAGAGGGATTAGTCAAAATATTTTCGTATTTTTGCTTTAAAACTTGAACGGTCAACGCTGTTGTGAGGGTTTTCCCGTTGGTTCCGGTAATCACGATCACATCGTAATCCCGGCCTAGGGTGGCCAAGATTTCAGGGTCGATTTTAGTAGTGATTTTACCTGGAAGGGAACTACCGCCCTTCATGAATGTGTGCAAAAACCAGTATGATGATTTTCCAGCCGTCTTTGCAATCGTGCTTCTTAATGACATGTTTTTTGCTCCTCACTTAAGTAAGCTATCGTATTAATTCAAAAACTAATTTTACCATATTAAGAATGGATAGTCTTTGATATTCATTTCGTTTAAGCTATTTCTAACTGTTTTACCAAATCATTTACAATAACAGGTCGAAATTTTAGATAAAATTCTGTATAATGGAATAGAAACTGTCGGAAATAAGGTGGAAAATTTGGCTCAACTGTTCTTTCGGTACGGAGCAATGAATAGTGGCAAAACAATTGAAATAATCAAGGTTGCCCATAATTATGAGGAACAAGATAAAAGTGTTGTCATTATGACAAGTGCACTTGATACTAGAGAAAAGCACGGGATGATTGAATCACGAATTGGTTTGGAAAGGCCTGCCTACCCAATTACAGATGATACAGACGTTTTTGAAGCGGTTAGCCAATTGGATTCAAAAGCCAGCTGTATTTTGATTGATGAAGCTCAGTTTTTGAAGAAAAAACACGTATTTCAGCTTGCTAGAATCGTTGACGAATTGAACATTCCCGTTATTGCTTTTGGGCTAAAGAATGATTTTCAAAATCATCTGTTTGAGGGCTCAGAGAACTTATTACTATACGCTGATAAGATCGAGGAAATGAAGACGATTTGCTGGTTCTGTGGCAAAAAAGCAATTATGAATTTGCGTTTTCATGACGGTAAACCAGTGTATGAGGGCGAGCAGATTCAAATGGGCGGTAATGAGTCATACTATCCGGTATGCAGAAAGCATTATTACAATCCACCGATAAAGTAACAAAAGTGAGGATTTATTCTAAATGGACGAAATATTCGATAAATTACAATCAGTCGTTGACCGGTATGACGAACTCAACGAACTGATCAGTGATCCTGAAGTGATTGCTGATACTCAAAAATTCATGAAGCTATCGAAAGAAGAAGCAGACCTTCGTGATACTGTGGCGACTTATAATAAGTATAAGAGCGTTACTAGTCAACTAGATGACGATGAAGAGATGCTTCGCGGAAAAATCGATGACTCCGAATTAGAGTCGATGGTGAAGGATGAAATCTCAGACTTACGAGATCAAAAAGAAAAGTTGGAAGATCAGCTAAAAATCCTTCTTTTACCTAAAGATCCTAATGATGATAAAAACATTATCATGGAAATCCATGGAGCAGCTGGTGGGGATGAAGGAAGCCTATTCGCGGCTGATTTATTTAGCATGTATTCTAAGTACGCTGAAAAGCAAGGCTGGCAAGTTGAGGTCGTTGATAAGACTGATACTGAAGTTGGTGGCTTTAAGGAAATCGTTTTGATGATCACTGGTAATAATGTGTATTCAAAACTCAAGTACGAAAACGGTGCGCATCGGGTTCAAAGAATCCCAGTAACTGAATCTCAGGGTCGGGTTCATACGTCAACTGCAACGGTTGGGGTAATGCCTGAAGAAGAGGACGTTGACATTGACATCGATCCTAAGGATATTCGGACTGACGTTTACCGGTCTTCTGGTGCTGGTGGCCAGCATATCAACAAGACATCATCTGCCGTTCGGATGACCCACTTACCAACCGGTATCGTGGTTGCAATGCAGGATGAACGTTCACAGCAGCAAAACCGGGCAAAGGCAATGACGATTCTTAAAGCACGGGTTTATGACTACTATTCACAAAAAGAACAGGATCAATATAATGCTGAACGGAAATCAGCAATCGGTACCGGTGATCGATCTGAACGAATTCGAACATACAATTACCCTCAAAATCGGGTAACTGATCATCGAATTGGTTTAACATTGAACAAACTTGATCGAGTTATGAATGGTGAACTTGGTGAAGTTATTGATGCCCTGATTGTTTCTGATCAAGCAAAGAAACTAGAAAATTTGAGTAATGAATAATATGACTTACTTTGAAGCCCGAAAGTGGGCTTTTTCTATTATTAATGAAAATAAAGAAGTTACTGAAGCGGATGTTGAATTCTTACTGAAAAAGCAGTTTGGATTTTCGAATACAGATTTGCTGATTCATCTGCGGGATTCTGTGAAGTCTGATGATCTGGAGACATTTCAGAATAACGTTCGACGGTTAGTAGCTGGTGAGCCACCTCAGTACGTTGTTGGCGAGGCGGATTTTTACGGCCTGGAACTATTAGTCGACTCTCGAGTCCTGATTCCTAGAGTGGAAACTGAGGAGCTGGTGGAGTGGGTTTTAACTGATATCCATGGTCACGATAATCCTTCTATTTTAGATGTCGGTACAGGTAGTGGGGCAATTGCGCTAGCTATTAAGGCTAATTGTCCACTAGCAAAGGTTAACGCTAGTGATATCTCTGCAGATGCCCTAAATGTGGCGATGGGAAATGCTGATAAACTTAAATTGGCCATCGATTTTATCAAAAGTGACTTATTTGATTCTTTAGATGACCGATTTGACGTTATTGTTTCAAACCCACCTTATATTTCCCACGGGGAACTGGGTGTTATGGATAGCCGGGTAAAGGAGTATGAACCCAGGCTTGCTTTATTTGCAGATGACGATGGGTTAAAAGTATATAAACGGTTAGCTGAGCACGTTGCTGACTATCTAAATCCTGGTGGCAAACTATACCTCGAGATTGGTTATCATCAAGAGGATTCGGTAAAACAAATATTTACCACCAAATACCCCGAAGCTGAGGTAACTGGTAAACACGACATGGCGGGAAACCAAAGAATGATCAAAGTTACATTTTGAAGGTGAATAATTAATGGAAACAAAAATATTAACTAGAGAAGAACTTACTCAAGCTGCAGATTACATTAGGGATGGCGAACTTGTATCATTTCCAACCGAAACGGTCTACGGTCTGGGTGCTGATGCTACTAATGAAACCGCAGTAAAAAAGGTGTATCAAGCAAAGGGGCGGCCAAGTGATAATCCCTTGATCGTTCATGTTGCTGATGTTGCCACGGTTGAAAAGTATGCCCAACCTTTATCTGCGGATGCTAAGAAGCTGATTGACAAGTTCTGGCCAGGATCATTAACGATGATTTTTAATCTCAAACCCGATGTACTGTCTAAATCAGTGACAGGCGGGCTAAGCACTGCGGCTTTTCGTTTTCCCAACAATCAATTAACTCTTGATTTGATTAAGGAGGCCGGTGTGCCAATGGTTGGCCCATCAGCCAACACCTCTGGCAAGCCTTCGCCAACGACAGCGATGCACGTTTATCATGATTTAAAGGGTAAAATCGCAGCCATTCTTGATGATGGACCTACTGAAGTTGGCGTTGAGTCAACGGTGTTAGATATGTCTGGAGACGTTCCCGCTATTTTACGTCCTGGGGCAGTCACAAAGGCTGATATTGAGGAAGTTATTGGGCGAGAGGTGAACGATGAGCGTCACCACGTCGGGACGAATGAAGTGCCAAAAGCTCCGGGGATGAAATACAAACATTATGCCCCAAATGCTCAAGTTTATATTGTCGACCCGAACGATAATTGGCAAGATGTTGCAAATTGGATTGCAAAAAACGAACGAAATCATCCAATTGGGGTCATGGCTTATAAAAAAATTATAAAAAAAATTGACTGGCCAGAAAATGTCGAACCAATCTCACTTGGCGAGAATGTGAAGGACGCTAGTCACTTGCTGTTCAAGGAGTTGCGCGATTTTGATGACCAACCACAATACAAAATAATCTTCGCTCAAGGGGTCAAATCTGAGGGATTAGGCGAGGCATATATGAACAGATTGAACAAATCGGCTGGGCAAATGCACTTTAACCAGTTATAATTTTGCTATACGGCTCAGGCAATGGGCTGTAAAAACTTTTTATGGGGTGTTGCAGTTGAATTACGATTACAAAGCACAGGACACAGAGTTGTGGAATGCAATAGGTAACGAAGAGAATCGTCAACAGCATAATATTGAGCTGATTGCATCTGAAAACATCGTTTCAAACGCGGTTAGGGCAGCTCAAGGTTCAGTTTTAACCAACAAGTACGCCGAAGGTTATCCTGGTAAGCGATACTATGGTGGATGTGAGTATATTGATGTTGTTGAACAACTAGCAATTGATCGAGCTAAGAAATTGTTCGATGCAGATTATGCTAATGTTCAACCACATTCAGGCTCACAAGCAAATCAAGCAGTATACGCTGCATTATTGAAGCCTGGTGATAAGATTCTTGGAATGGGTCTTGATGCCGGCGGTCACTTAACTCACGGTGCCAAAGTCAGCTTTTCAGGTAAACTGTACGAATCACATTCATATGAATTGGATCCAGAGACTCAATTATTGGATTACGATGCAATTGAAAAGATTGCTAAAGAAGTTCAACCGCAATTGATTATCGCTGGTGCATCAGCTTACAGTCGGATCATTGATTGGCAAAAGTTCAGAGATATTGCGGATGAAGTAGGTGCTTACTTCATGGTAGATATGGCTCATATTGCTGGTTTGGTAGCTACTGGATTACACCCAAGCCCAGTTCCATACGCTGATGTTGTTACAACAACAACCCATAAAACACTCCGCGGACCTAGGGGCGGAATGATTTTAGCAAAGGAAAAGTTTGCTAAAAAATTGAACTCTGCCGTTTTCCCAGGTAGTCAGGGTGGTCCTTTGGAACACGTGATTGCTGGTAAGGCCGCTGCCTTTTACGAAGATTTACAACCAGAATTTAAAGAGTATAGTAAGCAAATCATCAAGAATGCCCAAGCAATGGCAGATGAATTTCAAAAGTCTGGCGTTGTCACTGTCTTAACAGGCGGGACTGATAATCATTTGATGACGGTAAACTTGTCGAATTGCGAGATGAATGGCCGTGATTTGCAAAACGCTCTTGATGAAGTAAGAATCACTACTAATAAAGAAGCAATTCCAAATGACCCATTGCCACCTTCGAAAACTAGTGGATTGAGAATTGGAACTCCTGCAGTAACAACGCGGGGATTCAAGGAGGATGACTGCCGAAAGGTTGCTGATTTAATCCTGCAAATCATTCAAAATCCAGATGACGAAGATGTCAAAAAGAACGTTGCGAACGAAGTGCAAAAGTTAACTGAAAAATACCCAATTTAATTTTCATTAATACTGAATAATACAGAAGAGCCTTACTTTGAGAGGCTCTTCTTTTTTGGGCCAAGAAGACTAGAAGTTTCGTTATGCTAAGTCAAGATTTTCCGGGCAAGACGCAATTTATGTGGTACAATTGTTGGGAAGAAAAAAGGAGTGAGTGTAGTGGGTAAGTTTCAAGTTATGGACCATCCGTTAATCCAACATAAACTTACGATGATTCGCAATAAAGATTGCGGAACTAAGGATTTTAGACAAATTGTTGATGAAATTGCTACTTTAATGGCATTTGAAGTTTCAAGAGATATGCCGTTAGAGGATGTTGATGTGCAAACACCAGTATCTGTCGCCCATGCAAAGCAAATTTCAGGTAAGAAAGTCGCAATCGTGCCAATTTTGAGAGCCGGAATTGGAATGGTTGATGGGATTCTTGATTTGATTCCAGCCGCTAAGGTTGGTCACATTGGGATGTACCGTGACGAAGAGACACTTGAACCACACGAATACTTTGTTAAGTTGCCTTCTGATATTGAGCAGCGTCAAGTATTCGTTGTTGATCCAATGCTTGCTACTGGTGGTTCAGCTATCATGGCAATTGATGCATTGAAGAAACGCGGGGCAAGTAATATCAAGTTTGTCTGCTTAGTTTCAGCACCAGAGGGTGTAAAAGCCTTACAAGAAAAGCACCCAGATATCGATATCTATACAGCTGCTCTTGACGAAAAGCTGAACGACCAAGGTTATATCGTGCCAGGACTTGGTGACGCTGGTGACCGGTTGTTTGGTACTAAATAAAAATAATTTTCATTTTTCAGTTTTTCAAAACGTTATTTAGATTAACGATTTTGGGAAGCTGTTTTTTATTAGAAACCAAATGTGCAAACACGCCAAAATGTCTACATATCAGTAACTCAGACCAAGTGTTACATTAAAATATTGTTTTGATATTTGTTTTGTTTGGTGGTATGATTTCAATTGTATTTGAACGCATATTCATGCGTCCATTACCATCGCAAATTTCTTTTGGTATATATGTCTTCCCGACCAATAGCCAGATAGATTAACATTGCGTATACTTTGTCAGAAAAGAGGTGAGAATGTGTGCAACAACCTACTACAACCTTTCAATTCCTGGGATTGACGTTTAATGTTGGTAACATGATTTCCATCTTGATTTCCGCTTGTTTGGTTCTATTGCTTGTCTGGGGATTATCTCGGCACATCACAATGAAACCAGGTAAGGGCCAAAATCTTCTTGAATATGCTATCGATTTTACGAATGGTATTGTGAAGGGATCCGTTTCTGGTGAAATGGGAAAGAACTTAGGCCTATGGGCTTTCACGTTATTCCTATTTATCTTAATTGCTAACCAACTCGGACTTTTCCTTCACGTGGATGTCTCGGGAGTATCATATGTAAAGAGTCCAACTGCTGATCCAGTAATCACGCTGACACTTTCATTGATGACGTTGACGTTCGCTCAATATCTTGGTGTCAGGACTTTGGGTTATAAGCGTCACTTTGAGAACTATCTCAAACCATTTAGTATATTTATTATCGTTAATATCTTTGAGGAATTCACCAATTTCTTAACGTTAGGACTCCGTCTATTCGGTAATATCTACGCAGGTGAAATGCTGCTTACCCTTATTTCCGGAATGGCTGTAAAAGGCGGTCCGCTAATGTGGGTTGTTAGTTTACCATTGGAATTGGCTTGGCAAGGTTTCTCAGTGTTTATTGGATGTATTCAAGCCTTTATTTTCGTAACATTATCATCAGTTTACATTTCTCGAAAAATTGAAATCGAGGAATAATGTACTTAAGGAGGATTATTAATTATGGGTGCAATTGCTGCAGGTGTAGCTATGGCTGGTGCCGCTATTGGTGCCGGTGTTGGTAACGGTTTAATTATTTCTAAGATGTTGGAAGGTATGGCACGTCAACCAGAACTTTCAGGACAATTACGGACAAACATGTTTATTGGTGTTGGTCTTGTTGAAGCTATGCCAATCATCGCCTTCGTTGTTGCTTTGTTGGTAATGAACAAGTAATGACTATCAATTTTTGAGAAGGAGGTGCCAATAAATGTTTTCATATTCTGTAGTTGGGGCCGAACTTTATACTGGTGACATGCTCTTTGTTATGATCAGTTTCATTATCTTAATGTTCTTGGTTGGTAAGATTGCTTACAAGCCAATTGTTAAGATGATGCAAGACCGGTCTGATAAGATTGCTAATGACATCGATTCTGCTGAACAATCAAGAACCGAGGCCGCTGAACTCGCAAGTAAACGCCAAGCTGAATTGGCAAGTACGCGTGAAGAAGCAAGTGGCATTATCAGCCAAGCAAAAGACTCCGGCCAAAAACAACGCGATCAGATTATTGATGATGCTCGACAAGATGCTTCTAACTTAAAGAGCGCCGCGGAAAAAGATATCGAGCGACAACGACAAGAAGCATTGGCAAATTCTCGAAAAGACGTAGCCAGTTTATCAGTCGAAATTGCTTCCAAGATTATCTCCAAGCAATTAAAGGAAGATGATCAAAAAGCACTCGTTGATTCTTATATCGAAGGGTTGGGAAAGCAAAATGACACAA
This sequence comes from Lentilactobacillus sp. Marseille-Q4993, assembly GCF_951230165.1. Classification (GTDB taxonomy): domain Bacteria; phylum Bacillota; class Bacilli; order Lactobacillales; family Lactobacillaceae; genus Lentilactobacillus. The sequence goes on from NZ_CATNVB010000004.1 coordinate 9,856, forward strand.
AGTGATATTACTGCTGCAAAAAAATACGCAAGAGCAATGATTGAAGTTCTCGCTGAGAAGGATCAGCTTGATGACGGTTACGAAGAACTTGTCCAATTAAGACAAATCTTCAATGATAATCCAACTCTAGCTGACACTCTTCAGAGTAGTAGAACAACAGACGAACAAAGACAAAACCTATTGAAACCCATTCTTGAGAATGGTTCAGAGTTTTTGGTTAATTTGTTTAATGTAATCAATGACTACCATAGATATGATCAATTGGTTCCAATCGTTGACCAATTTGAATCACTCTATGATGATCAAAAGTCTATCGTTAAGGCAGATGTTATTTCTGCTACTGAGTTGACTGATGACCAACAAAGTCGGATTGCAGATGCTTTTGCTAACCGAGTTGGAGCTAAGAAAGTAGTTTTGACCACTAAAACCGATAAAAGTTTGATGGGTGGAGTTATTCTTCGTTCAGAGGATGTTATTATCGATGGTAGTGTTAAGACTCGTATTGAAAAAGTAAAAGAAATGTTATTGAACTAACGATATCTATTTAAAGAGGTGAAATTTATGAGCATTAAAGCTGAGGAAATCAGTGCTCTCATTAAGCAACAGTTACAAGGTTATCAAAATGAGCTCGATGTTGAGGAAACAGGTATCGTTACCTATGTTGGTGATGGTATTGCTCGTGCTCATGGACTAAATAACGCGTTGTCTGGAGAGTTGCTCGACTTCGGCCACGGCATTTACGGAATGGTTCAAAACTTGGAAGCTAATGATGTTGGTATCATGGTTTTAGGTGATGACACAGGTATCCGTGAAGGCGATTCAGTAAAACGAACTGGTCGAATTATGGAAGTTCCCGTTGGGGAAAACTTAGTTGGTCGGGTTGTTAATTCAATCGGTCAACCAATCGATGGTAAGGGTGACATCACTGCCGATGATCACATGCCAGTAGAGCGTAAGGCTCCAGGTGTTATGGAACGACAATCAGTTTCAGAACCACTTCAAACTGGTATTAAGGCAATTGATTCACTTATTCCAATCGGACGTGGTCAACGTGAGTTGATTATTGGTGACCGTAAAACTGGTAAGACTTCTATTGCCATTGATACAATCTTGAATCAAAAAGATCAAGATATGATTTGTATTTACGTTGCTATCGGACAAAAAGCATCAACTGTTCGTTCATCTGTAAGTACCCTTGAAAAGTATGGCGCAATGGATTACACAATCGTTGTGTCAGCTGGTCCTTCTGAACCAGCCTCACTTCTATACTTAGCACCATATGCTGGTGCAACTATGGGTGAGTACTTTATGCACAAAGGCAAGCACGTATTGATCGTCTACGATGATCTTTCAAAGCAAGCCGATGCATATCGTGAGTTATCACTTATTCTTCGTCGTCCTCCTGGACGTGAAGCATATCCTGGTGATATCTTCTATACTCACTCACGTCTGTTGGAACGGGCTGCTAAGTTGTCAGACGAATTGGGTGGTGGTTCAATGACCGCTCTTCCTATCGTTGAAACTCAAGCTGGTGACGTTTCTGCATATATTCCAACTAACGTTATTTCTATCACTGATGGACAGATTTTCTTGGACGCCGATAGTTTCTATTCAGGTGTTCGTCCAGCCGTTGACGCTGGTACTTCTGTTTCTCGGGTTGGTGGAGATGCGCAGGTTAAAGCTATGAAGAAGGTTTCAGGTACTTTACGTCTTGACCTTGCTTCATATCATGAACTAGAGTCATTCGCACAGTTCGGTTCAGATCTTGATGAGGCTACTAAGTCAAAACTTGATCGTGGTGCTAGAACTGTGGAAGTTTTGAAACAACCACTTCATTCTCCAATTCCGGTTGAAAAGCAAGTTGTTATTCTTTACTGCTTGACTCATGGTCATTTGGACAAGATTGAAGTTGAAGATATTCTTCGTTATGAACAAGAATTATTCGATTTCTTTGACCAATCACACAAAGATATCCTTGATAGTATCGCTAAGACTGGTCAACTTCCTGATGACTCTGTTTTGAATTCAGCAATTGATGAATTCGATAAGATTTTTCAACCAACTCAAAAAGATGGTCAAACACAAGCTGCATCAAACGAGTAGTTAAGGAGGGTGAATTTACATGGGTGCTTCGCTAAACGATGTTAAACATCGGATCACTTCTACTAAGAAGACACGTCAGATTACAAATGCCATGGAAATGGTTTCTCAAGCAAAATTGAACCAAATCCAAAAGCATACGACAAGTTATGATCAATATGCAAGCCAGGTAAAAGCTGTAGTTTTGCACTTAGCTCAATCCCATTTTTTGGATGGATTGACTAAACCTTCCGGTAATTCAGCTAAAAATGAATCATCGACAAAGAGAACTGCGTATATGATAATTACTTCTGATCGCGGTATGGTTGGAAGTTATAATAGTAATGTTATTCGGGAAACTAATGAGTTCATCGAAAAACATTCAGGAGATTCAAGCGACTATCAAGTTTTAGCAATTGGTGGAAACGGAGCCGACTTCTACAAGAAGCGAGGCGTTAATGTTTCTTACGAATACCGTGGAGTTAGCGATGTTCCAACTTTCGTTGAAGTTGGCGAAATCGTTAAAACTGCTACTAAGATGTTTGATAATGGTGCGTTTGATGAACTGTACGTTTGTTACGAACACTTTGTTAACCGACTAACATCTAGATTTAGAGCTGAAAAGATGCTCCCAATCGATAGTGAAGCGTTTGAATCTGAAGCTAGTCAGGATATTGAAACCAAAGAACTTACAGCTGCTTATGATGTTGAACCATCAGAATCAGATGTTCTAGATGTTATTTTGCCTCAATATTCTGAGAGTTTGGTTTATGGTGCTATTTTGGATGCTAAGACGTCTGAACATGCATCAAGTTCAACAGCTATGAAGTCTGCTTCCGATAATGCGGATGATTTGATTTCAAGTCTTGAACTTCAATACAACCGTGCTCGTCAAGCCGCAATCACTACTGAAATCACCGAAATTACTGGTGGTCAGGAAGCACTTAGTCAATAAACAATAAATGGAGGAGTTAACTAACATGAGTACTGGTAAAGTTTTACAAGTTATTGGACCAGTTGTTGACGTTGAGTTCTCCTTGGACGATAAACTACCTGAAATTAACACCGCTTTGGATATTAACGAAGACGATGACAAGACTCTTGTTGTCGAAGTTGCCCTTGATTTAGGTGACGGTGTCGTTAGAACCATCGCGATGGACGGAACAGACGGCCTTCGCCGTGGAATGGAAGTTACCAATACCGGTGCTTCTATCAGTGTTCCTGTTGGTAAAGATACTCTTGGTCGAGTATTTAACGTTCTTGGTGACCCAATCGATGGTGGCCCAGAGTTCAGTAAAGATGCTGAACGTTGGCCAATTCACCGTGATGCCCCATCATACGAAGAATTGAACCCATCAACTGAAATCCTTGAAACTGGAATTAAGGTTATCGATTTGTTGGAACCTTACATTCGTGGTGGAAAGGTTGGTTTGTTCGGTGGTGCCGGTGTTGGAAAGACTGTTTTGATTCAAGAGTTGATTCATAATATCGCTCAAGGTCATAACGGTATCTCTGTATTTACCGGTGTTGGTGAACGGACCCGTGAAGGTAACGATATGTACTTCGAAATGAAGGGATCTGGCGTTCTTGAAAAGACGGCCATGGTTTATGGTCAGATGAACGAACCTCCTGGAGCTCGTATGCGTGTTGCCTTGACAGGACTTACAATTGCGGAATACTTCCGTGATGAAGCAGGTCAAGATGTGCTGTTATTTATCGATAACATCTTCAGATTTACCCAAGCTGGTTCAGAAGTTTCTGCTTTGCTTGGCCGGATTCCATCAGCCGTTGGTTATCAACCAACTTTGGCAACTGAAATGGGACAACTTCAAGAAAGAATTACATCAACTAAAAAGGGTGCCATTACTTCTATTCAAGCTGTTTACGTTCCAGCCGATGATTATACCGACCCTGCTCCTGCAACAACTTTCGCCCATTTGGATGCAACAACCAACTTGGAACGTTCATTAACTCAACAAGGTATCTATCCAGCCGTTGATCCGTTGGCTTCAACGTCATCAGCTTTGGATCCAAACATTGTTGGTGAAGAACATTATGAAGTTGCTACTGAAGTACAACACGTTCTTCAACGTTACCGTGAATTGCAAGATATTATCTCAATTCTTGGTATGGACGAATTGTCAGATGAGGAAAAGACGATCGTTAACCGTGCTCGTCGGATCCAATTCTTCTTGTCACAAAGTTTTGCGGTTGCTGAACAATTTACTGGTTTACCAGGTAAGTACGTTCCTGTTTCTGAAACTGTTCGCGGTTTCAAGGAAATTTTGGAAGGTAAGTACGATGATGTACCAGAAGATGCATTCCGTAATTGTGGCCCAATCGAAGACGTTGTTGAGAATGCCAACAAGATGAAGCAGGCTGCTAATAACTAAGGAGGGGTTCTAAATGGCTGATGATTCAGTTATCACCGTTAGTATCGTTACTCCTGATGGAAAAGTTTATGAGCATTCTGCAGATATGCTAGTTGTTTCAACTAAAGGCGGACAACTTGGTATTATGGCAAATCACTTACCCGTTATTGCGACACTTGCGGTGGATGAAACTCGAGTTAAACATGACGGAGAAGAGGATAGAATCGCTGTTAATGGTGGTTTTATTGAATTCTCAAACAATGTTGCTACCATCGTTGCTGATAGTGCTGAAAATCAGAGCGATATTGATCTTGCTCGTGCTGAAAGTGCACGTAAGCGCGCTGAAATTAGACTTAAAGAAGCTCGCGAAAAACAAGATAAAGATTCTGCTCTTAGAGCACAAGTTGCTCTTCGTCGGGCAATTAATCGAATTAATATCGCTAATAAATAGGTTTAGCTTTTTAGCTTTCCTATTCTCAGCGTCAAAAGTCTCAGATTATTCTGAGGCTTTTTTTATTTGAGCATTTTGCTTGAGATATTTAATTATCGGAATAGAATAAGTGGGTTAAATCAAGGGGGGATCCAATTGCAAAAAAATAAGCAAGCTGCTACGGCTGAAACCACTGATGCCTCAATGTCTGATATGTTTGGATTTGTTTTTGGTAAGGTCCTTAATAATAAACGAATTCTAATTGTGAACATTTTAGCTTTGTTGGTTATTACGGGACTTCAGTTTGTGCTTCCTCAAATTACTCAGTTCATTATTGATACGGTAATTCCTCAGAAAAATATGAGCCTATTAATCGAATCTGTCGTTGGACTATTGCTGAGTGCTGTGGTGCTTGGATTGTTCAATTTTTTGTCGTCATATTACATGAGCATTATGAGTCAACAAGCTATTTACGATTTAAGAAACCAGTTGTATCAATATATTTTAAAGTTGGATACTCATTTTTTTGAGTCTAGTAAGACTGGTGATCTGATGGTTCGCCTGACAAACGATATTGGAAACTTGCAAAGTTTAATTTCTGCGAATATGCTGTCCATGATTGGGGGCATTTTCACTTTCATTGGAGTGTATGTGTTTATTTTTATCGTTAACTGGCAAATGGCACTTGCGGTGACCGTCACGTTTCCAATGATGTTCTTGATTTACCGAATTTTTAGAACCAGAATCAGATCTGCATTTCGGCGCGCCAGACTTAGCCAGGCTGAAATGTCTAATCAGATGCAAAACACTTTAACTGAAATATCATTAATCAAAAGCTACACCAGTGAAGGAATTGAGTCTGAGCGATTTGCTTCGTTTGCAGATAAGAATCGCCAGAACATGATTGCTGCAAACAAAAATCAGGCAATTTTTTCACCACTCATTATGTTTGTTAATTATTTAGGGACGGCAATTGTCCTTTCATTTGGGGCATACTTTGTGGTTAAGGGCGACTTAAAGGTCGGTCAATTAGTGGCTTACATTAGTTATGTTGCAATGTTGCAAGATCCGATTCGCTCATTTACAATGCTGCTCAATCAATTGCAACAGTCCCTAGTTTCATACGGCCGAATCACTGAAATTCTGAAACTAACTCCTCAAATCAAGGAGGCAATTAACCCAGTTGCATTTCCGAAAATAAAATCTGGCATTAATTTAAAAAACGTCTCTTTTGCATACTCTGAAACTCACAAGGAAGATATTCATGATGCAACTATCAAGGATGTTAGCTTTGACATTAAGTTTGGAAAGATGACCGCTTTAGTAGGGCGTTCAGGTTCAGGTAAGACAACGATTACCAAACTTATTGATCGACTTTACGACCGGCAGTCCGGAGAAATTCTATTTGATGGCGTTCCAATTGAAAAAATTTCAATTAATTCCTTAAGGCAAAACATTGCCATCGTTTCTCAGGATACTTTCATGATTGATGGCAGTATTCGAGATAATATCATTTATGGTAATCCGACCGCTACCAATGATGAAGTCTGGCGAGTAGCAAAATTAGCAGCCATTGATGGCTTTATCACTAGCTTACCGGATGGAATGGAAACTCAGATTGGTGAGAGAGGAATCAAGTTGTCTGGAGGGCAAAAGCAAAGGATTTCAATAGCCCGAGCATTGCTAAAGGATGCACAAATTGTGATTTTAGATGAAGCAACGGCTAGTTTAGATAATGAATCTGAAAAAGCAATTCAACACGCAATGAGTCAACTACTTGAGGAAAGGACTTCGCTTGTCATTGCACACAGACTATCAACAATATATAATGCGGATAACATTGTTGTCCTTGACAATGGTAAAGTAGTTCAGCAGGGAAACCACGAACAATTGATTAGTCAAGAAGGCAGATACAAGGAGCTTTATGAGGCGCAATTTAGTTAGAAAACGTTGGTACACCTAACATTAGAGTGTTAGGTGTATTTTTTGTTAAGCAAATGTTAAAAAATGGTCTAGATGGGCCCGCAAAAGCCAAAAAAACGGGCATTCTATTCCTATTTATGTTATGATGGAATTTGATATTGGGGAGGAGTCTAGATGACAACAATAGGTATTCAAGGATTACTTACGTTAGTAACATACGTATTTTTCGTGGGGCTTACTTTTTGGGTTGTCAACCAGATTCACATTGAACGGTTCATTCCAATCCGGGAATTACCTGGTAAGTTACTGATTGTGTTATTATCAGTATCAATTGGATGGGCATGTAGTAGTTTTTTCTTATCAGTTATTGATAATATTAGAAATTTGATTTTCTTAGTAAAATAAATTAATTACAGTGGAGGTCGCGGTTTTGGATAAGATTATTGTTCATGGGGGGAACCCATTAAAAGGTACGGTACATATTGATGGGGCAAAAAATGCCGTGTTACCGATTCAAGCAGCCACAATTCTGGCTAGCGAAGGGGTAACCACCATTTCTAATGTTCCTTTACTGTCTGATGTATATACAATGAACGAAGTTTTACGTTTTTTGAATATTGATGTTAATTTTGACGAAGAGACCAATACGATTGATTTCGACGCCACTAAAAATCTTTCTAGTGAAGCTCCTTTCGATTATGTCTCAAAAATGAGAGCATCAATCGTTGTTATGGGACCACTTTTAGCTAGACTTGGTAGGGCAAAAGTTGCTCTTCCAGGCGGATGCGCAATTGGTTCTCGGCCAATCGATCTGCATTTAAAGGGCTTCGAGGCACTTGGTGCCAAGATTAGCCAACACGATGGCTATGTTGAAGCAGTTGCCGAGGACGGATTAAAGGGTAGTGAAATCTACCTTGATTTCCCTAGTGTCGGTGCAACTCAGAACATTATGATGGCTGCAACATTAGCAGACGGCAAGACAGTTATTCATAATGCTGCGCGTGAACCAGAAATAGTTGACTTGGCAAACGTCTTGAATAAGATGGGCGCTATTGTCAAGGGTGCCGGAACAGAACAAATCAAGGTTACTGGTGTCGATAAACTTCATGGTACTAATCATGCTGTTGTGCAAGATAGAATTGAAGCTGGTACGTTTATGATTGCAGCGGCCGCGACTCACGGTGATGTCTTTATTGATGGTGCCATTGCAGAGCATAATCAACCATTGATTTTAAAAATGAGAGAAATGGGAATTACTGTTGTTGAAATGGATGATGGAATTAGAGTTATTGGACCAGATACAATCAGACCCGTTGATGTTAAGACTCTACCTCACCCAGGATTTCCAACTGATATGCAGCCACAAATGACTATTCTACAATTGTTGGCTGACGGAAGTAGCTCAATGACAGAAACTGTTTTTGAAAACAGATTTATGCACATGGAAGAGCTACGGAGAATGAACGCAAAATATACCATCAATGGTAGAACTGCTGTTATGGAAGGCAAAACTCAATTCTCTGGGGCAGAAGTTGCTGCTACTGACCTAAGAGCAGCCGCTGCTCTTGTGATTGCAGGATTAGCCGCTGATGGTTATACCCAAGTAAGTAACCTTCAGTATCTTGATCGTGGCTATCATGATTTTCATAAAAAGTTAGCATCGTTAGGTGCTGAAATTAAGCGAGTTAATGTTGAAAAAACTAGTACTGTACTAGCAGAAAATTTAGTGAAACATTAATAAAATAAATCGGTAAAGGGGAGTTGGTTTCAAATCAACTTCCCTTTGATTTTGGTTAGAAAAATCCAAAGAATTTGTATTCAACCGTGTGGTATAATACACAATTAGATAAAGTTTTCGAAAGGAAGTTCATAATGGCAAAAGACATAGGAATCGATTTAGGAACCGCAAACGTATTGATTTACGTTGCTGGAAAGGGGATCGTGCTAAACGAACCATCTGTGGTTGCAATCGATACAAGAACTAACCAAGTACTAGCCGTTGGATCCGATGCCTACCGAATGGTTGGTCGGACACCAAGTAACATTCGAGCAATTAGACCTTTAAAAGATGGAGTTATTTCTGATTTCGATATTACTGAAGAAATGTTGACATACTTCATCAACAAACTTGATGTTAAGGGCTTTATGTCAAAACCAAAGATTATGATTTGTGCCCCAACTAACGTTACCGAGATTGAAAGAAATGCTATTATGCAAGCCGCTGAAAAAGCAGGTGGTGGCCAAGTTTATCTAGAAGAAGAGCCAAAAGTTGCTGCTGTTGGTGCTGGAATGGATATTTGGAAGCCCCGTGGTAATATGGTTATTGATATGGGTGGTGGAACTAGTGATATCGCCGTTATTTCGCTTGGTGATATTGTTGCAAGCAAGTCCATCCGAGTAGCTGGTGATAAGATGAACACCGAAATTGCCACCTTTATTAAGCAAAAACACAACTTGGTTATCGGTGAACATACTGCTGAAAAAATCAAGATTGAAATTGGAACCGCTAAGAAAGATCCTGAGAACCTTAAGGAAACGGAAGTCCGGGGCCGCGATGCTCTTACAGGAATGCCAAGAGCAATAACCATTACCAGTGATGAAGTGGCTGAAGCAATTGGTGACACAGTTCAATTGATTATTTCTGGCGCCAAGGAAGTTCTTGAAACGATTCCACCTGAATTAGCCTCAGATATCGTTGATCGAGGAGTTATGCTTACTGGTGGTGGTGCTTTATTGAAGAATATCGATACGGTTATTGCTGATGCTCTCACTGTTCCCGTTATTATCTCAGAGAGTCCCCTTGACAATGTTGCAAAGGGAGCGGGAATTTTACTTGAACATTATGTGAAGAGCCCTAAGAAGGAAACCCAAGAAAAGTAGGGATAGGTTGAAAAGATTTGTTATTTGGCTAGTTAGAGGATACCAGCGATTTATTTCGCCACTGTTCCCCCCTACATGCAGATATTATCCAACTTGCAGCTCATACATGATTACTGCCGTAAAAAAACATGGTGCTTTTTTTGGTGCGGTTATGGGAATTGCAAGAATTTTACGATGTCACCCGTTTGTTAAGGGTGGTTACGACCCTGTTCCGGATCACTTTACGATTTTCCGTAACAAAAAGGCTCGTGATGAATATCGTGACAAAATGAATTTAAAGTAGCTTAGGAGATTTTATGAGTAAAGCTAAACAATCAGTAAATGTTGAAACAAAAAACTATAAAAATTCTGAGGGCCAAGAAGTGTCAGAGCTTGTGATTGGAAAAGATACGATTGGAACAATCGTTGAATTGGAAGCTGGTAAATTCCAGGTTACCAACACCGATAATGATGTTTTTCATACCAAGTCATTTGACGAGGGTGCCCAAATGTTGATCAAGCATTTCCATCTTCACCATTAGAGGAGGGATATTGTGGAATCAACAAAGAGAAATTCAAAGGAATCAGAATCAAGAATTGACTGGGGCATTGTTCTCTGTGTGTTGTTGTTAGCTCTGGTTGGGCTGGCATCAATTTACGTTGCAGCCAGTCATGATACAGGTGGAAGCAGTGTTATGAAGCAGGTAGTATCCCAGCTGATGTGGTACGCTATTGGAACTGTTGCAGCTGTTATCATCATGCAGTTTGATTCGGAACAACTATGGAAAGTGGCACCAATTGCCTATGGATTAGGGATAGCCCTATTGGCTGCGGTGTTAGTTCTCTATAGTCGATCCTATTACCTTAATACCGGAGCCAAGAGTTGGTTCCAGTTAGGACCGTTAACGTTCCAGCCTTCTGAGGTAATGAAACCCGCGTTCATTTTAATGATGGGCCGGGTAATTGTCGCCCATAATAATATGTATCCAATTCGTTCGATGAAGAGCGATTGGCTCTTATTGGGCAAAATGGCCTTGTGGACCTTACCAGTTACTGTTTTACTTAAATTGCAAAACGATTTTGGTACTATGCTTGTATTCTTTGCGATTCTTGCTGGGATGGTTGTGGTTTCCGGAATTACTTGGAAAATTATCATGCCAACGGTTATTATCGTTTCGGGAATTGGGATAACTGCGTTGACGCTGGTTATTTCGGATGCAGGCCGAAAGATTTTGGAAAATTTTGGGTTTAAAGCTTACCAGTTTTCTCGGGTAGATACTTGGCTTCACCCGTCAGCTGATACTAGTAATCAGGGTTATCAACTATGGCAAAGTATGAAGGCAATCGGTTCGGGAAGTATTTTTGGAACTGGATTTAACAACTCACACGTTTATGTTCCGGTTCGAGAATCAGATATGATATTCTCAGTTATTGGCGAAAATTTTGGTTTTATCGGTAGTGCGTTGCTGATTTTTATCTATTTTCTACTGATTTATCAAATGATCAAGGTTACGTTTGACACTCGTAATGTTTTTTATGCTAATATTTCTACAGGAGTAGTTATGATGATTTTATTCCACGTATTTGAAAACGTCGGAATGAGTATCGGATTGCTTCCGCTGACAGGAATTCCATTACCATTTGTTAGTGCTGGTGGTTCGGCGTTAATTGGTAATATGATTGGAATTGGATTAATAATGTCAATGCAGTACCATAATAAGAGTTATATGTTTGGTGACGACAAAGAATTCTCATAGGAGTGAATGATATGAACGAAAAGTATTATTGGTTAGACGAAGATAACGGCGTTGTAACGGTTGGACTTACTGAAGAAGGTAAGTCAGAGCTTGGTAATATTACATTCGTTTCGCTACCTAAGGTTGGCGATAAATTATCTACCAAGGACACTTTACTCAATGTTGAAGCAGATAAAGCAGTTTCTGATATTGAGTCCCCAGTTGATGGAACAATTATTGAAATCAACTCAGATGCAGTGAATGATCCTAGTTTACTTAACGGTTCTGACAAGAGTACATCTTGGATTGCTCGAATTGAAAAATAATTTTCTTGACGTCAATTTGGAATGTGGTAAACTATTCCTATAATTATCAAAACAAAATGACAAGATGAGTAGATGATTAGATACCCAAAGAGAGCTTCTGGTTGGTGTGAAGAAGTGGTTGACGACATCGAATATGGTCTTGAAAAAATCATTCGTGGGTGAGTAATCGAACTTGCGATGGGTAACGTCCATTATTTCGTTGGAACGCACTTGTGCGTTCGCTGAGGCTGCAGTTTGCAGCGAAGTAAAGGTGGTACCGCGAAAAAAGCTCTTCGTCCTTTGAATCCAAGTGATTCGGACGAAGGGCTTTTTGTTTTAAGGAGGAAGAAAATTGATTCGATTTAACAATGTTTCGAAGCAGTACAACACCAAGGACGGTGAGTTAGTTGCCGTAAACGATGTCAATATTGAAGTTAAGGATGGCCAAATATTTGGAATCGTTGGTTATTCTGGTGCTGGAAAGAGTACATTGGTGAGAATGCTTGATGGTTTGGAAGCACCAACAACCGGAGAGATTGATATCAACGGAACAGATATTGCCAAATTGTCTGGTTCGCAATTGAGAAAACAACGCCAAAAAATTGGTATGATTTTTCAGCATTTCAATTTACTTTGGTCACGGACGGTGATTCAAAATGTTATGCTACCGCTTGAAATTGCTGGGGTTAGTAAATCAGAGCGGATCAAGAAAGCCCAAGAATTGATTAGTTTGGTTGGATTATCAGGACGGGAAAATTCATATCCGTCAGAGTTGTCTGGAGGTCAAAAGCAAAGAGTTGGAATTGCTAGAGCCCTTTCAAATGACCCAGAGATATTGATTTCTGATGAAGCAACTAGTGCTCTGGATCCAGATACCACTAATGAGGTTCTTGACTTATTACTTAAGATCAACAAACAACTGGGATTAACGATTTTGCTTATTACTCATGAAATGCATGCCATTGCTAAAGTTTGTGACGAAGTAGCGGTTATGGATAGCGGCTCAGTTGTTGAGAGTGGTACAGTCTTTGAGGTGTTTAAGCATCCTAAGCAAGATGTAACTAGAAAGTTTGTTTCGGAAGAGTTCTCAAGCCCACAAGAAAAGGACGATTTGACGGTTACCGAATTGACAGACAGGTATCCAGAGGGCAAGCTGATTCGGTTGACGTTCCATGGCCCGCAATCAGAATTGCCAATTGTTTCGAATGTAATTCGAAAGTTTCCAGATATTGAAGTCAATATTATTTCTGGCTCAATGAGACAAACCCAGGAAGGTGCCATTGGATCGCTTAGTCTTCAATTTATTGGCAAAACAGAAGTTATTGAAGAGTCTCTTGATTATCTTAAGTCGTTGAGAGTTGAAACGGAGGTGATTTCTAATGACTAATTCAACTGGATTTGCGTCTTACTTTCAGTTCAACAATGTTGATTGGCCAAACATGTGGTCAGCTTCGTGGGAAACAGTTTGGATGACATTGATTTCAATGATTGCGGTTATTGTATTTGGAATTATACTTGGATTGATTTTGTACCTAACTCGGGATAGTAAGAATCCACTAGTTAAGGTTTTCAACTGGGTGGTTGGTCTCCTGGTCAACATTTTCAGATCAGTACCATTCATTATCCTGATTGTGCTGTTGCTACCGATTACGAAATCAATCGTTGGTACGATTATTGGCCCAAAGGCCGCTTTACCATCATTAATTATTTCGGCAGCCCCATTTTATGCCCGGATGGTAGAGTCGTACTTCCGTGAAGTTGACTCCGGGGTAGTTGAGGCGGCTCAGTCAATGGGAGCTTCAACTTGGCAGATTATATACAAGGTTCTACTCCCCGAAAGCAAGCCAGCATTGATTGCTGGGGCAACTGTAACTGCTATTTCACTTATTTCTTATACCGCAATGGCTGGTGCAATCGGAGCTGGGGGCCTTGGAAACTTAGCTTATCTTGATGGTTTCCAGTCAAACAATAATACCATCACGTTAGTGGCGGTTGTGATTATTACCTTATTTGTCTTTATCGTTCAAGGGGTGGGTGACTTCTTGGTCAAACGGACAGACAAACGGACACTGTAATTTATTTGAGTAAATTTGGAGGAAATTAAAATGAAAAAAAGAATTTTGGGATTATTCGCATTAGTGTTTGGAATCTTTATTCTAGCTGGGTGCTCATCATCTTCTAACAGCAGCAACAAAACAACTACGTTAAAGATTGGAGCTTCGAACGTACCCCATGCTCAAATCCTGCGTCATGTGGCGCCTGAGTTGAAAAAGGAAGGCGTTAACCTTAAAATCATCACTTTCCAAGATTACGTTTTGCCTAACAAGGCGCTTGCTGACAAAGAACTAGATGCTAACTACTTCCAACACGTTCCATTTTTGAAGAACTGGAATAAAGAAAATCATGGTTCGTTAGTAAATGCTGGCGGCGTTCACTTGGAGCCAATTGGCTTTTACTCAAAGAAAGTTAAGAGCTTAAAGGACCTTAAGAAGGGTGCTACAATTTTAGTAAGTAATAACACTGCTGATTATGGTCGGGTACTACAAATCCTCCAAGACGCTGGTTTGATCAAGGTTAAGAAGGGAATCGATATCACAACTGCAACGTTTGATGATATTGCTTCAAACCCAAGAAATCTTAAATTTAAGCACAGTTATGAACCAAAATTGATGACTCAGATTTATGATAACAAGGAAGGCGACGCTGTCGTTATCAACGCTAACTATGCTGTTCAAGCTGGCCTTGATCCTCGTAAGGATGCTATTGCCCTTGAAAAGAAGTCATCACCATATGTAAATATTATTGCAACTAGAAAGGGTGACCAAAACAAACCCGCAATCAAGAAACTTGTTAAGGCTCTTCAATCAAAGAGTACTCAAAAGTGGATTGATACTCACTATAAGGGTGCTGTGTTACCTGTAAAAAACGTCAAATAATTCTCACAAAATCACATTAAGTGAAAATTAGCATAAAAGTCATCGGTGGTAGTTTTACCATTGATGACTTTTTTGTAGGGTAATTCTGGCCCTATTAAATTTTGAATCCTAAATATTACAGGATAGGCGGTATAATGATGAGGAAAGGTGGCATTGTAGATGAAAGAGAAAAATGCGTTTCACGTAAATGGTTATATTGGATTACTAGGAGCAATTCTTGTATTGATAATTGGTGGCTACATCTTATGGCAAGGAGCAAATGCCAATTCAGTGGGATTAGTCATCTTAGGCATTGTTGTCATTATTTTGGACTTAGTTTTTGCCAGTTCACTGACAATTATTTCTCCAAACGAATCAAAAGTCTTAACTTTTTTTGGTAAGTATTCCGGTACAATTAAAAATTCGGGACTGTATATGACGGTTCCGCTAACCAATAAGCAATCAGTGTCCTTGAGAGTGAGGAACTTCAACAGTTCTATTATTAAGGTTAATGATTTGAAAAGTAATCCGGTGGAAATTGCGGCTGTGATTGTTTATAAGGTAGTTGATTCTTCGAAGGCGTTATTTAATGTGGATGCCTATGAACAGTTTGTGGAGATTCAGAGTGAATCTGCAATCAGACATATAGCTAGTCAGTATCCATACGATAGTTTTGATGAAGATACTGAGGAGATGACCCTTCGTGGTAATTCAACTGAAGTTTCGGAAGCCCTAAAGGGTGAATTGCAGGAACGCTTAGAAGTAGCCGGAATTGAAGTTGTTGAAACTAGGTTAACTCACTTGGCTTACGCCACCGAAATTGCTAATGCAATGTTACAACGACAACAGGCAACTGCTATCTTGTCCGCTCGAAAGACAATCGTAAATGGAGCTGTATCAATATCAGAGGATGCCGTTTCTCAGTTGCAAGATGATTTGAAATTAGATGTGTCCCAAGATCAAAAACTTAAGTTGATCAATAATGTGTTTGTTTCGATTATTAATGATCATGGTACTCAAAATGTTATTAATACCGACGATATTGACTAAAAAAGCCATTTACCGGTTTTCAAGCATGCGGGAAACTAGTTTTAATGGTATACTTAAGTTTCTGAAATATATACGAATGGGATGAATAATCATGAAAAATAATGGAAAACAACACGTTGCGTTATTGTTTGGTGGCAACTCATCTGAACACGATGTTTCCAAGCGGTCAGCACATAATATTTATGACGCTATGGATAAGGACAAGTACGACGTTAGCCTATTCTTGATGACTAAGGAAGGCTACTTCATGAGTCATGAAGGATCGAAGCGGGTATTCGATGGGGAACCAGAAGAAGTTGTTGAAAAGGACGAAATGGCCAAGCTTGATATGGCCAATCCAATTGCACCAATCTTCAACTTACAACATGCGGATAATGTGGACGTGTTCTTCCCAATTATTCACGGTAATCTTGGTGAAGATGGAACGATTCAGGGATTGCTAAGATTACTTAATAAGCCATATGTTGGTAGTGCGGTGCTTGGTTCCTCAATGTCATTTGATAAGGACATCACTAAAAAGATTTTAACGCTTGCCAACGTGGCAAATACTCGTTATGAGTTGTTGACACCTAGAACTCAAGAACGTTATTCTTATGATGCTCTTGCCAAGGAACTTGGTAGCACCTTGTTTATCAAACCGGCAAACCAGGGGTCGTCAGTTGGAATCCACAAGGCTGAAAATGCCGAAGAATTCAATGAAGGCTTAAGAGATGCATTCAGATACGATGATAAAGTCCTGGTCGAAGAAGCAATTGAAGGCCCACGTGAATTGGAAATTTCAATTTTAGGAAATAGACAACCTATTGCCTCAAAAATTGGTTCAATTCAAGTGCCTGCCTCAGACGAATTTTACACTTACGATAACAAGTTCGTTGATGCCAGCGCAGTCAAGTTTGATATTCCGGTAGCGATTTCTACCCAATTGGCAGATGAAATCACCAAGATGGCTCTAGATGCTTATGAAGCACTTGGGCTAAAGGGAATGGCTCGAATCGATTTCTTAGTTTCAAAGGATGATAAGCCATACGTTGGTGAAGTTAATACCTTGCCTGGTTTTACTAACATTAGTTTGTATCCACAATTATTTGAAGCATCTGGTATTTCATACACTGATTTGATTGATAGGTTGATCGAATTGGCGATTGATGAACATGAATACCAATCAAAGATTTTATATGATTTTAAACCGCTTGATCCAAAGGACCAAGATATTTAACGAGGTTAAGTCGAGAAGCTGATTCAGGTAACTGAATTTTAGCTTGTCGGCTTTTTTGTTTAAAAATTGGTACAATTAAGTTATTAGATTTGGAGCGGAGATTGAAATGAAAAGAAATACAAGAAACGATTGGTTAGGATTGGTATTGGGAATTATCGTTGTTGCTTTCAACCTGTGGTGGCGAAAAGCTCCTGATTTTGGTGGGCTGACGCTATTTAAATTTGTTCTTCTATTTGCGGGGTTTATTACGCTATTTATTGTTGGCAATTTGGGGAAGGGGAATAAAGTTCAGCAGGGATTTCAAGCTGTTATTGCGTTTGGCGTTTTCCTTCCACTCGGATTATTTGGTCTGGCCGCAAATTTGAAGGACTTTTTCCCGTTAAATGGTGGTCAGTTTACGGCTCTGACGATTATTCGTTATCAGCTGTTGATTACGCTGGGCATTTTATACATACTTGTACTAATTTTGTTTTTGATTTGGTGGGCGAAAAAGGTTAGTCGGGCCGCTAACCTGAAAAAGTTTATTATTCATGGGCTGGTCACAATTTTTGGGATGCTGGTTGTTGAACTGATTGTAATTGCTTGTTTGGGACTAGTTGCTAAATTGTTGCCATTGATTTGGGCGATAAATGGATTAGACTCAATTACCGGGTTACTGATGGTGTTTGTTCAGTTGACGTTTGTAAAGGCTATTCTTAGTGGCAAATTGAATTATCCGAAGAGTTTACCGGTGCTGGTTGGGCTTATTGTTTGTATCAGCGCGGGGATTTTGGTTCCAGCTACTAGTTATGCTAACAACCATCAACAGGTAATTGTTCACAGAGGAGCAATCAATAACAACTCTCATCCAAACTCGATTGAATCCTTAAAGAAAAATGGTAATCTTGGTTATCCATTCATAGAAATGGATATTCAGGAGACCAAGGATCACCAATTTATCTGTGCTCACGATGATTACATTAAGATTGGTGATAAGAAAGTGTTGATCAATAAAGCCCCATTAAGCAGAATAAAAAGAGCAACTCATGTTGATATGTTTAGCGATTATTTGAACGAGGCGGATAAACTTAATCAGAAGTTGATTATTGAAATTAAAGCCACAACTAAGACTAATCCAGCGATTGGAACGGACTTTGCCCGCCAATTTGGTAACCGAGTGCAGAAAAATCATCATCTAGTTCATTCGGTTGACTACCCCGCTTTAAGACAAATTGATGCGCATTTTCCTAAGGTAAAGGTTGGATTAGTGACAATGCTGAACGGTTTGCCGATTAATAGGTATCACGTTGATTTTTATACTTTACAGCATATAACACTATCAAATGCCTATGTGAGACAGGTGAGAACTGCAGGTAAGCCAATCTACACCTGGACGGATAACTCTCGGGTCGCAATGCTCAAGTCGAAGGTGATGGGGGTTCAAGGCCTGGTCACTGACAAAGCTAGCTTTGCCAAGCAATACACTCCAAATATAACTGATAACGGTTGGATATTAATTATAAATAATGCGTGGGATTACATTTAATTTGCGGAGTTAGTAACTGAGGTGAAAAATATGAAAAGATGTGATTGGGCAACAAAGAGCCCTGAGCTTATGGTTTACCATGATACCGTTTGGGGAAAACCAGAAAAATCAGAAGATAAGGAGTTTATTGCACTGTGTTTGGAAATAATGCAGGCTGGACTTACATTTCAGACCGTTCTTAAGTTTGCAGACGGGATGAACGAAGTGTTTCATGGATTTGATCCAGAATTTTTGGCAAACTGTAACGAGAATCAAATCGATAATTTCTTGACAGATTCAAGGATTATCCGCAATCGAGCTAAGGTGGAAGCAATTGTCGCAAATGCTAAGCTTGTTTGGCAGAAGCCGGAGCTACTTACCGACTTAACTTGGAAACGGACCAATTTTGAAACCATTGATCATTTGCTTAAAGATACGGCAGCTCCAGTGAATTTTACTGAATTTGTTTCTCCATATTTGAAGGAATTTAAGGCGTCAGGATTTAAGCGGGTTGGTAAAACGACACTGTATAGCTATTTACAAGCTATTGGGGTGGTAAATGATCATATTATCGATTGTGAATTTCGTTAGATTTTAAAAAATAGAGTGCGTGGGTTGATTAATTTTAGAATATATGATAAATTCTGTTTCATATGATTAACGGTTTACTATGATTTTTGAATCGAGAAACGAAAGGGAATATTACCATGACTACTACTATTTCTGGCAAGACAATTCGGAAACGCTGAAAAGAGTTAGGATTATCACAGACGGAATTGGCAAAGGGAATATGTACGCAAGCCACGATAAGCGGTATTGAAAGCAGAAATCAAAAAGTTAGCTTTGATGTAATTGTAGAAATTTGTAAGCGACTTGATATGCAAGTTAACGAAGCTGTGTCTAATTCAAACTTTGGGGGTAATGTTTTTAAGTGCCTCGAACGAGATATGAGGAATCACTGTTATCGCCGAGCTGTTGAGAGAATGGAAAAAGTTAGTATTGATATAAAAAGTCCTAAAGAAAAACTGGGAATGTATCATTGTTATTCAGGATTCTGCAATTTATTTGTTGCTGATGAGATTGATGAGGCAATTTTTAATTTTAACCTTAGTCTGATGCAGTATTTGCCAGATGATGAAGTGGCGTATCGTGCTTGGTCAAATCTGGGATTAGGATTAGCTTATAAGTCAAAAGGGGATAAGAAGCAATCACTATTGTTTGCGGATGAGGCAACTAAGATTCTAAAGTCGGCTTCACAGTCTGAATCAACGGATACAGAACTCGAAATGGATATTTTTATTGATACCCTTAGTGTTTACTATGAGCTTGGTGAATATCAGTTGGGAATTGATTTAGGCGACTTTGTTTTGGAAAAGGTTGCTGGTGGAGGTAACTGTTACGGAGTTGATTGAATCTACCAGGTGCAGGGACAATGTTATTTTGCATTAGGGAATCAATTTTCAGCAACTGAGAAGCAGATGTATGCTATGTGTTTTGCTGGGTTTAACAAGAATCGTGACCTTGAAGAACGAATAAAGGGTAAAGATCAACAGACAGTCATTGAATTGGTTAAGGAGTACTTGAAACCGTTGGAAGGAAACCCAACGATGACTATATAAGAAAAAGCTAGTCGCATTTGATTGCGACTAGCTTTTTACTAACTATATGTTATTTATCTGCTTTTTTCTTTGGGTTCACAGCTGGTTTGTTTTCCAAATCAGTCCGAACAACAAGAACGTCACAGACAGCGGTTCTTGTCACGTATTCAGTAACTGAACCAATAAGTAATCTTTCAACGGCGTTAAGACCAGTTGCACCAATCATGATTAAATCGATATTTAAGTTTTCAGGAATATCCTTAGCGATAACTGATTTAGGTGCACCGTACTCGATAGAGTAGTCAATATCATTTAATCCGGCTGCCTTAGCGTCGGTAATATATTTGTCCAATGTTTTTTTAGCGGTTTCCGTAACTTGTTCAACCATTGAAGTATCAAAACTTGAAATGTTTTGGAATGCCCGTGTATCAACGACATGGACTAAATGTAAAGTAGCGTTGTTCCTTAAAGCAACGGCAACCCCTTTTTTGTAAGCAAGTTCTGCTTCATATGAGCCGTCAACTGGAACTAGAATCTGTTTGTATTGTTGTAACATGAAAATCACCCCGAATTCCTTTATTTACCTTAATTGTACTTTACTTCTCAAAAAATAAAAAGGAATAGTGCTTGATAAATTAACGTTTTGTAACTTTGAAGACTAAAATTGCTTGGGTAACTGAACCAAGTATCACAATCAACATGATATCGATCAGCATTAAAATCTGGTTAGCCATAAACACAGTTATAACGCCAATCAGGCCAAGAGCAAAGAAGGCGAAGGCAGTAAACTGAATGTACTTTCTAAAGCCAGCACTTTCATTCATATCAACGTTGAAAATTTTACCGCGCAAGTTTGACAGTAAATAACTACCGATGAAGAATGCAATGAAGATCAGAATCATGACTAGAATATTAATTATCATTAGGAAGCTCCTTAATTGGTTTGTGAGATGAGCGACGGAGTTTTTCGTACTGCTCCTTGAATTGTTTTTCAAACTTACCATTTTCCTTTGGTAGGTAATACTGAGCGTTTTTGATTTTATTGGGTAAATACTGTTGCTCTACCCAGTCATTTTTAAAGTCGTGAGGGTACTTATAATCATTCCCGTGGCCTAGCTTGGAGGCTCCTTTATAGTGAGCGTCCTTAAGATGATTGGGAATATCACCATAGTTACCAGATTTAACGTCAGCAATTGCAGCATCCATTGCTGAGTAGCCCGAATTTGATTTAGGGCTTAAACACAGCTCGATAATGGAATCCGCTAGTGGAATTCTGCCTTCAGGGAGCCCGAGTTGCTTGGCAGCAGCCACGGCTTCTACTGTTCGTGAACAGGCACTTGGATTAGCAAGACCGATATCCTCGTATGCAATAACCATCAAGCGTCTCATCAAACTATTCAAATCACCTGATTCAATCAATCGAGCTGCGTAATGAAGAGCAGCATCAACGTCTGAACCACGAATTGATTTTTGAAAGGCAGAAATAACGTCATAATGGGCGTCGCCGTCTTTATCTGACACGAGAGCCTTACGCTGAAGACATTCTTCGATAATTGGTAGGGTAACCTTGATGTTGCCATCCGTATCTGATTCGGTTGACCGGACTGCTAGCTCTAACGCGTTAAGTGCTGTCCGTAAATCCCCGTTAGTTGCTTTTGATAACAAGTCAAGTGCGTCTGGTGCAAGATCAACAGGATAGGCACCCAGACCATTTTCGGTGTCTGCTAGGGCGCGATTGATGGCCGTCACAATATCTTCTGGCTGAAGGGGATGGACTTCAAAAATTTGAGTTCTACTTCTAATGGCTGGATTGATATTGATGTACGGGTTCTCAGTGGTTGCCCCAATCAAGATGATTGACCCATTTTCTAGCAAGGGCAGCAAGAAATCCTGTTTAGTTTTATCAAGTCTATGAATTTCATCAAGCAGTAGCACCACAGTTCCGCTCATTTTGGCTTCTTCTGCTACAATTTGAAGATCTTTTTTGGTGTCAGTAGCTGCATTTAGAATTCTAAATGCGTATTTTGTGGATCCCGCAATTGCGCTAGCAATGCTAGTTTTACCAGTTCCGGGGGGACCATATAGAATCATGGACGATAGCATTTTTGCCTTGACCATTCGACTAATGATCTTGCCTTCGCCAACAAGATCTTGTTGACCCACGATTTCTTCAATTTTTTTGGGACGCATTCTATATGCTAATGGTTGTTGCAAAATAATTCTTCCTCGCTTAAAAAGTCTGAACCAATTATAACATTTAACAATGGTTGGAAAAACGGTAGAATCTTGATATGTAAAATAAAAAAGCCTTGCAAAAGCAAGACTTCTCTAAATGAATTATTAAAGTTTGTTGTAGTATTCAACGATTAATGATTCATCGATATCAGCATCAAGTTCTTCACGTTGTGGAAGGCGAACCAATGAACCTTCAAGCTTGTCAGCGTCAAATTCAACGTATTGTGGACGACCCACAACAGCTTCAACAGCATCCTTGATAACTTGAAGATCTTTGGACTTTTCACGAACAGAGATAACTTGGCCTTCTTTAACTTCGTATGAAGGAATATCAACACGTTGACCATCAACGGTGATGTGACCATGGTTAACTAATTGACGTGCTTGACGACGAGTAGTGGCTAAACCTAAACGGTAAACCATGTTATCCAAACGTCTTTCAAGTAAAATCATGAAGTTAACACCATGCTTACCTTCACGAATCTTGCCGGCACGAACGAACAAGTTTGAGAATTGACGTTCGCTTAAACCGTACATGAAACGAAGCTTTTGCTTTTCGTGGAGCTGCAAACCGTATTCAGAAAGCTTACCGCGACGACCTTGACCATGATCACCAGGTGCGTATGGGCGACGAGCTAATTCCTTACCAGTACCTGATAAAGAAATTCCTAAACGACGTGAGATTCTCCAACTTGGGCCTGTATATCTAGACATAAATAAAATCCTCCAATTTTGTTTTGGAGTAAAATAAGCCATGTAGATTTAGTATTCGTGCATGTTGCTTTGCAACTTTCGCCCAAGCAGCCGAATGGGTTACTAATAGAACCATAAAGGCACCAACATGTTGACGAGCTTACCGTCTACTGCTGCGTTATTTTACACAAATAACATTGTACCTAAAATAAACTGATTAGTCAATGTGGCTAGTAAATACTTCTACGAATTCAACCAATTGCTTTTCGTCATCTGCTGAGAAGCGATCAAGTGAAGGTGAATCGATATCCAAAACCCCGATTCCCTTGCCGTCTTTATAGATAGGAACAACAATTTCTGATTTTGAGTTTGCATCACAGGCGATATGACCGGCGAATTGGTTAACATCTGGCACTCGAAGTGGCTTTTGGTTTACAAATGAAGTGCCACAAACACCATCACCTGGTTTGATGTGCATACATGCCACATTTCCTTGAAAGGGTCCCAAAATCAATTCATCATTGGCCTCTGAGTAGTTGTAGAAACCAACCCAGTTAATATCAGATAGGGATTGGTTGAGTAGTGCGGACGCATTGGCCATATTGGCAGTTAAATCGGTTTCGTCAGTTAACAGAGCATCAAGTTGCTGGTTAACTAAGTTTTTAACTTCTTGCATAAGAGAACCTCGCTTTAAAAATTTTATGGTGCTAACGTTCTACTATGATATAATTCACATTAGAGCGGTTTTAATTTATTTATACATAATAAAGTGTTTGCGCAAATTTTACTATCTTTTTGTGCATTTTATTTAAAAAAATTGTTGGAGGATGGGGAGCTAATGGTATTTCTTCTTTTAGGAATTGTCATAGTAGTAGCAATTGCATATATTTTGTTTGCGGTATACAAGAATAAGAGCGTAAAGATGGCTCAGGAGGTTGCCGACAATCGAAAAACACTGAATGAGATCCCGCTTGATGACAAATTTAGGTTGGCTGGAAAGATGAATTTGAGCGGGGAATCTCAAAAGAAGTACGACCAGTTAAAGAGTAAATATCAGGTGTTTAAAAATCGGACGTTACCAAACATTGACGCTGAAGTTGACGGTGTTAAGACAGACAGCGAAGGATACAACTATTTTAGGACCAATGCTGATTGGAAATCAGCTAATCAGGCGATTAACAGTGCTAGCGATGAAGTGAAGGAAATTCAAGCCGAGCTTGCTCAGTTACATGACTTAAATAAACAACATCAGCAGGCCGTTAAGGAAATTGAAGATAAGAATCAACAATTTAGGAAAACTTTACTTGAGGATAATGACAAGTTTGGTGACAGCATCGATGAGCTTGAGAAAGTCCTTGATAGTATTGAAACCAAGTATGATAAGTTTACGGAATTAACCGAAAATGGTGATCCTGATAGTGCTGAGCAAGTTCTTGCCCAGTTAAAAGACGATTCCAACAAGCTTGAGGGGTATTTGGATAAAGTACCATCTTTAATGAGTACCCTTAACACTGAAATGGTTGAACAGCTAAATGAAATTGAATCTGGTTACCGTCAGATGAAAACTGATCATTATAATTTCAAACCGGATGATATCTTACAACGAGTTGCCAAATTGCGGGATCAGCGCCAAGACAATCTAGAAATTCTTAATAAGCTAGATACCGGCTTAACTCAAAAGAACATCAACGATATGGAAGCGGAAATCGATAAGTTATACGATCGACTTGAGCTGGAGTTAAACAGCCGGAAAAAGGTTGAGAAGCGTCGTAAAGTTATGGCTGAGTACATTGACCATGTTAACCGCCAAAGCAGTGATTTGGATGAAAAACTAAAGAAACTATCAATTACTTTTGACCTTAACCATTCGGAAATTGAGAATGCTCGTCAGTACGAAACACAAGTCGTTTCGATTAAAAAACAATATGACCAGGACAGCGAAGCCATTAAGAACGGCCAGGCGGTTTACTCCGAAATTGCGGTTAAACAGGATCAAACCAAAAAGGATTTGTCACAAATCGAATCTTCCCAAACTCAACTATTTGAATCAGTAGTTGGCATTCCGGAAAAAGAAAGAGTTGCTCGTGAGGCTTTAATGAAGTTCGACTTGGAGCTTAGAAACAAGAAGCGCCGAGTAGATAATTTAAATTTGCCTGGACTTCCTGATGATTACAGAAATGAATTTTCAGCTGTTGTTCGCGAAGTCGAACGATTAGATGATTCAATCAACTTGCCAAAGGTCAACGTGGATGACATTACTAAACAAGTAATTATGATTCAATCTGATATGGATAGCTTGGAGGAATCAACTTCCAGTTTGATTAGGAGTGCAACCGAGGCTGAACAGGCGATGCAGTTTTCGAATCGATACGTTGCAAGTAATGAAGCGATTGCCACAGCAAGTGCGAAAGCTATAAACTTGTTTGATCATGAATATGATTATCAAAAAAGCCTAGAAGTGATAACAGCAGCACTAGATGAAGAAAAGCCCGGTAGTTTAGATAAACTATTTAATAAAGACTAAGACCATTCGTCAGCTAAGCCGATGATGGCCTTTTTTTGTTGACTCAAAGTGTTGGTATCACGCCTGGTAATCGTTTTCATTGCATTGAATAGTAAATTCAAGTAACTTATAGGTGTTCATGATATCTAAAGTAAACGGGGGATAATACGATGACTAGTTTAGACAAACGGATAGGAACAACCGATGAACTAATGAGCCCGGACGATACTGCGTTTTTACTTATTGATTACCAACCAACGCAGATCAATTCAATCAACTCAATGGATAGAGCTCAGTTAGTAAAGAACATTGTGCTGACTACAAAGTTAGTGGCAGCTTATGATATTCCGATTATTTTATCGACGGTTAACGTTGCTTCGGGTCAAAACCAAGATACTGTGCCTCAGTTGAAAGAAGTTTTACCCGGGGTTAAAAGTTATGATAGAACCTCGATCAATGCCTGGGAAGACAAGGATTTCCTTCAAGCAGTAAAGGATACAAAACGACACAAGCTAATTATTGCCGCCTTGTGGACAGAAGCCTGCTTAACATTTCCAACTCTAGATGCTCTGAAGGAAGGCTATCAAGTATTCCCCGTTGTAGATGCAGTTGGGGGGACGTCCACGATTGCTCATGAAACAGCATTAAGAAGGGTGGAAAATGCGGGGGCTCAATTAACAACGATTGCCCAATTAGCATGTGAGCTTCAGCGAGACTGGAACCGGAAGGAAACTGTGCCGGCCTTTGTTCAGACAATGCTTGATGCCGGTATCTTCTTAAAACTTAGCTAGAAACAACGAGGAGGACGTATCATGTTGGATGTTAAGGACTCGATTGAAAAACTTTCGTGGGATGTTAACCACCATTATCTTCACGTGAAGAATCAACATGAATTTATGAGACGCATCGCGATTCAATTTGAATTAGCTTATACTGACTTTCGGGTGATTCAGATGGCACTCCAATTGTCTGGGGACGAGAATCATCAATTATTGGCAGATTTTACCAGTGCTTACGATGATGTATTCAAATTTGAATCTGAGTTTGCGGAAAATGGCCTGGATGGATTCAACGATAAATATGGTGACCAGATTGATGAATATGGTCAGGCCGTTGATAAGCTCAACCAAGAAATTGACAAGATAAAGAAACTTCAATAAAAAGATAAAAGTCGGTGGTTAACCGGCTTTTTATTTTTGGCCATTTGTTGTATTATCATTGGAGTTAGTTTATTGGAGTCGAACCAATAAATTCAGAGAAGAAGGTTTCAGATGATTTATTTTGATAATAGCGCAACGACACAGGCGTTACCTGAAGTAGTTGATACTTACGATAAAGTTAGTAAGAGTATTTGGGGTAACCCATCGAGTTTGCACAATTTTGGTGAGAAGGCATTTAATCTTTTAGAGCAGTCAAGAAAGCAAATAGCTGACTTACTGCACGTTAATGCTGATGAAATCTACTTTACGAGTGGCGGAACCGAAGGGGACAACTGGGTCCTCAAGGGAACCGCAATCGAAAAGCGGGAGTACGGGAAGCATTTGATTACGACTTCCGTTGAACATCCAGCAATCCACAACTCAATGGAGCAGCTGAAGCAACTTGGGTTTGATGTTACCTACTTATCGGTTGATGATGAGGGTAGAATTGACCCTGAAGAGTTGAAACAGGCAATTAGGCCTGATACAACATTAGTTTCAGTTATGGCTGTTAACAATGAAATTGGGACGATTCAACCACTTAAAGAAGTGGCCGATATTTTACGGGATCATCCTAAAATTCATTTTCATGTTGATGCCGTCCAAGGAATTGGAAAGGGAATCCAAGACTTGATCATGAATGATCGGGTTGATTTTGTTACTTTTTCTGGCCATAAATTCCATGCTCCTCGCGGGACTGGTTTTATTTATGCCAAACGAGGCAGACGAATCGCACCACTGATGAATGGCGGTGGTCAGGAAAAGAATCAACGGTCTGGAACTGAGAATGTTCCGGCAATTGCAGCTATGGCAAAAGCCCTTCGGTTGTTATTAGACAAGGAATCTAAAGCAAACCAAATGGAGCGGGAAATCAAGCAGTTGATCAGTGATCATATTCAGAAGTTTGATAAAATCGTACCGTTTTCTAAGAATACTGATGGCTTCGCCCCCCACATTCTGTGTTTTGCAATCACTGGGGTTCGTGGTGAGACCATCGTTCATGCGTTTGAAGAACATGGAATCTATATTTCAACAACTAGTGCTTGCTCATCTAAGAAGCATCTAGCATCTAGTACGTTGACGGCGATGAATGTGCCTGAAAACGTCTCAACTAGTGCTGTTAGAATTTCACTAGGTGATCAAAACACGGTTGCTGAAGCTCACGAGTTTATCAGTGTGTTTGATGAATTATACAAGGAATTTGATAAGTTAAGTTAAGGAGCTATTTAATGAGATACAGTGAAATAATGGTTCGCTACGGCGAGCTGTCGACGAAGGGAAAGAACCGAAAAGATTTTATCAAGCAGCTTGGTAAGAACGTTCGGGCGGTTCTTTCTGAATATCCTGAAGTTGGGGTTAAAGCTCAACGGGATCGCCTTCACGTTACATTGAACGGTGCTGATGATAAGCCAGTTATGGATGATTTGCAGCGTGTTTTTGGGATTGAAAACTTTTCACCATCAGTTCAAGTTGAAAAGGACATCGAGAGTATCAAAGACACTGCTCTGACGATGGTTCAGGAACAGTTTAAACCGGGAATGACGTTCAAAATTCAAACAAAGCGTCAGGATAAAAATTTTGAATATCATACTGATCAAATCAACAATATTTTGGGTGACCATATCTTGGAAAACGTCGAGGGAATTACCGTCGACGTTAAGCATCCTGATATTGAGATCAGAGTTGAAATTCGAATGAACGGAGTCTTTCTTTCATCTGAAACAATCAAGGGTGCCGGTGGATTACCAGTTGGAACTGGTGGTCGGGCAACAATGATGTTATCTGGTGGAATCGACTCGCCGGTTGCCTCATACATGGGGATGAAGCGGGGAGTGAAAATTGATATGATTCATTTTTACAGTCCTCCATACACTAGTGTTCAGGCTCTTTCTAAGGCCAAACAACTGACTTCTGTTTTGGCAAAGTACTCTGGTGGAATTCAATTTATTGCCGTTCCATTCACCGAGGTCCAAGAAACCATCAAGGAAAAGGTTCCTGAAGGCTATTTGATGACGATTCAAAGACGAATGATGCTGAGAATCGCTGCTGAAATCACCAAATCTCGTCATTGTAAGGGAATCTTCAATGGTGAGGCCCTTGGTCAAGTTGCTTCCCAGACCCTTGAAAGTATGATGGCAATCAACGACGTTACTGAGTTGCCAATTTTACGACCATTAATTTCAATGGACAAGACCGATATTATTGAAATTGCAAAAAAGATTGGGACTTATGACCTATCAATTATGCCATTTGAAGACTGTTGTACTATCTTCACGCCACCTTCGCCCAAAACGAGACCTGACTTGGAGAAGACGCGTAAGTTCGAACAATATATCGATGTTGAGGGATTGATGAAGCGGTCAATTGAGGGCATCAAGATTACTGATATCAAGCCAAACGAAGACTATATGAACGCCGATGCTGATATTTTTGCTGAATTACTTTAGGGTTTAGACTAGCAGTTTTGGTCATTTTATTTTAAAGTATAAGTAACCTTTCAAGTACAAAGGAGTGCTGGATATGCAAGTTACAATCGAAGGAAAAGAAGAACAGTTATACGGTGAACCACCAGTAATTGGTGATAAGTTGCCTAAATTTAAGTTAGAAGATAAAGATGGTAACAAAGTTAAGACCGCTGACATTATCGGTAAGGTTACTTTGATTTCAACCATTCCGGATATTAACACCTCAGTCTGTTCGCTTGAAACTAGAAAGTTTAATCAACAAGCTGATAAATATTCCGATGCTCGTTTTCTAGCCATTTCCAACAATACGATTGATCAACAAAAAGATTGGTGTGCAGCTGAGGGTGTTGAAAACATTGAAATGCTGTCAGACGAACAACTTTCTCTAGGTTATGCTATGGGAGTTTACATGCCAAACTTTGGTGCGTTGGCAAGAACGATTTTTCTTGTAGACCCAGTCGGCAAAATCGTTTACCGGCAAATCGTCGACGAATTAACTGACGAGCCAGATTACGACAAGGCCATTGAAGCTTTAAATAAAATTACAAAACGTATTGACGATTAGAAATTAAGCGATTAATATTAAATGTATCAAATTGCTATGAACAAGAGAGTAGCTTCTTAAAGAGTTTCAGAGAGGGTTCGGTAAAGTGAAAGAACCTACGCTTTAAGTTGTGAAGGTAGCTTGGGAGCAGCCTATTCGATGAGAGTGGGTCGGTTAGTAATAACCGTTATCAAAGTATTTAAGTGGAGTCTCTTTTTAGGGGCCCAATTTAGGTGGTACCGCGAGCACTTCGTCCTAATTTATGGACGGGGTGCTTTTTTGTACCCGGAGAAAAAGGAGATTGATTAGATGTCTGAAGAAATGTCGACCAAATACGATCCTTCGGCAGTTGAAGCTGGCCAATATGATAAGTGGCTTGATGCTGGAGTTTTCAAACCAAGTGGGGATAAGAAAGCCAAACCGTTTTCAATTGTTTTACCACCACCTAATGTTACTGGTAAGTTGCATTTAGGTCACGCCTGGGATACAACGCTCCAAGATATGATTATCAGAAGAAAGAGAATGCAAGGGTACGACACTCTCTGGTTACCAGGAATGGATCACGCCGGAATTGCTACTCAAGCTAAGGTTGAAGCTAAACTTCGTGATCAAGGAATCTCTCGTTACGATCTTGGTCGTGAGAAGTTTATCGAAAAGGTTTGGGAATGGAAGGATGACTTTGCTGCCACTATCAAGAAACAATGGGGCAAGCTTGGACTTTCTTTAGATTATTCTCGGGAACGATTCACCCTTGACGAAGGGCTATCTAAGGCTGTTAGAAAAGTCTTTGTTGACCTTTACAATAAGGGCTTGATTTACCGTGGTGAATATATTATTAACTGGGACCCACAAGCTAGAACAGCTCTTTCTGATATTGAAGTTATTCATAAAGATGATAAGGGTGCCTTCTACCACGTTAAGTATCCATTCACTGATGGAACGACATTTAACGGTAAGGATTACATTGAAATTGCAACTACTCGACCTGAAACTATGATGGGTGATACTGCGGTTGCCGTTAATCCAAGTGATGAAAGATATAAGGAGTTAGTTGGTAAGAAGGTATTGGTACCACTTATCAACAGAGAAGTTCCAATTATCGCTGATCAGTACGTTGATCCTGAGTTTGGAACTGGTATGGTGAAAATTACACCAGCCCATGACCCTAATGACTTTAAGGTGGGTAACCGTCACGACTTGGAAAGAATCAATACCATGAATGAGGATGCCAGCATGAATGAAAACGCCGGCAAGTATGCAGGAATGGATAGATTTGATGCCAGAAAAGCAATGGTTAAAGACCTTGAAGATGAGGGACTGATGCTAAGCATTGATCCAATCGTCCACAGTGTTGGTCACTCTGAAAGAACTGGGGTACAAGTTGAAGCCCGGTTATCGACTCAGTGGTTCGTTAAGATGAAGCCACTTGCAGAGCAGGCAATCAAAAACCAAAGTACTGATGATAAAGTTAGTTTCTTCCCCGAACGGTTTGAAGGAACGTTTGAACAATGGATGGATAACGTTCACGACTGGGTTATCTCACGACAACTTTGGTGGGGCCACCAAATCCCTGCGTGGTACAACAAGAAGACCGGTGAAACCTACGTTGGGGTGGATGCACCTAAGGATCCTGAAAACTGGGAACAAGATCCAGACGTTCTTGATACATGGTTCTCATCAGCTCTATGGCCATTTTCAACAATGGGTTGGCCTGAAAGCACTGAAGACTATGATCGCTATTTCCCTACTGATACGTTGGTAACGGGCTATGACATCATCTTCTTCTGGGTATCACGGATGATTTTCCAAAGTCTTGAATTTACTCAAAGACGACCATTTAAGGATGTCCTTCTCCACGGATTGATTCGTGATGAGCAAGGCCGTAAAATGTCGAAGTCTCTTGGAAACGGAATCGACCCAATGGATGTTATTGACAAGTATGGTGCTGATGCATTGAGATGGTTCCTATCAACTGGAACTACGCCTGGTCAAGATATTCGGTTCAGCTATGACAAAATGGATTCTGCTTGGAACTTCATTAACAAGATTTGGAATGCTAGTCGATACGTAATCATGAATTTGGATGGCATTTCAAAGCCTGAGCTCCCAGATCAAAGTGAATGGGAACTATCAGACAAGTGGATCATGAGTCGTTTAAACGAAACGATCGATCACGTTTCTCGCGAGTTTGAAAAGTATAACTTTGGTGAGGCTGGTCGGGCCCTTTACGATTTCATTTGGAATGATTTCTGTGATTGGTACATTGAAATGAGTAAGGAAGCTCTTTCAAGCGACAATGACCAACTAAAGAAGAACACCCAAAACATATTGGCTTACGTCCTTGACCAGACCTTAAGATTACTTCACCCAATTATGCCATTTGTAACTGAATATATTTGGAAGCAAATGCCACATACTGGTGACTCTTTGGTAAACGCTGAATATCCAACGACCAACGAAGCATTCGACAATCCAAAAGCTGAAAACTCAATGAAGTCATTGATTGATTTGATTAAGGCAGTTAGAAATATTAGATCAGAGGCAAATGCTCCACTTTCATCACCAATCAACATGATGATTGATACTAGCAATGATGAATTAAAAGCTATTTTTGAATCTAATCGTAGTTATATTGATCGGTTCACTCATGCTCAAGAACTGACGATAGAATCAAACATTACAGCACCTAAACTGTCAATGTCAGCTGTGATCACGGATGCAACTATCTATGTGCCACTTGCTGAATTGGTTGACTTAAACGAAGAAAAATCCAGAATTGAGAAGGAAGTTTCTAAGTTCGAATCTGAAGTTACCCGCTCTGAGAAGAAGTTATCTAATAAGAAGTTCGTTGATAACGCGCCTGATGATGTGGTGGCTAAAGAGAAGGAAAAGCAAGCTGATTACGAAACCAAGTTGGCAGCTGCTAAGGAACGACTTTCAGAAATTGAATCACAACTTTAATTAGTGAACGTAAAGACGTGTGGCGTATGAACAGCCCACGTTTTTATTTTGAAATGGAAGGGATATTTTTGGAAACATACGACGAGGCATTACAGTTTATTCACGGACGCACTAAGTTTAAAAAGATTCCAACCCTTAAACGGATGGAAAGATTTCTTAGTGAATTGGGTAATCCCCACAAAAAAATTACGGCGATTCACGTTGCAGGTACAAACGGTAAGGGATCTACCGTTGCTTATTTAAGAGGGATGTTTATGGCGGAAGGTAAGCATGTTGGTACGTTTACCTCTCCCTTTCTGATCAAGTTTAATGAACGAATCAGTGTTGATGGGCAACCAATTAGCGATGATGAAATTTTGAGACTGGCTAATAAGGTTTATCCAATCGTTGCTAAACTTGATAAAGAGCTACCTGAAGGTGGACCAACGGAGTTTGGAATCATTACCGCCATGATGTTCTCGTATTTTGCGGAGGGTCATGCAGACGTTGTGATTGTTGAAGTAGGCCTCGGTGGTTTGCTTGATTCGACTAATGTCGTCACTCCAGTAGTTGGAGCGATTACGTCTATTGGGATGGATCACATGCATATCCTTGGGGACACTCTTGAAAAAATTGCGGCTCAAAAGGCTGGAATCATTAAAGAAGGAGTGCCGATAGTCGTGGGTGAGGTTAAGCCTGGGCCGCTTGCCGTGATTCGAGAAACAGCTAGTAAGAAACATGCTCCAATCTCCATCGAACCGAATGATTTTAATTACAGAAGGTTGTCGACAACGCAAACTAATCAAAAGCTTGATTTTTCTAATAACTTAATTGAAATAAATGAAATTGAATCAACGTTAATCGGAAAATATCAGGCAAGTAATGCGGCTGTTGCTATCCAAACGTACCTAACATTTAAAGAAGTGCGACAAGAACCAGTTGTGCTACAGAATGTTATTGATGGAATTGCCAGCACAAAATGGCCAGGGCGATTTGAGCAATTAAGTCAACAACCAAAAATTTACATTGATGGGGCCCATAACGTTCCCGCTGCTACGCAAATCGCGAGTCTGTTGAAGACGAGCTTTAAAACTGGGACGACCTATATCTTACTTTCTATTTTGGCGGATAAGCAGGCGCTTCAAATTGTAGAAATTTTAGAACAGGTCAGCAACGCTCGAATTGTTTTAACTGGGTTTGATACTCCGGGAAACAGGAAATTGTTTGATTTTAACTCAATTAGAGAAAAAATAAGAATAGAGCATGAGCAGGTTGATATTATTGAAGATTATCGAAAAGCTTTAAGTACAATAACTGCTAAAATGGGTAATGACGATATGCTGTTAATTACGGGGTCTCTGTATTTTATTTCGGAAATTAGACCTGTGATTTTGGGTAATCAAAAATAGTTTTCAAATAATCTCTTAAATCAAGGTTAGATTTGTTGAGAAGTAATTTATTTTTTCCGTTGGTATGCTATACTTGTTTCGTTAAACGATAAATAAAAATTAAAAATTGTAATACACAAATTGAAGGGATGAATGTAGTGTTTGGATTAGGAGAAAAGAACATCGGGATTGACCTGGGAACGGCCAACTCGATCGTATACGTGGAGGGCAAGGGGATTGTTCTTAGAGAGCCTTCTGTCGTTGCCAAGAGCACCAAAGATGGTTCAATAATCGCCGTTGGTACTGAAGCAAGGGATATGGTGGGTAGAACCCCTGGAAGCATCTCTGCAGTTCGGCCAATGAAGGACGGGGTTATCGCTGATTACGATACTACCGTTGCAATGATGAAGTATTTTATTGAAAAAGCATTGGGTCATTCATCCGGCAAACCATATGTTATGGTTTGCGTTCCTACTGGGATTACTGCAGTTGAAAAACGGGCCGTTATTGATGCTACGAGAGTAGCTGGTGCCCGTGATGCATACGTTATCGAAGAACCTTTCGCTGCTGCAATCGGTGCCGGCCTTCCTGTTATGGATCCAACTGGTAGCATGGTTGTTGATATAGGTGGTGGAACTACTGACGTTGCTACTATTTCACTTGGTGGAATCGTATCAAGTCGTTCAGTTAGAATGGCAGGAGACAAGTTAAATGATGCCATTGTTGCTTTTGTTCGCCAAAAGTACAACTTGTTGATTGGTGAGAGAACCGCTGAACAGTTAAAGTGGGACATCGGTTCAGCCTCAAAGAAAGCTGCTAAAAACATCGATCCAGTTCCCGTTCGGGGTCGTGATTTAGTTACGGGCCTACCAACCACTGTTGATGTTAGTGGCTCAGACGTTAACGAAGCAATCAGTGAGTCAGTGGCAGAAATCATTGCTACTATCAAGGAGACGTTGGAAGAAACATCACCAGAAATTGCTGCTGATGTTATCGATCACGGTATTGTAATTACCGGCGGTGGGGCATTACTAAGAAACATTACTGAAGTAATTGCTGACGCTACCCAAGTTCCCGTTACGATTGCTCCAGACCCACTTGACTGTGTTGCCATTGGAACCGGTGAGTCGCTTAAGAGTATTAACGTTATCAAGAAAAAATAAGCACCAATAGTAAGCCTTAGGTAATCCCTTGGGCTTATTTATTGATTGAAATTTGCGAATGGAGGCTAGTATGCAAAAATTCTTCTCAAATCGGAAGCTAGTTATCATCGTTGTTTGTTTGATAATTAGTCTGGGGTTGATGACCCTTTCCGTTACAGTTCGCAATCGAAAGGGATCACCTAATCTGATACAACAATTTGGCAACGATATCACTGGGTTCGCGGACCGAGTTGTTTCTGTACCGATGAATGGAATTTCTGGTGGGTTTGTAGCTGTAAAAAATCTTGTAAATACTTATCAAGAGAATGAGAAACTGAAGTCAAAGGTTGAGCAACTAACCCAGACTCAAGTTAAGGATCAAGTGCTTGAGAAAGAAAACAGTCAGTTAAAACGACAGTTACAGATTGGAAACACTTTGACCAGTTATGACAAAATTAACGCCGCAGTTATTACCAGAACGCCTTCGTCTTGGACAAGTCAGATTATCATTAACAAGGGGTCTGCTGCTGGGATCAAGAAAAACATGCCGGTAATAGCTGGAGCTGGTTTAATTGGTTCTGTTGTTGAGGTCAACAAAACGAATAGTAAAGTTGTTTTGATTTCAAACACTTCAGAAAATTCAAATCGGTTTGCGGTGCAATTAATAAATTCTCAAAACAAAACCGTTAACGGAATCATTACGTCTTATGATGAAAATGCCAATGAAGTTGTCATGGGAAACATTACGGCTAAAATGAGTATTAAAAAAGGTGATAAAGTAACCACTTCTGGTCTTGGTGGGGTTATTCCTAAGGGAATTTACATTGGTAAAGTTGCTAAAGTTGCCCAAGACGATTATGGTCTCGCTAAAAAAGTTTATGTTAAGCCGGCCGCTGATCTGCATGATATTGAAGCCGTATCAGTCGCTGTTAGGCAATAATAAGGGGGAATTTTGATGAGAAGAAGAATTCCCGTTGCGGCCGTGTTTGCAATTGGTCTGTTTATTTTCTTTTTCTTGGATGGATCAATTAGCCAGGTCTGCTCCGGATTGCTGTATGCAGCACCAAACTCACTTGTTCCATACCTGACTGTACTTTGGTTAGTTTTGACAGACTTTTTCACCAACAGTCGCAAGCTTCATCTGTTAATGTGGGCTGCTGTTATTGGATTCATCTTTGATATGTACTATGTTGGAATTTTAGGGGTTTATGTTTTTGTGTTCCCATTAGTGATATATTTAGGACAGGGAATTTATGAAACAATGCCCAGAAACTTTTTAAGTGGTTTTTTAGTTTACTTTATTGATATCACACTAACGATTGGGTTAGATTTTCTAGCAAACGTTTTTATCGGCCAGGTTGAACCATCAGCTACTATCTTCTTGGTAAATACCTTAGCACCGACGTTGGCAATCAATTTGCTATTCTTTGCTGTTTTGTATTTTCCAATCGAATCGCTATATCTTAAATATCGGCGAAGGGGGTAGGGCTAATGCCTGAAGCAGCTGTACTAAAAGGGACAAAAGATGGGTATGAAATCATACTGAATGATAAAGCGGAGTATGATGAAATTTTTAAATCATTAACAAAATTACTGGATAATTTGAAGACGCAGACAGCGTCAACGACGCCACAAAAAATCGCGTTTGAAATTCAAACGCAAAGACGATTATTCAATGCCCAGGAACGTTCGGAAATTGAACAAATATTTTCAAAATATTCTGACTTTTCAATCCATAAGATTAATTCTGATGTAGTGACAAAGGAAGAATCTGCGCAAATTATTGATCAAAAAACAGTTCATGTAATTGATCGGGTGATTAGAAATGGCCAGGAGGTTAACGTTACTGGCGACGTTTTGTTCTTAGGGAAGGTCCACGAGGGTGGCAAACTTCTAGTAACTGGTAATCTTTACGTAATTGGTGAGGTTAAAGGAATTATTCAGGCAGGATTCCCAAATGTCGAAGATAAAATGATTTTTGGGGATGTACATAACGCTCAACAAATTCGAATTGGCGAGCAGTTTGAAATCTTGGATGATACAAAAAGCGCTGACAAAATCAACAGTAGTTCAATTGCTTATGTTAATGCTCTACATGTATTGGACTATGGGAATGTTGAAGATTTGAATCAAATCAACCCAAAGTTCTTTAATCAGATTGGAGGAATAATTAATGGGTAAGGCTTACGTTATTACCTCGGGTAAGGGTGGTGTTGGTAAAACAACATCATCAGCTAATATTGGTACCGCACTTGCAATGATGGGTAAAAAGGTGTGTTTATTAGATTTAGATATTGGTCTTAGAAACTTAGATGTTGTCTTAGGCCTTGATAACCGAATCATGTATGACATCGTTGACGTTGCTACGGGAAAGGCTAAATTGGCCCAAGCTTTAGTAAAGGACAAGAGATTTGATGATCTCCTATATTTGCTACCAGCAGCTCAAAATACAGACAAAACCGCTCTTAATGAAGGCCAAGTTGTTGAAATTGTGGACGAATTGAAGCCTGATTTTGATTATGTTTTGATTGATTGTCCAGCTGGGATTGAACAGGGATTCTTGAACGCAATCGCAGGCGCTGACAGTGCTATTATTGTGACAACGCCAGAGATTTCTGCAGTTAGGGACGCTGACCGGGTGGTTGGTATTTTGGAACAACATCCGCTAAAAGAAGAACCCCATTTGATTATCAACCGGATTCGGACGCACATGATGAAGGATGGTACCGTCATGGATATTGACGAAATTACTCATCATCTCGGTGTAGAATTATTGGGAATCGTGTTTGACGATGATAAGGTTATTTCAACGTCCAACCAAGGAGAACCGATAGTTCTTGATACTGATAATCCTGCTGGTCAGGGTTATCGAGATATTGCCAGAAGAATTACTGGTGAGTCTGTTCCGTTGATGGAGATGAAGGATGAATCCAAACCAACGTTCTGGGAAAAAGTTAGTGGTTGGTTTAAGAATAAATAATTCTTGACAGGATTCGGCGTGTCGAGTAGTATGTTCATATAAATTTGATACGAATAAAGACGAAGAACGGAAGTTCAATAGTTAATGATTTACAGAGAGCTCTAGTTGGTGGAAATAGGGCAGTCGTTATTATTGATTCACATCCGGGAGTCATTTTTCTGAACGTTAGAGTAAGAAAAAGCGGTTAGCACGTTATTGCTGAAGTTTAGTTACTAAACTCGATGAGGTTTTTTACGCAAGTGAAAAACAAACATGAGGTGGAACCACGACTGAAAAGTCGTCCTCTTAGGCTTTTGGCCTAAGGGGATTTTTTTGTAGCTAAACTTCATGAGTTCGTCAATGTGAGTTGATGAAAAATTGAGGTGGCACCGCGAAAACCATCGTCCTCTTGAGTTTTTTCTCAAGGGGACTTTTTTTATGGAGGAATATTAAAATGTTAGATTATATGAGTCAAATTTTACCAGCGCTTTTGTCGGGAACAAAAATGACGTTATCAATTTTCTTTTGGACATTGATTATTTCCATTCCACTTGGAGCGATTGTTGGATTGGGATTAATAAGTAAGTTCAAACCACTAGTGTGGATCATTAATCTATATGTCTGGTTAATGCGTGGAACGCCATTGTTGTTGCAATTAATTTTCGTATTTTATGGATTA
Organism: Lentilactobacillus sp. Marseille-Q4993; assembly: GCF_951230165.1. GTDB lineage: Bacteria > Bacillota > Bacilli > Lactobacillales > Lactobacillaceae > Lentilactobacillus. The sequence goes on from NZ_CATNVB010000004.1 coordinate 48,590, forward strand.
CCAATTGTTGGGATTATCTTCCAAAGGTATGACGCAGCCTTGTTTGCTTTTATTTTAAATTACACGGCATACTTCGCCGAAATATTTAGAGGTGGATTTCAATCAGTACCAAATGGTCAGTTTGAGAGTGCTCGGGTTCTTCGACTAAGTTATCCTCAAACAATTCGTTACATCGTTATTCCTCAGGTGTTTAAAATCGTTTTGCCATCAATTGGAAACGAAGTTATCAACTTGATCAAGGATTCATCATTGGTTTACGTTATCGGTCTGGGTGATTTACTGAGAGCCGGAAATGTTGCCACTGCAAGAGACGTAACGTTGGTGCCATTAATTATGGTTGGTGCAATTTACCTAATTCTTACTGCGGTATGTACGATTGTGTTAAAAGTGCTTGAAAAACGTTCAAGCGTTTGGCGTTAGGAGGAAATTCAATGCTAGAAATTAAGAATCTTGTTAAAAAATTTGATGATAGAACGATTATCAATAACTTGTCTGTTCGGGTAGAAGATAATGAAATTTTAGCGGTTGTTGGACCTTCTGGAGCCGGGAAAACGACCCTACTGAGGTGTATCACTGGCCTTGAAAAAGTTAATTCTGGAAAGTTTTTCTGGAATGGTGAGGAATTTGATCCTTCTAAAATGGACCAAAAAAATTCGTTGGTCGGAGTTGTGTTTCAAGACTACCAATTATTTCCTAATTTGACGGTTTTGGATAACATTATGTTAGCCCCAAAATTGGTTAAAAAAATGGATAATGAGGTAATTAAAAAAACGGCTCTAGACTTGCTATCTCGACTGGGACTGGAAGGAAAAGAAACCCTTTATCCGTACCAACTATCCGGTGGTCAGAAGCAGCGAGTAGCGTTAGTAAGAGCATTGGCTATGGATCCGAAAGTTCTTTGTTATGATGAACCAACATCTGCTCTGGATCCCGAATTACGTGATGAAGTTGCAAAGATCATTGTTGACCTTAAGTCACGTGAATTGCAGATGACACAAATTGTAGTTACTCATGACATGGAGTTTGCTGAAAAGATTGCTGATAATATCTTAAAGGTTGAACAATTAAGCTAGGAGGGATAATTTATGAATCAAAAAGTAAACAGATTCTTTGGAATTATCGTTCTTATCGCCTTTACAGTAATTCTATCTGGTTGTCGAATAGAGTCCCCTAAAAAAATGGCAAGTAATCCTGACACTTGGCAGCAGGTAACGAAGAGTAAAAAAATTGTGATTGGGCTGGATGATAGTTTTGTCCCAATGGGCTTTCAAACTAAAAAGGGGTCGATTGTTGGGTACGATGTTGACCTTGCGAAAGCGGTATTTAAACAATATGGAATCAAGGTTGACTTTCAGCCGATTGATTGGTCAATGAACGTTACTGAACTAAGAAATGGGACGATTGATTTAATTTGGAATGGTTTTTCAATGACTCCAGAGCGCGAAAAATCAGTTCTGTTTAGTAAACCATATCTAGTAAATGATCAAATTCTGGTCACTAAAAAAAGTCAGAACATTAGTAGTTTTGCTGATATGAAGGGGAAAGTTGCTGGAGTTCAAGCTGGGTCCGCCGGGGCAATGGATATCGATAATCAACCAAAGGTTTTGAAGAATAGAATCAAGGATCACAGTCCGGTGCTTTACGACTCGTTCACAGACGCATTTATTGATTTGAATTCAAATCGAATTCAGGGATTGTTGATAGATAGCATATATGCAGATTATTATATTGCGCACCAAGCCAATGAAGGGAGTTATCAAACGATTCCCAGTGAATTTCCAAAGGAAAAATATGCAGTCGGAATGAGAAAAGGTGATACCAAGTTGAAGCAGAAAATTGATGAGGGCCTCACCAAATTAGCGAAAAATGGTCAGCTGAAAAAGATCGATCAGAAGTGGTTTGGCAATAAAGTCTCATCACCATTGGTAAACGAAGTGAATAAGTGAAAAGATAACTAAATAACGTCTTGGTAAATCGTATTAATGCAATGAGAATTTCTAATAAATAATTCTCGTTGCATTTTTTAGCTTATTTTTTGTTTTAAGGCTTACTCTGAATCGGAGAAACTTTAGTTATCAGAAAATGAGTATCTTGGTTTACATTTGGGGCTCATTGTAAATAATCTATTGAGATTTTTGGCATTGTCCTTTAGTATGAAGTTTGTGTTTTAAAATAGGAGGATTAGCGTGAACATTAATATAGTTGATGGCGTAAAGTTAATTACCCACAAAACAGAAAAGTTTAAGAATTCTAAAGTATCGATTTATTTTAATACCAAATCCGATTCATCAAGATATTCTGAACTTGCACTTTTAGCTGAGTTAATCGGCAATGGAACTAAACAGTATGATTCAGAGATGAAAGTTTCCCGAAAACTATCTGAATTGTATGGTGCAAGTTTTGGTGTAACGGTGTTACGGTATGGTGATGTTCACACATTGCGGGTGAGAATTACGTTTGCCAACGATGATTATTTACCGACCCAAGCAAGTCTGAATGAATTAGTTTTTGAATTCTTAAATGAGGTTATCAATCGGCCACTAATTACAAATGGGCAGTTTGACCAATCGTTTTTCGATTTGCATAAAAAGAATTTGTTAAACTACATGGATTCAATCAAGGATAATAAGGATTATTATTCGACAATTAAATTACAAGAAACGTACTACCAAGACGATAAGAATCATGGTACTTTTTTGTACGGAACAGTGAGTGATTTGCAAAAGTTGACTGCAAAAAGTTTGGCAGACACTTATGATTTTTTGATGAAAAATGCCGCTGTAACGGTTGTTGCGGCGGGAGATTTTGATGACGATAGTACGTTTGACCAGGTTAAAAGAATTTTTGCTGGTCGTGGTCATCAAGCTGAAATTAACAAACCATATGTAACGGTTACTTCCGTTGACTCAATAATCAATAAGGAACAACAGGTTCATGCCAGTCAATCAGTTTACATGTTGGGATATGAATTCCCAGTTTACTACCCTGATGAAGATTACGCCGCAGCGATTGTAATGAATCAGGTTTTAGGTGGTTCCACTCAGTCGTTACTTTTTAATGATGTGAGAGAAAAACAAAGCTTAGCGTACGATATTTCTTCAACCTACAACTCATTAACTGGAATGTTAACGATAGCTACTGGGATTGACAAGCAAAACAAAGAAAAAGTCAAGCGAAGCATTGAGGATCAAATCCAGAAAATAATTAATGGCGATTTTTCAGATAAAATCTTGGCTGGAATTAAGACATCTGTCTTAGACCAACGAAAATCAGAAAGTGACTTTCTTTCCAGTGTTATGGAACGTCAATTCATCGAAGAATTAACTAACTATTCAGTTTCGAGTGAAGAATATGCTAAGATGATCAACCAAGTTGATAAAGCAGCTATTTCGAGAGTTGCAGGTAAGTTAAAATTACGGGCAACATTTGCCCTAACTGGAGAGGATTAGACAAATGGACATAATCAAGTATCCTCAATTTAATGAGAAGTTGTATTACGAAACATTGCCAAATGGGTTGAGAGTTTATATGTACCCGATGCCTGGATTCTCAAAGACTTCGGCGGTGCTAAGCGTAAATTACGGATCAATTGATACTAAATTTGAAGTTAATGGACAGAGTTATAGCCAACCAGAGGGCATTGCTCACTTTCTAGAACACAAGATGTTTGATAAGAAAGATTATGATGTTTTTGAGCTTTTTAATCAGACTGGTGCTAGGGCTAATGCTTTTACTTCGTTTACAAAAACCAATTATTTATTCACTGCCACAAGCAATGCCCATGAAAATTTAGATATCTTACTTAACTTTGTTATGCAACCATACTTTACAAAGCAGAAGGTTGAAAAAGAAAAGGGCATTATTGGTCAAGAGATAAACATGTACAAAAATGACCCTGATAACCAGCTTTATTTTTCAGCAATTCAAGGGATGTATCAAAAGTCACCACTTGGGTCTGATATTGCCGGATCAATTGATTCGTTGAACTCAATTACAGTTGATGACGTTAACCTTGCCTACGACACTTTCTACCGTCCTGATAACATGACGTTATTTGTATCGGGCAACCTTGATCCAGATACAACCATCGCGTGGATCCGGAAAAATCAGGCTCAGTATCCTAGGCGGGATATCGATGTTCAAAGAAAATTTACAAGTGGCACTGTTCTCGACACAATCACTAAATCGGATATGGAGGTTTCCCATTCCAAACTAGCTCTTGGACTAAAAGGAAATGATGATATTCCAGCGGGTGAGGATGAATTGAAGTACGAGTTAGCGATTACAGTTATGCTCAATCTCTATTTTTCTGAAAACGCACCAGAATATGATCAACTTTACCATGAAGGTCTGATTGATGATTCTTTTTCGTTTGAGTTTGAAAATGAACGTAGTTTTCACTATGTAATTTTAGCTGGTGATACCACTGACCCTATAGTGCTTAAAACTGAGTTAATGAACATTCTGAATAGTGTAACAGAAACCATAACGGATAAGAATGAGGAATTTGAACTTCAAAAGAGAGAAATGCTGGGCGAATACGTCAGGTCGATGGATTCGGTTGATGCTATTGCTAATCAGTTTAGTGGCTCTACCAGTCCGGTGTTTTCAATTTTTGATGAGCTAAGAGTCATGGGAGAGTTGACCCTTGATGATGTTATCAATGCCAGCAAGCAACTGATTTCCAACTTTGAAACGGTTACTGTGGTTATGGAAAGCAAACCGTAACATCTTAATAAATGTCTTAAAAAATCCAAGGTAATACTATGATATACTTGAAGTAGTGAATTTATTAGATGATGGAGAGTTAGTATGAATGACGAAAACCAAACATTAACAATTGGACAAAAATTACATGACGCCAGAGTGGCAAAAGGATATACACTCGACGACTTACAAAAAAACACTAAAATTCAAAAACGCTATTTAATTGCGATTGAGGATAATGATTTTGATGCCTTGCCAGGTGAGTTTTATGTTAGGGCATTTGTTAAGCAATACGCTGATTCAGTTGGTCTAGACGGTTCTGAATTGATGTCTGAATTTGATAATAAGTTGCCAGACACTGAGGATCCTGAGTATGTCGATAGAGTAAATAGCGATAATCCCCAAACAAGATCTGTTCAACGTAAAGCCAGTGAGCGGAGTGATAAATTTCGTCGGTACATTCCGATCGCTACCGTTTCGGTCGTGGTATTGATTATTTTGATTGCTATTTGGGTGGCTGCGTCAAGAAGTGCTAACAACCAGTCAAACACAGATATTCAAACTAGCAAGGTTTCCGTTTCAAGTTCAAGTAGCAAGGATAAAAATTCTAGTTCAAAGAAAGAATCTAAACCAGCTGCTAAGAAGAATGATACGCTTAAAATTAAGCAGGCAAGTACTTCAGGTAGCGATGTAACATACAACGTTACTGGATTCAAAACGAACCGGGTAATTAAGCTAAGAGGTACTGGTGATGCTAGTGCCTGGGTTTCCGTTACAGCAGATGGAAGTAGTCTCTTCCAACAATCAATTAGCGGGACCAAAGTTCAAACTGTGAAGATTCCTAGTGGAACTTCTTCTGTTGTAATTAACACTGGGAACGCTACAGCAACTCAAATTTATGTTGGCAATAAGAAGCTGAATCTTCCAGAACCTACGGATGGTTCCTCAAATCAAGTTAGAAATGTAACGTTACAACTTGGTGGTAATTCTGCAAATACTAATAGTTCTTCGTCAAATTCAGCATCAACAAATACCACAACTCAAAGTACTAATGACCAAACTGGAACAACGGATACCACCACGGGTACTACTGGGACTGATCAAAGTAATACTCAGGGTACTGACACTGGTACCGGGTACTAAGATAACGGGGCGATTAAATGAACTTACCAAATAAATTAACCATTTTCAGAATTATTTTGATTCCGTTCTTTATTCTTGTTTTGGCATTACCATCTATGTTGGGTAGCTTTACTGTGGCTGGTACGGTTTTAACCACTCAAAGATTGATTGCAGCAATCATTTTTGTGGTTGCATCATTAACTGATTTTCTTGATGGCCAGATTGCTAGAAGAAATCATCTAGTCACCAACTTTGGTAAATTTGCGGATCCGTTGGCTGACAAGATGCTTGTAATTACTGCTTTTGTGTTTTTAGTTGAATTAAACATGGCGCCCGCTTGGGTAATTGCCATTATCATTTGTCGCGAGTTAGCCGTAACTGGGCTACGATTGATTGTTGTTGAAAATGATGGTGAGGTAATTGCCGCGGCTTGGCCTGGTAAAATTAAAACTACGACCCAGATGTTGGCAATCATTATCTTACTGTTGAATAACATCCTATTTGATGCGATCAGCCTACCACTGGGACAAATCATGCTCTATATTTGCCTGTTCTTTACAGTCTATTCTGGAATTGATTATTTTGTGAAGAACGGTTCAATATTTGCTGATTCATTTTAAATGATTTTTTCTAAAGAAGATAAATAAGTTTATCTTCTTTTTTCGTAATTAAAACTTGGAGGGTAAATAATGTTAGCAGAGGAATTAGTTAAGTTATTGATTGAAAAGCATATAACAATTACGGCTGCTGAAAGTTTAACGGCAGGTAAGTTTCAAAGCACATTAGGAGATGTTCCCGGTGTGTCTGAAGTGTTTGAAGGAGGATTCGTAACATATTCTAATAAGGTTAAGGAACAGTTACTTGGAATCCCTGAAGAGGTAATCATTGAGCATGGGGTGGTTAGTGAACCAACGGCAATTTGGATGGCAAATCAGGCTAAAGACATACTGCATAAGGACTTGGCAGTTTCTTTCACTGGGGTTGCTGGCCCCGATTCCCTTGAAGGCAATGAGGCAGGCGTAACATACATTGGAATTGCATATGGAATGGATAACACCTATGCCAAGCGGTTTGAATTTAAAGGTGACCGTAATCAGGTCCGTAAAGAGGCCGTTGAAGCGGGCTTACAAATGGCGATTGAAATGATAAAATAAAAAGGGAACTTTTGTTCGTGTTTTTGTTGATTTTTTGTAAAATCATTAGTATAGTAAATTAGTAAACTTTTCCATTATGAAATGGAGGTAGCAAATGGCTGACCAAAGAAAAGCGGCTTTAGATAAAGCCCTTAAAAATATTGAAAAAGAATTCGGTAAGGGATCTATTATGCGGATGGGGGATAAAGCAGATACCCAAATCTCAACAATTCCTTCCGGTTCACTTGCTCTGGATGAAGCACTTGGAGTAGGTGGATACCCACGAGGAAGAATCGTGGAAATCTATGGACCTGAAAGTTCTGGTAAGACTACTGTGGCTCTTCATGCGGTTGCTGAAGTTCAAAAGCGTGGTGGTACAGCAGCGTATATTGATGCTGAAAATGCTTTGGATCCAGTTTATGCAACTCACCTTGGTGTTAACATCGACGACTTGTTGTTGTCACAACCAGATACTGGTGAGCAAGGATTGCAGATTGCTGATGCATTGGTTACAAGTGGAGCAATTGATATTGTTGTTATTGATTCAGTTGCAGCACTGGTTCCAAGGGCAGAAATTGAAGGTGAAATGGGTGATCAACACGTTGGACTCCAAGCTCGGTTGATGTCTCAGGCACTTAGAAAATTATCAGGAACAATTAATAAGACAAAAACGATTGCACTGTTTATCAATCAAATCCGTGAAAAAGTTGGGGTTATGTTTGGAAACCCTGAAACCACTCCTGGTGGCCGCGCTCTTAAATTCTACTCAACCGTTAGACTTGAAGTTAGACGGGCAGAGCAAATCAAAGACGGAACTGATATTATCGGAAACCGTGTTCGAATTAAAGTTGTTAAAAACAAAGTTGCTCCACCATTTAGACGAGCTGAAGTCGATATTATGTATGGCCAAGGAATTTCTCAATCAGGAGAACTTGTTGATATGGCTGTCGAAAAAGACATCATCAATAAATCCGGATCTTGGTATTCATATGGTGATGAGCGAATAGGTCAGGGTCGTGAAAACGCCAAGGCTTATCTGGAAGAGCATAAAGATATGTATTCAGAAGTTGAAGCTAAAGTTAGGGATGCTTATGATATTCCTGATGATAGTGCAGACAAGACTGAGGATAAAGATTCAAAAGCAAAGGGTAAATCTGAAGACGAGGAAACCCTTGACCTTGGAATTGACAATAAATAGCGATTAAAGGAAAGTTTTCGGTGCCTAAAATCTAATTTTAGATTGGCGGGATAAGGACTTTCCTTTTTTTGTGTTAAATGTTTATCATTGGTGTGATAACATTGTTGACACGGTTGCTTAGACACATTAAAATTAAGGTTGTGTCAATAATCAAATAACATCTTATTATTGGTTTAAATTATAATCATTTTATGATGATTTGGAGGTGGGGCCATGAACATGGCTGGAATAATCCTCGCAATCATCGCTATCGTTGCTATCGTTGTTGTTGGAACACTTAGTTTTATTATTGGTAAAATTTCTCAACGGAAGATTCATGAACGTGAAGTTGATTCTGCGAAGAATTCTGCAGCCGGAATCATATCAGAGGCTCGGAAAAAAGCGGAAACTCTTGTGAAGGAAACAAACTTAACTGCACAAGAAGAAACTCACAAGTACCGAAGTGGTGTTGAAAAAGAACTTAAGCAACGCAGATCGGAAATTCAAAAGCAAGAAGATAGGCTGTTGCAACGTGAAGAAGCACTGGATCGGAAAGATGCCTCGTTTGAAAAACGCGAGAGTAGCTTGAATCGGAAGGAACATAAGTTAGACCAAGAGCAAAAAGTGATTCAAAGGCAACAAACGGAAGTAAACTCACTTATTGAAAAAAGACAAACTGAAATTGAAAGAGTCGCTGGCTTGAGTCAAGAAGAAGCCAGACAAACGATATTACAAGAAACCAGTGAAAAGTTAGCAGATGAAAGAGCCCGGATGGTCAAGGAGAGTTACGAATTGGCTAGGGTCGAAGCTGACAAAAACGCTAAAAACTTAATAATCGAGGCTATTCAACAAAGTTCTGCAGATGTTGTTTCTGAAACAACTGTTACGGTCGTAAGTCTCCCCAGTGAAGATATGAAGGGGAGAATTATTGGGCGTGAAGGTCGAAATATTAGGACGTTTGAAACATTGACAGGAGTAGATTTGATTATCGATGATACCCCAGAGGCAGTTGTACTAAGTGGATTCGATCCAATCAGAAGAGAGATTGCCAAGATGGCACTTGAAAAGCTGATTAAAGATGGTCGAATTCACCCAGCTCGGATTGAGGAAATGGTTGACAAGAGCCGTAAGGAGCTTGATCAGCAAATTCAAGAAATCGGTGAAGAAACCTTGTTTGAACTCGGAATTCACTCAATGAGCCCCGAGATGATCAAGGCGGTCGGTCAATTGAATTTCAAGATTATCAACGGTCAGAATCTGTTAAGTCATTCAATAGAAGTTGCCAAGTTAGCAGGGGCATTTGCTGCTGAATTAGGTGAGGATGTTACTTTAGCTAAGCGCGCAGGATTATTACACGAGATTGGTAAGGCCGCAAGTGGTGGAGTTGATGGATCTCACGTCGAAGTAGGAGTTGATCTTGCTAAGAAACACCATGAGAGTCCCGTCGTTATCGATGCAATATCTGCATACCATAATGGCCACCAGCCAGAATATATTATTTCAGAACTAGTTTCGGTTTCTGATAAGATTGCAAGTTCAAGACCAGGAGCTCATAGCGAATCGCTTGAAAGCTTTGTTCACCGTCTTGACAGTCTTGAAAAGATTACTGATAGTTTTAAAGAAGTTCAAAAGAGTTATGCAATTCAAGCGGGTCGAGAGATTCGAGTTATTGCAAAACCTGATGAAATAACAGATTCACAGGCAATTGTACTTGCCAGAAAGATTAAACAAAAGATTGAAACTGGGATGAAGTACCCTGGCCATATCAAAGTGACCGTAATTAGGGAAGTCAGATCAGTTGAATATGCTAAGTAAAAGATCAGGAAGACTGGTCTTTTTTCTTTTATAAATGTAAAATTGTTAGCAGAAATGTAGAAAGATCGAGGATCTAATAAATGCGAATTTTATTCATCGGGGATGTTGTTGGTAACGTTGGAGTATCAATGCTGACTGACTACCTTGGGAAATTGAAACAAGAGTATAAACCCCAGGTTACGATTGCAAACGGGGAGAATTCCACTCCAATGGGCAGGGGAATCAACCTAGTTGCTTACAAAAAGATAATGAGTGCCGGGGTTGATGTTGTCACCTTAGGAAATCATGCTTGGAGTAATCGGGATATCAATGATTTTATCGATTCAGAAAAGCGATTGATAAGACCGTTTAATTTCCCGGGTAAAAACGTTCCCGGTAAGGGATACACGATAATTAACGTAAATGGCGTTAAATTGGCAATCTTGAATTTTCAGGGTCGGGTATTCATGGACAATTTGGATGATCCATTTTCTCTTTGTGAGCAATTGATTGGTGAGTTAAAGGATGCCGATTGTGTATTCGTTGATTTTCACGCTGAAGCAACCAGTGAAAAACTAGCGTTTGCAAAATATCTAGATGGGAAGGTTTCAGCGGTCGTTGGGACCCATACCCATGTTCAAACAAATGATGCCAGAATTTTACCAGGTGGAACTGGTTTTCTAACAGATGCTGGAATGACCGGTCCTGCTGATGGAATGTTGGGAATGCAAGATGACACCGTCATTCAAAGATTCTTGGATCAACGACCAGCTCGGTATTCAGTTAAGGAAGATGGTCGTGGAGTAATTAGCGGTTGTGTTATTGATGTTGATGACACAACAGGTCACGCTAAGAAAATTAAACCAGTAAATTTATTTGATAATGAAGTTTAGAAGGGGTCTTAGGTTTGGCAAAAAGCGAAGTCACTCCGATGATGGAGCAATATCAAAAAATTAAAGATCAATATCCAGACGCGTTCTTGTTTTATCGGCTTGGCGATTTTTACGAGATGTTTAACGAGGATGCTATTAAGGGTTCACAATTGTTGGAGTTAACTCTAACAAATCGGAATAAAAATTCTAAGAATCCAATTCCAATGTGTGGCGTGCCGCATAAGGCGGTTCAAAACTACATTGATATTCTGGTTGATCAAGGGTACAAAGTAGCCATCTGTGAGCAAATGGAGGACCCTAAACTCGCTAAGGGCATGGTCAAACGAGAAGTTATCCAACTGGTGACGCCAGGGACTCAATTTCAAACCGGTAGCGAGAATGCCAAGGAAAATAACTACTTAACAGCCCTTGTGTACGATAAAATAAGTGATGATTATGGCTTTGCATACGTTGATCTATCCACAGGAGAACTAAAGACGACCCTTTTGGATAATGCGGATTTGGTTTTCAATGAAGTGGTATCTTTAGCAAGTAAGGAAACTGTCATTAGTGATGATGTTCCCCATTCAATGAGAGATTCTTTGAGTAAGTTTGGCATTCTACTATCGAAGCAAGTCATCGATCCAATCAATTCGGCGATGAGCTATTTGACTCAAGGCATTGAGGAGAAGCCACTAACTCAGGTTCTTCAAATGCTGATATCGTATGTCCAGACCACCCAGAAACGAAGCTTGGATCATTTGAAACGGGCAGTTCGCTACGAACCGTCTGATTTTTTGGAAATGGACCATAATTCTCAATACAATCTGGAATTAGTCAAAAATATCCGGACTGGCAAAAAGGCTGGCACCCTGTTGTGGTTATTGGATCAAACTAAGACTGCAATGGGTGGACGGAAACTAAAGCAGTGGATTGAAAGACCATTAGTAAACAAAAAAATAATTAATAATCGACACGAAATCGTTGATGTATTTGTCAATCATTACTTCGAAAGAAATCAACTCCAAGATGAATTGATCAAAGTTTATGACTTGGAGCGGTTGTCTGGCCGGGTCGCGTTTGGAAGCGTCAACGGTCGGGATTTAATTCAATTAAAGACCTCGTTACAACAGGTTCCAAAAATTCAGTACATTATTTCTCAAATTGAATCTAAAGATTTAAAGCCGTTGGTGAAGCAACTTGAACCTCTGGATGACATTGTTGATTTAATCGAAGCTGCTATTGAAGATGACTCCCCAATTTCTGTCACTGATGGTGGGGTTATCAAAGACGACTACAACGATCAACTAGATAAATATCGGGACGCAACTAATAACGCCCAAAAGTGGCTCGCTGAGTTAGAAGCCAAGGAACGGGAATTAACGGGTATCAATAATCTTAAGGTTGGGTTTAACCATGTTTTCGGGTACTATATTGAGGTTACCAAGGTTAACTTGCCGAAAATACCTGAGGGACGTTACCAACGGAAACAGACACTTGCAAACGCGGAACGATTCTCAACTCCTGAGCTAAAGGAAAAAGAAGCGATGATTCTAGAAGCTCAAGAACAAAGTAAGAACCTTGAGTACAAGTTGTTTGTTGAAGTTAGGGAAGAAGTAAAACAGCAAATCAAAAAAATCCAAGCATTAGCTGACGCAATCGCTGAGGTCGACGTCTTACAAAGCTTTGCTGCGGTTGCAGAAGAGTACCGGTTTGTTAAACCAGTGCTAGTGGATGATCACGCGATAGATATCGTAGATGGTCGCCATCCGGTGGTTGAAAAAGTACTTGGGCATCAGCAATATGTGCCAAACGATGTAAAATTGAATCAAGACACAAATGTGTTGCTGATTACTGGTCCGAACATGTCAGGTAAAAGTACCTACATGAGACAGTTAGCTCTCTCAGTTATCATGAATCAGATTGGTTCGTTTGTACCGGCAAAGGAAGCTAAAATGCCGATTTTTGATAAGATTTTTACTCGAATTGGAGCAGCTGATGATTTGATTTCTGGCCAAAGTACATTTATGGTCGAAATGAAAGAAGCAAATGATGCGATCGAAAACGCCACGCCAAACAGCTTGATTCTGTTTGACGAAATTGGGCGGGGAACCGCGACTTATGATGGGATGTCACTTGCTCAAGCCATTATTGAATACGTGCATAATAATATTGGTGCCAAGACTTTGTTTTCAACCCACTACCATGAATTGACGGCCCTTGATCAGACATTGAGTAACCTCCAAAATGTTCATGTTGGGGCAACTGAATCTAATGGGGAGCTAGTTTTCCTTCATAAAATTCAGCCTGGTCCAGCTGACAAATCATACGGGATTCATGTTGCCAAACTGGCAGGACTTCCTGATAAGTTATTGACTAGGGCAGATAAGATTCTCAACGAACTTCAGGATAAAACTGCAGAGGATAAGGTTGGCATCTCGAGTATGAATGCTGAGCCCGAGCATAATAATGAAAAAGAGGAACAGATCTCACTGTTCCCTCTCGAAACGGTTGATGAGCATCAATCAGAAGTGATTTCTCAGTTGAAGCGACTTGATCTAATGTCGAAAACACCAATGGAAATAATGAACCAAGTGTATAAATGGCAACAGAAAATCAAAAAGAACTAGGTGGTTAATTTGACTCAAATCAATGAATTGCCAACTATTTTGGCAAACCAAATTGCTGCCGGAGAGGTTGTTGAACGACCAGCTTCGGTAGTTAAGGAATTAGTTGAAAACTCAATTGATGCAAACAGCACCGAAGTCAACGTATCGGTTACGGATGCTGGTTTAAAGAACATTACTGTCATTGATGATGGCGACGGGATTGACGCGAGCCAAATTGAAAAGGCGTTTCTTCGTCATGCAACCAGCAAGATATCTGAGCAGCGGGATTTGTTCAGAGTTCGTAGTTTGGGATTTAGGGGTGAAGCTTTACCCTCGATTGCTTCAGTTGCCAAGGTGGAACTAAAAACATCGACTGGTGTAACTGGAGTTCAGGTTAACTACGAAGGTGGTAAATTGATGGGCAAAAAAGCGGCCGAACTCCGAAAGGGGACGACTGTTTCGGTAAGTTCGCTGTTTTTTAACACCCCAGCTCGTTTGAAATATATGAGTTCCCAGAATACCGAATTAGCCAAAATATCAGACGTTATCAATCGGCTATCATTAGCTCATCCTGAGGTTGCGTTTTCTTTTAGCAGCAATGGACGGGAACTACTTCGTACGTCTGGTCGTGCTGATGAAATGCAGGTGCTAGGAGCGATTTATGGTATCAAAACTCTCAGTAAAATGGTGAGAGTGGGGGCTGAACGAGACGATGTTAAAGTCACTGGGTTCGTGAGCCTACCCGAATTGACTCGGGCATCGAGAAACTATATTTCATTGATTTTAAACGGTCGGTTTATTAAGAATTACGGATTAACCAAAGCGGTTATCAGCGGATATGGTTCAAAATTGATGATTGGTCGATTTCCAATCGCGGTAATTTCAATAACCGTTGATCCTGCCCTTGTTGATGTTAACGTCCATCCAACCAAGCAGGAAGTTAGAATTAGTAATGAACGGGAAATCAGCAATCTAATTTACGAAGCAATCTCAAGTGAACTTCAGGATAAACAATTAATTCCCGACGTTCGTGAGCAGTTAGATGACAAAGTTACTGAAATTAATCAGCAGACTGCTATGAATGTCGTCACTGAGAATAGAGCAGATTTCAGCCGTCCTGCTACCTCTGATTCAACGACAGACCCAGCTATCCCAGATGAAACTGCACCGGATATTGAGCCGGTGGTCATTAAGACTAGGGATGATTTAAACGACCCTAGGTTGTCTGAATTTGAAAATCGAGTTGAAGAAGCTGGTCAGGAGGCCTCGTTGGCTACCGTTGATCAGCAGCCTAAACAACAAAAACCAGAAAATCAAGATTTGGAGCTCAGAGAAGCAAATCCTGTTAGTGGTTTTCCAACCCTAACGTACATTGGTCAAATTCACGGTACGTATTTGGTGGCTGAAACTGAAGAGGGAATGTACCTGGTTGACCAACACGCTGCTCAGGAAAGGGTCAACTATGAACATTATCGTAAGGCAATTGGCGAAGTTTCATCAGACCAACAGAAATTATTAGTCCCAATCGTTCTTGATTACTCAACCACTGATTTCTTACTGATTCAGGAAAAGATGCCTCTTTTGAACGAGCTGGGAATTTATCTAGAAGACTTCGGTCAAAATAGCTTTGTTGTTCGACAACACCCAATGTGGTTCAAAGAGGGACAGGAAGAGTCTACGTTACGAGAAATGATCGACTGGATTATTACTGACCACAAAATTTCAGTTGCGGCGTTTAGAGAAAAGACTGCCATCATGATGAGCTGTAAGCGAGCAATTAAGGCAAATCACCATCTTGACGAGCAACAAGCAAAGGCGTTACTTGCTAAGCTACCAGAATGTGAGAACCCATACAACTGTCCTCACGGCCGCCCAGTTTTAGTTAAGTTCACCAATACGGACATTGAAAAAATGTTCAAACGAATTCAAGATCCACATAACACCAAAGAAGAAATATTCTAAGTAAAAATTTAGTAGTTAAGAGGTCAGTTTATGTACGAGTTTATTCAGGGGACAATCATTGATGTCACACCAACCCATGTAGTGATTCAATCTGGTGGGGTTGGTTATTTGATTTACTCACCAAACCCATACCGCTATCAAATCGGGGATGAAAATGTCAGGATTTATGTTTATCAATCAGTTAGTGAAAATGCGATTCTTCTTTATGGTTTTTATGACCAAGAGGATAAGCAATTGTTTGTTAAACTCATCGCCGTTTCTGGCATTGGTCCCAAAAGCGCGCTGGCAATCTTAGCTGGGGAGGATAAGTCCGGATTAGTTTCGGCTATCAACAATGAAGATGTTAAATTCTTGACTAAGTTTCCTGGTGTCGGTAACAAGACGGCAAAGCAGATTATCCTTGATCTGAAGGGCAAACTAGATGATATTGATGCAGGAGTTGAAAGCGCACCAGTTTCAACACCAGTAGTTGAAAATCAAGCATTGAATGACGCAGTGATGGCTCTATCTGCCTTAGGATACAGCGATAAACAGGTTGCGAGTGTGAAGAAGGACTTAGCCGATCGCGAGGAAATGAGTACGGACGAGTATCTAAGCCTAGCTTTAAAACTATTAGTTAAGTAAGGAGGACACCGATGAGTGATTCAGAGGATGATCGCATTGTTTCCGCTGATGTTGCTGGAGATGATGAGGATAAAATTGAAGTTAGTTTACGACCAAAACTTCTTGAACAATACATTGGTCAAACTGACATCAAAAATGAGCTGAATGTTTACATCCAGGCCGCAAAACAACGGGAAGAGTCATTAGATCACGTTCTACTGTACGGGCCACCTGGGCTTGGTAAAACAACGCTCGCAATGGTAATTGCCAATGAAATGGAAGTTCACATCCGAACAACTAGTGGGCCCGCAATTGATAAACCGGGAGACCTACTGTCAATTCTGAATGAGCTACAACCTGGTGACGTATTGTTTATCGATGAAATTCATCGGCTGCCTAAGGTAGTTGAAGAAATGTTGTATTCGGCGATGGAAGATTTCTTTGTGGACATTGTTGTCGGCCAGGGAACGGGCTCTCACCCTGTTCATTTCCCATTGCCACCATTTACTCTGGTTGGGGCAACAACTCAAGCAGGTGGCCTGTCAGCCCCATTGAGGGACCGGTTTGGAATCGTCGAACACATGAATTATTATCGGACTGAAGACCTTGAACAAATCGTCAAACGAACGGCCACTATTTTTAACGTTGAAATAACTGAAGATGCAGCGCATGAGATTGCCTTAAGATCACGAGGAACCCCAAGAATTGCCAATCGGTTACTTAAACGGATTAGAGATTTTGCCCAGGTTTCTGATAAGAATCGGGTTGATTTAGATATCGTGCGCTATGCTTTAAAGCTATTAAAAGTGGATGGTCTTGGTCTTGATGATACTGATATTAAGTTACTCAAGACGATGATCGACTATTATAACGGTGGGCCTGTCGGAATTGGTACCCTCGCCGCCAATATTGGTGAGGAAACTGATACGATTGCTGAAATGTATGAACCTTACTTAATGCAGATTGGTCTTATCAAACGAACTGCCCGGGGCAGAATGGTTACCGACCGCGGATATAAGCACCTAAATATTCCAATTCCTGATAGAAAGAAGTGACTTAGTTTGACTAAGAAATACACGCTTGAAGATTTTGACTATGAATTACCCCATGAGTTGATTGCCCAAACCCCAATTAAGGATCGTGATACTTCACGGTTGTTAGTCTTGAACCACGAAACTGGTGAAACGGAAGATCGTCATTTTTACGATGTTATCGATTATCTTAACCCAGGGGATGCCCTTGTTATGAATGATTCAAAGGTTATGCCGGCACGAATCTATGGGGTTAAAGAAGACACTGGTGGCCACGAAGAAGTTTTGTTACTCCACAATATCGAGGGTGACAAATGGGAGACCTTGATGAAGCCTGCTAAGCGGGCAAAGGTTGGTTCAGTTGTTTCCTTTGGCGATGGTCAGTTGAAAGCAGTCGTCACCAAAGAGCTTGAACATGGTGGCCGGGAAATTGAATTTAAATATGACGGTATTTTCATTGAAATTTTGGAGCGATTAGGTGAAACACCACTACCACCTTATATTAAGGAAAAATTAGACGATCCAGATCGCTACCAAACGGTTTATGCGAAGGAAATGGGCTCAGCAGCCGCCCCAACTGCTGGTTTGCACTGGACCAAGGAACTTCTGAAGAAGGTTGAAGATAAGGGAGTTAAGCTTGTTTACTTAACTCTCCACGTGGGTCTTGGAACGTTCCGTCCGGTTGATGAGAAAAATATCGAAGATCATAAAATGCACAGCGAATTTTACCGGTTAAGTGATGAGGCAGCAGCCACATTGAACGATGTTCGGAAGAATGGTGGCAAAATCGTGGCCACTGGAACGACTTCGATTAGAACCCTTGAGACTGTTGGTAGTAAGTTTGATGGTGAAATCAAACCGGATTCGGGCTGGACCGATATCTTTATTAAGCCGGGTTATGATTGGAAAGTGGTTGATTCATTCATTACAAACTTCCACTTACCAAAATCAACTCTGGTGATGTTGGTTGCATCTTTCACTGGACGTGATAATATTTTGAATGCTTACCAACACGCAATCGATGAAAAATATCGATTCTTTAGTTTTGGGGATGCCATGTACATTTACTAATTAGGAGGACACCTCTATGGAACCAGCGATAACTTATCGCTTGATCAAAAAGGAAAAGCACACAGGTGCGAGATTGGGAGAAATTACAACGCCCCACGGGACGTTTAGGACACCAATCTTTATGCCGGTAGGAACGCAAGCCACGGTTAAGACTCTTTCGCCTGAAGAATTAGACGATATGGGGGCAACTATTGTTCTTGCTAATACCTATCACCTTTGGGTTCGCCCTGGTGAGGATATTGTCGAGGAGGCTGGTGGCCTGCATAAGTTCATGAATTGGGATAAGGGTATCTTAACGGACTCTGGTGGGTTCCAAGTGTTTTCCCTAGCCAAAAATCGGGATATTACTGAACAGGGAGTTACGTTTAAGAACGAAATCAATGGTTCGAAAATGTTTCTTTCCCCCGAAAAAGCAATGGCAATCGAAAATGCCCTCGGTCCTGACATCATGATGAGTTTGGATGAATGCCCGCCTTATTTTGAAACGTATGATTATGTGAAAAAATCGGTTGAACGAACGTCTCGGTGGGCTGAGCGGGGTCTAAAGGCACATAAGAATCCAGATTGGCAAGCTCTGTTTGGAATTGTTCAAGGGGCTGGGTTTGAAGATTTACGAAAGCAGTCAGCAGAAGACCTGGTGAGCCTTGATTTTCCAGGGTATTCAATCGGTGGCCTTTCGGTTGGAGAGTCTAAATCTGAAATGAATCGCATTTTAGAGTATACAACTCCGTTATTACCTGAAAACAAGCCTCGTTATTTAATGGGGGTTGGGGTAACAGATTCCCTTATTGATGGCGTTATCCGGGGAGTTGATATGTTTGATTGTGTCCTTCCTACTCGGATTGCTAGAAATGGGACGGCAATGACATCTCATGGTCGATTGGTAGTTAAAAACGCGGTCTATGCTCGTGATTTTACTCCAATGGATGATAATTGTGATTGTTATGCATGTCGGAATTATACAAGGGCGTACATCCGTCACCTAGTGAAAACTAACGAAACGTTTGGCTATCGTTTAGTTTCGATTCATAATCTTCATTACTTGATTCATTTGATGAAAAGAGTGCAACAAGCCATTATTGATGACAACCTTCTCGATTTAAGGGCTGAGGTTTTTGAACAATATGGTTATAATAAAGACAACGCCAAAAAATTTTAGTATGGACGTTATCTGTAATATTTGGTAAGGTTAATAATATTAATAAGTGGGGTGAATAATTTGCAAGGTGGTTCATATACTTCAATTCTAATGATTGTTGTTTTGTTTGCTGTGATGTACTTTTTGATGATCCGGCCACAAAAGAAGCAACAACAAAAGCGTCGTGAGGAATTATCAAAACTTCAAAAAGGTGACCAAGTAATTACAATTGGTCGTCTTCACGGAGTTGTTGATGAAATCGATGAAACTGAAAAGACTGTTACTCTTGATTGTGACGGGATTTACTTGGTATTCGATTTATCCGCAATCGCAACTGTTAAGCAAAAGGCCGTTGCTGCACCAGCAACAGCGACTGCAGCTGAAACAACTGATCAAACAGATGCAAAGGAACAACCGGCTGAAGAGCCAGCAGCTTCTGAAGAAGCAAAGCCAGCTGAAAAGGCTGATGAAGTCCCAACGGACGATGCATCTACTGAATCAAAGGACACTGACGAAAAGTAATTTTTAGTTAGGGTGGGCTTCTTGAAATCAGAAATGATTTTAAGGAGTTTTTTTGTTGCCTTCTTTCAATCTGAACATATGTTTGGTAAAATTAATTTGAGTTGATAACAATGAAAACAAGAAAAATAATTCATGTTGATATGGACGCGTTCTATGCCTCAATCGAAGAGTTGCTTGATCCTAGCCTTAAGAATAAACCATTAGTTGTGGCTAAGGATCCGCGGAAAACTGGTGGCAGAGGGGTAGTTTCGACGGCTAACTATAACGCCAGAAAATATGGGATTCATTCAGCGATGAGTTCTATGAAGGCACTCGAGCTATGCCCCGAAGCAGTCTTTAGGTTCTCTGGATTTGATTTTTACCGGAAGTACTCAGCTATTATTCATGAAGTGTTTAATGAATATACCGATAAAGTGGAGTCATATGCTCTCGATGAGGCTTATTTAGACGTGACTGATAATAAACTTCATATTGAGAACCCAATCGATGTTGGTCGTCAGATTCAAGCCAAAATCCTTGATCGGACCAAATTAACCAGTTCTGTTGGAGTTTCGTACAATAAATTTTTGGCTAAAGAAGCATCTGACTACGCTAAGCCTTTTGGAATCACAGTGATCGATCAGAAGGACGCCATTTACTTTTTAAAGGAATTACCAATTGAAAAATTTCGGGGCGTTGGGAAGAAAACTGTTCCAAAGATGCACGAGCTTAAAATTTTAAATGGAGCAGACTTACTCGAGTGGTCACAAATGGATTTGATTAAACATTTTGGTAAGTTTGGATATGTTTTGTATCAACGCGCGAGGGGAATAGATGACCGACCAGTAGAGTTTAATCGAGAACGAAAATCAATTGGTAAGGAAAGAACCTATGGACCAGAGTTGACTACCGAAGATGAGGTAAGAACAGCGCTTCAAAAGATTGCGGAAATGGTTGAAAAAACCGTTGAAAGTAAGAAGAAACACGGCAAAACCTTAGTGCTAAAGGTGAGGTACACTGATTTTACAACGTATACCAAACGAGTCAGTTTTGATAAATATATTGATAATTCAAGTGATGAATACTACTTGT
The DNA here is from genome assembly GCF_951230165.1 of Lentilactobacillus sp. Marseille-Q4993. Taxonomy (GTDB): domain Bacteria; phylum Bacillota; class Bacilli; order Lactobacillales; family Lactobacillaceae; genus Lentilactobacillus. The sequence goes on from NZ_CATNVB010000004.1 coordinate 69,402, forward strand.
TGGCATCTCAGATTTTAGAGGATTTGCCTGACTTTTCCGCAGGGGTAAGGCTTTTAGGAATTACAATAACCAACTTGGCCGATTTGACTTTCGAAAATCTTGATCTGGAACTATACCATTGATTTCCATTTTCTATTTGGGGCGGTTTAGGTTATACTGAAGTGTTCGATAAAGAAATGGTGAGGTAATTTTATGACCATAAAAAATGATATTTTAGCTGAAATCAAAAAATACCAAACAATAATAATTCATAGACACAAGCGGCCGGATCCTGATGCGATTGGCTCTCAAATGGGTCTAGCAAATATTTTACGGGCTAGTTTTCCAGATAAAAAAGTGCTAACAGTTGGAAAACAATTTGATAGTTTTGCTTGGCTTGGCACAGTTGATCAAGTCAATGATGACCAGTACGATGATGCACTAGTAATTGTTGTTGATACTGCAAATCAGCCTCGAGTTGACGATGATCGTTATAACAAGGGCAAAGCGATGGTTAAAATTGACCATCATCCAAATGATGATGCATTTGGTGATATTCAATGGGTTGAAGATCAAGCTTCAAGTACTTCTGAGTTGATTTTTGATTTTTATGAGGCAAATCAGGATGAGCTGACTATGCCTGATGAAGCAGCCAGATTGTTGTATGCGGGAATTGTTGGTGATACTGGCCGGTTCATGTATCCAGCAACGTCTGCTCATACCTTTTATGTTGCTTCAAAGCTGGCAGAGTATGATTTTTCACCTAGTGATGTAAACCAAAAAGAGGATGAAATCGATGTTCCTCTTGCTAGATTATCTGCTTACGTTTACTCTAGCTTGAATGTTTTAGACAGTGGTGCGGCTTACTTGGTATTGACTGATGAAGTTTTGAAACCATTCAATCTCGGTGACGAAAGTACTTCTGCCATCGTGCCATTACCCGGCAAAATCAAGGATGTAATGTCATGGGCTATCTTTGTCCAACAAAAAGACGGTGGATTTAGAATTAGATTAAGAAGTAAGGGACCTGCTATCAATGAGCTTGCTAAGCAATACGGTGGTGGCGGTCATGAATTAGCCAGTGGAGCTGTAATCGAAAATGAAGACGAGATCAAAGGATTCATGGAAAAGTTAGATAAACTGGTTAAAGAATACAAATAGGAGTTTTTATGAGTAAATTTTCAGATTTGAAGTTAAAGGACTTTTTGGTTGAGTCCGTCAATGAACTAGGGTTCAAAGAACCAACCAAAGTCCAAGAAAAGCTGATTCCATTAATTATTGATGGCCGGGACGTTGTTGGTCAATCAGCTACAGGTAGTGGTAAGACTCATGCATTCTTACTACCAATTTTTAACAAACTAGATCCAAGTAAAAACAAGGTGCAAGCGGTAATTACAACTCCGAGTCGGGAGTTAGCATATCAAATTATCGAGAATGCTAAGCAAATTGTTAAACATATGGATAACCCAATTACAATTGGAAACTATGTTGGTGGGACTGATAAGAAGCGGCAGGTTGAAAAACTTAAGCGTGAACAACCTCAGCTTGTCATCGGGACCCCAGGCCGAATTTGGGATTTAATTTCTTCGAACGATTTGGATGTTCATGAAGCTGACCAACTAGTGATTGACGAAGCTGATATGACACTTGACCTTGGGTTCTTAGATATTGTTGATAAGATTGCTGCTAGTTTTGGTAAAAAAGTTCAAATGATGGTCTTTTCAGCCACTATTCCCCAAAAGGTCAATGTGTTCCTGAAAAAGTACATGCAAAACCCAGTTATCGAAGAAATTCCAGTTTCTACGATTATTAGTCCAACGATTGATAATTGGCTGATTTCTACTAAGGGTAAGGACAAAAACCAGTTGATTTATGATTTATTGACGATTGGTGAACCTTATTTAGTTTTGATCTTTGCCAATACCAAGGTTAGAGTTGAAGAAATCCATGAATTCCTTCAAGCTCAAGGGCTAAAGGTTGCGATGATTCATGGTGGGATTCAACCCCGAGAACGAAAGCAATTAATGAGACGAATCAAGAAGCTTGAATTCCAATTCGTCGTTGCAACTGACTTAGCTGCTCGGGGAATTGATATTGACGGCGTTTCCCATGTCATTAATGATGATATTCCAACTGATTTAGATTTCTTTATTCACCGGGTTGGCCGGACGGGTCGGAAGGGCTTGCCTGGAACTTCAATTACCTTGTACGTGCCTGGTGAAGAAAAAATGATTGCTGAACTTGAAGAAATGGGGATTAAATTCAAGCCTAAGGCAGTTAAAAATCATGAGGTTGTCGACACCTATGATCGGAATAGACGTCAGACTCACAAAAAGAAGCATGACAAACTTGATTCAACCATGATTGGAATGATCAAGAAAAAGAAGAAGAATGTTAAACCGGGCTACAAACGCCGAATTAAAATGAATCTTGAGCGTAAAGACGAAATGGATCGCCGTATCAAGAAACGAGAAGAGCAACGTTCAAAGCGTAAGCAAAGAAAGCAAAGTTCTAATCGTTATAAATAAAAGCGTTGTTGACAGGGTTTAACCCGAAAAGTATACTAATTATTGACTGGAAAACATGTAGTCAGAATGCTAATTTTAAGAGACGTCTTGGTGCTGAGAAAGGCGAGTTAGGTCTGACTATGCTATTTCCTACGTAAAGTCGAGCGCAAACCCCACGTTATGGGGATTAAGAGTGGTTAACGATTAAGCATCGTTGCAAAAGAAGTGGTACCGCGTCGAGAGGCGTCTTCCTTATTTTGCAATGGTGCTTTTTATTTTGAGAAGAGGAGCTATTGATATGAAGGAACTAAGTAGTGGCCAAATTAGACAAATGTATTTGGATTTCTTTAAAGAAAAGGGGCACGCTGTTGAGCCAAGTGCGTCATTGATTCCAGTGGATGATCCAACTTTGTTGTGGATCAACTCAGGGGTTGCAACAATGAAGAAGTACTTTGATGGTTCAGTTGTTCCAAAGAATCCAAGAATGACGAGTTCCCAAAAAAGTATTCGAACAAATGATATTGAAAACGTTGGTAAAACACCAAGACACCACACGTTGTTTGAAATGTTAGGTAACTTTTCAGTTGGTGATTACTTCAAAAAAGAAGCTATTGCGTGGGCATTTGAACTATTAACGTCCGATAAATGGTTTGGTTGGGATCAAGACAAACTATACATGACTGTTTATCCAAAGGACCAGGATGCTAAAAAATACTGGGAAGAAGTAGGGGTTGCTCCGGACCACATTATTGAGATTGAAGATAATTTCTGGGATATTGGTCAAGGTCCTTCGGGTCCTGATTCAGAAATTTTCTATGATCGTGGTAAGGAATTTGACAATCTCGATGACGACGATCCTGAGAACTACCCTGGTGGTGAAAATGATCGCTGGCTCGAAGTTTGGAACATTGTTTTCTCACAATTCAATCACACACCTGAAGATACTTACGAACCACTTCCTAGGAAGAATATTGATACGGGAATGGGATTAGAACGAGTTGTATCTATTTTCCAACATGCTCGGACTAATTTTGAAACTGACCTATTTATGCCAATGATTCGTAAAACTGAAGAATTTAGTGATGGCAAAGAATATGGTACTGATAAAAAACTTGACCAAAGTTTCAGAGTGATTGCCGATCATTCACGGGCAATTACAGTGGCCATTGGTGATGGAGCAATTCCGTCAAACGAAGGTCGCGGGTACGTTATCAGGCGGTTGATCAGACGTGCTATTGTTAATGGTCAGAAATTAGGAATCAATGAATCATTCCTCTACAAACTAGTTCCAGTTGTTGGCGAAACCTTGAAGTCATATTATCCAGAAGTTCTGGATCAAAGTGACTACATCGAAAAAGTCGTTCGTTCTGAGGAAGATCGCTTCAATGAAACTTTAGCGGGCGGTTTGAAATTGCTTAACGAAGTGATTGAAGATGCTCAAAAAAATAACAAGAAGGAAATTGATGGTGCAACTGCATTTAAGCTGTATGATACCTACGGTTTCCCACTGGAATTAACCCAAGAACAAACTGTTGAATACGGTCTATCAGTTGATAAATCCGGTTTTGATGCTGAAATGCAAAAACAAAAGGATCGGGCTAGAAACGCAAGAAGTGATGCCAAATCAATGGGCGTTCAGCGAGATCTTTTAATTGAAATCAAGGATGATAGTGAGTATGTCGGGTATGACACTCTAGACGTTGAGGATGCTCAAGTAGTTGATATCATTGAAAATGAGCAACTAGTTGATAAGACCAAAACGGATACTGCAGAGTTGATTTTTGATAAGACACCTTTTTATGCAGAAATGGGTGGCCAAGTTGCTGATCTTGGTAACATTTACAATCAAAAAGGTGATAAGGTTGCTGAAGTTGTTGATGTTCAGCATGCACCTAACGGTCAAAACTTGCACACTGTTAAGGTAATTGAACCCATCGTGAAGGATGACAAATACCGGTTGGTAGTTGATGAAGCCTTTCACAGCAAGGTTGAAAAAAACCATACTGCAACTCATTTGCTCGACCAGTCATTAAGAAATGTTCTTGGAGGTCACACCCAGCAAGCTGGTTCTCTGGTTGAACCAGACTATCTTCGGTTTGATTTTAATCATTTTGGTCAGGTCACTAGCGAAGATCTTCAAAAAGTTGAGGATATGGTTAATGAGCAGATTTTTAAAGAAATCGACGTTAAGACTACCGTTACTGATCCTAAAACTGGTAAGAAAATGGGGGCCATTGCCTTATTTAGTGAAAAGTATGGTGATAAGGTTCGGGTCGTTAGTGTTGGTGATTTCTCAATTGAATTCTGTGGTGGAACTCACGTTAAGAACACTAATGAAATTGGATTATTCAAAATCGTTTCTGAGTCAGGGGTAGGAGCTGGTGTTCGCCGGATTGAAGCCGTTACATCGAAAGAAGCATTTGACTTGTTAAATGGCGAAGAAAAGAGTTTGAAGCAAGTCGCATCACAGCTTAAAGTAACTCAGCTTAAGGAAGTAAATCACCGAGTAGAAGGACTTCAAGCTGAAATCAAGGAACTACAACAGAAGCAAGCTTCCCTTGAAGCTAAACTCGCTAGCCAACAGGCGGAAGATGTCTTTTCAGACAAAAAACAAGTTGGTGATTATTCTATTATTACCGGGATTATCAAAGACTCAGGAATGGATCAATTAAGACAGCTAACCGATAGCTGGCGTGACAAGCAATTGTCGGATGTTCTTGTCCTTGGTACTGGTAAGGGCGATAAAGCTAACTTAATTGTTGCTGTTGCTGATGATAAGGTTAAGGACGGAGTTTCAGCTTCTGATTTAATCAAGGCTATTTCAGGTAATATCAAAGGAGGGGGTGGTGGTCGACCAAATATGGCCCAAGCCGGCGGTAAAGACGCCTCTGGGTTAGACAAGGCTATGACGGCTGCCGTTGATTGGTTGCAGGAAAAGTAACAAGTTTATTAAAAACGAGTTCTATGATTGTGATTTTTACACTTATCAAGTACAATTGATTCAAATGACTTTTTGCCATCGAGGTGGATGATATGAGTTCTTTAGACAAGACGATGTTCTTTGATTTTAGTGACGATAAGAAGAAGGATGTCCACGATACTCTTCTGACAGTGTACAGAGCACTTGAAGAAAAAGGGTATAACCCTTACAACCAAATAGTAGGTTATTTGATTTCGGGGGATCCAGCTTACATTCCACGTAATCTGGATGCTAGGAATCTGATTCGTCGCCATGAGCGTGATGAAATAATTGAAGAGCTAGTTAAGTTTTACCTGGACAATCAGTCGAAAGGTGCAGGGGAAAATAACTAGATGAAATTAATGGGTTTAGACGTTGGTTCAAAGACCGTGGGGGTTGCTGTGAGCGACGCTTTCGGTTGGACTTCTCAAGGAGTCGAAATTATTCGGATTGATGAGGAAAACGGAGAGTTTGGCCTCGACAGAGTTGCCGAACTTGTTTCGGAACTGGGAATCGGTGGTTTCGTCTTAGGGTTACCTAAGAACATGAACAATACGCTTGGCGATCGAGCTGTAGCTTCTCAAGAATATGGCAAAAAGCTTGAAAAGAAGTTTGGATTACCAATTGATTTTGAAGATGAACGGTTGACTACGGTGGAAGCATCTAGAATGCTAACCGAAGAAGCTGACATCTCAAGAAGAAAACGAAAGAAAGTTATTGATAAACTTGCGGCAAGCCTAATTTTACAAAATTATCTTGACCGGAAGGGCGATTTAACTAAGAAATAGTGAGGATTTTATAATATGGCAGATGAACCAATTCAACAACAAATTACAATTGTGAACGATAAGGGTGAAGAAACATTGTACGACGTTCTTTTCACTTTCAAATCAGAAGATTTCGATCGTTCGTACATCTTGGTTTACCCAACTGGTAAGTCTGAGGACGAAGAGGTTGATATCGAAGCCTACGCATTGGAAAACGGAGATGACCCTTCGGATCCACGTGGTGGCGAATTACAACCAATTGAAACTGACGAAGAATGGGACATGATTGAATCCGTTCTTAATACGTTCTTACACGGTGATGACGATTCAGAAGACGCCGATAAATAAAAATAGTTGTCGAACAATTGGATTGAGTGCAAAGCGGATGTTTTGTCTCAGTCCTTTTTACTTGATGTAGGGAGTGAATCGAATCGTGAGTGACAATGAAAAGCGGAGATTTAAGACGACGATTGATGGAGTGGATTATACCTTCATCGGTAATAATACAGATGAACATATGCAAGCAGTTGCCGACCTGTTAAATGAACAGATGGAGCAGATCAAAGATCAACTGCCCGATTCTAGTAAGGAAGATAGGGCTATTTTGGCTGCTTTTAATGCAATTTCTAATCAATTAAAACTTAAGGAACAAGCAAGTAAGGAACCCGGTTCAGTATTGCCTAAGGAGAATGAGCGATGATTCTCGATTTAATAATTGTGGTTATATTTGTAGCTGCAATCATTTCCGGGTACCGCAGGGGATTTGTGGTTGAGGTGCTGAATTTCATTGGTTTTATCGCAGCCCTTGTAATCGCTAATATGTACACAAGTCAGGTAACCAGTTGGGTACTTTCAACCTTCAATTTGGAAAGTCAAAGAGTGGTTCACTGGCTAGTCTTTTTGATTCTTTATGTATTGGTTTGGCGAATCGTTTTGTTATTAAAACGGGTGTTGAGGCCAATCACTAGAATCATTGGCTTAAAGCAGCTTAATGCATTAGCCGGAGCAGCAATTAAGTTTGTCATTAGTTACGTGCTCGTTTTAATTGGGTTGCACATTGTTTTACTGTTCCCAAGTTCTGGCCTGCATGATCAGTATCAGAATTCAACTGTTGCTCATTATATGATTTCTGAAACGCCAAAAATAGTGAATAACCCTAACCACTCAGAAATTTGAAGAGGTGAGACGAGTGAATGAAAAAGTATTATCAACACTCGAATATGAAAAAATTAAGTCTCAACTAGCAAACTACGTTGTGACTGAACCGGGGTTGGAATACACAGAACAACTACTTCCTAGTAATAGTCCCGAAGAGATTGCCAGTAGGCTAGAGGAAACTGCGGATGGGGCAGACATCGTCAGAATAAAAGGTGAAATTCCAATTCCTAAGTTAGTGGATATTTCCGCCTATACTAAGCGATTGAATATCCAGAACGCATCGTTATCCGGAACTGAATTGGCCCATATTAAACGACTTTTGGTGTCAATCCAGGTGGTTGCGGATTTCTTTGATCAACTTAAGGACGAAGAAATCGAACTTAGAAAACTGTATCAGTTGACTGAGAAGTTAGATTTACTGCCAGAAATTACTCAAACCATTAAAAAATCAATTGATGATGATGGTCGAGTCTTAAGTTCAGCCTCATCAGAACTGAGGTCAATTAGACGTCAAATTGAAGCAACTCAAGCAGAGATTCGGAACAGAATGAATAAAATGATTCGTGGTTCAGATGCTAAGTACTTGAGTGAACCAATCATTACAATGCGAGACGACCGGTTTGTGATTCCAATTAAGGCGGAATTTAAGCAACGGTTTGGTGGGATTGTCCACGATCAAAGTGCCTCCGGCCAAACGCTGTACGTTGAACCTAGTAGCGTTGTTGAAAGCAATAACCAATTACGCCGAGATCAATTAGCAGAGCGAGCTGAAATTCGCCGAGTTTTACTTGAAATTACGGACTTGATTCGACCATATGGTGACACCCTTATCAACAACTTGCATCTGATGGGACAACTTGATTTTATAAATGCAAAAGCAAAATACGCTGCTTCAACCAAAGCAACTTTGCCCATTCTTTCGAATGATAATGTTGTTAAGTTGAGAGCAGCACGCCACCCGTTGATAGATGCTGACAAGGTAGTTGCCAACGATATTTCAATTGGAGAGGACTATCGCTCAATTATAGTTACTGGTCCTAACACCGGTGGTAAGACAATTACTATCAAAACTGTCGGACTACTCCAACTTATGGGACAGTCGGGGCTCTTCATTACTGCAAACGAAGAGAGTCAGATTGGCATTTTTGATGATGTTTTTGCTGATATAGGTGATGATCAGTCAATTGAGGCGAATTTGAGTACATTTTCATCTCACTTGGAAAATATTATTTCAATTTTAAACGGGTTGACCGATAAATCATTGGTTTTACTTGATGAATTAGGCGCTGGAACTGATCCAAAAGAAGGGGCAGCTCTAGCGATGGCAGTGATCGACTACATCTCTAATCAGAATGCTGAATTAATTGCAACCACCCACTATCCTGAATTAAAGGCGTTTGCGTATAACCGGCCAAACACAATCAACGCTTCGATGGAATTTGACGTGGAAACGTTGAAACCTACGTACCGATTGTTGCTTGGTGTTCCAGGGCAGAGTAATGCATTAAATATTGCTGACAAACTGGGATTAAACCCAGATATTGTGGCTAAAGCTCGCTCGTTGACTGATGATGAGGATCAGGACATCAACAATATGATCGATGAATTAACTTCGCAAACAAAAAAAGCTCGTGAAGAAGCAGAGCAGTTAGCAGATGAGCTTGATGAGGCTACAGACTTGCATAGTGAGCTTCAGAGCCAGTTTGATCGATATCAAGCATCAAAGGACAACCTTCTGGAAAAAGCGCGTGAGCAAGCAAATGAGGCTGTTCAAGCTGCTAAGAAAAAAGCGGATAAAATTATTGATGATTTACACAGAAAACAGAGTCAGCTTAAGAATTCACCCGTAAAGGAAAACGAATTAATCGATGCCAAGGGGGCACTTAATGCCCTTGAAGTTCAACCAAATCTTAAAAAGAATCGGATTCTTCGTCGTGAAAAGAAAAAGCATGACTTTCACCCGGGTGACGAAGTTCTTGTTAAGTCTTACGGTCAGATTGGTACATTGATCAGTAAGCAAAAGGATGGGGCTTGGGAAGTTCAGCTAGGGATCATCAAGATGAAGATTGATGAAGCTGATCTTGAAAAGGGTGGCTCACCAAAGAACGAACCTAAGCAAAAATATCGGACTTCCGTATCTAGGACTCGTTCAAGTGGGATGTCTAGTAGTCTAGATCTCCGTGGTCAAAGATATGAGGAAGCGATGCATAAGTTGGATCAGTATATTGATTCGGCTCTGCTTGCTGGTTACCCAACCGTTACAATCATTCATGGTAAAGGAACTGGGGCACTTAGAAACGGAGTTAATGAGTATTTGAAGAGTCACCCACAAGTTAAATCATTTGGCTATTCAGCCCCAAATGCTGGTGGCGATGGGTCAACCGTGGTAAAGTTTAAATAAGTTGTACACAATTAATTGCTTTTATTTTGATAGTTGTTAAAATGGTTTTAGGTTATTTAAAGGAGGAATTCAAATGGCAGTAGCAGAAACAACAGATAAGACATTTGAAAAGGACACTTCAGAGGGTGTTACTTTAACTGATTTTTGGGCAACATGGTGCGGTCCTTGTCGGATGCAATCACCAGTTGTTGAGCAACTTTCTGATGAGATGGGTAACGTTACCTTCAACAAGATGGACGTTGACCAAAACCCAGAAACTGCACAGAAGTTTGGAATTATGAGTATTCCTACTTTATTAGTTAAAAAAGACGGCCAAGTAGTTGATACTATTGTTGGTTACCATTCAAAGGAACAATTGGCTAAGGTATTAGATCAATATACTGACTAAACCTTACAACTAAAAAAGCTATGTATTCGAGGTATAACTCGAATGCATAGTTTTTTTGTTTTTATTCGGTTGGAGTCGAGTCGTTTACGTTGAAAATTTCGATTGGCTCATCACCAATGATTGGTTCTTCCTTACTGGTGAGAACAAGGATTTTAACGGCTACTTTTTTAACTTTATCAATTTCGGCTTCTGCTTGGTGGTTTAGGATTGCCTCACAGTTCTCAGCAATAATCCCACATTCAAGTTGAAAATCAGCATCGGGGTCAGCCCTTAACCTACTTTCAACTATGTTGCCACTTAGGGTGAATTCTAATTGATTTGACGATTCTTTATCCAAAGTTAAGGTTCCAAAACCAAACTGTTTGAAAAAGGTAATTATATTGTCATATGATGTTAGTCTGTGGTTTCTAGCAAGCTGTTTTCCTGCCCAATAGGAGATGTCATGGATCTCGCTACCGAGGATTGTTTTGATAAGGTCATCACGGAGCAGTTCCTGGCCTAAGAGAGGGGCTAATTGTGGGTCTGACAACATTTGTTCGTACTGTTTACTATCCATTTTTTAATCTCCACTGATTCGAATTTTAATGAATCTATTATACAATAAAATTAACTGATACCAACAGGCAGTTGAATGTCTTAGGAAAATGTTTGATAATTGTAATAATAAGAAAGAGGGGAAAGATTTGGATAATCGACCAATTGGCGTTATGGATTCTGGAATCGGAGGTTTAACTGTCTTTGATCAGCTAAAGAAGGTTCTTCCGTCTGAATCTTTTATTTACGTTGGCGATCAAGCCAACCTTCCATACGGTGAAAAAACTAGTGAGGAAGTTTATCAATTAACAAAACGAATTGCGGATTATTTCTTGACTCGTAATGTGAAAATGATGGTAATTGCATGTAATACGGCGACAGCAGCTGCTGCCGATAGATTGAAACGAGAGCTCCCAATTCCGGTGATTGGGGTCATTCAACCAGGGGCTAAGGCGAGTGTAAAAGTAACTAAGAATGGTAATATTGGGGTAATTGGAACTAACGGAACAGTTAACTCAAAGAGCTATGAAAGACTAATTTTAAAGGAGCAGCAGGATGCTAACGTTTTTCAGCTTGGTTGCCCTGATTTTGTCACGATAGTTGAAGATGGCGATGCCGGTACAGAGAAGGCCCGTGAGGTTGTTGCGGATCAACTCAAATACTTTGATGATAAGAATATTGATACTTTAATTTTAGGATGTACTCATTTTCCAATCATTGAAAAAGAAGTAACAAATGCGATGCCAGGGGTTACGCTAGTAGATCCTGGAATGGCAACTGCAATTATTGCAAAAAATCAAATAGAAACCTATAAAATTGCTAGTGATGGCAAACCAAAACCAACCGAGTTTTTCACCACTGGAGATAACGAATACTTCACAAAACAAGCATCAACCTTTTTGACCACAACAATTACTTCAAACAAACTGGATTTGTAAGGAGAGAGCAATGAAAAGACCTGATACGATAATTATTGCATCTGCAAATGAACACAAAATAGCCGAAATGAAAAAGGCGTTTGAAGACTACGGAGTAACCGTCCAATCATTAAAAGATCATAGTAACGTTGGACCAATCAATGAAAACGGCACAACATTCAAAGAAAACGCAGAAATCAAAGCTAGGGCAGTTATGGCTGCCACAGGTAAGCCGGTTGTTGCTGATGATACTGGTTTGGTCGTACCCGCACTGAACGGCGAACCAGGTATTCGTTCAGCTAGATATGCTGGGGACCACGATGACAACGCAAATAATGAAAAATTATTGCGTGAACTGCAAGGAAAGTCGGATCGAAGTGCGTACTTTACCACTGAACTCGTTTATTTGACTCCTGAGGGAGAAGAAGTAACTGCTGAAGGTAGAATCAACGGAACCATCTTGACTGCCCGTCAGGGTGATAATCAATTTGGTTATGATCCGTTATTCTACGTTCCAGAAAAGCAAATGACGTTAGCTGAAATGACAATTGAAGAAAAAAACAGTATTAGTCATCGTGGTCGTGCGGTTACTCAATTAGTTGGGAAGCTTTCGGAGATGTGGCAATAATGAAGCTGTTAGTAATGAGTGATAGTCATGGTGATGATGAGATAGTTACTGAGTTGATCAGTAATTATCAAAGCGAGGTTGATGGCATATTTCACTGTGGTGATTCCGAGTTTTCAAAAGATAATCCGTTAGTCGATAGGCTTAATCTGGTGAAGGGCAATATGGACTTTGAAGATTTCCCACCAAGTATTATTCAGACGATTGACAATAATCGAATTTTAATGACTCATGGGCACTTACAAAATGTAAATAATTCGATGCTTAATTTGACTTTGTTCGGGAAAGAGAACCAAGCCGATATCGTATTATTTGGCCATACTCACCAAGCTTACTGTGAAATGTATCAGGGAATGCTGATTGTTAATCCTGGCAGTATCTCACAGCCAAGGGGGCAGTTTGCTCAGTATGGCGGACTGTACTGTATTATTGATAAGCGTTCCGATAGTTATCAGATTCAGTATTATAATCGTCAATTTGAACCGATTTCCAGTCTTAGTTTTACGGAAAAGGTGAATGGAGGCTAATCTAGTCAATGATTGATAAACCCATTGAAAACGTACTCGAACACAGTGGTCGGGATATTGTGATCGATGCCGATTTGGTTGCAACAGTTAACGAGGATAATAATCTAGCTCATGTTTTTTTAGTGTTATCAAAGGTGAGGTATGCAAAGATTCCCGTGTTAGACAAACACAATCATTTTAAGGGATTAATTTCTCTTTCGATGATTACCCAGAAGATGCTTGATAATCAGGGAATTACTGCAGCTCCGCTTGAGAATATTTCCGTCAAAGAAGTAATGCAAACTGACGTGAACACCGTCACAGATTGCCATGACTGGGAAAATATTTTACGGCAACTAGAGGGTGAAAACTTTTTGCCGTTTGTAGATGATAGTGGTGTTTTTAAGGGCATCATTACTAGGCGGGAAATTATCAAATCAATGAATTACCTTACTCACAATTTTGCTAAGCATTACGTGTCAATTCCAGCATATGAACCAAATAAAGCAAAACTTGCGAATTCAAAGAATCGGAAGTAATCAAAAATAAAAAGTGCCCCATAATTGTTAGATTTGTCTAACAATTATGGGGCACTTCAATTTCGACAAACTGAAAATTATTACTACTTTTTTGATTTTTGTGCACGTGTTATATAGCCTCTTAGTCACTATTTATAAATCATCGGGCTCGGTGCAATTTTAATGTCATTGTCATTAAGTGCTCGGAGATAAAATTTTAAAAATTCGTGTTGTATTTTAAATTGAGCACCGTTTTTGGTAGTGAAATTAACTTGAATGGCTAGCTTACCATCTGGCAAGGTAACAACACCTAAAACATTAGGCTCCGACAAGATATCTGAATATTCAGCTACTTTTTCTTTGTTTAGATCATTGATGACTTTTAAGGCTTTGTCAATCGGTGTTTCAGCGACAATTCCGATTTGAACTATCGCCACCATATCGTTTCTGGACATATTAGAAATCGTTTGAATTGAGCGATTAGGAATAAAATTTAGTGTTCCATCATCGGAAACGATTTGAGTTGTTCGTAATCCAACTGCTACAACAGTACCCTTAATATTATTGATGTTGACGTACTCGCCAACTTCCACTTGCTTTTCAAGCAGGATAAAGAATCCACTCACAATATCAGTGACAAATCCTTGGGCACCAAGGCCTAACGCTAGACTAAAGACTCCGGCGCTGGCAATTAGCGTGCCAATTGGTACACCAATTGCGGAAAGAATCCAGTAAAACCATAAGAACCAAATTACATACGACAAAACATTGAGTGATAATGCAGTAAAGGTGTCGATTCGTTTTTCGGATACGGACTTTGAATACTTTTCCCGATATTTTTTAAAAAAGTGAAGAATCAAAACTTTGCTGATTTTTTTTATGATCAGCAGCAAAATTGAGGCCACGACGATGATGCCTATTTTTGAAAGTACAGATTGAACGATTGTTTCCCAATCAAAAAGGGAATTGAATTTTTGCCAATTAATTGTTAATTGCATTTTTAATTGCTCCAATATTATTTATTACCATAATCGTAACAAATCAAATTAGGTTTTCAAAGGGCGTCACGAAAACAATTTCATTGTCAAAGAATACTCAGAATGCTATTCTAAAAGTAATATGATGAACAAGAGGGAGGAAATATTATGACACTTGGCCAAGTTGCGGGGCTGATTGCAGCTCTTGCATTCCTGTTATTAGTGATTTTCATTGGACTATTTTTATTAAAGATTTCAAGGACGTTAACTGAAGTTAATGCTACAGTTCGTTCAGTAACGAGCAACGTTGATGTAATTGCCAAGCAAACTGATAAGATCATGGCTACGTCTAATTCGTTAGTAAAGGATGTTGACGAAAAGTTAAATATCACAACACCTGTTTTCCAAGCAGCTGCTGATTTGGGTCAGAGCGTTTCTGAACTTAATGATGCTACCAAGAATCTAACGGAACGGGTTAAGACTTCAGGTAAGAGTGGTGTTAAAGCTGGGGTTGCTGGAACAGTTACTAAGTCAGCTGTTAATGCATTTAAGAAGCACCGTCAAGCCAAGAAAAATCGGGAGGTTTAGAGAAAATGGGTAAGAAAATTGCAGGTGGATTGTTTGCCAGTCTTTTAGGTGCTGGATTATATGCGGCCTACCAAAAACTAGACCAAGATAAAAAAGATAAGTTGAAAGCGGACTTGAAGGGGACAGCATCTGATTTGAAGGATCGGGCTGTTGATTACGCATTCTATGCTGAGGACGCAATTAACGATGCTAAGGAAGTCATTTCTGACTCAATTAAGCAAAGTAATGTAAGCAATGTAATTAGACCTAATAAAGATGCTAAAAAGGCTCAAAAAGTTGACGACGATACTGATACAGCTGAAGAAGTTGATATTGTTGTCGATGCAGAAGATGCAATTGGCAGTGAAGGCCAGGAAGTTAAGGATACCGACACGGTTATCTTTTACCCTGGTAAACCAAATCCAGTCAAGGCATTTTAGGACGTTAATAAAAAGGCCGCTGAGTGAAAACTCAGTGGCCTTTTCTAGTATCATTAATCTACGTATTGAAGTTCTTTTGTGGTGTGGGTGAATGGTTCACAACCATTTTCGGTTACGTATACACAATCTTCAATTCTGACACCGGCAACTTCTGGAATGTAAATTCCAGGTTCAATTGAGAAACACATTCCTGGTTGAAGTTCCATTTTGTTGCCTTCCATGATTGATGGGAATTCATGTTCACTCATGCCCATTCCATGACCAAGTCTGTGAATGAAGTATTCACCGTATCCAGCCTTATCAATGACGTCACGAGCAATTTTGTCAAGCTCCTCAGCAGTCATTCCTGGCTTTACAGCTGATTGAGCGGTGAGTTGGGCTTCAAGACAAACCTTATAAATGTCCATCGACTTGTCATCGGGCTTACCAATAGCAACAGTTCGTGATGCGTCACTAATATAACCGTCCCAAACAGTTCCTAAATCAAATAATACTAATTGATTGTTTTCAATTTTTCTTGTTGAAGTTGCACCGTGGGGTTCAGCTGCATGGGCGCCAGCTTGGACAAGAGTATCAAAACTCATTTCCATGATTCCTTCATTTTTAAGGTCAAACTCAAGTTTAGCTGCAACTGCAGACTCAGCTACACCTTGTCTTGCGGCTTCAAATCCTTGTTTAAAAGCAAAGTCAGCCCACTTTCCGGCGATTTTCAGTTTTTCAATTTCATCATTAGACTTAATCAATCTCATTTGTTCAATAAATGGGGTTAAATTAAGATCAAAGTGGGAGTCAGGAAGAACGGATTGAAGTTTTTCAATTCTATCGACGACAAGTGAAGTTTTTTCAATTGCAACTGCATTTTCAGAAACCTGACGTGAATGTATTTGGTCTGCAATCATTTTCCATGGATTTTCATGGTCAAGATAACCGTAAACTGGATGTGAAAAACCAGTTTCTTTAATCGCTTGAACTTCAAGGGCAGGAGCAAAAATAAATGGTTCAGAATCCTTGAATACGACTAGCATTAGTACTCGTTCGATTGGATCGCTGTAAAAAGAAGTAAGGTATTGAATCGTTTTTGGATCACTTATCAAAGCCATATCTTGCTTGTTTTTTACAAGCCAATCTTGAATTTGTTGGATTTTGTCCACACAAAACACCTCTTTTTTAGAATATGTTCAGTATAGCACAACGAATTATAGCTTTTTCTTGAAAAAAGGAAAATGATAGTTTATAGTTGTCTTGAAAACGTTTTCAAATTGCTATGAGTCGTTAAATTTGATATATTTGATAGTGTTTTGAAAACAAAATGAAAACAGATTGTGTCTTCAAGAAAGGGCTATCACTATGGAAAAACAAACAATTACGATTTATGACGTAGCTCGTGAAGCCAATGTGTCAATGGCGACGGTTTCTCGGGTGGTTAACGGTAACAGTAATGTAAAGCCGGCAACCAGAAAAAAAGTACTAGAGGTTATTGAAAAATTAGACTACCGACCAAACGCTGTTGCACGTGGGTTGGCAAGTAAAAAGACTACTACCGTTGGGGTTATCGTACCCGATGTTACTGATTTATATTTCTCAGCATTAGCTCGGGGAATCGATGATGTCGCTTCAATGTACAAATATAACATTATTTTGACTAACTCAGATTCGAATGTTGAGAAGGAAAAGACTGTCCTTAACACACTCTTATCAAAGCAAGTTGATGGGATTATCTTCATGGGAAACACAATCACTGATGACTTGAGAAATGAGTTTAAACGGACTAAAACGCCAATCGTATTAGCCGGTTCGGTTGATGATCAAAATATCAACCCAAGTGTTAATATTGATTACGTTGCGGCGGTTCAAGAAGAGGTTAAAAATTTAATCGATCGGGGTAACAAACGGGTTGCGTTTGTTTGCGGTCCACTAGATCAGGCTATTAATTCTAAGTATCGATTGAAGGGATATAAGCAAGCCTTGAAAGAGGCTGGAATTCCGTTCGATGATAAGTTGGTATTTGAAACTGACGATACCTATAAAACAGGAACATTGCTCCAACCAGCATTGGTTTCAGCAAATGCAACGGCTGCAATGGTGACCGATGACGAGTTAACCGCAGGGATTATTAACGGGATGACGGATGCAGGAGTTAGTGTTCCAGGTGAGTTTGAAGTTATTACCAGTAACGACACGAAACTTACTGAGATGATAAGGCCAAAGATGTCATCGATTACTCAGCCTTTGTATGATATTGGTGCCGTTGCCATGCGACTTTTAACAAAGTTGATGAATAATGAGGAAGTAAGTGAGAAGAACGTCTTGCTCCCATATGGTTTAATGAAACGGGAATCAACTAAGTAGCATTCTTATAACTGTTGAAATAGGCTGTAAAGCATGATAATATAATTTTGTTCGCGTAAACGCTGTACAAAAACTTAAGAAAAGAGGAGTCGTAATGTCAGGACATTCAAAATGGCATAACATTCAAGGACGTAAAAATGCCCAAGATGCTAAGCGTGGAAAAATTTTCCAAAAGATCTCACGTGATTTATATCAAGCCGCTAAAGCAGGTGATCCTGATCCAGACAACAATCCTCAACTTCGTTTGGTAATGGAAAAAGCTAGAGCCGCTAACATGCCTAAGGATAACGTTCAACGCGCTATCGATAAGGCTTCAGGTCTTGGCGGAGCTAAGTTCGAAGAAATCACTTACGAAGGATACGGTCCTGGTGGTACTGCCATCATGGTTTCAGCTTTGACTGATAATAAAAACAGAACAGCTGCCGCAATCCGTTCAGCTTTCACTCATCATGGTGGAACTCTTGGAACCAGTGGTTCAGTTGCTTACATGTTTGACCGTAAAGGCTACATCGTAGTTCTTCGCGATGGTTTAGATACTGACGAAGATACTATGTTGATGGATGCTCTCGATGCCGGTGCCGATGATATGAAGACTTCAGATGATGCATTTGAAATTTTCACAGATTCATCAGCTCTTGTTGGTGCTACAGATGCATTACAAGCTAAGGGATACGATTTGGATACTGCTGAGGTTCGTTTGTTCCCAGAAACTACTACTGAAGTTCCTGAAGACAAAATCTCACAATACACTGGTTTAATTGACGAGCTAGAAGACAATGATGATGTTCAAGATGTCTACGAAGCAGCCACGATGCCAGAATAATAAGTCATATTGGAAGTCACCCAGATAGGGTGGCTTTTTTTGTTTGCAAAAATTCACAACTTTTTTATTTTCCAGAAAGATTATTACTTGAGCAGTGCGGAGTTAACTTATGGAAGGTGAAAGAAGTGAACATTGAAGTGAAAGCAAATGAAATCATCAAAAAGGCGACAGAGTTACATGCAAGTGATATTTATATTTTGCCCAATGATGATATGTATTCAGTGAAATTTCAGTCTGGTGAAAATATTGGTGAGGCAATGTTACTAGGCTGGGAAATCGCTGAAAGGTTGATTAATTTTTTTAAATATTCAGCTGGGATGGCAGTTAGTGAAAAGCGACGCCCTCAAACAGGACACATAGAGTGGCAACTTAAAGACAATGTATATTTTTTGAGGTTTTCGGTCGTTGGTGATTTTAAAGGCAACGAGTCCTTAGTGATAAGGATTATTTATGATGCTACGGCTGGGGAACTTGGCTTTTTTGATGAAACTGTGATTAGTCAAATTGTTGATTTATCCAAGCAACGAGGACTGGTTGTGTTTTCTGGGCCCACGGGATCTGGCAAAACAAGCACAATTTATGAAGTAGCTAGATTGTTCGCAATAAAGGATATTGTGATGACAATTGAAGATCCTGTTGAAGTAAGGCAGAATTCGTTTATTCAGCTTCAAGTGAATCGTGAGGCTGGCATGACATACCCAAATCTTATTAAGTTGGGGTTGAGGCATCGCCCGGGAGTTTTCATTATTGGAGAAATAAGGGATGAGGAAACGGCTGCAGCAGCAATCCAGGCAGCCTTGACTGGTCACTTAGTTCTAACCACTATTCACGCTCAGAACCCCTTTGGTGTAATTCAGCGACTTAGGCAATTAGATGCTAGTGAAATATTTATCGATCAAGCTTTGAATGCAGTGGTGTACCAAAGGTTGGTACCAACAATTGATGACAGTCTGAAAGCAAATGTCGTAATTGAAACAGCAAAGTCGATTAGTTTAGCAACGAAAAAGTACGATTGGCATAAGTGGCAGCAAGGACTATTTTTGGCGTTAGAAGAGGGAGAAATTGATGAGTATCAGTATGAAAAATTCAAAACGGGTTAAGCGATGGAATAGTGAGCAGGAGGCCAAATTTTTTGGCAAATTTGCTGAGTTGTTGTCAGTTGGTTTCACGATGGATCATTCATTAAGGTTTATTGCACAAACGGACAATCAAATTCCGAAACAAATTGATAGAATTAGACAGCAATTAAGAAATGGAATGCCCTTATCGGAGTCACTTAAATCGTTTGTTGATGATGAATTACTCAATCAAATAAAGATTTCTGAACACCATGGTAACTTAGTGGATGCAATGAAAGAGCTTAGTAAATTTTCTGAAGATAAAAATAAACAAGTCAAGAAAATCAAGAGTTTACTAGTTTATCCTTTGTTTTTGATCCTGTTGCTAGGAATATTGGTATTTTCTATGCAAATGTTTATTTTGCCCCAAATAAATTCCTTGATGGGTTCAAAAGGTCGAATAGGATCACCGATAACACCGTTAATCTGGCTATTGGTTGTAGGAGTAATCGGATTTATTTTTATTAGCACTATAAAAAGAAAAGCAAGGGTCGAGCAAGCAAAGATACTGTTACGTTGTCCTGTGTTTGGGAAGATATACCGAGAGTATTTGGCTTACTATTTTTCGTTCAACCTAGCTGTGATGATGGCTAATGGTTTAGCTGTTAAGGAAATCGTGATTATCTTGAGACAATTTGATAAGGGCACTTTGATTAGAGCGTTAGCAAACGAGGTAGATGCCAAGTTGCATTTGGGAGTAGGAATTGGAGATTCATTAAAAGCAACAAAAATAATTCCCGACGAAGTAATCAATTTCTTGGCTACGGGGACCAGCCATGAAGAAATGGCAAAGTCATTGAGATTATTTTCAAAAATTAAATTTGAAGAAATGACAAAATCTATTAATCGACTGGTTGAAATGATTCAACCAGGAATGTTTTGTGTAATTGGACTAATGATTGTTGGGTCGTACTTTCAATTATTAATGCCAATTTATAAGTCATTGAAAGGATTATATTAATGAAAAAAATACTAAAAAAGGAATCTGAGGCCTTTACTTTGATTGAGATGACGATTGTTCTCTTTATCATTTCGCTATTGATATTAATTATCATTCCAAATTTATCCAACCAGAGAAACCATGCAAGGAGTGTTCACTCTAACGCGATGATATCAGTTGTTCAGTCTCAAGTTGATTCGTTCGTAAATCTTCATCCGGACGTTCACAACGTTACCTTTGCTGATTTAACTAAAGATGGTTATCTGACTAGCAAGCAGGTTTCAGAGGCGAAGGAAGAAGGCTTAAAGATTGTGCGTAACGAAGTTGAAAAGTAATGGTTTTACGGTCTTAGAGTGCTTGATTACAATGGCTGTTGCAGCTGGAATGTTGTCTTTAACAGTTATCTGGGCTCAAACATTGAAGAATGAAAATATAGCGGAAAGGCAGTTTTTCTCGACCTTCAAATCAGCCTGGGACAGTCAGCAATCACTTGCAAAATTGACGGGTGAGCGTTCCGTGATCAGAATTGACGACAAAGTAAGAGTATATCGGGGGAAAACTAACCTTGTTGATGAGTTTGATGTCCCCAAGGAGATAGAACCGCTTGCCTTCTATCACATTGAGATTACGGATGACGGATTTATCGCTCCACAAACAATCAAATGGGTCGAAAAGAAGACAAACAAAGTTAAGTATATTCAGAAAGTTCAGCTAGGATGGAGTGGTTTTAATCTTGAAGAAAAGCAGTGAGGCATTCACGTTAGTTGATGCGGTAATTGGACTAACGATAATCGTGATGTTTAGTTTGTTGTTTATTGCTATCAATAGTCAACTTGGCCTTAAGGTTCAAAATGATCAAGATAGAATGGTTTCACAACGAGAGAGCTATGAACGAACGTATGCAAAGTAGAGGATTTGTCCTTATTGAGGCGATTTTAAGTCTAATTATAGCTGTTGGTGCTGGAATCATAATTACTTGGACAATAACGGTTGTTACGAATCAACAAAGTGATGGTCAAATTAATTTTTTTCGTTATGTCAATGTGATTGAAGACAAAAAGTTTTCCTTTCGAGTTGTAAGTGTCACGAATGAAGCAGTGAAATTATACAGCCCAGTAACTTCTAAAACATACCATCTTGAGAAGTATAAAAATATGATTCGTTTGACTGGGGAAACAATGGGACACGTTCGATTATTAAGCAGTGTTAAGGATTGTCGGTTCAGCTATAAAAAAGGATTGATCTCAAATGTACAGTTAGAAAACGGGAGGCATTATCATGCTATTTCGAATTTTTAAAGTGGGAAGGTTGAAAAAAAGTGACGGCTATTTAACAGTCATTGCCGTTATATTTGCAGGGATTATAACGTCTTGTCTACTGCTAGAAGTGTGCTCCTATAACGAACGAATTAAAGAAATTAATAAAATTACGGTACATTACCACGAAAGAAACCATAGTTATCGAAAGTGAATTTGGAATGCTTGAATATTGATGGAATAATCTGTTATTATCAAATTTGTACGCAAAGTTTAGAAAGAGGCGATTATTCTGGGTGCACAAAATTTAGAACGGGTCTTTGGAATGTTTGATCAAGCAACAGTTATGATTAGAAATGATCGTGATATTTCCTATATGGACGCAATGATTGAGGCATTAGAAAGTTTTGCCGATATGCAGATAGATAGTGAGGGCTTATCAAGCAAGACTGTTAATGGGTTAACAGAGATCCTTAATGAAGCTGATATTGAAAGCATCGGTACTGATACAATCAGGCAGGCACTCCAAATGATTTCTTTGAAGGCAATCAAAGAGGATAAAATTCAGCCTAACTTTCAAATCACTCCAAACACCATTGGCGACGTAGTAGCTTATATTGCTGCCGGCCTTTTAGAAGGTAATAGTAGCATTTCAATGTTGGACCCTGCTTTAGGGTCTGCTAACCTTTTGACGACAGTTGCTGCTCAATTGAAAAAAAGTCTTGGTGTTAGCGCAGACTTATATGGGATTGAAAATGATGACACCATGTTTGAACTTGCTGGAGTTTCTCTTGACCTACAGAAAGTTGCAGCACAGTTATACCACGCAGATGCAGTGGTTGATGTCATGGTTCCTCCAGTAGACTTGATTGTTTCTGATTTACCTGTGGGGTACTATCCAATTGATGATAACGTAAAGAATTTTGAAACTAAGGCAAAAGAGGGACACTCGTTCGTTCACCATCTATATTTAGAAATGAGTGCTAATCACTTGAAAGACGGTGGTTTTGGGATTTTTGTTGTTCCATCTTCAATTTTTCAAACAACAGAAGCCAAATCTCTGCTAAAATGGATGAGTGGGAGAGTTTACCTCCAGGGAATTTTAAACCTGCCAAAGGAGCTCTTTGCAAGTGAATCTGCGCAAAAGTCAATTTTGATTATGCAAAAAACTGGTGCTAACGCTAAGCAAGCTGAACCAGTTATGCTTGGTGAATTTCCTTCTTTTAAGGATGGAAAAGCAGTCCAAAAGTTCCTAACTGAGATTGATGAATGGCGTAAAAATAATCTTAAATAAAATTTTTAAGGAGTTTTGTTCATGGGAAAATCATTAGCAGTAAATGCAGGTAGTTCAACGCTTAAATTTAAAATGTTTGATATGCCATCTGAAAAAGAAATTGCAAGTGGTGCATTCGATAGAATTGGTTTAGGCGATTCAAATATCGAAATCAAATATGGTGACGGTCAAAAGTTTGAAGAAACTACTGACCTAAAAAGTCATGAGGATGCAATTCAAATTCTGTTAGATCAATTAACTGGTTTGAACATTATCAAAGACTTCAAAGAAATCACAGGGATTGGACACCGGGTAGTCGCTGGTGGTGAATTCTTTACTGATTCTGCCGTTATTACTGACGACACTTTGGCACAAATCGAATCACTAACAGAATTTGCTCCACTTCATCAACCAGCTGCTGTTCTTGGAATCAAGACATTCAGAAAACTGTTGCCTGACGTTATTAATGTTGCTGTTTTTGATACTTCATTCCATACTACCTTACCAGAAGTTAACTACATGTACAGTTTGCCATATGAATACTACGAAAAGCATAAGGCTAGAAAATACGGTGCCCATGGTACTAGTTATCGTTATGTATCTCAAAGAACTGCAGATTTCCTAGGAAAGCCCCTCAAAGACCTTAAGTTGATAATTCTTCACTTAGGTGCAGGTGCTTCAATTGACGCCGTTAAGGATGGCAAGTCATTTGACACTTCTATGGGATTCTCACCATTGGCCGGTATCACTATGGCCACTCGTTCTGGTGATGTTGATGTTTCTCTTGTTCAATATATCATGGACAAGGAAGGCATTAGTGACATCGACGACATGGTTGATATTTTGAACCATAAGTCAGGATTGATTGGAATTTCTGGTGTTTCTGCAGATATGCGTGAAGTAGAAGCAGCTCAAAAAGATCATCCACGTGCTAAATTAGCTCGGAAAATGTTTATCAATAGAATCGTTCGCTATATCGGAAGTTACATTGCTGAGATGGGCGGACTTGATGCATTGGTATTTACCGCTGGAATTGGTGAAAACTCAATTACAGTTAGAAAAGAAGTTACCGATGAACTTGGTTACTTTGGTATTAAAATCGATCAAGAAAAGAACGATGTCCGCGGGGTTGAACGTGACCTTAGTGCTGATGATGCAACTATCAAGACTCTTTTGATCCCAACTGATGAAGAGTTGATGATTGTTCGTGATATCGAAAGACTTCGGAAATAACATTTAATAAATCAGTAGAGAGTAGCTATAATCCCGATATCATTCGGTTTTTGTGGCCACTCTCTTTTTTGATTGCGGGATTTTATTTTAAATGAGAAGGAATTTCATGTATCATGGTAATTAACATTTAATTTTTAATGCGGAGGAATTTTTGTGGAGAATAATGATGATGAACAATTATCACGTGGACTAAAAAATCGACATGTTCAATTAATTGCGCTTGGTGGGACAATCGGAACTGGGCTTTTTCTTGGAGCTGGCCAGTCAATTCACCTAGCTGGGCCGTCGATTATCCTCGCATATCTCCTTGCGGGTTTTGCCTGCTTTTTACTGATGCGTGCGTTAGGTGAGCTGTTATTGTCAGACGTTAATAGCAGCTCTTTTGTCCATTTTATAAAAAAGTATTTAGGTGAACGGATTGGATTTGTTATCGGTTGGACATACTGGACCTGCTGGATTGCTATTGCGATGGCAGAAATTACTGCTGCTGGTCTTTACATCCAGTTTTGGCTGCCAAAAGTTCCAATCTGGTTAACCGGGATGGTAATTTTACTTATTCTCTTCCTGGTCAACATTTTTGCTGTATCTGCCTTTGGTGAAACTGAGTTTTGGTTTGCAATTATCAAGATTGTGGCAATCATTGCTTTGATTGTTATTGGTGTTGTACTGGTTGTAATGCATTATAAAACCCCATATGGGCACGCTTCACTAACTAACGTGGTAAGTGATGGGTTTTTATCAAATGGCTGGCGAGGGTTCTTTTTATCATTTCAGATGGTGCTATTTAGTTTTGCTGGAATCGAAATGATTGGGATGACTGCCTCAGAAACTATGGACCCAGAGATTACCATTCCAAAGAGTATCAACGAGGTTCCGACTCGGGTATTGCTGTTCTACATAGGTTCGTTGCTTGCTTTGATGAGTATTTTCCCATGGAGGCACGTTTCACCTTCTGAAAGTCCATTTGTGCAGGTCTTTTCTGGAATTGGAATCAATTCAGCTGCGACTATAATCAACTTTGTTGTGCTGACAGCGGCACTATCGGCTTGTAATAGTTCGATTTTTACAACTGGACGAATGCTTTTCTCACTGACCTTTGACGGAAAGTCGAAGCTTGCTAAACGGGTAGGAAAACTATCTAAACGACAAATTCCAGTGAATGCCATAATGACATCGACGTTGATTATAGCGGTAATTGTGATTTTAAGTATCTTTATGCCAGGAAACGTATTTAGTTTTATTTCGAGTGTGGCTACGACTTGCTTCCTGTTTGTTTGGGGGATGATCGTTGTTGCTCATATAAAATATCGAAAAGAAGTAGCTAAGAATCACGAAGAAAAATCATTAACCTTTAAAATGCCGTTGTACCCGATATCTGATTACTTTGTGCTAGCATTCTTGGTGTTTGTCGGGATTATTCTAATCTTTAAGACAGATACATTAATTGCCTTGGTTGGTTCGGTTGCTTGGCTCGGTAGTTTGTTTATCTTTAAGACATTTTCAGATAAAATAAAAGAAGATTAATTCATGAAGCTGGCGACGATTGTCCCAGCTTTTTGTAGGTCAAAAAACTTATACTAACCGTGGTATGATTAGGATATGAACATAAAGGAGATCTTTAGATGCAATACTTTACATCTGACACTCACTTCTTTCATGACCGCTTGTTAGGAATTAGCGAGTTTTCACCTAGGCCTTTTCTGACGGTCGAGGATATGAACGAAACAATAATTAATAATTGGAATACCCGGGTAGGTGAGAATGATGTCGTTTATCACTTAGGCGATATTGCTGTTCTTCATACTAGACCCGAAAAGGATTCTTTAGAGCAAATATTTGAAGTTCTTGACTCATTGAATGGTCGGTTGGTATTAATTAAGGGGAACCACGACTCGAGGGCATTGTTCAAGTATCTTGAAAAGAATAATCATCTTGTCAATGGAAAACCCAAGTTTGAGTTTCATGATGTTGGGGCATTAATTAAAATGAACCACCGTCAGTATTACTTAACTCACTATCCAATGATGATGGGAATTGTCAAACAGATAATCAATCTTCATGGGCACATTCACCACTATGCGGTTCCGGTTAAGGAAAATATCAATGTTGGGATAGATACCCCAGAATCAGACTACTTGAAAGAAAAACCAGCATTTGGCACGCCATTTTCGGAAGCCGAAATTGAAGAAATGGTTGCTGGCAAGAAAGTTGATTTTGCCAAACGAAAATAAAGTTAGGTGGTAACATGACGGAAAAGATTACGATTCTTCACACTAACGATATTCATTCACACTTTGAAAACTGGCCTAAAATTAGACGCTTTTTGCTTGCCCAAAAGGAACAATTGGAAAAGCAGGATGATTCAAGTGTTATTACAGTTGATTTGGGCGATGCCCTAGACAGAGCTCACCCATTAACTGAGGTAACTAATGGGACAGCAAACGTTGACTTACTAAATCAAATTCACTATGATGCTGTGACGATTGGTAATAACGAAGGGTTAACTAATACTCACCAGCAACTAAACGAGTTGTATCGATCCGCTAATTTTGACGTTGTCCTTGCCAATTTATTGGATATTAAAAACAAGTTAGTGCCAGAATGGGCAGAACCATCAAAGATTATAACAACTAAGAATGGTACGAAGGTTCTAATCATTGGGTTAACAGCTCCATACACACTGACTTACCCGATTTTGGGGTGGCAACCAATTAGTCCGGAAAAAGTTCTGCCCAAGGTGTTGGCGAAAAATAAAGGCAAGTTTGATGTTGCTGTGCTTCTCAGTCATTTAGGGATAAATCAGGATCGGAAACTAGCTAAAGAATTTCCATGGCTAGACGTGATAATTGGGTCGCATACTCATCACCTGTTGAAAAATGGTGAATTAGTCAATCACTCGCTATTGGCGGCGGCTGAAAAGTGGGGCCATTACATTGGCCGGATATCCTTGGAGATTGATGATAAGCATAAAATCGTTGCCGAAAAGGCGGAAACGATTAAAACAGATGAGCTTGATTCTCTTCCGAGTGACCGACAGGAAATAAAGGGGTATGAAGTTCACGGTGAGCAGTTATTGGCTAAGAATAAGTTAGCTAAAACTACTATGGCCATGACGACAAGTTTATCTGGACCATCAAAGTTGGTTGACGAGGGACTAAAAGCCATAATGGAGAAAGCTGGCACTAATATTGCAATGTTAAATGCTGGCTTATTCCTTCAAAATTTACCAGCTGGCGTGGTTGATAGAAATATTCTTCATAAGATGTTGCCACACTCTATGCACGTAATGAGGGTTGGATTAAATGGGTACGATTTGTGGCGGCTGGTTATGGAAATGGAAAAGAATCACAACTTTTTGATCAGATTTCCGCAAAAGGGTATGGGATTTCGGGGAACTTATTTCGGAGAACTTCATTATGCTGGAATTGAATTTGATAAGGCGGAAGGCCGTCTTTACCATAATGGTAAATTAGTTTTACCGGAGAATCACTATGAGATAGCGGTACCCGATCACTATTTGTTTATCCCATTTTTCCCCACAATTGATATCGTTGGTGAAAATAAAATATTGTACGATGAAAGTCTCCGTGATGTATTTGGGGATTACTTAGCAAAACACTACCCTCTGAATAGTTAGCAAAGGAGAAAATGATTTGGAAAAGAATCAATTAGACGCATTAATTGAACAAAAGAATCAGCAAGAATCGCCACTGGCAAAAATTGTTAGAGTTTCCGAAAATGAAATAACTGTTAATGAGCACAAATATACCATTGATAATAAGTATCTAAAGTCGTTCAACTTTGATGATTTTGTCAAAAGGTTTAATCCGGCATTTAGTCAATTTGACTACTTAGTTGGCGATTATAGTTATGATCAACTGAGGCTTAAAGGATTTTTTGAGAGTAACAAAGAGAATGTAAACGGACCATATGTCGAAGAAATTTCTGAATATGTAGTGGAAATCGTTAATTTCGGTGCCCCGTATTATGTATTGCACAACCTCGAAGCAAAACCAACCGTTAAAAAGCGCCGTCACAATAATTCAAGACGACGGCCGAGACGGTCCAATAATTCTCAGAACAAACAGACTAACAATAATCCAAAGCCGTACAAAGAAACCGTTAAAAAGAAGACGCGCCCTGCTGTTAAAAACAGGAAGAATGCTACGGTTTCTCATGAAAAAAAGGCAAATAAACATAAGTTTGTTATTAAAGAAAATAAAGAGAATATTGAGGATTAAACATGAAATACAAAGGCTACTTTATTGATTTAGATGGGACTATCTACGCAGGGAAGAAGAGAATTCCAGCTGCCAAGCGGTTTGTCGAGCGATTACAGAGCCAAAACATACCATTTATGTTTGTAACTAATAATTCAACAAAACTACCTAGGGATGTTGTGGCGGATTTGCGTGATAATCACGACATTCACGTGAATGAAAGTAACGTTTATACTTCAGGAATGGCGACAGCTGACTATATCAAGGAGCAAACTGAACCGGATGAGCATCCATCGGTCTATATTGTTGGCGAAATGGGATTGTACCAAGTTCTTCTGCAGGCAGGGTTAGAAATATCTAATGATCACCCTGATTACGTGGTGGTAGGTTTAGATTCTGATTTAACCTATGAAAAGATTGTGGAAGCGGTTCTTAATATTAGGGATGGGTCGACATTCATTGGCACTAACCCTGATACCAATATTCCTAAGGAAAGGGGAATGTTACCTGGTGCTGGTTCAGTGGTCAAGTTTGTTGAACACGCAACTCAAATTGAGCCAATCATGATTGGCAAACCTAAGGCTAGAATAATTGAGAGTGCGTTGAACAAGATTGGGTTAGAAAAGAAAGACGTTGTAATGGTTGGTGATAATTACAATACCGATATTTTAGCTGGAATCAACGCTGGAATTGACACGTTATTGGTATATTCTGGCCTTTCCACCCGAGAGGAAGTAGCAAAAGAGAAAATTAAACCGACTCATGAAATTGACTCACTTGATGAATGGCAGGAATAGAAAATGAAATCGAAAATGCGGTTGGCAAGTGTTGTCGTGTGTCTGATACTCGCAGTCATTTCCCTTGCCATTTTTATCACGGTTAATAGTGTTTGGCTTTTTCAGATTAATATTGGTCCGTTGCACCTAGTGGCTGATACCGGGGTCTCAAAAGTAAAATTAATTGATGAGTACAAAAACATTATTTGGTATTTACAAAATCCCGTTCAACATGGGGAATTACAGTTATCGTACTTTGCCAGCTCAGTTGATGGCATAAAACATTTTGCTGACGTTCGTAATTTGATTACTGTTAATAATATTGTGATGATTATTACTGTGCCAACTGTGCTTTATCAATTAGACCAATTTAAGAAGAATAGTCAAATTTGGATGCTCTTAAATCCCATTAGGATTGGTGAAGTAGTGTTAATGGTCCTAGGAGTAGTGCTTTTTTTTAATTTTAATCAGGTATTTATTGGTTTTCATGAGTTGTTATTCAGAAATGATTATTGGATTTTTGATCCAAATAAAGATCCGGTAATCAACATGCTTCCCGATACCTTTTTCTTTGAATGTTTTTTATTGTTTATCGGGATATCAGTTGCACTTCTAGCTACTGTGCATATATGGACGATTCGGAAAATAAAAACAGACCAGAAGTAGTGTGTGTGACTACTTCCGGCCTAAAATTGGTGTCTTGTAGGATTATTATTTTTCATCTTCAGGATCTTCCATCAGTATCCATAGGACAAGGTAAGCAATTATTCCTGGAAAAACCGGCATAATTGCTAAGACAACGAACAGAACTCTGACAAGTGTGGGGTTCCAATGGTTGTGTTCGGATAAACCGCCAAGAACACCCGCTAGAACTCTATCAGTTGCTGATCTTTTAATGTGAATTTTCATAATATCACTCCTTAAGAATTATTATGGTTTCTGACTTTTATCGCAATTGTTTCACTATTATGATATATTATTAAACTAGAAAAAGAAATGAAAATGGTAGGAGAAGCTAATGTTAACGGTTTATATCAATGGAAATGAAGGAAATCAAGAAGTAAAACTATCGGATGGTACTTTGGGTCAACTTTCCGGAGTTAGGATTTCTGGAACAACAATGAATTCGTTTGCCAATACCGTTCAATGGACTTTTGCCTCAGTTGGCCGTCGTCACGAAGGATTCGTTTATTCTGGCGAGTTTTTTGATGGCCAGGTCATCAAATCGATAAATGGCAACGACACTTACAGATTGAGATTTGTATAAACAATCTCCATAACTTGTTGGTGGTAACTAGGACTGTGGCATCGGCCACGGTCTTGTTTTTTGTTTGGAGGATCTTAGAAAATGACCAAAGTGGGTATCGAGAAAATGGCGTTCTTCACGTCAGGCTATTATATTGGAATGGATGAGTTGGCTAAGAGCAGGCAAGAAGACCCTAATAAATATAAAATTGGAATCGGCCAAATGCAGCAGAGCGTTATTCCTGCTAGTCAGGATGTTGTGACGCTGGCTGCAAATGCTTCAGACCGGATACTGACTGCAGCTGATAAAGAAAAGATTACTATGGTTGTCTTTGGAACTGAAACGGGTGTTGATAATTCAAAGGCTGCCTCGATGTACTTACAGGAATTACTTGGGTTGCGAAAAGAAGCGAGGGCATTTGAAGTTAAGCAAGCATGTTACGGAGCGACTGCTGGGGTTCAAATGGCGATTGATTACTTAACTCTTCATCCAGATGAAAAGGTCCTAGTAATTGGTGCTGATATTGCACGTTATGGACTACAGACTGCTGGTGAGGTCACTCAAGGCGGTGGGGCTGTCAGTATGTTGCTATCTACGAATCCTAAAATTGTTGAGTTTGAGGGTAAGAGTAGTTTTCATTCTGAAAACATCATGGACTTTTGGCGGCCACTATATAAAAAAGAAGCGGTCGTGGATGGCCATTATTCAACTAATGTATATATCGATTTCTTCAGTAAAACTTTCGATGATTTTCAAACTAAATATAGTATGACCGTGAACGATTTTAAGGCTTTTGCTTTTCATTTGCCTTATACAAAAATGGGGTTAAAGGCGCTAAAGACGATATTGCCTGAATCAAACAACGTGGATGGCCTTTTATCGGAGTTTGAGGCCTCTAAAAAGTACAGTGCTGAAGTGGGAAATCTATATACTGGCTCTTTATACTTGAGTTTAATGTCTTTGATAGCAAATTCGAAAACCTTACAAGTTGGTGATCGAATTGGGTTGTTTAGCTATGGTTCTGGAGCCCAAGGGGAATTTTTCTCTGCAAAAGTCATCGCCGATGATGAAGCTAGAACAGTAATTAAAAATCAGGTTGATGAACTTCTGGCAAAAAGAGATAGCCTAACTACACCTGAGTATGAGAATATGTATACAGAGTCGTTGACTGCCGATTCAAATGATCATCAAAATGATAGTTTACCGGATACCGCTAAATTTACCTTTGGTGGTGTTAAGAATGATAAGCGGCTGTACAAACGGTTTGGTGAAATAATTGAGTAGCTTAATTTCAATACAACTAAAATGTGAGGTTTTTTAAATTAATGATTACAATTAATAACATGGGTCTACAACTTTCGGGCCAAAAATTATACGAAAATGTTAACCTTAAATTTACTCCCGGAAACTGTTACGGGGTGATTGGGGCGAATGGAGCCGGGAAATCAACCTTTTTAAAGTTGCTTGAAGGTAAGATTGCTCCAAGCAATGGTGAAGTTCATGTGGATAAAAATGAACGAATTTCAAGTTTGAGTCAAGACCATTATGGTTTTGAGGAACAAACAGTTATGCAGACTGTAATTCAAGGGTATAAGCACTTAGCTGATGTCATGGAAGAAAAGGATGCCCTATATGCTAAGGCTGACTTTACTGATGCCGACGGAATCAAGGCAGCAAATCTAGAGTCAGAATTCGCTGAGATGGACGGCTGGAACGCTGAGTCTGATGCTTCCCAGCTCCTTCAATCCCTTGAAATTCCAGAAGAACTTCATAATCAATTTATGAGTGAGTTGACAGAAGGACAAAAAGTTAAGGTATTACTCGCCAGAGCTTTGTTTGGCGAACCCGACATTCTTCTTTTGGACGAGCCCACCAATGGTCTTGATGTTTATACGATTGACTGGTTGGAGAACTTTTTAGCTGATTATCCAAAGATTACGATTATCGTGTCACATGACCGGCACTTTCTTAACCAAACTTGTACGATGATGTGTGATGTCGATTTTGGTGAAATCAAGATGTACGTGGGAAATTACGATTTCTGGCTGCAATCGAGTCAACTTGCTGCCAAAATGAAGTCGGATTCCAACGCTAAAAAGGCGGAAAAGGTTAAAGAACTACAGGAATTTATTGCTCGGTTTAGTGCAAATGCATCTAAGTCAAAACAAGCAACTTCGCGTAAAAAGCAACTTGATAAAATTACCCTTGATGATATAAAACCGTCATCAAGAAAATACCCATTCATCAAGTTTGAACAAGAACGGGAATTGGGTAATGATTTACTTCGTGTGGATAAAGTTTCTAAGACAATTGATGGGGTAAAGGTTCTCGATAATGTTACCTTTACCCTTAGGCCAGGCGAAAAGACAGCAATCGTGAGTCGTAATGATGTTATTACATCAACGCTTATGCAAATCTTAGCT
Source organism: Lentilactobacillus sp. Marseille-Q4993 (assembly GCF_951230165.1). Classification (GTDB taxonomy): domain Bacteria; phylum Bacillota; class Bacilli; order Lactobacillales; family Lactobacillaceae; genus Lentilactobacillus. Next base: position 102,302 of record NZ_CATNVB010000004.1, read on the forward strand.
GGTACGATGACGCCGGACGAAGGTGAGATTACTTGGGGGCAAACTGTTAAGGTTTCATCAGTTCCTAAGGACTTTGCTGCTGAGTTTAATAATAATGATATTCGAATTATTGACTGGTTAAGACAATATGCTCCAAAGGGTAGTGACGATGATGCCTTTTTGCGCCAATTTTTAGGGAGAATGCTGTTTTCCGGCGATGACGTTAATAAACAGGTTAAAGTACTATCCGGAGGCGAAAAGGTGCGTTGCATGCTTTCCAAGATGATGCTAGAAAAGGGGAATACCCTATTATTGGATGACCCAACCAATCATTTGGACCTTGAATCAATTACCTCTTTGAATGAAGGTCTAGAAGGATTTCCAGGGGCAATTATCTTTACTTCACATGATCATGAATTCATTCAAACAATTGCAAATCACATCATTGAAGTATCGAATACCGGAATAATTGACCGGGCAGATACCACATATGACGAATTTATCAATCATCCGGATGTTCAAAAGAAATTAGCAGATCTATACGAATAAGGGACAATAGAAAAGAGGACTTAACCCAGAAATGGATTAAGTCCTTTAGCTTAATAAACTTCGTCACGGAAAAGACTGACGACTTTCCCAAGAATGCTGACTCTTGTTAAAATAATTGGAGCCATGGTATCATTCTCTGGTTGCAATCTGAAATGATCACTCTCTTTGAAAAATCGTTTACAAGTTGCCTCGTTTTCGTCGGTCATCGCAATGACGATATCGCCATTATCTGCAAACGATTGCTTTTTAACGACAACGTAATCACCGTTCAGAATTCCGGCGTTAATCATACTTTCTCCCCTAATTTGAAGCATGAATAACGGCTGATCTGAATTGGATAGTTGCGGTGGTAGTGGAAAATAGTCCGTTGCCTCTTCAACTGCAAGAATTGGTTCTCCAGCAGTAACCGTTCCAAGTACTGGAATTTGCTTTTGTTGGGGTTGAATCCCCAGAACATCCATTCCGGCACTAGTAACTTCGAGCGCTCTTGGCTTCGAAGGGTCCTTTACAAGATAACCTTTTTTCTCTAATCTAGAGATATGGCCGTGAACAGTTGAAGTTGACGACAAGTCAACGGCCTCTCCAATTTCACGAACAGTTGGTGGGTAACCGTGCTCATTTACTTTTTCCCATATGTAATGTAAAATCTCTATTTGCTTGCTTTGGGGAGTTTTCATAGTGGTGACACCTCATTGTTTTCTATTCTTTATAGTATTACTGTAGCATAAAGTGATATATCTTTCAAACACATGTTCGTATATGAACACGTAATAATCTAATGTTAAAAATGGAGGTAATTTTTGTGACTGCAAAAAAAGAAAATAAAGCTGAAGAAATTACTGATTCAGTGATGAAAGAAATCGTTCCACGAATCAATGAACTAGCTAAGAAGGCTAAGGAAGTTGGCCTCACTGAGGTTGAAAAAGTTGAACAATCCAAATTAAGAAAAAGGTATCTTGAAAGATTCAAGGAAAACTTTCGGAGTCAAATTGAGATGATGAAAGTCTATGATAAAGAGGGGCATGAAGTAACGCCGGGTAAGGTTAAAAAGATTCAACGGAAGAAAGGGCTTCGGGATGATTAATATTAATTCCGAATATTGTCTGAAACTGCTTTATATTTTTACGCTTTTTGTGTAGAATTATAACGATACGTAAAAGGAGGCCTGAAATTGGCAACTTGGATTTGGATTTTACTCATAATGGTAGCGCTTGTTGGTGGAATGTTTGGTGGTTTCTTTATTTCACGTAAATACATGGAAAAATATCTCAAGGACAATCCCCCAATCAACGAAGAGCAACTTCGTCAAATGATGTTTCAAATGGGACAAAAACCTTCACAAAAGAAATTAAACCAAATGATGAACTCAATGAAGAATCAATCTGGTAAATAAAAAAGTAGCCTTAACGGCTACTTTTTATTTTTGGAAACATCCACGTATTTGAAATTAGGATCAATTTCATCGTCCAATGCATTGAATGCATCTTGAAGTTTAGCTTCGAGTATCTTTTGCTCTTTATCAGTCAACTTGGTTTTTCTGTCGATATAGATGGGATCACCAAAAGCAATTGTGTATGGTTTTCTTGATAATAATTCACTAAACTTCAAGGGGCCTTGGTAAACAGTTGGAACTAATGGCTTACCAGATAATTGGGCAATGAAAGCTGCCCCAGCTTTCAGCTCAGAGGAATGTCGGGTGCCTGAAGGAAACATGATCAGAGACAAATCAGTCTTTCGAAGATTTTTAACGGGCGTCTTAATTGCGGATGGTCCAGGATTTTGGCGATCAACCGGAAAAGCGTAGGCGTGGTCTAAAATATACTTAAGAATTGGATTCTTAAACAGTTCCTTTTTTGCCATAAAGCTGAATTTCTTGGGGCTGGCAGCTAAGGCGTATAAAATGGGATCGTACCACGTACGGTGGGGACCAACGAGAATGTAGTTTCCCTTCGGTAAGCGTGATTTGTTGAGATAGTTTGAATGACCGTTGAATATGAATAGCAATCCGCGGACGATTACCCTTAAAAATGAGTAAAGCAAACTAAGTTCCTTCTTTCGTTTTTATTCTGATAAAATCATAGTACCACATTAATTATTTTGATTGTAACGGGAGTGCCATAATGAATAATATTTTAAAGGCTGGCGAAAGAATTGATCAGCTATACAGTAAAAGTATCCAGATAATTCAGAGCAAGGAGGTCTTTTCGTTTTCGCTAGATGCCGTTTTACTAGCTAATTTTGTTAGTACAATAAAAAAGACCCGCAATATTGTTGATCTATGCTCCGGTAATGGGGCAGTTGGGCTTTTCTTGACTGAGAAAACTGCTGCCCATATCACCGAGATAGAAATTCAACCCCGGCTTGCGGATATGGCTAAACGAAGTGTTGCCCTGAATCGGCTTGAGGAACAGGTTGATGTTATAAACGAAGATATTAAAAACACTTTTAAATACATTAGAAAAGATTCAGTGGATATCGTCTCTGTAAACCCACCTTACTTTTTAAACTATGACACTAGTGAAAAGAATCCCAATGAGTATTTAGCAATTGCAAGGCATGAAATATTAACGGATTTGGATCGGGTTTTAGAGGTTAGTGCAGGTCTGTTGAAGATGAATGGTAAGTTATTTATGGTGCACCGCCCTGACAGGCTAACTGATATTCTGTCTTCAATGCGCGCTCACCGAATTGAACCGAAACGGATTCAGTTTGTACGGCCAAAGCCTGGTAAGGATGCCAACATGGTTTTGGTGGAGGGAATAAAAGATGGTAGGCTGAACGGAGTGAAAATCCTTAATGATATTGTCGTCTATAATGGGAATGAGTATTCCGATGAAATCGAGATGATGCTGTATGGACACCGAAAATGAAAAATTCTTTATGTATGTGTTACTGTGCCAAGATGGCTCTCTATACACAGGATACACAAATGATGTAAAAAGAAGATTTGCAGCTCACTTATCTGGTAAGGGAGCTAGGTACACCAGAGCACATAAACCACAACGGATTTTATACCAAGAAGAATTTGATACTAAGCATGATGCCCTAAGCGCCGAATTTCATTTCAAACAGTTACCAAGGGCGAAGAAAATTCAGTACATTAGGTTGCATACTAAATGAAAGAATTAACAAAATAGGTGTGATGAGTTCGTAAATTTTATTCAAAGTGCTATAATAAAGGTATTCTGATTGGAGGTAATATTCGTGAAAATTGTTGCATACGGAATTCGTGATGACGAAAAGCCATATTTAGATAAGTGGAGTGAAGAGAACTCAAACGTTGAGGTTCAATCCACTGGGGATCTACTTGATGAAAGCACTGTTGAGCTCGCAAAGGGTGCAGATGGGGTTGTTACATATCAACAAAAACCATATACTGCTGAAGTTTTAGATAAACTTGGTAGTTTTGGTATTAAATTTCTTTCGCTTCGGAACGTTGGTGTCGATAATATTGATGCTGATGCTGCAAAGAGAAATGGTATTCAAGTGACAAATGTTCCTGCATACTCACCAGAAGCAATTGCCGAATTTACAGTAACTCAATTAATGAGGTTGCTAAGAAGAACTCCTACATTTGATAAGAAACAGTCACAAGGTGACCTTAGATGGGCTCCCGATATTGCTGAAGAACTTAACCAAATGACCGTTGGTGTTTTTGCCACTGGCCGAATTGGTCGAGCAGCAATGAAGATTTACCAAGGCTTTGGTGCTAAGGTAATTGCTTATGATGTCTTCCATAATCCTGAGTTGGAGAAACAAGGGATTTACGTTGAAACACCAGAGGAACTTTATGCCCAATCTGATGTTATTTCCCTTCATGCTCCAGCTACCAAAGAAAACGAGCACATGTTGAATGATGATGCATTTTCAAAGATGAAGGATGGCGTTTATATTTTAAACCCTGCCCGTGGAGCATTGATTGATACTGATGCACTTGTTAGAGCGCTTGATTCAGGCAAAGTTGCTGGTGCTGCCCTCGATGTTTATGAAGATGAAGTTGGTATTTTCAATACTGATTTTGGTAGCTTTGACAAGATTCCTGATGAAAGATTAAAGGGATTGATGAAACGTGATAATGTTCTGGTAAGTCCACACATCGCTTTTTATACCAAGAGAGCCGTTAGAAACATGGTTTACTTTGCAATGGACGCTAATAAGTCTTTGATTGAAACTGGGAAATCAGATAAATTAGTAGAACTATAAAAGTATACAAAAAAAGCTTTGATTCGTTTGAATCAAGGCTTTTTAGTTTACCTGAGCTGCCAGATCAATCAACAGTTCTTGTAATTCATCGATATTAGCAACCGTTTGGTCTGGAATGTAATTTGGGTCGGTAATGTTGCCGTTGAATGGGTTGTACCAGACGGCTTGCCACCCAGCTTTTTTTGCGGGAATAATATCTTGATGGTACGAGCTACCTACGTAAAGCATTTCGTTTCCGCGTAAATCGAATTTTCGATTCATCAATGTAAATATTAATGGATCAGGTTTGTCAGCTTTTGCTTCTTCTGACGTAATTATCTGCTCTCTATCTATCCAATGATGAAGTTTCAGTTTCATTATTTTTGAGAGTTGTTCTTTAGTCTTTCCATTTGTGATGATACCCAGCTTGAATTTTGAAACCAGTTCATTGAAAATTGTGGTTAGTCCCTCGGCTAGTTGAATGTTTTCTCTTTTTTCGGCGAATAACTGGTCAAATTTTGCGGCTGACTCTTCAGTCAAGCCGTTTAATTCGAATTCTTGGAATGTGGTTTGCAGGGCTCCATAGCTCAGATCAGAGATAGATAATTGATGATTGTCATTATTTGACATGGCATCATGCATTTGATTTTGATAAAATTGGTAGATGTTTTTCTTGATATCATCTTCAATATCGAAGTCAAATGCTGTGTTGAACGCATCGATAAACGATGGTTGTTGATTATATAGTGTGTCGTCAACGTCAAAAACGATGGCTTTTATCATTAACACAGCCTCCTTGTACAAGCTAGGATTATAGCACGAGTTGGTGAATTTTAAAAATTTTGCCCAATTTAAACGATAAAATCTAATTTATTTCTTGATTATGTTGGTGATATTGGATATACTTTGAAAGGTGTTTTAAATACACACCTACATGGATGGATTGGTGGTGCCCATTCGGGTTTCCAATTCAATTGAAGTGTGGGGAGGAAAAAAACTATTTTATGGAGGCTATATCATGGCTGTAATTTCTATGAAGCAACTTTTAGAGGCCGGTGTTCATTTCGGTCACCAAACTCGTCGTTGGAACCCAAAGATGAAGGAATATATCTTTACTGAACGTAACGGTATCTACATCATCGATTTGCAAAAGACTGTTAAGTTGATTGACACTGCTTACAACTTCGTTAAGGACGAAGCATCAAAGGGTGCTGTTGTACTTTTCGTTGGTACTAAGAAGCAAGCTCAAGAAGCAATTGCTGAAGAAGCAACTAGAGCTGGTCAATACTACGTTAACAATCGTTGGCTTGGTGGTACTTTAACTAACTGGGATACTATCCAAACTCGTGTTAAGAGATTAAAGGATCTTAAGAAGATGGCTACCGATGGTACATTCGAACGTCTTCCAAAGAAGGAAGTTTCACTTCTTAACAAGCAACAAGAAAAGCTTGAAAGATTCCTTGGTGGTATCGAAGATATGCCAAAGATTCCTGATGTTATGTTTATCGTTGACCCTCGTAAAGAGCAAATTGCTGTTCACGAAGCTCAAAAGCTTAACATTCCAATCGTAGCTATGGTTGATACTAACACAGATCCAGATGACATTGATGTTATTATTCCATCAAACGATGATGCCATCAGAGCCGTTCGCTTGATTACTTCAAAGATGGCTGATGCCGTTATCGAAGGCAACCAAGGTGAGGATGATGTTGATGAAAACACATTCTCAGACGACAAAAAAGACGAATCAATTGAACAAATCGCTAATGATGTTGAAAACAGTAGCGATGACAACAAGTAATTAAAGTAACGTACTTTGGCTGACTCAATGACTTTGGACCAATTTGGCCTTAGCAGGGTCAGCTTTTTATTTGATAAAGGAGGCCAATCATAATGGCAAAAATTACTGCTTCTCAAGTTAAAGAATTACGTGAAAAAACAGGCGTTGGTATGATGGACGCCAAGAAGGCACTTGTAGCAACTGAAGGTGACTTTGACAAGGCAATCGAATTTCTTCGTGAAAAGGGAATTGCTAAAGCCGAAAAGAAGAGCGACCGTGTTGCTGCCAACGGTTTAGCAAACGTTGCTGTTCATGATAACACTGCTGCAATCGTTGAAATTAACTCAGAAACTGATTTCGTTGCAACTAGTGATCCTTTCAAGGATTTAGTAACTAAGGTTTCAGATGCTATTGCATTGGAAAAGCCAGCTTCTGTTGACGACGCTTTGAAGTTAAGTACAGAAAAGGGTACCATCAACGATTCACTTATTGAAACTACCCAAGTAACTGGTGAAAAGGTTACGCTTCGTCGCTTTGAAGTAATCGATAAGAGTGATTATGAAGTGTTTGGTGCTTATCTTCATAATGGTGGTTTAATTTCTGCACTTGTATTATTAAAGGGTGGAGACGAAGAGACTGCTAAGCACATCGCAATGCACGTTGCTGCTACTAACCCAGAATACTTGAATAAAGATGAAGTTCCAGCAGACCGTCTTGAACACGAAAAGAAGGTTCTTACTGAAGAAGCACTTAACGAAGGTAAGCCTGAAAAAATCGTTGAAAAGATGGTTGAAGGTCGGCTTCACAAGTTCTTGGCTGAAATTTGCCTTGAAGATCAAGAATTTGTTATGGATCCAGACCAAACTGTTGCTCAATACGCAGCTTCAAAGAACGCAACAATCGCAAAGTTTGTTCGTTATGAAGTTGGTGAAGGTATCGAAAAGAAAGAACAAAGCTTCGAGGATGAAGTTCGTTCACAACTTAAGTAATAAAAAGATAAGCGTTGATTTCAACGCTTTTTTTTTACCCAAAAATAAAAGCTAAGAATTGTTGAAATCTTCAAGAATGTAACGGAAATATTGTTGTATGCTTAATTATTATGATAGAATTGTAGAGAAGATTAACTAGTGGGAGGCACTTTGATGTCTGAACTTAAATACAAAAGAATTGTACTAAAATTAAGTGGTGAGGCTTTAGCCGGGAAAAAAGGCTTTGGAATTAACCCACCAGTGATAAAAGATGTTGCTTCAGAAATAAAGGACATCTATGACTTAGGGATCCAAATTGGAATTGTAGTCGGCGGTGGAAACATGTGGCGTGGAGAAGCTGGCGCCGAGATGGGCATGGAAAGAGCCCAGGCTGACTATATTGGTATGCTTGGTACCATCATGAATGCTTTAGCACTTCAAGATAACTTGGAATCACTCGGTGTTCCGACAAGGGTTCAAACGTCAATCGAAATGCGACAAATCGCTGAACCATACATTCGACGAAAGGCAGTCAGACATCTCGAAAAGAAACGGGTAGTAATCTTTGCTGGTGGTACTGGTAACCCGTACTTCTCAACTGATACTACCGCGGCATTACGAGCTGCTGAAATCAATGCAGATGCAATTTTAATGGCTAAGAATGGTGTAGACGGAATCTATTCTGCGGATCCTAGAACCCATGATGATGCAGTTAAATTTGATTCATTAACATACATGGATATTATTAGTAAGGGGCTTAAGGTTATGGATTCGACTGCTAGTTCATTATCAATGGATAATGATATTCCGTTGGTTGTCTTTAATCTAAACGAACCGGGTAATATTCGTAAAGTTGTTACTGGAGAAAATATTGGAACGACTGTGGAGGAGAAAAAATAGATGGCAGATTCGAAATCAATTTTTGAAGAAGCAAAAACTAAAATGAAGAAGGCTCACCAAGTACTTGAAAGAGAACTTGGTAGCATTAGGGCAGGCCGAGCAAATGCCAGTTTGCTTAATGGAGTCATGGTTGAATATTATGGAGCTCAAACTCCACTTAACCAAATTGCCGCAATCACTGTCCCCGAGGCACGGGTAATTTTGATTACCCCCTATGACAAAACTGCACTTGAGGATATTGAAAAGGGAATTTATGAGGCTGATTTGGGAATTAGCCCAGCAAATGATGGGACTTCAATCAGATTAGCAGTTCCCGCATTAACTGAAGAACGCCGAAAAGAAATTGCAAAGCAAGTTAAGGCAACTGGTGAGAAAAGTAAGGTTGCTATTAGAAATGTTCGGCGTGAGGCTATGGATGCCCTTAAAAAAAGCAACAAAGCTGAAGAAATTACCGATGATGAATTACACAGCAACGAAGATAAAACCCAAGAAATTACTGATAAAGCAATTAAAGTGGTTGATGATTTAGTTGCAGCTAAAGAAAAAGAAGTTGTATCTGGATAGGAGATAAACAATGGCTGACGATAATAATGAAATTGAAGTAGTACCAGGAACTAAAGATTTTGAGCACATGCTTTATAAGCTTGACATGCCTGTTAAAGAAGGTGGCCTAGGAGTCCTTAACTACAATGGTGGCGAATTACAACCAGTTCAAGATGGCTTGTACGCAATGCCGGCATATGTTGATGATGACTTTAACCTGTTTTTTATTGTTTCTCAATTAGTTGAGGATGATTGGGTTATGGCATTCTCCCAGGCAACAATCGAAAATGGAAATGAAATTACGGAACTTTCTGATCCAATTACGACAGGTAAGGGCTTAAACATGTTGGGAGAAGTTAGTCCTGAGGACGCAAACCAACTCCTTAAGTATTTCAATACTTTATCTGATACTGGTCGCGGTGAATGGAGAATGGTTGACGATCCTGAGGATGGTAGCGAACCTACTGATGGCTCTGATTCAAACGAATAGCTTCAGGTTAGGATGAGAGATAACCTCATCCTTTATTTTTGCATTCAAGAAGGAGATTCTATGGCAGATAAAGAAGCGACATCAATAATTGAATTAGAACCTAATAATATTCCCAATCACATTGCTATTATCATGGATGGTAATGGTAGGTGGGCTCAACATAGAGGATTGCCTCGTGTTGCTGGTCATAAGGAGGGAATGCAAACGGTCAAGAAGGTAGCGATTGCTGCTAGTGATCTTGGCGTTAAGGTTCTAACCCTTTATGCTTTTTCTACTGAAAACTGGAAGCGACCAAAGGACGAAGTCGGTTTTCTGATGAAGTTACCTGTCACTTTTTTTAATACTTTTGTTCCTGATTTAGTCAAAAATAACGTCAAAGTTCAAGTTATTGGCGATGTTGACGAACTACCAAAGGCAACTCAAAAGGCAGTTATGGATGCCAAGAAGCGAACTGAAGATTGTACAGGGATGGTTCTTAACTTTGCGCTAAATTACGGCTCACGTTTAGAAATCACCGAAACCGTGAAGACCATTGCTAAGCAAGTATCTTCGGGTATAATAAAAACTGATGATATTGATGAACAATTCATTTCAAAGTCTTTGTTAACTGGTTTTCTAGGAAAATATGCTGATCCGGATTTGGTGATTCGAACAAGTGGTGAAGAGAGAATATCTAATTTTCTGTTGTGGCAGGTTGCTTACAGTGAATTTGTTTTTACGGATACACTTTGGCCAGACTTTGACAAGAATACTTTGGTTGAAATGGTTCATGAGTACCAGACTAGGAATCGTCGGTTTGGTGGCTTGAATAAGACGAATAAGTAGGAGAGATAGTTTTGAAACAAAGAGTAATAACTGCGGTAATCGCATTGATCATCTTTATCCCAATTTTGATATTAGGTGGAGTCTATGTGGATGTTGCCGCGCTGTTCTTAGGGATCGTTGCGATATCTGAAATACTCGTGATGAAAAAGAAACTACTGATTTCACCGGAAGCAATCATCTCTTACATCGGGACATCAGTGTTAATATTGCCAAAGTTTTGGCAATCGTTTTTGCCAGCGTCAATAAGTACTCATTTCTTATTCTTCCTTGCAGTAATTGCGTTGCTGGTGCTGACTGTCTTAACAAAAAACATTTTTACTTTTGACGATGTTGGGACGTTGACTTTAGGCATGATGTACATCGGCTTTGGATTTAATTATTTTATTGATGCCAGAGCTGAGGGCCTTCAAGTCTTGCTATTTGCTTTATTTATCGTGTGGATTACTGATAGTGGAGCTTATATTTTTGGTCGACAGTTCGGAAAACACAAATTAGCACCTCACGTTAGCCCAAATAAAACGATTGAAGGATCAGTTCTTGGTACGGTCAGTGCTATCGTACTAGTTTCTATTTTTGTTAATTTTTACCCAGTTTCGGACCATTCGCTGGTAACGATGGTGCCAATTATTGCTTTTCTATCAATCGCTGGTCAGTTTGGTGATTTGATTGAGTCGGCATTAAAACGGTATTTTGGGGTTAAAGATTCCGGTAGGATTTTACCAGGTCACGGTGGAATTCTTGATCGGTTTGATAGCTTGCTTTTAGTACTACCGATGTTACACTTAGTCGGCATTATTTAATTTAGGAGGACAAACTCGTTTGATAACTACAATAATCGTGTTTATTATCGTCTTCGGGATTATCGTCATCTCCCATGAATTTGGCCATTACTATATGGCGAAGAAGTCTGGGATTATGGTTCGCGAGTTTTCCGTTGGGATGGGCCCAAAGCTTGTGTATTATCGTAAGAATAATACCACCTTTACCTTGAGGCTACTTCCGCTTGGTGGTTATGTTCGGATGGCCGGTGATGCCGATGAAGATGATGAAATTAAACCAGGAACTCCGGTTTCAGTCCAAATTGGATCAGATAATAAGATAACGTCAATAAATACTAGTAATAAGCATCAATTATTTAATGGAATTCCAGTCACAGTTGTCAAAGCTGACTTGGTTGACAAACTGTTTATTGATGGCTATGAGAATGGTGATGAGTCTGAACTTAAACACTACGTTGTTGACCATGATGCAACTATCGTCGAAAATGACGGCACTGAAGTTCAAATCGCCCCTAGAGATGTTCAGTTTCAATCCGCAAAATTACCTAATCGGATGTTGACCAACGTTGCTGGTGTATTCAATAACTTTATCTTAGCTATCATCGTCTATACGATTTTGGCATTTGTTCAGGGTGGCGTTGCCATGACTAATAACCAGGTTACGGTTCTTCCTAGCAATTCCGTTGCCCGGGATGCAGGAATAAAGAGCGGTGACAAAATCCTTTCCGTTGATGGTACCAAGACCCCGGACTGGAATACATTGGCTATGGAGCTACAAGCAAAACCAGATAAAAAAATAAACGTCAAAGTCGATAGAAACAGTCAACAGAAGACGTTTACTTTTAAGACAAAATCTCAAAAGTCTAATGGTAAGAAGGTTGGTTTGATTGGGATTTCTCAGGGAATCGACCGTTCGTTTACTGGTAAGTTATTTGGCGGGGTCACAACCACTTTATCGACAGCTAAGACGTTGTTAGCTGCGCTTTGGAGTATGGTTACTGGTCACTTTAGCCTCAATGATCTTGGTGGCCCAGTTGCAATTTTTGCCACAACTTCGCAGGCAACCAAATTTGGGGTTGACGGCGTGCTTAGATTCTTGGCGTTCTTATCACTAAACCTGGCAATTATCAATTTGATTCCAATTCCAGGTTTGGATGGTGGTAAGCTATTGCTTAATATTATCGAAGCAATCAGAAAGAAACCGGTTTCTGAGCAAACCGAGACAGTAATAACCCTGATTGGGTTTGGGTTCTTGATGTTATTAATGATTTTAGTTACCTGGAATGATATTTCCAGATACTTTTTACATTGATGAAAAATATAGTTTCTAAGGAGAAGTTATAAAAATGAAGCAATCTGAAATGTTAATTCCTACGCTTAAGGAAACCCCTAGTGGCGCTGAAGCAATTAGTCACCAAATGTTACTTAGAGCAGGTTTCATTAGGCAGGTATCTGCTGGGATGTATGCATACCTACCATTGGCTTACCGGGTTATCTTGAATATTGAAAAAATCGTCCGAGAAGAGATGAACCGGACTGGTTCTAATGAAATGTTAGTTCCTGGAGTATTGCCAGCTGATTTATGGCGAGAGTCTGGCCGGTACGAAACATACGGCCCAGAGTTGTTTAAATTTAAAAATCGGCATGATACTGACTTTATTTTGGGACCAACTCACGAAGAAACGTTTACTCAATTGCTTCGAGACTCCGTGAAGTCATACAAACAATTGCCACTTAGTGTCTACCAGATTCAGCCTAAGTACCGTGATGAGGATCGGCCACGTTATGGGTTGTTGAGAAGTCGGGAATTTATCATGAAAGATGCTTATTCTTTTGCGGCCAATGAAGATGATCTTGATGTGGCTTATCGAAAGATGGAGAAGGCATACATCGAAATCTTCAACCGAATTGGTTTGAAATACCGAGTGATCATTGGCGATGGAGGAGCCATGGGGGGGTCTGATTCAAAGGAGTTCTCTGCTATGGCTCCTGTTGGTGAGGATACAATCGTTTATTCAAATGATAGTGACTATTCAGCTAACCTTGAAATGGCGAAATCAAAAGTTTCTGATCAACCATCACACGCAGCTGAGGAAGAATTGGCGAAGGTTGAAACCCCAGGCGTAAAAACAATTGATGAAGTTGCTGACTTCCTAAAGGTAGATTCAAAGCAAACTGTTAAGTCAATGTTGTACATTGCGGATGAAAAACCAGTGTTGGTTCTTGTTCGTGGTGATTACGATGTTAATGATGTTAAGGTTAAAAATTATCTAAAAGCTGATTTCTTAGACTTAGCTACAGAAGAACAGGCCGAAAAATACCTTGGAGCAGATTTTGGCTCATTAGGTCCCGTTGGATTGCCAGAAGACATTACGATTTTGGCAGATCAGCGCATTCCACTGATGAAAAACTTTGTTACTGGAGCTAATGAAAATGGTTACCATTTAACAAATGTCAATATTGACCGCGATTTCAAAGCAACTGATGTTGATGATTTTGTCTTTGTTAAGGAAGGCGAAACATCACCAGATGGTCGTGGAGTTCTCAAGTTTACTCGGGGAATTGAAATTGCTCATATTTTCAAGTTAGGAACCAGATACTCAAAGGCACTTAACGCCACTGTTCTAGACGAAAACGGTCGGGCAGTTCCAATGATTATGGGCTCATATGGTATCGGAATTAGTCGATTGCTGTCAGCAATTTCAGAACAGAACGCAGATGAGAATGGTTTGGTTTGGCCTAAGGCAATTGCGCCATTTACTGTTCACGTAATTCCAGTAAATGTGAAAAATGATGCTCAGCGTGAACTAGCTGAAAAAATTGAATCCCAATTAACAGATGCTGGTTACGAGGTATTAGTTGATGACCGGAAGGAAAGAGCTGGGGTAAAGTTTGCTGACTCAGACCTTCTAGGAATTCCAATTCGGGTAACCGTTGGTAAGAAGGCAGAGGATGGAATCGTCGAAGTTAAAATTCGGAAGAACGGCGAGACCATGGAAACAAAGGTTGAAGAATTACCAGATTCGGTTAAAATTTTACTTAACAACCTTGAAGATTAGTTATTAGGAAGAACTGGGTTGCTCCCGGTTCTTTTGTTTTTTATTTTGAGTGGAGGAATTAATTGTGGGTCTTGACCGAAGAGAAATGTTCATAAAGTTACTCGAACAATTGAACTGGCATGAAAAGAAAGATGACCCGTTATTCTTAGATGCCCAATTGGACCAGTTAGAAGTCCATAAAGTTAGCAAACGGTGGCAGTTTGATATTTCGATGAATACTATTTTGCCATTTGAGGATTTTAAAGAATTTAACGAGCGATTAAATAAGGCATTTAATGATATTGCTGATGTTTCTTTGCAAATTAAAGCAGCGGATAGCTCATTTGACCAAAAACTGCTTCAAGAATATTGGCCATGGGTCGTTCAAAATAGTGGGATTACTTCACCCATTTTGAATGAACTGTGTGAAAATCGAAATCTAGTTCTGGATCAAGATGGAAAAGTACAGTTTGAAGCGGCTAATGAAATCGTCAGCGATTTTTTGAAAAATACCGCCTTAGGACCAATTGAGGAACGGTTTAGGAAGGCTGGGTTCCCTAATTTTTCAATCCACATTTTTGTCGATGAGTCAGCTTCACAGAAGGATATTGAGGCCCTTCAGAAGCGTAATGAACAAAATAATGTTGAATTAGTCAAAAAGGCTAATGAGGCAATCAAAAGTGGCGCCAAAAAGCCTAAGCATAATTCTGCTGGTGGCTCCCAGATGATGATTGGTCGTAAAATCAAGCCTGATCTTCCAGTAACTCAGATGGTGGAGATTGAGGATGAAGAACGGTCAGTAGTAGTTGAAGGGTATGTATTTGAAAAAGAAATACGGGCGCTTCGATCTGGTCGAAAGTTGTTAATGTTAAAAATCACTGATTATACTTCGTCGCTATCAGTTAAAAAGTTTTCTAACAAGAATGAAGATGAATTATTCGAAGAAATCAATGAAGGCGATTGGGTTAAAATTCGGGGTAGTGTTCAGGAAGATAATTACAGTCACGAACTAACGCTGAATGCTAACGACATCAATGAAATTAAAAAGACTCAGCGTCAGGATCAAGCTCCAGAAGGTAAGAAGCGCGTTGAACTTCACCTGCATACGACAATGAGTCAAATGGATGCCACTAATAACATTTCGGATTTTGCCGGTCGGGCTAAATACTGGGGTCACACTGCCATGGCCATTACTGACCATGCCGGGGTTCAAGGATTTCCCGATGCATTTCATGCAGGCGAAAAGAATGATTTAAAGATGTTATACGGGGTAGAAATTAACCTTGTAGATGATGGGGTCCCAATTGGTTATAACGATGCCCATGTTCCGCTCAAAGATTCCACGTACGTAATTTTCGATGTTGAAACAACTGGGTTGTCAGCTATCTACGACAAAGTAATTGAACTTTCCGCCGTGAAGATGGAAGGGGCAAACGTCATTGATCAGTTTGAGGAGTTTATTGACCCGGGATTTCATCTGTCAGATCAGACAACTAATTTAACATCTATCACTGATGACATGGTTCACGGTTCTAAGTCGGAAGAAGAAGTATTCAAACTATTTAGAGAATTCTGTGGTGATGCGATCATCGTTGGTCATAACGTTACCTTCGATGTTGGTTTTATGAACACTGGTTATAAGCGTCACGGCATGCCGGAGATTCCTAATCCTATTATTGATACGTTAACGTTGGCAAGGTTCCTATATCCCCATTTAAAAGGGTACAGATTGAATACCTTGGCTAAGAAGTTTGATGTTAGTTTGGAGCACCATCACCGGGCTGTTTATGATGCTGAAACTACCGGTCATTTGAACTATATCTTTTTAAAGGACGCTGAAGACCGGTACGGAATCCAGTTCCATGATCAACTAAATGATCATATGAGTGAAAATGATGCTTATAAACATGCTCGACCTTCCCACGCAATATTGTTAGCTCAAACTCAGGCGGGATTAAAGAATCTGTTTAAAATCGTTTCGATGTCTAACGTAGAGTACTTTTACCGGGTGCCTCGGGTTCCAAGAACGCTGCTAGAAAAGTATCGTGAGGGAATTCTCGTTGGTACCGCTTGTTCGTCGGGTGAAGTGTTCACTGCGATGATGCAAAAAGGTGAGGAAGAAGCCAGAAAAAAGGCTAAATTCTATGATTACATTGAAGTTCAGCCAAAGCGGGTTTACGCACCGTTAATACAGAGTGGTTTAATTGCAAACAATGCCAAGCTAGAAGAGATTATTGGTAATATGGTCAAACTTGGAGATGAGTTGGACAAGCTGGTCGTTGCAACCGGGGATGTTCATTACCTTGATAAGCATGACTATATTTACCGCAAAATTTTGATTAATTCCCAGGGTGGTGCAAATCCCCTTAATCGGCAAGAATTACCAGATCAGCATTTCTTGACCACTGACGAGATGCTTGAAGAGTTTTCATTTTTAGGTGAAGAAAAAGCTGAAGAAATCGTGGTCACGAACACCAACAAGATTGCTGATGAAATCGATGACGTCCATCCGCTAAAGGATAAGCTGTATACTCCTCGGATGGAGGGGGCTGAAGACGAAATTAAGAAACGGACGATGGATACCGCTCACGCGATGTATGGTAATCCATTACCAGAAATCGTGGATAAGCGACTTGAAAAGGAACTGAAGAGTATTATCGGAAATGGATTCTCAGTTATTTATCTGATTGCCCAACGGCTAGTGCACAAAAGTAATAAGGATGGGTATTTGGTAGGTTCTCGGGGTTCCGTTGGTTCTAGTTTAGTTGCTACTTTAACGGGAATTACTGAGGTTAATCCTCTACCTCCTCACTATCGTTGCCCTAAGTGTCAACATACTGAGTTCTTTACTAAGGGTGAATATAGTTCCGGTTATGACTTGCCTGAAAAAGAATGTCCAGAATGTGGTACAAAAATGATTGGTGATGGTCATGATATTCCGTTTGAAACGTTCTTAGGGTTCACAGGGAACAAGGTTCCTGATATTGATTTGAACTTCTCTGGTGACTATCAGCCAATCGCTCATAACTACACCAAGGTGTTGTTTGGGGAGAATAACGTGTTCCGGGCCGGGACGATTGGAACTGTGGCTGACAAGACAGCTTACGGGTACGTAAAGGCTTACGAACGGGATACTGGCAAAGTATTCCGAGGAGCTGAAGAGGATAGACTATCAAAAGGTGCCACCGGAGTTAAGCGAACAACTGGCCAACATCCGGCCGGAATTATCGTTGTCCCGGATTATATGGATATTTACGACTTTACGCCGATTCAGTATCCAGCAGATGACCAAAGCGCTGCTTGGCAAACTACCCACTTCGATTTCCATTCGATCCATGATAATATTTTGAAAATTGATATTTTGGGCCATGATGATCCAACGATGATCCGGATGCTCCAAGATTTATCAGGAATTGAGCCTAAGTCGATCCCAATGGATGATCCAGGGGTTATGTCGATTTTTTCAAGCCCAGAAGTCCTTGGGGTAACTGAGGAACAAATTCAATCAAAGACTGGGACTCTTGGAGTACCTGAGTTTGGAACTAGGTTTGTTCGAGGGATGCTTGAGCAAACCCACCCCAAGAATTATTCTGAGTTATTGCAGATTTCAGGGCTTTCTCACGGAACGGATGTGTGGATCGGTAATGCTGATGAATTGATCAAAAACGGTACCGCGACAATCGCCAATGTTATTGGTTGTCGGGATAACATCATGACCGACCTTATTCACTGGGGCCTCGACTCAGAACTATCATTCCAAATTATGGAACATGTTCGAAAGGGTCGGGGGATTCCAGACGATTGGCAGAAGCAGATGAGGGAAGCTAAAATTCCTGAGTGGTACATTGACTCTTGCTTAAAAATCAAGTACATGTTCCCACGTGCCCATGCGGCTGCTTATATTTTGATGGCGCTGAGAATCGCCTACTTCAAAGTGTATTATCCAATGGTATACTATGCTGCCTACTTCTCGGTTAGGGCTGATGACTTTGACATCGTTTCGATGTGTCGAGGCAAGGACTCTGTGAAAAACGCGATGAAGGAAATTAATGATAAGGGAATGGATGCATCAACCAAAGAGAAAAACCTGTTGACGGTTCTCGAGCTTGCTAACGAAATGTTGGAACGGGGATTTAACTTCAAGATGGTTGACCTTAACAAGTCGGATGCTTCTCAATGGCTGATTGATGGTGACAGCTTAATTGCTCCGTTTGATGCTGTTCCTGGCCTTGGGCTTAACGTTGCTAAGCAAATCGTTGCTGCGCGGGAAGACCGGCCGTTTATCTCAAAAGAAGATCTTTCCAAACGTGGTAAGGTTTCAAAGACATTGATTGATTTCATGACTGAAAATGGGGTTCTCGAGGGACTTCCTGATGAGAATCAACTAAGTTTGTTCGACATGATGTAAACAAATTTGAATAAGTTGCTGGTGTATGATACACTAGTCTTATCTAATAACTACGAAAAGGAGTGAGCAGAGATGCTCGCTCTTTTTAATGGCTTTTTTAGGAGGCAAATTATTGACTGAAGTTGTCGAAACAGTTAAGGAACTGGTAACCCCAATTCTTGATGAACATAAATTTTATCTCTTTGACGTTCAATTCGTGAAGGAGAAGAAATCCTATTATCTCCGGGTTTACATTGACAAACCTGGTGGCATTACAATTGATGATTGTGTTTTAGTTAGTGATGAACTAAGTGAAAAAATTGATGAGTTACCTGAGGATCCAATTCCAGAAGCATACTATCTTGAGGTGTCATCACCAGGTGCAGAACGACCACTCAGAAATGAGCAGGAGCTAAAGACAGCCATCAACGAATACATTCATGTTTCACTTTACAAGAACCTGGATGGGCAAAAAGCCTATGAGGGCGATTTGTTGAGTGTAAACGACGATAATTTGAAATTGCAAATTGATGACCGGAAGCAAACCGTCATTGAAATTCCACGTGAGTTAGTGGCAAAAGCTAGATTAGCAATCAAATTTTAACTAAGGAGTTAAAAAAATGAGTAATGAACTTTTAGGTGCCCTTACTTCACTTGAAGAAGAAAAGGGAATCAAAAAAGAAGTTGTTATCGACGCACTTGAAGCAGCCCTAGTTTCAGCTTATAAACGAAATTATGGTCAAGCTCAAAACGTTGAAGTTAACTTTGACGAAAAAAAGGGAAATATGCATGTATATGCTGTTAAGACTGTTGTCGAAACAGTGAACGACGATCAGCTTCAAGTATCGTTGGAAGATGCATTGGCAATCAACCGAGGTTATGAACTTGGTGACGAAATCAAGTTTGAGGTAACCCCTCAGAACTTTGGTCGAATTGCTGCTCAAACTGCAAAACAAGTTATCATGCAACGAGTTCGAGAAGCTGAACGTGAAATTGTCTTTAGTGAGTACAGCAAGTACGAAGATGAGTTGGTAACTGGAACGATTGAACGCCAAGATCCCCGCTTTGTTTACATTAACCTCGGCAATGTTGAGGCAGTTATGGGAGCAAAGGATCAGATGCCTAACGAAATGTACCGGCCACAAGAACGAATCAAGGTCTACGTTTCAAAGGTTGAAAATGCAAGCAAAGGTCCTCAAGTCTTTGTTAGTCGAACGGCTCCAGGAATGCTTAAGCGGTTGTTTGAGCAAGAAGTTCCTGAAATTTATGATGGAACTGTTGAGATCGTTTCAATCGCTCGAGAAGCTGGCGACAGAGCTAAAGTAGCTGTTAGAACAAACAATGGCGATATTGACCCTGTCGGAACTGCTGTTGGTCCTAAGGGGCAACGAGTTCAAACCATTGTTAACGAGCTTAGCGGTGAAAATATGGATATCGTTGAGTGGGATGACGATGATGCTCGTTATATCGCAAATGCCCTAAATCCAGCCGAAGTAATTGACGTTATCTTCGACGATGACAACGATAGAGCTTGTACTGTGATTGTGCCTGATTATCAATTATCGTTAGCAATTGGTAAACGTGGGCAAAACGCACGTTTGGCTGCTAAGTTGACTGGATTCAAGATTGATATCAAGTCTGAAACTGAGGCGGCTCAAGAGTTTACTGCTGGCCCTGCTGAAGACAACTCTGACGCAGATGATGATCAAGATGAGGCTGATGGGGACCAAACTCAGGACTAACCATTAGGAGGAATTACCTATGAAGAAAAGAAAAATTCCAATGAGAAAAGACATCGTTACTGGTGAAATGGCTCCTAAAAAAGAATTAGTTAGAATCGTTAAGGATTCAGATGGTAATGTTACCATTGACGAAACGGGCAAAAAGTCTGGCCGAGGTGCTTACATTTCAATTAACGTTGATAATGCAAGACAAGCTAAGGAGAAGCACGTTTTTGAAAAAGCTTTTTCAGTTTCAATCGACGATTCATTTTACGATGAGCTGATCTCATTTGTTGATCACAAACAAGCTCGAAAAGAGTTGTTTGAAAATGGACAATAAACAAGCACTGCTAAACTTATTAGGATTAGCAAGAAGAGCTAGAAAAACGGTTTTTGGTGAGGATCAATTACTGCAAGCGGTTAGACAAAATAAAATCGATTTTTTATTTATTGCGTCTGATACTGGTAAGGCGACCGCCAAAAAGTTTAATGATAAGTCAAAATATTACCATGTAGATACTAACTCAATGTACACTAAGGAAGAACTTAGCAATGCGATTGGGATCAAAAGAACGATGGTTGGAATTAATGACAAGGGATTTGCCAAGAAAATGGTTGAATTAACAAATAAAATAAAAGGAGAGTGATTATATGGGTAAAAAGCGAATTTATGAATTAGCAAAAGAGCTTAATGTTTCAAGCAAGAAGATTTTGGATCAAGCTAAATCAGCTGGCTACGACATTAAGAACCATATGTCAACGGTTAACGAACAACAGGAAAAGAAAATCAGAGAGCTCAACGCTGGGGGTAGCAAACCAGCAACTGCTTCTGCATCTAAGCCAAAACAATCTAATAGTGATCGTTCGGCAAATAACCAACAACGAAGCAGCAAACCTGGTTCAAGTAACTCTCCTCATAACTCAAGTGATCACCGAAGCAATTCGAATGGGAATCACACAAATAATTCGAATTCTCACCGACCTGCCAACAATGGCAATCACCAAAATGATCGGAATCGGGACAATCACCAAAACCAGTCTCAAAATAACCATTCGAATAACAACCAATCCCGTAATAACAATTCCAATAACAATCATTCAAATAATAACGATAATCATCGTTCACAAAATAAACAAAATGAAAGTAGCCGTTCTGAATCTAGGCCAGCCACGAGTGGAAATACCAATCACTCAGCTAACCATCGGAATTCAGGCAGCGGCCGATTTGGTGGCAGTTTGAACACATCTGGAAATCGACAAAATAGTAGAAAAGCAAACAAGAAGAAATTCAAGAAACAAAAGAAGCAAAAAAACCAACGGATGAAGCAAATTGATCATCATGGTGCTCCTGAAAGAAAGGAACGGCCATTGCCAGAAGTTCTTTACTTTACTGAAGGGGCAAATGCTCAAGAACTGGGTAAAGCGCTGCATAGGGAACCAGCTGAAATCGTTAAAAAATTGTTCATGTTGGGAGTAATGGTTAACCAAAACCAATCACTTGATAATGATACAATCGAGATTCTAGCTGCTGATTATGGCGTAAAGGCAGAACAAAAAGTTGAAGAAGACGTTTCAGATATTGATAAAATTTTTGAATCTGAAATGGAAAATGACGAACATCTTGAGAAGCGGCCACCAGTTGTTACTATCATGGGTCACGTTGATCATGGTAAGACAACATTACTTGACCACCTTCGTCACTCACATATTACTGAGGGTGAAGCTGGTGGAATTACACAAGCTATTGGTGCCTACCAAGTTCGTCACGGTGATAATTTAATCACCTTCTTGGATACCCCAGGACATGCCGCCTTTACTGAAATGCGTGCTCGTGGTGCTAATATCACCGATATCACCGTTTTGGTAGTTGCCGCTGATGATGGGGTTATGCCTCAAACAATCGAAGCAATTAACCATGCTAAGGCAGCTGGAACCCCAATTATTGTTGCTGTTAACAAAATTGATAAGCCAGATGCCAATCCAAACCACGTTATTGAACAACTTACTGAATACGGTTTGATCCCAGAAGACTGGGGTGGTGACACCATCTTTGTTGAAATTTCAGCCAAATTTGGTAAGAACATCGATGAGCTGTTGGATATGATTATTCTTGAATCAGACGTGATGGAATTAAAGGCAAACGCTCAACAACCAGCCGTTGGTTCAGTTATCGAAGCTCGTTTGGATCAAGGACGCGGTTCAGTGGCTACCTTACTTGTTCAACAAGGAACTCTTCATGTCGGTGACCCAATCGTTGTCGGTCATACCTTTGGTCGGGTTAGAACGATGACTAACGAACGGGGTCGAGATTTAAAGAAGGTTACTCCTTCAATGCCAGTTGAGGTTACGGGAATGAATGATGTTCCTGAAGCTGGTGATCGATTCGTTGTCTTTGAAGATGAAAAGACAGCTCGTGCCGCTGGTGAAGCTAGAGCTAAGGAAGCTCAAGTTGAGGAACGTCGGAAAACAACTCACGTTACCCTTGATAACTTGTTTGATTCTCTGAAAGAAGGGGAAATGAAGCAGGTTGATGTCTTGATCAAGGCAGATGTTCAGGGTTCAGTTGAAGCTCTTTCTAATAGTCTTCAAAAGATCGATGTTGAAGGTGTTAAGGTTAATATTATCCATGCTGCCGTTGGTGCAATTAACGAAAGTGATATTGCGTTGGCAGAAGCAAGTAACGCTATCGTTATTGGGTTCAATGTTAGACCTACTCCACAAGCTAAAGCTCAAGCAGATACTGACAATGTTGACATTCGTCTTCACCAAGTTATTTATAACGCCATTGATGAAGTTGAATCAGCTATGAAGGGAATGCTTGAACCAACTTACAAGGAAGTTGTTACCGGAACGGTTGAAGTTCGGGAAACATACAAGGCTTCTAAGGTTGGTACCATCGCCGGTGGTATGGTCGTTGACGGTTACGTCAAGAAGAACAGTAAGGTTCGTTTAATCAGAGATAGCGTTGTTATTTTTGATGGCGAATTGAACAGTTTGAAACGATTCAAGGATGATGTTAATGAAGTTAAGCAAGGCTTCGAACTTGGATTAACAATTGCTGATTACAACGACATCAAGGTTGGTGACGTGGTTGAAGCATACGTTATGGAAGAAGTTCCAGTCGAATAGGAGGCAATCTGAATGGCACAGTATCGAGTCGGTAGACTAGAACAAGAGATTCAAAAAGAAGTAACCGATATTCTCCTCAAACGGGTCAGAGATCCGCGGGTTCAAGGAGTTACCGTTACTGGCGTCGAAGTTACCGGTGACTTGCAACAGGCAAAAGTTTACTACAGCATTTTGTCTGACAAGGCTTCTGATAACGAAAAGACTGCCAAGGGATTGGAAAAAGCAACGGGTCTGATTCGAAAAGAATTAGGTGCTCGATTAAGCATTTTTAAAACCCCTGAACTTTCGTTTGAGCAAGATCAATCCGTTCAATACGGAGACAAAATTGATAGGTTAATAAACGAATTAAAATCTAAAGAGTAAACAATTACAACTGCGTTTGGAACCGAGAAACGCGGTTTTTTTGTGCTATAATTTTAATCATGAATAAAGTAGGAGATAGTTATGGACGGAGTAATCGCACTATACAAAGAGCGTGGAATGACGAGTCACGACTGCGTTTTTAAACTAAGAAAAATTTTACACACCAAAAAGATTGGTCATACCGGCACCTTAGATCCAAGTGTTGATGGGGTGTTGCCAATTTGTGTTGGTGCAGCGACAAAAGTTTCTGAAATCTTGATGGGCTCAGGAAAGGTATACCAAGGCTCAATTCGGCTTGGAGTGGCTTACGATACTGAAGATTTAGATGGACAGCAAATTGAAGTTCAAGAACTTGTGGGTCCAGTTTCAGATGATGCGATTAATTCTGGCCTAAAACAATTAACTGGTGATGTTCAACAAATTCCACCAATGTACTCAGCAGTTAAGGTTAATGGTCGCAAACTATATGAGTACGCGCGTGAAGGAATTGAGATTGAACGCCAACCAAGAACGATTCACGTTGATTACTTCAAGCAGACAAAACCTTCTGTGTTCAATGAAGATGAGCATACTCAGGAAATCTTTTTTGAAGTCGGTTGTTCTAAAGGAACTTACGTTAGAACGCTGGCGACGGATCTTGGCAAGGAGCTTGGATTGCCAGCTGTAATGTCATCTCTGACAAGGATCAAGAGTGGCGGATTTAGTCTTTCAGAAACATCAAGTTTGGCAGATGTTGAGGAAGCGATGGCTAATGAATCGTTAGCAGAGGTGCTCCATCCTTTAGAAAGAGTGCTTGATAAGTACCCAATCGTTGACCTAACTGAAGAACAGTGGCAACTTGTAAATGATGGGGTCTTTTTACCTACGGATGTTATTGTTGAAAATCCAACGGTAATTCGGCTAGACTATCAAAATAAGGTGACGGCTTTGTATTCATTGGATACCGATAAGAATATGTATCGGCCGTTTAAAATGTTTTTAAATCGGGGATGAAATAATGGAAATTGTAAGATTGCACTATCCACTAAGTGATGAAATAACCAGTAATGAAGACACCGTTTTAGCAATGGGATTTTTTGATGGTTTTCATAGAGGCCACCAAGCGGTTTTGGAGAAGGCAAAACAACGGGCGAAAGAATTGGGAGCAAAGTTTTGTGTTTTGACATATAATCATCATCCAGCTCTCGTGTATAAAAAATTGTCTAGTCATGAAAAGAGATACATAACTCTCTTGAAGGACAAATTAGCTTTGCTCGAGAAGTTTGGTGTTGATCGGGTTTATCTTGTTGATTACACATTCCAATTTCAAAACCAAAATGAAGTTGAGTTTGTTGACAACTTTATCAAACGGTTTCGGGCCAAAGCAGTTGTGGCTGGGTTTGATCACACCTATGGTTCGGATCCTAAAAAAGCCAATATGGAGAACTTATCTAAATTTAGTGACGGCAGTTTTGAAGTAATTTCAGTTGACCCAATCAACTTCGAAGGTAAGAAGGTTAGTTCAACTAGAATTAGACGGGCTCTGGACGATGCCGATGTCGCAACTGTTAATCAGCTGTTAGGACGGCCGTTTAAAACCCATGGGGTAATCGTTCACGGACGTGAAGTTGGCCGGTTGCTTGGATATCCAACCGCTAATATTGAGCATAACGAGATGCAGTGGCTGCCGGCAATTGGAATCTATATCGTGGCTGTTTCGTATGATGGGAAAAAGCACCTTGGGATGGCTTCAATTGGAAGAAACGTTACATTTGAAGACTCAACAGCGATTACCGTTGAAATCAACATTTTGGACTTCAATGAGAACATTTACGGGGAAACACTAACAGTTGAGTGGCTTGAACATATTCGTGACGAGGTTAAGTTCCAGACGCCTCAAGATTTGACGACTCAGCTGTATGATGATGAGGTTGTAACTCGTGAATACTTGAAAAAGCATCCTGATATTTTAAATTAGCACTCGATTGATAACTTTGCTAAAAATTGCCGAGAAGTCTTGACAGATAACCTCTGGTTTGATAAGTTATAAATGTGCCTTAGCACTTAGACAATATGAGTGCTAAAAAGAGGTGATGTAATGTTAACTGATAGACAGAAGGCAATATTGAAGATAATTATTCGGGATTATACGAAAACGGGGATGCCTGTGGGATCAAAAGCATTAGCTCAAGAATTCCCCACTCACGTAAGTTCCGCAACGATTAGAAACGAAATGGCCGCCCTTGAATCCTTTGGTTTGATTACCAAGACGCACTTTTCATCTGGTAGGGTTCCATCAATGGAAGGATATCGATATTACGTTGATAACTTGGTTGAACCAGATCCCCTTGACGATAGTGCGGAGGATCTGATCAAAAGCTCATTTCGTGGTGATTTCAACCGAATTGATGAAATTATTCAAGAATCCGCTAAAGTGTTATCTGACCTAACCAATTATATGGCGGTTACCTTTAATCCCGAACAGGACAACAATGTTAGACTGACTGGGTTTAGGCTCGTTAAATTAGATGAGCGGCAGGTAATGGCAATCATGGTCATTGATAATGGACACGTGGTTGATAAGATTTTTCAACTCCGAAACATTTCACCTGACCAGTTACAAACGATTGTTAATATCATGAACACAGAGCTTGTAGGAAGACCGTTAAATGAGGTCGTCAAGAAACTTAAGTTTGATATTCCTGCCCTTCTTGCAAGGTATGTTCGCTCACCGGAAGGATTCCTCAATATCCTTGATGAAATGATGACTGATGTGGGTAAAGACAAAGTTCATATTGGTGGTCGATTGAATCTGTTAAGATTTGCTGAACGTCAGGACGTTGACTACCTCAAACCGCTATATAACTTGCTTGACACTGGTGATGGGGTCTCGAGAATTATTCATTCTGATTCGAATGATGTTGAAGTTAAAATTGGCTCGGAGCTTAGAAATGAACTGTTGAAAAATTACAGTATCATTACCGGAACATATGATGTTAAGGAATATGGCCGTGGAGTTATTGCGGTAATTGGCCCAACAAGAATGCCTTATTCAAAAGTTATTGGGATTGTTGGTGCACTAAGAGAAGAAATGACAAGAAAGATTCTTGGTTATTACGATCAAGATAATAAATAAGACGGGAGGCGATTGTTTGGCAGACGAAGAAAAGAAGTCTAGTGAGCAACCCCAATCTGAAAACGAAAAAGCAACCGATGCCGAAGAAAAGGACACTTCTGAGGATTCGACCAAAGAAGTTAAGGCCAAAAAGGTTGATAAGGCTGATAAGCAGATTAGTGAGTTGAAGCAAAAGTTGGATGACATGGAAAATAAGTACCTTAGGGCAGAGGCAGAAATTAAAAATATTCAAGCCCATGCTAAAAAGGAACAAGCTGACTTGATTAAGTATGATGGCCAACAAATTGCTCATGACATTCTACCAATTGTTGATAACCTGCAACGGGCCTTGGAAGTGGAGGTCAGTGATGAGGCCGGTAAGCAACTAAAGACTGGGGTCCAAATGGTGTTTGAACATTTGCAAAAAGCACTTAGTGACAATGGGGTCGAAAAAATCGACGTCATTGACAAACCCTTTGATCCAAAGTTTAGTCAAGCAATTCAGACAGTTGATGCGGATGATGATCATCCAGCTGAAACCGTTGTTAAGGTGCTTCAAGATGGTTATCATCTTAAAGATCGAGTATTGAGACCAGCAATGGTTGTTGTTACAAAATAATTTGAGAAAGAGGATACGATAGATAATGGCTACTAACAAAATTATCGGTATTGATTTAGGTACAACTAATTCAGCAGTTGCAGTTTTGGAAGGAAACGAACCAAAGATTATTCCAAACCCAGAAGGTTCAAGAACAACTCCTTCAGTTGTTGCTTTTAAAGATGGCAATCCCCAAGTTGGTGAAGTTGCTAAGCGTCAAGAAATTACCAACCCAAATACCGTTGTTTCAATCAAGAGTCACATGGGTGAAGAAAACTATACTGTTGATGTTGACGGAAAGAAGTATACTCCTCAACAAATCTCAGCAATGATTCTCCAGTACATCAAGGGATTCGCCGAAGATTACCTTGGCGACACAGTTGAAAAGGCAGTTATTACCGTTCCTGCTTACTTTAACGATGCTCAACGTCAAGCTACCAAAGATGCTGGTAAGATTGCTGGTTTGCAAGTTGAACGAATCATCAACGAACCAACCGCAGCTTCATTGGCATATGGTTTGGATAAGCAAGACAAGGACGAAAAAGTTCTTGTGTATGACCTTGGTGGTGGTACATTTGATGTCTCCGTTCTTGAATTGGGCGATGGTGTCTTCCAAGTACTTTCAACTAATGGTGATACTCACCTTGGTGGTGATGACTTCGATAAGCGGATTATGGACTGGCTTGTTGATGGTTTCAAACAAGAACATGGTGTTGATTTGTCACAAGACAAGATGGCCTTACAACGTTTGAAGGATGCTGCTGAAAAGGCTAAGAAGGATCTTTCTGGTGTTACCGAATCCGAAATTAGCTTGCCATTTATTTCTGCCGGCGATAATGGACCACTTCATTTGCAAACTACTTTGAGTAGAGCTAAGTTCAATGAACTAACTGCTGACTTAGTTGCTAAGACTAAAGTACCGTTTGATAACGCCCTTAAAGATGCTGGTCTTTCAGTTGGTGATATCGACCAAGTTATCTTGAATGGTGGTTCAACTAGAATCCCTGCTGTTCAAGAAGCTGTTAAGAGCTGGACTGGTAAAGACTCAAACCGTTCAATCAACCCTGATGAAGCCGTTGCCCTTGGTGCTGCTGTTCAAGGTGGAGTTATTACCGGTGACGTTAAGGATGTTGTTCTTCTTGATGTTACGCCACTTTCACTTGGTATCGAAACAATGGGTGGTGTGTTCACTAAGTTGATCGACAGAAACACTACTATTCCAACAAGCAAGTCACAAGTGTTCTCAACTGCTGCTGATAACCAACCTGCTGTTGACATTCATGTGCTTCAAGGTGAACGGCCAATGGCTGCTGACAATAAGACATTGGGTCAATTCCAATTGACTGACATTCCTGCTGCTCCTAGAGGAGTTCCTCAAATCGAAGTTACGTTTGATATTGATAAGAACGGTATCGTTAACGTATCTGCTAAGGATAAGGGAACTGGTAAGGAACAAAAGATTACCATAAAGGATTCATCTGGTCTATCAGACGAAGAAATCAAAAAGATGATGAACGAAGCTAAGGAAAACGAAGAAGCCGACCAAAAGCGGAAGGAAGAAGCTGACCTTAACAACGAAGTAGATCAATTGATTTTCCAAACTGACAAGACTCTTGATGAAGTCAAAGACAAGGTTTCTGATGAAGAAATTCAAAAGGCAAAGGATGCTCGTGATGCTTTGAAGAAGGCTCGTGAAGACAACAATGTCGATGAAATGAAGTCTAAGAAAGATGAATTGACTAAATTAACTCAAGACTTAGCCGTTAAACTATATCAACAAGCCCAAGGTGACCAAGCTGCTAATGGTGGCGAGGGTGCTGGTAATGCTGACAATGGTAACGGTAAGGATGATGGCACTGTTGATGGTGACTTCTCAGAAGTTAACGATGACAAGAAATAATTAGTTCGTTCTTAAAAAGCCAGAGCTTACGAGCTTTGGCTTTTTCTTGAAATATGGTATTCTGTGAAGGACTAATATAGTGAAATAGATTGGAGTTTCGCATGGCTGATAAAGATTATTATGACATTCTTGGCGTTTCAAGAGACGCCAGTGAAGATGATATCAAGCATGCTTATCGGCGGCTATCAAAAAAATATCACCCAGATATTAATAAGGCTCCCGATGCAGAGCAAAAGTTTAAGGATATAACCGAAGCGTACGAAGTTCTTGGAGACCAACAGAAGCGAGCAAATTACGATCAGTATGGTTCAGCTGAAGGGCCACAAGGATTTGGTGGTGGATTTTCGTCTGGTGGCTCAGACTTTGGTTCGGGCTTTGGTTTTGACGATATATTCAGCCAGTTCTTTGGTGGCGGCGGTGGCGGTCAACGTCAAGCTGACCCAACCGCCCCTCGTCAGGGACGAGATTTACAGTACCAAATGACCCTTGAGTTTGAAGATGCGATCTTTGGTAAGAAGACTCGAATCAAGTACAATCGTGAAGCTCAATGTCAAACCTGTGGTGGTAATGGTGCTAAACCCGGAACTTCACCCGTAACCTGTTCTCACTGTGGTGGTCGGGGATTCGTTACGGTTGAAGCCAATACTCCACTTGGAAGAATGCAGACTCGGCAAACTTGTCCGGTATGTAATGGTACTGGTAAAGAAATCAAAGAAAAGTGCCCAACCTGTGCAGGTAGTGGTCACGTTGATGAAAAGCATGAAATCGAAGTTAAAGTTCCTGCTGGAATTGACGATGGTCAACAAATGCGGCTTCAAGGACAAGGTGAGGCAGGAGAGAATGGTGGTCCCTACGGTGACTTATACATTATCTTCAAAGTTCGTCCATCTAAAATTTACCAGCGTGATGGGTCAACGATTTATGTGAACCAAGATATCACCTTTGCAAAGGCTGCTCTTGGTGGCAAGGTGAACGTTAAGACTGTTCATGGAGATGTAGACCTGACGATTCCTGCCGGTACTCAGACGGGCACTGTGTTCCGTCTGAAAGGCAAGGGAGCCCCTCATCTGCGAGGGAAGGGTAACGGTGATGAACGGGTGACCGTAAATGTTGCTACCCCTAAAAACTTGAACAAAGAACAAAAAGTAGCTCTCGAGGCATTTGCCGCTGCAAGTGGTGAAAGCGACCTTGGATCAGGTAAATCTGGTAACTTGTTTGACAAGTTGAAAGACGCATTTGATAAAAAGTAAATTAGAAAGAGAATCTAGGACAAAACCTAGGTTCTTTTTCATTTGGAATTCCAATCCGTTTTCTTTTATTACTAAATTACCGTATAATTGAAACAGTGAACTTACTCGAATGAAAGAGAGCGAATATACATGGACATAGAAAAAATGAGAGAGCATCAAAAATACATTCGGAACTTTTCAATTGTTGCTCACATTGACCATGGTAAATCGACCCTTGCGGACAGAATCCTTGAAATGACGGATACTGTTTCGCAACGGGAAATGAAGGACCAATTGCTAGATAATATGGATCTAGAACGTGAGCGGGGAATTACAATTAAACTGAACGCTGTGGAGCTGACATATCACGCTGATGATGGTCATGACTACGAGTTTCATTTGATTGATACCCCTGGACACGTGGATTTCACCTATGAAGTATCAAGAAGTCTGGCTGCCTGTGAAGGGGCTATTCTTGTTGTTGATGCAGCCCAGGGGGTTGAAGCCCAAACTCTTGCCAATGTTTATTTAGCTTTGGATGATGACTTGGAAATTGTCCCGGTTATTAATAAAATCGACTTGCCATCAGCCGAACCTGAAAAGGTAAGAGCTGAGGTAGAAAATGTGATCGGCATTGATGCTTCTGATGCAGTTTTAGCAAGTGCTAAAAAGGGAATTGGGATTAAAGACCTTCTTGAGCAAATCGTAAAAAAGGTACCTGCTCCATCAGGTGACGTCAAGGATCCTTTAAAAGCGTTGGTTTTTGATTCTGTTTATGATGATTACCGCGGAGTTGTTCTTAGTGTTAGGTTGTTTGAAGGAACTGTTAAACCCGGCGATAAGATAAGAATGATGAACAGTGGTAGCGAGTATGAAGTTACTGAGGTTGGAGTTAACTCGCCCAATCCGGTTAAACGCGATTATTTAATGTCTGGCGATGTTGGTTATATTACTGCCAGCATTAAGGACATCACTGACACCCGAGTTGGTGATACCATCACCAGTGCTGATAATCCAGCTGAAAAGGCACTGCCTGGATATCGGGAAATGAATCCAATGGTATATGCGGGGCTTTATCCTACTGATAACGCGAAGCTTGATGATTTGAGAGAAGCACTTGAGAAACTGAAGCTGAATGATGCTGCGCTGGAATTTGAACCGGAAGTTTCTAAGGCCCTTGGCTTTGGTTTCCGTTGTGGTTTTCTTGGCCTCCTCCATATGGATGTTGTCCAAGAACGACTTGAACGAGAGTTTAACCTTGATTTGATTACTACTGCGCCATCAGTAACTTACAAGGTTGATTTAACTTACGGTGGTACCGCAGATGTCGAGAATCCATCTGAAATGCCAGATGTTTCGGCTGTTAAGAAAATCTCTGAGCCGTTTGTTAAAGCTTCAATAATGGTTCCTAACGATTACGTTGGGGCGGTGATGGAACTATGCCAGCGGCGGCGAGGAATCTTTGAAACGATGGAATACTTGGATGATTACCGGGTGAATGTGATTTACCACATGCCATTGTCTGAAATTATCTTTGATTTCTTTGACAAACTGAAATCTAACACTCGTGGGTATGCTTCTTTGGATTACGAGCTAGAGGACTATCGTCAATCTGACTTGGTTAAGATTGATATTCTTCTTAATGGAGATAAAGTTGATGCTCTGAGTTTTATTTCTCACCGTCAATTTGCGGATGCTCGTGGTCGAGATATTGCCACGAAGTTAAAGGGGATTATTCCTCGTCAAAACTTTGAAATTCCAATCCAAGCTGCGATTGGCTCTAAAATCATTGCCAGAACCACCATCAAGGCTTATCGGAAGGATGTTACTGCTAAGATTCACACTGGTGATCCTGACCGAAGGGCTAAATTGCTTGATAAGCAGAAACGTGGTAAGAAGCGAATGAAGTCGGTTGGTAAGGTAGAAATACCCCAAGAGGCCTTCATGACAGTTCTTCAAACGGATGAGGAAGAGAAGGGCGACAAGTAGCTGTTGACAACGACAAAGTAAAAATGGTTGGAAAATTACTAAGTAAATCAAAAAAAGTAGCGATAAATATTTCAGTTTCTTGAAATTTATCGTTACTTTTTTGCTTTTATCCAAATCCTTGTTACATGCGGTAACCAACAATAGTGAAACCCGCTTCTCGCAGATTCACTAATTGTTATTCTTTCTGGGGCACTAAGACGAAATCAAAGATTTCTGTCCCACTCCCTAATCGGTTAATATAGATAAATTAACGCTGAAAGGGTAATCACACCGTAATGGGGTGGGTGCTTTTTTAAATTTCTGATTTGTATACCTGGTCACTCAATTTCAATAGATAATCATAGTCATCATCACTGACAATTTTTCGTTCTACGTCAACCGAAGAGTCTTCCAAGTCATCATCCGGCTCTAGTTCATCTTCATTGGTTGCCACACTATCCAGAGCGTCACTGAAGTCGATGAGCATATCGTCTGTAGTAAGTTCTGTATCATCATAAAAGTTGACAGCGGTTTTGATTGTATCACCACTTGGTAATGTTATCTTAGTGACGACTGCATCGTGGTCACCCATATTTTCTAATGTTGTAACAGTATTCGCATGTAAATCAGCAAACAGGATTGTTAATAGTAAATTAGCTTCTTGGCTTGTCATAGTGTTTTTCTCCTCTTTTCAGTGGCCTTATGCAAAACCTTTACCATTCAGTATACCTTTTAGTAGGATGAAAAGTCAGTAAACAATTATCCAACATTTATGCTACGTCACAAAAAAACCGCCCAACAATTCTAGCTACTTTTGAATGCCTATCCGACGTAAAGACACTATGATAACTAGCTAAATTTAAAAATGGTTAGCTTTTTGGGCCGTTCCATCAACCGAGTCTCTTTATTTATAGCTTTTAGCAGTTGTTTGCAGTGAACCTCGTTTTTTTATGATTGAGCTTCTATCTGGTGCTTTTTCAATAATATTAAACGAGCAAAGGGTTGTGCTATACAAGCCTCCACTAAAAATGAAATCGTGAAATTACGAGGCCATTTATAAAAAAAGTGTTCAATTGGAAGCCATGAAATAGTTTTCGTTCCAATCCATACTCCAACTACTGATAAAACAATAGACATCATCATCACGTTTATTAAACAATTGACGATCATGTGGGCACTAAAGCTATCGTCATCTGAAATCAAGATACTTGTTACTTTTGACGCTGGTTTGTTAGTTAGCAAAACTAATAAAACAACGACGACCCACATAAATGGGATTATCCCAAAAGTATTTTTCCATGTTTCCAAGCTAAACCCTGTTTCAAAACATGTAATAAGTGGTGCAATAATGTTCACTGAAAGAAGTGAAACAATAAATACAAATAAACTAAACTCTCTCCCGTTACGTGGTAACTTCATATAAAAATCCAAATCAATCATTCCTTTTCCGCATCTTTGCATAAAAAAAGCGCAAAGACACTTTTATTGTGTGCTTTACGCTGAACCATTATACGCAGTAAATACAAAAGCTAGTTTAGCATTTAAATTATAGAAAAGTCAATTTCATTCGGTAACTTTTCTCCACGCAACCCTTGATCCCATCAACTGAGTGTTCAAAAGGTACCTATGGCCGTTTTTATGAATGACTCGCCATCTCCGGCTACTTTGGTACCCATATTTAGCTAGGGCATTAAATGTATAGTGATTCCGATCGACTTTTGCAAAGGCTAATTTACGATAACCAGACCACCGGCTTCGAAAGGCAGCTTTACCGTTATATTGGACCGAGTATTTATAGACCTTCATAACGTCCCCGTATTTGTTATGATAGGTTCCTCGCCAACTTGCAGGTGTGTGATATACAATTTTTCGAACTGGAAAATATCTTTGAGCGTGAATTGGGGTTGCAAGTGCCGTCCCAAATAGAACGCATCCCCCTAAAGTTAGACTCACGGTGCTAAGCATATGTTTGTTCATAAAAAAATCCGCCTAAATTAAAGAAAACCTAATTTATTTTACGTAATTAACTATACAACCTACCTATGGCCTTGCATACTGATTACCACGAACGGCTTGGGTTGCACCAGAGTTTTGCGCTTGTGCTTTTGTTTCGTAAGCGTAATTGTTGGGGTTTACAACTTGGGTATAGTATTTATCGGAATCTGAAACGTACACTTTCCCTGGGGCAGCATATGTCCATTTACCTACTTTTTTCTGCCCAGTAGCTCCTGATTGGCTTGGACTTGATGATTGATAGGTTCTTGTGTTGCTGTAATTATACGTGGTCTTCGGTTTTGGTGAGTATGTTTTTTTACGGACATACGGGGTAGCATTATTTGAGCCGTCATTGTAATTTATTTTGATACCTTCGGCAGAATTAATCACTACGATTTCTTTATTCAATTCACCATCAGATGATTTAATATCAACGACCGATCCCCTTGGCATGGTTTCGGTGCCGTCATAAATAGGCGTAGTCTGGTATTTCACAGTACCATTTGTTCCCGGATGAGATGACCAATAATCTTCAACCATAGTTTCAGCGTATCTCATTCCACCATTTTGGTCAGCACCTACGTTTTGAGGACGGGTACCAGTAGTAAAGTTATAAGCAGACGTGTATGATTTAGCGCCAAGCAGACTATCGGCAATTGAGTGGCTCCGGTTATAAAGGTATCCGTGATAAGTACGACCAGTATCCTTAAACGTGATAGCAACTATCTTATTTTCTGGCCAAAATGGTGGGGCGAGTGGATCACCTTGACGCGAGCCTTGCGAAGAACGATATTCAGAATAGGTTAGAACCGCTCTTGCAGTTGCAGAACGGCCCATACTATCGGATGAAAAACGATATTCACCGTCAGTTAAGTTGCTAAAACCATTAAGTCTGGCATTACCATTGGTGTAGTAATAATTTTCGGTTGGGCCAGCTGATTCAGCATTGGTATACTTAATCAGCTTAGTCAGAATAGTTGATTTAACTTGGGTGTGCTTTTTGGTGTGCGCCTTTCTGGCTGGCGTTGCTTTGGTCGCAGGATGAGCCTTCTTGGGTGAGCTTGATGATTTTTGGATGGCTGAGCTGGATTGGGTTCGACTAGAACTATTTGTATTTGGTGAATCGGCTTGACTACCACATGCTGTCAACGTGGCACCCATCAGTAGTAGTGTTGTCAATAGAAGCGGAATTTTTGCTGATTTTTTCAATTTATATGTACCTCCAAAGATTTGTTGGTGGCATGCTCAAAGTGAGATTGGTTGCACTGAGAACAGGCCTATGTTACGGTTAAATCTTGATTCATTGTTAAAACAAATCATTTAAATAAAAAAGCCACTTCAGCTATTATTGAAGTGGTGGTTACCCAATTCTTAATTCAGTTACAAGTTTTGTGTCAATCATGGTTTTGCCCCGTTCAGTTTGATGAGAAATCAATCTGTTTGTTAAGTCATCAGTCTTTAAGTAATCAACGAACAACTCCTTGGTCGGTACCTGGAGAAGTCGTTTATCATGAGACTGTTCAAACGAAACCTGTGATAGTAGGTAATTATCAGGAATGACTTTTAGCATGTTGGAAATGGCTTCTAATGCAACCTCACCATTTTTTAATAGTGAATAATTAACAAAGTTACGGTAAAAAAGCTGTTGCCCTTCAAAAATGACTTGGCTACTATGATCCTCTGAAATGGCAGAGTATTTGATAAGAATTGTCTCTGGTTTGATAACGTTCAAAAACTTTATACGAAATGAATCCATTGAACTAACCCCCTCAATGACATGATAATTGAAAATTGTATCACAAAGCAAGGGGAATTCTTTTAAATATATTGAAATGCGTTGATTTTTAGCGTATATTTTTATATTATATATTACAATACGTTTCTAATTAGATGAGGGATAGCAAGAATTTACAACTGTCAGGAGGTGTTTATTATTCTTAGTCGAACGAAACAATTTCTTAGAAAAAACGGCTATTTTTACAAAAAAGAGTATATGCGCCCATTAATGACTCCCGATAATATTTATATTTTTAAGTTTGGTCGGAGGGAATTAGACAACCGACTTATTATTAGGTACGGTCACAAGTGGACCGGTCGCCAAATGATCAAGGAAATTGATTTAAGGCTCCACAAGCAAAAGCATCCTCGAGTTTTTAGAACTGAGGCTGAATTGTTAGAATACTTACAAAAGCATCTTTTAGAGCACGAGGCAAAAGTTCATCCAGAGCTGAATGATAAGAAAGATGAAAAAGTGACAGACGCTGCATCCAAGTAGGATGCTTTTTTTGTACTTAAACGCAAACGGAGGAAATTGGGAATGCAATGGACTGAAGTATCAGTTAACACAACGAATGAAGCGGTTGAAGCTGTATCTAATATTTTAATGGATTTTGGAGCAGCAGGCGTTAATATTAAAGATGCAGATGACTTTAAGAATGTCGACGTTGAGAAGGCTGCCAATGAGGGGAAACTGATTGAATTATCTTCAATCCCCCATCTGAAAGAGGGAGCAATCGTCTCCGCATACTTTCCAGATGATAGTCAAATAGAACAGCAACTTAATGATATTCAGAAGCGAGTAGCAAAATTAACGGAATATGGATTGAACCCCGGGGATGCCACCGTTGTCACCGACAGTTTATCTGAACATAATTGGGCAACAGAATGGGAAAAGTATTATCACCCACTGCGAGTTACTAGGTTTCAAACCATTGTTCCAAGTTGGGAAGATTATTCAGTCGATTCCAATGCTGAATTTGTTGTCAAATTGGATCCAGGAATGGCGTTTGGAACAGGAACCCACCCAACGACAAAACTATCGATGCAGGCGTTGGAAACGGTAATTCGTGGCGGTGAAAGCATGATTGATGTTGGAACCGGATCTGGCGTACTAGCAATTGCTGCCAAGAAGTTAGGAGTTGGCAAAATCTATGCTTATGATGTTGATGACATTGCAGTTAGGTCCGCCAAAGAAAACATTAATCTCAACTTCGAAAATTCGGATATTGAGGTTGCCGCAAATGATCTGCTAAAAGGAATCAATAAGCAAGTTGATTTAGTCGTGGCTAACATTTTGGCTGAAATAATCGTCCCCTTGGTGCCCCAAGCATATGCCAACCTAAAAGAAAATGGTTATTTTATAACTGCAGGAATTATCAATTCTAAGGTTGACGAAGTTAAACAAGCAATCACTGATCATCAGTTTAAGATTGAACAGATTCTAAATATGGGAGATTGGTATTCAATTATTGCTAGAAAGCCAAACAGTGAGGGTGAATAATGCAACACTATTTTTATAATCAACAACTAAAAATGGGACAGGATTTTTCGTTGCCTGATGATGTGGCCTATCACTTTACTCACGTTCTTAGAAACGGAGTTGGTGACCAACTTGAGGTGGTGGATGGCTCAGAAACCTTGTTTATTGCTGAAATTAGCGAAATCAATGGTAAACGGGTACAGGCAAAAATCATTCGCCAACTTGAGAAGAACGTCGAATTACCAGTCAAAACCGCTATTGTTAGTGGTCTTGCCAAGAAAAACAAACCTAAGCTTATTGTTCAGAAGGCGACTGAGTTGGGAGTTAACGAAGTCTTTTTTGTCCCAATGGAGCGATCAATTGTTAACTGGACTGGAAAATCTGAAAAAAAACTAATTCGGTTGAATGAAGTCGCAAAAAGCGCTGCTGAACAGTCCCATCGGAATCATGTTCCCGTTGTAAAATACGCTAATAGTTTAACCGATATTCCTTTTGATGATTATAGTGCAGGGGTTATTGCCTATGAGGAATCAGCTAAACAAGGAGAAGAATCCAACCTTGTGCAACTTTATAGCCATCTTGCAGATGGGGATTCAGTGATTGCTGTTTTTGGCCCAGAAGGTGGCATTTCTGAGCAAGAAGTTAGTGTCCTGTCTGATGAAGGGTTGATAAAGGCCGGGCTAGGACCAAGAATAATGCGTACCGAAACTGCGCCACTATACTTTTTAGCAGCGACTTCTATGTACTTTGAACTTGGAAGTAAGTGAATTGATAATTAAACAATGATAAAATATTGTATATAAATTGCGTGAAGGAAGAAGTGATCTTATGGCTACAAGAGACTGGACAAGCGAAGACGTTATCCAAATGGTCAAGGGATATATGAATAAGGAACACGTCGCCGAAGTTCAACGGGCGTTTGATTTTGCAAATACCGCTCACAGCGGCCAAATGCGGCAGTCGGGTGAGCCATATATTACTCATCCAATTCAAGTTGCGGGAATCCTTGCTGATCTCCACATGGATCCCGCTACGGTATCTGCTGGCTTTCTCCATGATATCGTCGAGGATACTGGGGTCGAGCTAACTGATGTTCGGGAACTGTTTGGTGATGATGTTAGCCTAATCGTTGATGGCGTTACCAAGTTGTCAAAAATTAAATATAAGTCGAGTGAAGAACGACTTGCAGAAAATCACCGGAAGCTACTTTTAGCGATGTCGAAGGATATTCGGGTAATGATTGTAAAGCTGGCTGATAGACTGCATAATATGCGGACCTTGAAGTCACTTCGCCCTGATAAACAAAGACGAATTGCAAAGGAAACTCTTGAAATCTATGCGCCAATCGCAGATCGACTAGGTATTGGAACCATCAAGTGGGAACTTGAGGATATTGCTCTTCGATACTTGAACCCACAACAATACTATCGAATCGTTCATTTAATGAATTCAAGGCGGGATCAACGTGAAGATTACATTCAAAATGCCATTCAGAATATCAATGATGCGATTTCTGACCTCAATATTAAAAGTGAAATATATGGTCGACCAAAGCATATCTATTCGGTTTACCGCAAGATGGTTGATCAACATAAGCAATTCAGTCAAATTTATGACTTGTTGGCAATTAGGGTAATTGTTGATTCAATTAAGGATTGTTACGCCGTTCTTGGAGCCATTCATTCAGAGTGGAAGCCAATGCCAGGCCGGTTTAAAGACTACATTGCAATGCCAAAAGCCAACATGTACCAATCACTGCATACAACTGTAATTGGTCCGGAAGGAAAACCACTAGAAGTTCAAATTAGAACTGAAGAGATGCATCAAGTCGCTGAATTTGGTATTGCTGCTCACTGGGCTTACAAAGAAGGAATCAAGAGTGGTGTCAAACAGTCGAATGATAATAATAAACTAAACTGGTTTAAGGAAATTATCGAGCTGCAAGAGGAAACCGATGATGCATCTGATTTCATGGATAGTGTAAAAGGTGAGCTGTTTGGCGACCGTGTTTATGTCTTTACGCCAAAGGGCGATGTTTTTGAGTTGCCCAAAGGAGCAGGTCCACTTGATATGGCCTACATGATTCATACTGAAGTTGGTAATCACACAACTGGTGCAAGGGTAAACGGAAAAATCGTTCCCCTTGATTTTGCGGTTGAAAATGGTGATATCGTTGATATTATTACTTCGACTAACTCTGCTGGACCAAGTCGTGACTGGGTTAAAATGGTTCATACTCGACGAGCAAGAAATAAGATCAAACAATTCTTCCGCCAGGAGGATAGAACCCAAAATATTGAAACCGGTCGGGATATGTTGGTTCATAAGTTAAGGACCGATGGATTCGACCCAAGGGTTGTTATGACCGATGAAAATTTGACGGCAGTTGCTAAGGGGATGCATTATCAGCACGGGGACGACGTGTTGGCAGCAGTTGGATTTGGTGATTTACAACCAACTGGAATTACTAATCGGTTAACGCATGATTTGCGAGCTAAGCAAAAGAAAGAACGACAGGATCAAGCTGAGAAGGAAATTTTTGAAGGCCACCAAACAATTTCCGAAACCACCGATTCCCAAACGAAAAAGAAAAAGAAGCAGAAAGCATCAAACGGAATTATTATTGAAGGGGTCGACAATCTGCTGGTAAGACTGAGTCACTGTTGTACACCTGTTCCAGGTGATGATATTGTCGGTTATATTACAAAAGGTCGTGGGGTGTCTGTTCACAGAGTGGATTGTCCTAATATTAGAAAGGCTGAAGAAAACGGCGATCGGTTGATTGAAGTTTCTTGGGATGCTCCTGACGAAAGCCGAACTAATTATCCAGCTAATCTTTCCGTTTCAGGATACAACCGAACTGGGTTACTAACTGACGTACTAACAGCGGTTAATAACGTTACAAAAGATGTTTCTTCTGTCAATGGGCAAGTTGACCATAATAAGATGGCGACGATTTCTATTTCAGTTGGGGTAAGAAATTGGGAACAACTTGACCGATTAATGAGTACAATTAAAAATATTCCAGACGTTTATGTAATTGAAAGAACGTTTAGATAGGAGTTAGTATGCGAGTCGTATTGCAAAGAGTGAAGTCCGCCTCAGTTACCATTGAGGATAAGTTATTTAATGAGATTGGCGCCGGCTATTTATTGTTGGTTGGCGTGAATGATCAAGACGGTGAAGAAGAGATTGAGTATTTGGTTCACAAAATCAGTAAACTAAGGGTATTTGAAGATGATGCTGGCAAGATGAATTTGGATATCAGTAGTGTTAATGGCGAAATACTGTCGATTTCTCAATTTACTTTGTTTGCTGATACCAAAAAGGGTAACCGCCCAAGCTTTGTGAACGCTGGGGAACCAGGCCACGCTAAGAAAGTTTATGAGCAGTTTAACGAAGCGTTATCTCAAACTGGTTTGACAGTAAAATCCGGTGAGTTTGGTGCTGATATGATGGTTGGTCTACAAAATGATGGCCCAGTCACGATTTTGTTTGATACGGAACATAAATAAGGTGAGGCAAACGATGATTAATTACTTATTCTGGGATTTTGATGGTACGGTAATGGATACTTATCCAGCAATGGTAGCAGCTTTCAAACAAGCACTGATGGATTTGGGCATCGATGACGTCGAAATTGATGAGCATGATATCTATAAGATTATGCGGCAACATTCTGTTGGGGCTGCCTTGGATAAATTTTCAGCTTTTTACCGGTTAAGTCATGATTCACTTGCTAAGCTTAATGGCAAATATCAGACTATGAATGTTACTGATTCAAAACCATTTGCTGGGGTTGAAGGGGTTCTGAAGTTTGCTGTTGAGAATGGTGGCAAAAACTTTTTGCTAACCCACAGGGATGACCAATCCAAGGAACTCCTTGCTGAATCGGGTTTACTTGAATATTTTAGTGATTTTGTCACATCAGCGAATGATTTTCCGCGTAAACCAAAGCCTGATTCTTTGAACTATTTGATTGAAAAAAATAATGTTTCTAGGAACCATGCAGCGATGATTGGTGATCGTTCTTTAGATATTGAAGCGGGCCACAATGCCAACATTGAGGGTTATTTATTTGATCCGGATAGAACCATTGTCACAACTGGTTCAACAGAGTATAGAACTCCTAGTATGACTGAATTAAGAGATTATCTAATAACGAGAAAATAAATAAAACCCGTGAAGTCATTACCTGATTTCACGGGTTTTATTGTTGTTGGGTAGCAAAGTATCTGCTCAGCCCATCTACGACATCTTCAGCATACTGGTTTTGATAGTCTGCTGATTTGATTTTTTTAATATCGTTATCATCATTGATATAGCCACCTTCAATTAAAATTGAGGGAACTGATGTATCTCTGATTACTAGGAAGTCACCAAACTCAACTCCGCGATTAGCAAGACTCAGATTGTCCATACTATCATTTATTGTTTTTGCTAACTGTAGCGATTGGCCTTTGTGGTAATAGTAGCAGGTAAAACCACTGGCTACGTTTGCCTCATCAGATGAATCAAAGTGAAAGCTGATAAATGCATTTGCTGAATTATTCATTGCGATAGCTGGCCTCTTTGCTAGGCTAACTGTTTTGTCTGTGTCCCTGGTCATAATTACGTTTGCCCCTTTTTCTCTAAGTAGATTGGCTACTTTGGTGGCAACTTGAAGGGTGTATGTTTTCTCTTTTAAACCAGTAGTTGACAGCGCGCCTGAGTCAGAACCACCGTGACCAGGGTCGATCACAATGGTTGCCTCAGACAATTTAGAGACGTCCTTAATTTTGCCATTGGTAACTAACCAGGAGGCTACCCAGCCAATCGTTCGGTTATTTGAAATAACTTTGATCCAGTTATCTTTTCGGTCGATCACCTGCAGCCGAGTTCCGCGAGTTACTTTTTCCTTAACCTTATAGGTCACTGCCGGCCCAGTTCTTAAATTCAATTGGTTTACTTTGACGGTTACTGAGTTGGAGTATAGCGATATTACCAGAATGGTAAACGTAAAGATAATGGCGACAATCGTAATGATCCAACTTTTATTTTGTTTTATTTTTTTCAATGTTTTGCCATCCATTTCGTTAAATACTATTACATTATAGATTAAGTTGGTGAAGTAGCAAAACTAAATCTATCTTGACATTGTGGTAATAGTCGACTATCGTTATTTACAGTTAAACATTCAACCGATAAAAAGAAACAGTAGGAAGTTTCCAATCTTTAAGAAAGCACATGGTCGCTGGAAATGTGTGATTGGTCTTCCGAATGACACTTTTTAATAAGGTTAATAGTAAATTTACTATTCGCGCGAGCGTTA
Organism: Lentilactobacillus sp. Marseille-Q4993; assembly: GCF_951230165.1. Taxonomy (GTDB): domain Bacteria; phylum Bacillota; class Bacilli; order Lactobacillales; family Lactobacillaceae; genus Lentilactobacillus. The sequence continues at coordinate 145,289 of NZ_CATNVB010000004.1, forward strand.
CTCTTGAGAATTATTAAGGTGGTACCGTGCGAGAGCACCCTTGTCAATTGACAGGGGTGCTTTTTTTTATATTTTTAGGAGGATATAACATGAGATATCAACGCCCAAAAGGAACAGCTGATATTTTGCCGGAAGAGGCAAAACGGTGGAATTATGTAGAAGAAACGGCAAGAATGCTGTTTGATAACTATCGCTACCAAGAGATCAGAACGCCATTATTTGAAAACTTTGAAGTATTCTCACGAACTTCTGGTGATACATCTGACGTTGTCACTAAGGAAATGTATGATTTCAAAGATAAGGGTGATCGCCATATCAGTTTGCGACCAGAAGGAACGGCTGGGGTTGTCCGAGCATTCGTTGAAAATAAACTTTATGGTCCGGAACACGTGAAACCCGTTAAGGTGTTCTACATGGGTTCAATGTTCAGATACGAACGCCCTCAATCCGGCCGGCAACGTGAATTTCATCAAATTGGGGTTGAAGCATTTGGCAGTAACGAGCCTGAATTAGACGTTGAAGTAATGGCTATGGCTATGGACCTGTTGACTAGACTTGGTCTCAAGGACTTGAAGTTAACAATCAACACGCTTGGTGATACTGAAACTAGAGATAATTACCGCCAAGCGTTGATTGATTTCCTTGAGCCTCACTTTGATGAGCTTAGCGACGATTCAAAGGTTCGTTTGCACAAGAACCCACTCCGCGTACTGGATAGCAAGGACAAAGGCGACCAAGAAATTGTTAAGGATGCCCCATCTATCTTAGATTATTTAAGTGAGGACTCCCAAAAGCACTTTGCTCAGGTGAAATCCTTATTAGATGAACTTGGAATTGAGTATGAAATCGATAAAACAATGGTGCGGGGACTTGATTATTACACGCACACGATTTTTGAAATTATGGTTCAGTCAAAGGCCCTTGGTAGTGGCTACACAACCATCTGTGCTGGTGGTCGGTATAATGGTTTGGTTGAAGAACTAGGTGGCCCAGAGATGCCAGGAATTGGTTTTGGTCTTGGGGTTGAAAGATTGATGGTCTTGCTTGAAGCAGAAAACGTTGACTTGCCAATTCTCAATACGCTGGACGCCTACGTTGTTGGAATCGGTGAAACAACCAGTGCGGCAACTTTGAAGGTTGTTCAAGCCTTGAGGCGAGAAGGATTTTCTAGCGACCGTGATTATTTGGCTAGAAAGCCAAAGGCGCAATTTAAGACCGCTGATAAATTAAATGCACAGTTTACAATTACAATCGGGGAAACCGAGCTTGAGAATAACACAGCAAACGTTAAGCAAATGGCAACTGGTAAGGAACTATCAATCGATCTTGATCGAATTTTAGCTAACTTTAACGATGTCGTTGCGAACGATTTCAATGACTAGAAGGGAAATGAGAAGATGAAAAGAACTACTTACGCAGGCCTAGTAAACGAAGAGTTTATTGGCCAAGAGGTTGTATTAAAAGGATGGGTTCAAAAACGCCGTGACTTAGGGGGATTGATTTTTATCGATCTTCGTGACGTTAAGGGAATCGTTCAATTAGTATTCAGTGAAGAATACGGTGAGGAGGCACTTAAGGTTGCTGACGAACTTCGGGGCGAATATGTAATTGAGGCTAAGGGTAAGGTTGTTGCTAGATCTGAAAAAGAGGTCAACGACAACATGAAGACTGGTAAAATCGAGGTCGATATTACCGAAGCTAAAATTTTGGCCACTGCCAAGACCCCACCGTTTTACATTCAAGATAATATCAATGTTTCTGATGACCTAAGATTGAAGTATAGATATCTTGATCTTCGCCGGCCAGAAATGCAAAAAGCAATTCTTTTAAGAAACAGAATTATTCAATCAGTTCACAGTTTCTTTGACTCACAAGAATTCATTGATATTGAAACACCAACTTTGACTAAGTCAACTCCAGAAGGTGCGAGAGACTACCTTGTTCCTTCACGGGTTTACCCAGGTTCATTCTACGCACTGCCACAATCACCACAACAGTTTAAACAATTGTTGATGGGAGCTGGATTTGATAAGTATTACCAAATTGCTCGTTGTTATCGTGATGAAGACCTTCGTGGTGATAGACAACCAGAATTTACCCAAATTGATATGGAAATGTCATTTGCTGACCAAGAGGAGATTGAAGACGTGACTGAAGGCTTAATTGCTAAGGTTATGAAGGATGCTCTTGGAGTTGAAGTTAAATTACCATTTGAAAGAATGAGCTGGGATGAATCGATGTCACGGTTTGGTACTGATCAACCTGACGTTCGGTTTGGAATGGAATTAAAGGATCTTTCAGACATTATGAAAGATGTTGATTTCAAAGTATTTAAATCAGCCGTTGAAAATGGAGGCCAAGTTAAGGCTATTGCGGTTCCTGGTGGGGCAGATCTTTATTCAAGAAAAGACCTCGATCAATACGGTCAATACGTTGAAAGATTTGGTGCTAAGGGACTTGCTTGGTTGAAGGTTACCGATGATGGCTTTAGTGGTCCAATCGCCAAATTCTTCAAGGATGACGACGTTCGCGAAAAGATGTTGGCTGCTACTGATGCCAAGACTGGTGACTTATTGCTGTTTGCCGCTGACAACAGTCGAGTAGTTGCAAGTACGTTAGGCTATCTTCGGGTAGCCATTGCCAAAGAACAAAATATGATTGATGAATCCAAGTTTGCTTTCTTGTGGATCATCAACTGGCCACTCTTTGAATACGATGTTGACTTGAAACGTTACGTGGCAGCTCACCATCCATTCACAATGCCAAACGAAGAAGATGTTCACTACTTGACTAATAGTGATGAGGATCCTCATAAAGCCTATGCTCAAAGTTACGATATCATTCTTAATGGTCTTGAATTAGGTGGGGGTTCAATCCGTATCCATACTAGAGAACTTCAAGAAAAGATGTTTGAAGCCCTTGGGTTTACAAAAGACAGCGCCGAATCACAATTCGGTTACTTCTTAAATGCGTTAGATTATGGTTTTCCACCTCATGGAGGTCTTGCAATCGGATTAGATCGTTTTGCAAGATTGCTTGCTGATCGCGAAAACATTCGTGATGTTATCGCATTCCCTAAGAACTCAAAGGCAGTTGAACCACTTACCAGTGCACCTCAACCAGTTGCTAACAAGCAGTTGGATGACCTTGGAATCTTTGTCGCTGATAAGGATGAAGAAAAATAATTATTGTTCATCGCAGACCGATATTATCTGGGAGTAATGGTTAATGGCCCCCATTCATGACGAATACTTTGGATATTAAATATTTAAATAAACGCCAAAGAGGCTGGGACAAAAGTCCTAGTTAAAGCAAAAAAGCTTCGGAAATAAAAATTTCCGAGGCTTTTTTGCATTTTACGTAGCACAGAGAATTCAACTCTGCTATTCTTAAATCGACTAAAACCCAA